>CAVVLD010000058.1:0-177833 GCA_963748795.1 uncultured Solibacteraceae bacterium
CAGCACAGGCCTAGTTGCGTTGAGCATCCGGTAGCGCGACAGAACCAATGGGATCGAAACAGCGCGACAACTCCCCGCGAGATCGTCATGCAGTATCGCCAAGCTCAGGAGACCAACCCACGGTCGCCGAGCAGGAAGGTGAAGCGCTCCAACCGCTTGCGGAGCCGACTCCCGCCGACCGTGACACTGAAGCCATCAGCGTAGTAGGCATTGGATTGCGCTTGCCTCGCCAGCGCCAGCGTCCACGAGGAACTGTAGAACGGTTCGGGAGCAGGCCAGAGAATTGGCGTGGACTTTACTACGTCTATGTCATCGAGAAAGGCGTTGAAAAGCGAGTTCAACGCCGGCCGGTCCTGGGTCCCACCGCGTCGATGACGAAGCGAGCAGCACAGGACAAATTGGTCGAGATCATTGACCGGGAACTGGCGCTGCCTCCCGAACTGCCGCGTAAGGTCACGTTCCGCGACCTTTGGGAGCGATACCGATCCCTAAAGTCCGGCATCTGGAGCCGGGCCAACGAGGGTCCATTGCAGAGCATGTTTAAGAAGCATGTTCTTCCCGCCATAGGCGATTGGGAGCTGTCGGACTTGACGCCAGATCCGCTGCAGCGTCTGTTGAATCAGATAGCCTCACGCGGCTATAGCAAGTCGATGGTTCAGCACATTCGGACGTACGTTCGCGCCGCCCATCGAATATGCCGTGGACGAAGGCATCCTCGGGCGTAATCCCGCTCGCAACCTCGAGTTCCCGAAGACGACGAAATCACGCTCGCGGTTCTATTCGCTAGAGGAGGTTCGGGCCTTTCTGGCTGCTTCAACTGGGCGGGAGAATCTGGTTTTCCGCATCCTTCTTTTCTGCGGACTACGTCCTGCGGAATTGCTCGCCTTGCGAATCGAGGATGTCGAGACCCGGGCGATTGCGAATTGACGAAGCCGTGAAGGAAAGGAGAGGGTCAGAATCGGATAGGGGAGACGAAGACCGAGTCTTCGGACGCATGGGTCAGTGTGCCTCCTGACCTCGATCGAGATTTGCATGGGTGGGTCGCGAAGCATCCCCACAAGGATGACCCAAAGGCATTCCTCTTCCCGACCGAAGCAGGCACGGCATACCGGGTCGGCAACTTCCTAAAGCGCGTCATGAAGCCGATTGCCAAGGTCGCTGGGATCGCGGATTTCGACTTCCGTGCCATGCGTTCGACGGCCTCCACCCTGTTTCAGGTGCACGGCACGGTCAAGGAAACCCAAGGTCAGATGCGACACGCGGACCCGTCAACTACCCTCCGCTACTACGTCAAAGTCATCCCCGAGAATCAGCACAAGGCAGTAGCCGATTTCGAGCGTTCCGTGATGAAGAAGGGCGGAAAGCGGCGTTCGAAAGCGAAGCCCGGCGGCTTATTGATGAAAGGTTGATGAAAGGTTTTGGCGGCTGACCTCTCTAAACCATTGATTTTGTGGTACGCCCGAGTGGATTCGAACCACCGACCTTTTGCTCCGGAGGCAAACGCTCTATCCATCTGAGCTACGGGCGCACAGTAAACACCCTCAGTGTAGCAAAATCGCGCCGCTTCGATTAACTTCGCATGCGCAGGAACAGATACACCCCCACCAACCCGAACAGGACATCCGGCGACCACGCCGCCATCGTCGGCGGCAACAGTCTCACATCGCCCACCTTCTCAAATAACGTGTTGATCGCCATGTACGAAAGCGCAATCACAATGCTCACTCCGATGCCCGTCATGGCTCCCCGATTTCCCACCATAAATCCAAAGGGCACCGCCAGCAGCGCCATGATGACCGAAAAAATCGGGACCGAAAACTTACGGTAGAACTGCACCTCCAGTTTCGACGTGCCGATGCCGCTCTTGGCCAGATCCTTAATGTACGCATCCAGTTCCATGAAGTTCATTTGCTTGTATTGCGGCGTCTCCCGCAGGAAATGTTCCGGCGGTTCGTTCAGTTCCGGAAAGGTCACGCTCTCGCTGCGTCCCGACCCGCGCTTGAAATTAAGGTACCCCGTACAATTCGAACCCGTAAAGGTGCAACTCCAGCCATTCTCGAACAGCCAGGTCTTGCCCACCGGACTCCAGGTAGCGCGTTCGGCCACGATCTCCCGCCTGAGCTGGAACGTGTTCGGCTCCAGGTCGAACACATACACATCGCTCATGGCGCTCGCTGCCGTATCGAAATAATGGTAATAGTAGATGCGCGAGTCGTTCCCCATGATCCACTTGCGGTCGGGATGCTGCCAGCTCTGCCTGGTCACCCGGCCCTTGATGAGATCGCGCAGCGCATCCTGCTTCGAATAGGCTTTCGGCACGTACTGATAATTAAAAGCGAAAAGGCCGCCGCAAAAAACTGCGCTCCCCAAAAGAATCGGCATCGCCAGACGATACAGGCTCACGCCGCAAGCCTTGAATGCCGACACTTCGTTCTGCTTGCTCAGAATCGTCAAGTGCACCAGTACCGCCACCAACACGCTCACCGGAACCATGTCATAAATCAATTGCGGTGTATAAAAGAACAGGTGCTGCAACATAATTCCGAACGCAATCTTGTTTCGGAACATATCGCCCATCAGATCGAAAAACTCGTACACCAGAATCATGGAAACCAGGCTGGCAAGGACCACCACGGTATAAAACAGGAAGCCTGAAAGAATATAAGTATCGATAATCTGCGGCAGCAGCGGCATGCGCCAGGTGCTCTTCGGCTTCATGTCCGCGCCCGGCGCCTTAGGCCGGATACGTGCGGCCAGGGAACTGAAAAAGCCCTGCATCGTTCCCAGCAGATCCCGGTCCCCGGAGAGTTCCATACGATACAGAAACACCAGGCCCACCAGAAAAAATGCAACGTCCGGAAGCCATACCGCCACCGGAATGGGCAGGCCGTGTTGTTTGGTGGCGATGCCGATCAGCGCCACGCTCGAGAGGTGATAACAGAAAAATCCAAGGAATACCGCGATCACGTAGGCGGCGCTCTTGCCCCCTTTGCGCGTCGAAATGCCCAGCGGAATCCCGACCATCGCCAGCACGATGCACGCAATCGGCAGCGCGAAGCGCTGGTGCAATTCGCTCTGGACGTCCACCCAATCCGGTCCGTTGCGCGGCCACGCCATCAGTTGCCGCGTGTTCATGTACGCCGACCGGAGCGAGTCCTGCTGCGGCGGCTTGGCATCCAGCCGCTGGACCAGGGTCACCTCACGGCTGTCATTGGCCTCGTCGTCCTTGCTCATCTCGTGCGTAGCCACATCGGTCATCGAAAGCTGAATGCGATTGTGGGCCGCGTCGGAAACCGCAATGGCCTCGCGCGCCACCGTAACCAGCGGTCCGCTGGCCTTATCTTTCAGGCCGCTCTTGCGTTGTTCCGGCGGCGTCACATCGGCGATAAACACCGGCTTCCATATGCTAGGACCGCCGGCGTTCTTCACATCGCCCACGTACAGAATCTTGTTCGGGAAGTTTTCCAGGAACACCCGCGGCTCCACGTCCGCCGAAAGTTGCTGTTTGAGCAACTCGTTCCTCAGATCCACCGTCACCCGGTAGGCCAGGGGTTTCAACCGCAATGACGCCATCGCCGCCACTCCGGTTCCCAATGCTGCAAACACCAGCACGGGCAAAATCACCTTCCGGCTGGACACGCCCGCGGCCCGCATGGCCACGATCTCGCCATCGCTCGCCATTCTTCCCAGGCCAATCAGAACGCCCACCAGCACGCCGAACGGAATCGTCATGGGAAGCACTGGTGGAATGGCCCAAAGGAACAATGACAGCCACATCCTGGCGGTCACGTTGGTGCTGCCCACCAGCAGGGTGAAGAGCGCGTCGGCGCCATGCAGATACACCACGAACGTGGCCAGCATGGTCCCCAGCGCCGCGCTGGTTAGAATCTCGCGAAAAATGTAACGGCCCAGCAGGCGAAACACGGGAAGATCCTGTTTACTAGGGGCCTTTCGTCGGAGGCGCCGGCACGATCGGCAGCTTGGGCAGCTCATCCTCGGCCGGATGCAGCTCCAGGTCGTCAATGATTATCGATGGCGCCACCACGCACGCTTCCGTGGTGAAGTTGGAAGCCCCCACCAGCGCGAACGGCACGGCGCTGTCCATGAATTCCAGCACGTTGCTATCGTCACCGGTGGCCACGATATCGCGCAGGGACTTCGCGTTGAAGCCGCGGAAACGCAGCCCGCGGACCAACTCCTCGCGACCGTCCGGATAAATCTTGTACACCAGAACCGGTATGCTCACCGGGTGGCCGCTCCCCTGGCTCGCCGCCAGCAGCCGCCTGATTTCGTCCACCGTACTGGTAGATGGAAAATCCATGCGCCGCACCAGAATGCCGTACGCTTTGCCGCGCGAATGAATCAGCTCGATCAGCTTCTTCTTCATGTCGCCGGCCGGGATTGTCTCCTCTGAGCTGACGAACAGATTGCTGAAAGTGGCATAACTGGCGCCGAACCCACCGGGCAGCCGCGCGCGCCCGTTGGAGCCTTCAAAGCCGCGGACCGGCTGGCGCGTCAGCAGGAAGTTCTTCAGTACGCCTTTGTCCACCAGCTTCAGCGGCTTCGCCGTCACGCCCTCGCGGTCCACATCGTAATGTCCGAACAGGCTGCGTCCGCGCCATTCCGTCTGCGTCGGGTCGTCCACCACCGTGAACGAATCGGGCAATACGCGCGCTCCCATGCGGCCTTCGAATTCGCTGGCAGTGCCCCCGCCGCCGCGCCCCCCGTCCATCACCGGACGCCGCGTCAGAGTAAGATTCTTCCCCAGCACTTCGGCGAAGATCTGCGCGCCTGCCTCGCCTTCGAACAACACCGGCCCGTTATAGTCCTCACCTTTAGGGGCGTGCGCCAGCGCTGTCACGTTCTGCGCCACCGCCGTTACGCCGCGCCGCATTTCCGCGTCTCCGGGCATGTGGGCGGTATCCAGGGCATGGAACGTTACCGCGTCCCGCACGGTCATTCCGTCCGGCGCCTGCGCCGAAGCCCGCACCCGCAGCACCGTCACGGTCTCCGGTTCCTTCAATTCGGTGCCTTCGGAATTGACCATGTAGTAGCCGCCGTCGCTCGATTCCAGATCGACCCGGCTGTCTTTCACGTCCGGATATTGCGCGAAGATGTCCGACAGCGTGCGAACCCGGTCGCTCCACGCGTTCTCATCGATGGAAAGGTGATGGAATTCCCGCACTGCCTGCACCGGATCGGCATGAGCGAAATCGCTGATCTGGTCGGTTTGCGTCAAGTTCCTAAGGGCCGCGCGCTTGCGCGACAGCGCCTCTACCGCGGACTTATACGCCGAGTCCGTCTCCAGCCACAAGTAGCGGCGCAGCACCGGGTACGCATTGTCCAGCGGGAACCGCGAAAGGTCATACTGCGACCCGCCGCCGAACCGGCCCGCGTAATTCGTATTGTCGAACTTATAATCGCCTACCCGAACCTCCACCTCCGGCTCGCGAAAACGGTCGTGGCGCTTGGCCACCAATCCGCCCAGCGTGGCCGACACGGAGAATGTCTCGGCTTCGTCCATGCCGTACTCGATAAAATACGGCTTCTCCAAATTAGGAAGGCTCAGGGTTTTGGACCGCTCCATCTCATCGTGCATGGCCCTAAGCACGGGGTCCACCGGCGGGGCCTGCCCGCTCAAAACCACCGCGCCCAATACGGCCGATGCGAACAACAGGCGCTTCATTGCCCGCCTCCCCTGCTGTTCTCCATCACCGTCGGCTCCGATAGCAGCGGAGGCCGATCATTGGCCTTGGCCTTCTTTTCGATCTCGATCTCAGACACCAGGATCGCGGGCGACACCGCCGAGACTGGCACGCTGCCGGACTCCGCGCCGCAGTATCCGTTGAACACCTCCGGTTTGTCGCCGGTCGCGATGATCTTCGAGAAACTCGCCAGCGGCGTCCCCACGATGTCCGTCCCCCGCACCAGTTCGTCCGGCCGGCCGTCCGGGTATACCTTGTAGACGATGATCGGAATCACTTTGAACGCCTGCAGTCCCGCGCGCTGCGTGGTTGTGAAGCCGCCGGTGATATCGCGGAAGTACAGGCCATAGGGCTTGTTCTGCTTCTTCACCTCGTCCAGCAGCATCTGCCGCAGTTTGGCATCCGGCACCGCGTTGGTCGATTGCACAATCAGGTTGGATTGCCGCGACACCACTTCCAGTCCGGGTTGGCGCCGCCCGTGCCCGTTGGATTCTCCGAATCCCTTGATGGGCGAACGCGACATCAGAAACGTCTTAAGCACGCCGTTCTCCACCGCCGTGACCGGTCGTGCTTTCACGCCCTCGTCGTCGTACTCGTACCAACCGTTCAGATCCACGCCGTCAATCTTGCGCCGGGTCGGGTCGAATATCACCGAAAGGAAATCCGGCAGCACTTTCGTATTGACGCTCTTGGTGAACGTCTGGCCTTCGCTTTCGTCCTTCTGCCGGTGCCCCTCCACGCGGTGTCCGAAAATCTCGTGGAAGAATACCCCCGCGGCGCGACCGGAGAAGATCGCCGGTCCCACGAACGGCTCCGCTTCGGGCGCTTTCAGCAGGTTCGTCACATCGTTGGCCACGTGGTCGATCGCCGCCATCAGCACCTTGTCGTCCGGCAGTCCGCTCGGGTCCACCGCTTCATAGGTGTCGAATGCCTCCAGGTCGGTGCCATCGGCCGCTTTGGCCGAAGCGGTAATCACCACCCGGGCGTACCCGCGCCCATGCTCGATGCGCGTGCCCTCGGTATTCACCAGGTACCGAGTATCCGTCTGCCCGATCACGCTGACTTGCGACGTCAGAACCTTCGGATAACTCTGAAACCTCGCCGATAGCGTGCGAATCCGGCCGGTCCAGTCCACCTCGTCGAATTTCAGTTTGGGAGGCGCCTGCTGGAACGTCGCGACCGGCGCTGGGGAGAAGTCGTCCGAATCGTCGGCCTCCGCCACCTTCACCTCAGTATTCGTCTTGATGCGGATCAGGCGTTCCGCCGCCGCCCGGTAAGCGCGGTCCGTCTCCAGCCACAAACGGTGCTTGATGGAGTTCGCGTTGTCTTCGTACGTCAGCAGAGCCCCCGAGGTAAACTGACCCCGATCGCCGCGCACCCGGTGATAGTTGTCCAGTTTCGGGCTGCCCACCCGCACGGAAACATCCAGCGCGCGATTTCTGCCGCCCCCCGAATTGTTGATCGTGCCGAGTGTGCCGGAGATTGTACGGAACTCCTGATCGGTCACCTCATAGCTCATAAAGTACGGAGGTGGATCGGCCTTCTCTTTCAAAACCGTGAAATTGCGGTTCAGTTCCTGGGACATGGCGTCCAGCAGGACCGGTGCGTCGGCCGGAGCAGCGGTAGCCGCAGCCAGCAGGATTGCAAAGCAAGGGGTTACAAAGCGGGTCAAGACTTAAGGATATCACCCCGGTGAACTGCTGTTAGAATACCGGACGACCGACTATGAAACGTCAGATTGCTCTCGCGCTCCTCCTTCTGCCCGCGCTGTCCGGAGCGGATTGGAAGCCGGCGGACGGCCCGCTCACCACACCCTGGACGTCGCTCGTCTCGGCGGACCACCCCTTGCCCGAATATCCGCGGCCGCAAATGGCGCGCAAAGATTGGATCAACCTGAATGGCCTTTGGGATTATGCCATCCGCCCGCAACAGGACTCCGCCGTATCCCGGTACGACGGCCGCATCCTGGTGCCGTTCCCCGTGGAATCGGCGCTTTCCGGTGTCAAACAACCGCTCTCGCCGGAGCAGCGGCTCTGGTACCGGCGCAACTTCACCGCGCCCTCGTTGAAAGGCAAACGCCTGCTGCTCCATTTCGGCGCCGTCGATTGGCGCGCCGAGGTGTGGGTCAACGGCAAATCCGTCGGCAAGCATGAAGGCGGCTACGATCCGTTCACCTTCGACATCACCGATGCCCTCAAACGCAAAGGCGCACGACGAAATCGTGGTCGCCGTCTGGGACCCCACCGATTCCGGCCCGCAGCCGCGCGGCAAACAGGTGCTCAACCCCAACAGCATCTGGTACACCGCCGTGTCCGGCATCTGGCAGACCGTCTGGCTGGAGCCGGTGCCGGCGCATTCCATCTCCGAGCTTTCCATGACGCCGGACCTGGATGGCACGCACTGCACCTGACCGTGCATTCCGATTCGCGGGCGATTTCACTGCGGTCGTCCGCCTCGCCGGGAAAACCGTCGGCCGCGTTTCCGGAAAACTGAATCAGGACCTGGCCGTGCCGCTCTCCGATCTCAAGCCCTGGTCGCCCGATTCGCCTACGCTCTACGATCTCGACGTCTCGCTGCCCACCGGAGATCGCGTGACCAGCTATTTCGGCATGCGCAAAATCGAAGTGCGCACGGATGCCGCGGGCTTCAATCGGCTCTTCCTCAACGGCCGGCCCCTGTTCATGATCGGGCCGCTCGACCAGGGCTGGTGGCCCGACGGCCTCTATACCGCGCCCACCGACGCGGCGCTCCGTTCCGATATCGAGACGCTCAAGAAACTCGGCTTCAACATGTGCCGCAAGCACGTGAAAGTGGAGCCCGCGCGCTATTACTACTGGTGCGACAAACTGGGCTTCCTGCTCTGGCAGGATATGCCCAGCGCCATGCCGAAGGAGCACACCGCCGTGCGGCGCGGCAGCGCCGATGACGTGCAGTTCACCCCGGCGGAAGACGCCATCTTCCGGCACGAACTGGAAGCGCTGGTGCGCAATCTGCCCAACGTCACCAGCATCGTGGCCTGGGTGCCGTTCAACGAGGGCTGGGGCCAGCACGACACCAACGAGATTCTGAAGTGGGTCAAATCCCTGGATAGCTCGCGCCTGGTAAACGGACCCAGCGGATGGCAGGATCGCGGCTACGGCGACATGATGGACATGCACCAGTATCCCGGCCCCGGCATGTTTCCGGTGATGCCTCTCCGCGCGTCGGTACTCGGCGAGTTCGGCGGACTGGGCCTGCCCATCGAGGACCATCTCTGGTGGAACAAACGCAATTGGGGATACCGCACCTTCGAGGACCGCGCCAAACTCCAGGCCGGCTACGAAGACCTGATGCAGAAACTCGAACCCCTCGTCAAGCAGGGACTCGCCGCCGCCGTCTACACCCAGACCACCGATGTGGAAGGCGAAGTCAACGGCCTGATGACTTACGATCGCAAAGTCCTCAAATTCGACGCCGCCAAATTGGCTGAATGGCACCATCGCCTCATCGCTGAAGGCCAGTGAGACCGATATATAATCGATGAATGTATTGCCTAAGCATTCTTCCAGCCTGGAATGGCGTCCCGAATGGAGGATTATGGACAATACGCCTGACTTCCTAACCGGCTTTCCTCTTCAACGGCACAAGCTTTAGCCGTTTGTCCATCGCCTCCACCGCGCCCTGCATGCGGTCCAGGATCGGCTTGCGGTAATGCTTGAGCGTAAAGCCTGTGCTGTGGTGTCCCATGATGTTGATGCGGTCCACTTCGTCGCCTTCAAACAACGTTGCGAACGTTGTCCGCCAGCATCAGATTTTCGCGGGCGAACAACGAACTGATCATGACCGCGGATTCTTTCAAAGACCTTACCCAGCAGAAGGCGCGCGCGTTGTTCGCGGCAGAAGTAGTTTGCCTCCGCCGGTGAACTTCGGCTACACCGGAACTTCGAAGTTGCCCGCGGCCCGGTAGAAGATCAGCTTCTCCTGCTCCTCGCCGATGCGTACCGGCGCGGCGCCGGTCGCCCGTGCCGCATCGTAGCGGCTGGATTCCTTGCCCACCGGAAACTCCGCGCTGCCGGCCGCCCCCACTTGCACATTCTCCCAATCGATCCGGCCGTTCTGAAATGCCAGGTTCAATGTGCCGGGCGATACCTTCGTGGACTGCGGATACCATTCGGTGAACAGCCCCTGCGGAAAAGCTACGCGCACCGCCAGGGTCATCGGCCGCTGCGCGTAAAAGTACAGGACCGGAGTCTCCATCCGAACCAGACTGTACATGCTGTATTTCGGATTCGGCGCATTCAGGTGATGGACGAAGCATGGCAGATCGGGCGTCCCCGCCAGTGGCAGCCACTCGATGGCATTCCCCTCCGGCCCCGCGACGGAAGTGAATGTGCCCCATTCGCGCACGGTCCGCTTGCCGTCCGGCGGCAGCGTGTTGACGGCAAAAATCGGCAGCGCCAGCGCCAGGGCGGCGGCGCATCTGGAAAGCGCCATTGAGGTCCCCTCCTTGTTCGCTGGATAGACGACGCACGTGCAGATGTCGGGTACCAGTGATAATCCCACCGAGTCATTAACCTTCGCCTGCCAGGCGGTCGAAATCGCGTACAAGGCCGAAAAGGATGATGGGAGTTTGGACGCGGCGGTTCCCAACGGATACGATTTGAGCGCGCTGAACAGCGACTTTGCCGCGGATACAAGGTTCTGACGCTGCCTTCCGGCCGCCGCGAACGGCCGCCAGACCGGGCAGTCCCGCCGCTCTGGCGGCGTGATAGTCCTAGCACGATGGTGAGGACGCACTAAGCAACTGGGAAAGGCGTCCTCGCACCGGTAAAGCCGCCCAGCTAAATCGCAAAAACCGGTGAGGGAACGCCGGGATGATTGTCGCTTTTCAATTCGGGAGCGGATTTTGAAATCGCTCCTGGATACCAACTTCGAGGAGACCTTAAATTATGCCGAAACAATCCCCAGCGACGTTCTACCACCAGGATGTGTACAGCAGCCTTTGCGGATTCTACGCCTGCACCCATTTTCTGAAGGCGGGAACGACAGAGAAAGTCTTTGTAAGCAAGACAACGTCATTCTATGCAGAACAACTCAAGGATGCTGGAGTCGGGCGGGACTTTTGCCGCGATCTGGCCCTCAACGGCAACGATCCGGAGGCTGTTGCCAGCATTCTGAAGGGAGAAGCCGAGAGGAAGCCCTTTGTCACACCGGGTGACTTCGACTACTACAGCCGAATGCTTCTGGTACTGCGCGCCGCGCATTTTATGACGATCCTCAAAGACAAAGACGGCGGTTGGTGGAACTACGACAGCTTGCAGGACCAACCTACGGAAATCGAGGACCTGAAGAAGTTCCTGGAAATCCACGACACGCGGGAATTCTTCGTCGGGAAATAGCCGGGCATGCTACTCCGCCGGCTGCATCTGGCAGAAAGCCCCTACCGTTAACCGCCCTTCCCGCCGATAGATATTGCAGGTGAACGGAACCATGCTCCCCGACGATCATTTCCAGGACCTGGAGCAACTCCCGCAGTTTCCCGGGATTGCCACCAAGGTATTGCGCGTGTTGTCGCGCGACGATTCCCGCATGGCCGAGATCGCGGGACTCATCCGCGCCGATGCCGCCCTGTCATCCGAATTGCTCCGCATCGTCAATTCTCCGCTTTACGCCGTGCCGTCGCGCATCAGCGGCATTCAGCAGGCACTGGTGTTCCTGGGATTCGACGAAACCCGCCGCTTCGTGCTGGCGGCGTCCATGAAGTCTTTCTTCCGCACCGCCATGCGGATGGACCTGCTGCGCGACATCTGGCGTCATAGCCTGGCCTGCGCCATCGTGTGTGAAGAGCTTTCCATCGCCTGTTCCGCCTCGGAAGGCCGTGACGACCGCGCCTATACCACTGGCCTGCTCGCCGATATCGGCCGCCTTGGCCTGTTCGTGGTTCACCCCCGCCGGTACTCGGAACTTCTCGGCAAGCCCGTTGCAGGCAGCGATCCCCTCGAGCAGGAGCGGCAGGTGTTTCGGTATCGATCACTGCCAGGCCGGCGCGTGGCTTGCCGCCAAATGGGGACTCCCCGAGGAAGTGAAGCGCGTGGCCGCCAGCCATCACAATCCACCCGCCCCCGCCGCTGTCGATCTCGAAAAGCTGGTCCAGACCGGCGTGCTGCTGACCGGCGTTCTGGGCTTCGATGTCTCCGCCCCGCCTCACACCATGCAGGAGATCCGGGCGCTCCTCCCCCACGAGGCGCAATATCGCTTCGATCCCGACCCGGTCACCATGAAAGCAAGGATCGCCGACAGGCTGGACGCATTCGATTAGGTCATGCACTCCGCTCCGAACCGCCGGTGAACATCCGAAACGGCCCACTGAGCACCGCGGTCCATCGTCCGCTCCGAACCGCGAGTCATCAGCACAGCGCACGCTGACGACACGCGGCCGTATCGTATCGACGAAACGGTGTGCGGAAAATTTCCCAGTCTGTGTTTTATCTGCGTTCATCCGCGTTCATCGGCGGCCGATATTCTTGCTATCTCGCCGCCGTCGATTCCCGCGCCACTAGGGTGGGCTCGATCCACAACGTCGCCGGCGCCTTCTTCCGCTTCGCCCCGATCGCCTTCACCAGCATCTCCGCCGCCTGCTGCCCGATTCTGGTGCTCGCCTGATCCACCGTGGAGAGCGGCACGCGCAGCAGGTCCGAATAATGCACGTTGCCGGCGCCAATCACCTTGATCTCCTCCGGAATCCGGATGCCCGCTTCCAGAATGGCCTTCATGGCGCCCGCCGCCGTCGGGTCGTTGTATCCGAAAATCGCGTCCGGCCGCGGCTCCAGCGATAGCAGTTGCCGCGTGGCTTCATAGCCGCTGGCGTCGTCGGTGGCCGGCAGAATGTACGCTTCGTTCACCGGAATTCCGGCCGCTGCCAGCGCCGCCCGGTATCCCTTCAGACGGCCGCTCCCGGGATTCGGCTGCGGTCCGGCAATGTGGGCAATTCTCCGGCAGCCGCGCGCGATCAGGTGGTCCGTCGCCAGCTTTCCGATAGCCTCGTCGTCCGCTCCCACGTACGAAGCCTGGCGCTCGGGAAACCGCCGGTCGATCAACACGTAAGGCACGCCCCGCGCCTCGATGCGGTCGAACACCTCCGCGGCCGAAGGCGATTGCGCCGACGCCAGAATCAACCCGTCCACCTGCCGCCCCAAAAGCCGGTCGATCTCGCTCGCCTCCAGCCCCGAGTCCTCTTCCGAATTGCAGATCACCACGTCGTACCCCAAGGGCCGGATCGCGCTGCCGATACCCTTGGCAATTTCGGCGAAAAACGAATGCATCAGGTCGGGCACGATCACCCCGATCATGAAGGTGCGCCGCGCCGCCAGGCTGCGCGCTACCCAGTTCGGCTGATAGTTCAGTTCCTTGATGCGCGCCAGCACCCGGCTGCGCGTTTCCGCGCCCACATCGGCGCAGTTGCGCACCACCTTGGACACGGTCATGACAGACACGTTGAGATCTTTAGCGATATCTTTCAGGCGTACCGGCGCGGTGGGAGAATTTGGCATGGGGATGAGCCCAATGGCGGCCTGTTGTCTATGGTACTGAAATTGGTACGCGGTGTCGATGATGTAAGCGGTTGCGCTACAGCGCGCCCTTCCACAAGCTGGTACAATCTGCTCAATCCTATGGCACCCGAAGCTACTCGTTACTGCTCGGAATGCGGACGCGCCACACCCGCCGACGAACTGGCGCATTTCGGCGATCGCCTGGTCTGCCCCTATTGCAAAGACGCCTACGCCCAGAAGTTGCGGGAAGGAGTGGCGCCCGCGGCGGCAGTCTCCTACGCCGGCTTCTGGATCCGCTTCGTGGCCTATATCATCGACGCCATCATCCTCGCCGTGGCGATGGGCATCGTGCAGTTCGCCGTCCTCGGCAGCTTTATCAGCTTTCCCCATTTCGACCCGGGAACCCGTCCGGAATTGATGATCGCCCCCATGCTGGGCATGCTGGGCGTGCTCTCGGTGGTGAGCATCGCAATCGCCTGCGCCTATGAATCGTTCTTCGTGTACAAGTACGGCGCCACACCCGGAAAAATGGCCCTCAGTCTCAAAGTCGTGCGGCCCAACGGCGGCCCCATCGACCTGGGACGCGCGGTCGGCCGTTACTTCGGCAAGATGCTCAGCGGTATCATTCTCTATATCGGCTTCATCATGGCCGGCTTCGATTCCGAAAAGAAGGCTCTGCACGACATGATCTGCGATACCAGGGTAATTCGGACCCGGAGCTGACCGCGCTAGCCTGACCCGGACCGATGCCCCTTCCCTGCGCCCGCTGCCAAACGCCGCTGCCCCAGTGGGAGCTTTTCTCCGGCGATCGCGCCGTATGCACCAGTTGCGGCTCCCCGAACCTCGTACGCGCCTTTCCCGCCTTGCTGGCCGCGGAACAGCCCGCGCGCCCCGATGCCGCCGCCGAAGGCGAAGCCGCCTGCTTCGATCATCCCGGCAAACGCGCCGTGGCATCCTGCCGCCAGTGCGGACGCTTCGTGTGCCAGCTCTGCGCCATCCAGTTCGGCGCGGATACCTGGTGCCCTTCCTGCGTGGCCGCGGGCACCGGACCGGCCCGGGCCGTCAACACCGCCACTTCGCGCATCCTGTACGATTCGGTGGCGCTCATCCTGCCTCTGGCATCCCTGGTCCTTTGGCCGCTGACCGCGCTCACCGGCCCGGCCACTGTAGTCTTCTCCCTCCTGAAATGGCGCCGGCCCCTGAGCCTCGTGCGCCGCTTTCGCTGGCGATTCGTCGTGGCCATCGCGGTCGGACTCGGCGAAATGGGCGCCTGGATCTGGGCCATCCTGTACATCGTGGCCCGCTCCAAAATGGGGCATTCATGACCAGCGGCGACCGTTACCGCAAATTGCCCGGACGCCGCCGCGGCCTGTTCGCAGGTGCTTCCCTATGGCTGGGGCCCGACCACCTGCTCTCGGTCAAGTCCCTTCGCGTCCGCGAAGAATATAAGCGTTTTCACTTTCGCGATGTGCAGGCCATCGTGGTAGCGCGCGCCCCGCGCTTTCTCGTGTCTACGCCCCATATCCTGGCTCGCCCTGCTGTGGCTTGCCGCGTACCTGTTCGCGGTCAACCTGCGTCCGCACCTCACATGGGTTTTGTGGAGCCTGGCCGCCGCCCTGCTGCTGGCGTGGATCCTGGTTTCCGTCCGCTGGAGCTGCCGCTGCCGCATCTATACCGCCGTCAGCCGCGAAGAGTTGCCCTCCCTCCATCGCGTCTGGACCGCCCGGAAGTTCCTCGACCAGGTCACCCCGCGCATCGCCGAAGTGCAAGGCGCGCTCCCGGCCGGTTGGGCCGAGTCCGCCGCGGCACTCTCTCCCGGCCCATCCGCGCAATCCGCGATGCTGCCGCCGGACAGGGATGCGCTCCACCCGGACGCGCGCCTCCACACGCTGGCGGCCGACATCTTCGTTGCCACCCTCTTTGCCAATGCGGCGGCCAACCTGCTCGTGCTGCATTCCGATTCCGCGGCGGCCAGTTGGACCCAGATCTTCTTCGGACTCGCCCTCCTTGCCGAGACCGTGATTCTGTTCATGCAGTACCATCGCGGTCTGCTTCGGCGTCCCATGCAACGGCTTGCCATCGCCAACCTCGCTGCCGTGGGCGCCATGTATTATGTCAGGCAGATGGTGTTCAGCTTCAGCGCCGCCGCCAAACAGCCGAATGCGGACCTGCGGATCCCCACTTTCTATGCCGGCGATGCACTCACGCGCGGCGCCGGCGCCGCCGTTTGCCTCATACTGGGGCTGGTAGGAGCGGGCATCATCCTGCTGCCCAGGAAACCCCAATGACTGCCGACGCGCTCCATCAACGCTGCTGGAATCACGAAGGCCGCGAGGCCGTGTGCCGCTGCCCCGAATGCGCGCGCTCGTTTTGCCGCGAGTGTGTCACCGAGCACCACGGGCGCCTGCTCTGCGCCGCCTGCCTGGCGCGCCTGGCCCATCGCACGGAACCGCAAACACAAGGCCGCGCGAATCTGCTGGCCGCGTCCCTGCTATTCGGCGGAGTGCTGCTTGCCTGGCTCCTCTTCTTCGGCGCGGGGGAGGGCCTTCTGGCCCTTGCGGGGCGGGGGTAATGCGACCCGACGCCCTCTCCCTGATGGAAGAAGCCGTCCACCTGCTCCGCGAAGCAGGATTCGGTTCCCTGGTCTGCCACTGGACCGGCAGCGTCCCCTTCGCCATAGCGTTTCTGGTCTGCTGGAATAGCGTGACCGGCGGAACCACCGGCGATCTGCAATGCGCCGCCGGATCCCTGGTACTGGCGCTGCTGCTGGTCTGGATGAACTGCCGCCGCGCCGTCTTCGCCGGCCGTCTGATGCGGCAACTGAGCGGCGCGCCCGCGGCGCCCTGGACTTTCTCCCGCGTCTGGCATTTCACCGCCCTCCAGGCAGCTCTCGCCGCCACCAAACCCCTGGCGCTCCTGATCGGCCTCCTGGTGCTGTTCCCCTTCGCCCGCGTCGTCGCTTTCTACCGCTCCGCCGCGGCACTCGGCGATCGTCCCGGCCTGGACCCGCGCCAGGTCATGCAACACGCGCGCCGCGTCGCCAACCTGGATTTCGGTCAGACCTGGAAGCTGCTCCCGCTGCTCCTGCTGCTGTTCCTGGCCGTGTTCGCCAACATTACTTTGACGGTGGCGGCGCTGCCGCAACTGGTCCGCATCCTGACCGGCTACGAATCCGCCTTCAGCCGCAGCGGCCAGTATTTCTTCCAGAATCCCCTGTTCTTCATAGTGGTGCTGGTGCTTGCCTGGCTGGCTTTCGATCCCTTCGTCCAGGCAGTCTACTGCGTCCGCTGTTTCCACGCCGAATCCCGCGAGACCGGCGAGGATATTCGCGCCGGCCTGCGCCTGCTGCGTTCGGCCATCCCCACCGCCGCGCTCCTGCTCGCCGCCGGCGTATGTTGCGCGCGCGCCGCCGACGCCGTATCCGCCGTCGACCTGCAACAGAGCGTCCACCGCACCATGCAGGCCCCCGATTACGCCTGGCGCATTCCGCCCCCCGCCGCCAAAGCTACCGCCGCGACCCCCTGGATCGTCACCATCACCGACCGCATGATCAACGGCCTGAAGAACGGGCTCAAAGAACTCGGCAGGCTCATCATGAAGGTCCTGGAGTGGATCTTCGACCGCCTCGGCGTGCAGCCCAATCCGCACGGCGGCGCGCTTCCCTCCGCCGGGCTCCACTGGAGCCTCTATGTGCTGATGGCCCTCATCGTCGCGCTGCTGGCGTGGGCCATTTACCGGCGCCGCCTGTTCCATCGCCGCCGCGCGCAACCCGCCGCGGTGGAACCGGTCCCGGTCACGCGCCTGGAAGAAGAGGGACTCTCCGCCGCTCGCCTGCCCGAAGAAGCCTGGCTGGAGCTTGCCGCGCAATGCCTGCGCGAAGAGAAACTGCGCCTGGCCCTGCGCGCTTTCTTTCTCGCCAACCTGGCGTGGCTCGGCCGCCTCGAGTTCCTCTCGCTCGACCCCGGCAAAACCAATCGCGAATTCGAGCTCGAACTGCGCCGCCGCGCCCGCCCTTATCCCGAGGCGCGCGAGCTCTTCGCCGCCAATGTGGCCGGCTTCGAACGCGCCTGGTACGGGCAGCACGAAGTCTCGCGCCCGCAGGTGGAAGCACTGCGCGACCGCAGCGACGCCATGAAGCGCCTTCTGGCGCCGACCGTCCGGGAGACCGCGGCATGAAGTCCTGGCTCCTGGCGCTGCTGCTTGCCGGCGGGCTCGTCTACGCCGCCGTGCGCCTCTTCGATCTCCAGTTCGCCGCCGGCGAAGTCTACCCCGAATACTCCACCCTGCGCACCGACCCCAAGGGCGCCCGCCTGCTCTACGATAGTCTTGCGGCGCTGCCCGGCGTCACCGTGGAGCGCAACTATCGCGCCCTGGAGTTTCTCCCCGATCGGCGTCACCGTGTTCCTGCTGGCCATTCCCGCGGAGGATTTCGGCAACAGCTCCGAGCCCTACCTCCGCGTCCTCGAGCAGTCCGCCCGCCGCGGCAATCGCATGGTGGCGGCACTCACTCTGCCGCCGGATGGCAAGCTCCCCAAGTTCGAAGAACTCGCCAAGCGCTGGAACGTGCAGCTTGCCCTTGACGATAAGACCCGCCGCCATTCTCTGTATTTCACCAATGCCAAAGGCTGGACCTCCCTGTATCGCCTCGGCGCCAAACAGATGATGATCGAGCGCGACTTCGGCAAAGGCAGCATCGTGCTGTTCGCCTCCAGCGACGACTTCACCAACATGGCCACCGTGGCCTCGAACCAGTTGAACCTGGTGACGCTCGCCATCGGCCCCAACTCCCACATCGTTTTCGATGAACAGCACCTCGGCATCGCCGAATCCGGCAGCGTGGTGGCCCTGGCGCGCCACTTTCACCTCCTGGGCGTGGCGCTCGGGCTGGCCCTCTGCGCCGCGCTGCTCCTCTGGCGCCACGGCGTCGATTTTCCGCCGCCCGAGCGCGCCCCCGCCGCCGCTCGCCTCGCCGGCCGCACCTCTCACGCGGGCCTGGTCACGCTGCTGCGCCGCCACATTCCTCCGCACGCCCTGGCCTCCGCCTGCTGGCAGGAATGGCTCAACGCCAATCGCGGCGCTGTGACTCCCGCCCGCCTGCAAAAGGCCGAATCCATCCTCGCAGGCGCCGCCGGCCGCCCCGTCGAGGCCATGCGCGAAATGCAAGCCGTGCTGCACGCGAAAGGAAACCTTTGAACCTCGACCAGTTTCAATCCACCATGGAATCCGCCCTTGCCGGTATCCGCAAGGTCATCATCGGGCAGGATGAGGCCATCCGCTACTCGCTCGTGGTGGTGTTGTGCAACCAGCACGCGCTCATCGAAGGCGTCCCCGGCCTGGGCAAAACGCTGCTGGCGCGCACCCTGGCCGCCGTCCTCGGCTCCGAATTCAAACGCATTCAGTTCACCCCCGACCTGATGCCCGCGGACATCACCGGCACCAATATCTTCAACCTGCAGCGCAACGAATTTTCGCTGGTGAAAGGCCCGCTCTTCACCACCTTCCTGCTGGCCGACGAAATCAACCGCGCACCCGCCAAAACCCAATCGGCGCTGCTCGAAGCCATGCAGGAGCGCACCGTCACCATCGATCGCGAAACCCATCGCCTCTCGCCCCACTTCACCGTGTTCGCCACCCAGAACCCCATCGAATCCGAAGGCACCTATCCGCTGCCGGAAGCCCAGAAGGACCGCTTCATGCTCAAGATTTCCATGACGTGGCCCACCGCCGAAGACGAGCTCTCCCTGGCCTCGCGCAGCCTGGGCGACACCGCCCCGGAATCCGTGCTCCTCCGCGGCGAAGTGAGCCCCTGCCTCTCCGAAGCCGACCTGTCCGCCCTTCGCGCCGCGCTGGACGCCCTGCTGGTGAGCCCGCAGTTGATCGAGTACGCCGTGCAGGTAGTCCGCCGCACGCGCACCGACGATAGCATCCTGGTGGGCGCCGGACCGCGCGCCACGCAATCCCTGCTGCGCGCCGCGCGTGCCTGGGCGGGACTCTCCGGCCGCGATTTCGTCAGCCCCGACGATATCCGCGCCGTGGCCGTGCCCGTCCTGGAACACCGCCTGCTCCTCCGCCCCGAAGCGGAACTCGAAGGCGTGCGCGCCGGCGAACTCCTCGACCGCATCCTCCACGAAGTGCCCGTGCCGCGTTAAGCGCTTGCTGACGCGCGCGCCTCGGATCGGAGCCGCGAACGTGAGTGAGCGATCTTCGTGAAACCTACCGCTTCCCCACCTCCAGAGCCACCGGACGCGCCACCGACCCCACCGCCGGGTCGTAATACTCGTACACCCGCGATTGGAACGTGCGCGCCCGAATCGGGTACTTCGCCCGCAGCCGGTAATGCAGCACCACGCTATCCCCCGCCGCCAGCGAATCGAAAAACAGAATCGCCGTAGGCCCGGACCGCGCGCCACGCAATCCCTGCTGCGCGCCGCGCGTGCCTGGGCGGGACTCTCCGGCCGCGATTTCGTCAGCCCCGACGAATTCCGCGCCGTGGCCGTCCCGGTGCTGGAACATAGCCTGCTCCTGCGCCCCGAAGCGGAACTCGAAGGCGTTCGCGCCGGCGAACTCCTCGACCGCATCCTCCACGAAGTGCCCGTGCCGCGTTAAGCGCTTGCTGACGCGCGCGCCTCGGATCGGAGCCGCGAACGTGAGTGAGCGATCTTCGTGAAACCTACCGCTTCCCCACCTCCAAAGCCACCGGACGCGCCACCGACCCCACCGCCGGGTCGTAATACTCGTACACCCGCGATTGGAACGTCCGCGCCCGAATCGGATACTTCGCCCGCAGCCGGTAATGCAGCACCACGCTATCGCCCGCCGCCAGCGAATCGAAATACAGAATCGCCTGCGTGGCCGTCAGGCGTGAACTTCTCCAGCCGCCCGCTCTTCCGCCCCGCGCTCTTCTCCTGGTACGCCTGCAGATCTTCGCTCAGCAGATCGAATCCCGGCGGAATCCCCAGGTCCACCATCACCATGTTCGCCGACTTCCCCAGATTGTTCCGCACCGTCGCGGTCGCCGTCGCCACATCGTCCTGCGCCAGCCGCGTCCGGTCGTACGTTCACCGTAATCGAAAGCGGCTCGTTCGCCGGCTTCTCCGTCCACGGAATAAAATACCGCCCCGCCACCTGGTACGCCAGCCCGCCCTTGCCGTTGAACCGGATCTCCACGTTCTGCGCCGCCTTGCGCATCCACGCCCTTGAACACGAACTGATGCAGCAGATCGTTGTTCGCCGGCGTCAGCGCCAGCGTCTGCACCGTCCTGCCGTTCAGCGAGATCTCCACCGTCCCCCGCACGTCCGCCGCGCCTTTTTCCGTCGAGAGCAGCAGCGCCCGCAGCGCCATAATCGTCGCCTGCGTCGTCCCCCACGCGCCCGTGGCATCCTTCTTCGATGCCAGATACGCCAGCGCCTTGCGCGCCGTCTCCGAAGCCTCGCCCCATTTCAGCAGCGCCTGCACCGCCAGTCCCGTCGTCTCCACCGCCGCGCTCGCCCCCGTGGAGTACATGCCCGTCTCCTGCGACGCCCACCACGCCTGCTCGTCCTTCTCCGTGCGCGCATCCACCAGCAGCCGCATCGCCTGGCTCGTGAAATCGCGATCCTTGCCGTAATCCACGGCGAAGTTGGCCACCACCGCCAGCGTGTACGCGTCCATCTTCCCGTCCAGGTGCCGCCCCACATACTCGCGCGCCCGGTCCACCGCCGCGCCATGATACCCGGTATTCTCCAGCGCCCAGCCGAGGTACGCCGTGATCCGCGTCACGTCGCTGTTGTACCGGTTGGTGGCGCCTTCGTTGATGAACTGCGTGTCCGGCTTCCAACTGCCGTCCGCCTGCTGCTGCCCCGCCAGCCACTGCTGCGTCCGTTCGATCAGTTTCGGATCCACGTCGTACACCTTCGCTCATGTCCGAAAATTCCATCAGCCCGTACGCCGTCAGAATCTTGTTCGCCGGCGGATTGCCCGAACCACGAAAATCCGCCGCCCGGCACTTCGAACGTCAACAGCCGCTGATACCCGTTGGCGATGAAGCCCTCCGCCTTGGCATGCACCTCCGGCGTCAGCTTCTTCGTCCGCTTCATGTAATCCAGCGCCAGCACGTTGGGATACGTGCTCGAAGAGGTCTGCTCGAAACAGCCGCCCGGCATGCGCAGAATGCTGTCCATGCCTTCGATCACCTGGCTCAACGGCCCCGGATACAGCCGCACCAGCACCGCGCTCGCCTCCGGAATCGCCGTCGCCGGAAAATTCACCGCGTGCTGCACCGTGCTCTCCAGCCGCCCGTTGAACACCACGCTCTGCTCGCGCCCGTTCGGCACCACTTCGATTTCCCGCACCACGATGTCCGCGCGCGCTCCGCCCATCTTCGCCGACAGCGTCAGCTTGAATTTGCCGATCCGCTTGGCCTCCACCGTGAACTGCGCGCCGCCCACCCGTCCGGAATCCACCGTCGACGCGTTTTATCGGCCGTATCCTCCACCAGCGCGTACCAGTCCGCCGGCTGCAATTGCAGATCCACGGCGCCCTTGCGCCCCCGAGTAGTTGTAGACCGCCACCGGAATCGAAACCCGGTCGCCCTGCGTCAGCGTCACCGGCAGGTCCAGGTCCGTGAAGAAATCCTGAAACACTTTGATGCTGCCCGTCCCGCTGCCCAGCGCCCCGCGCGGCGTCGAAGCCATCATCGCCATCCGCCACGTCGTGATCGAATCTGCCAGCGGAATCGAGATGCTGGCTTCGCCGTTCCCGTCGGTGATGATCTCCGGATTGATGTACAGCGCTTCGGGAAAATACGAGCGTGTCCGCGGCGCCGCGGCGCCGTCCAACTTCTTGGCCGCAACGGCGCCGTTGAGACTATTCACGGAGTCCCGAGCCTCGGCGGCCCCCTCCTTGCGCATCATCATCATCGCCTTCGGCGCAGCCATCGGCATCGCCGGCATTGCCTCCGGCATACCGCCCACGATCCCTCCCAGAACGCCGCCCCCGCCCCCGAATCCGCCTCGCGCGAATCCGGCCTGAGCCATCTGCGCCACCTCGACCCATCTGCCGCTATCCTGATGCCGCAACGCCGCCGACACCACTGCCCGATCCCGCGCGCTCAGTGCGATCTTCCGCGAAACCCTCTCCGTTCCGCCGGACACCGCCAGTTCGTAGTCGCCCGGCGGAACGCCCGCCAGCGTGAACCTTCCGCCGGCATTGGCATGCGCCAGCCGCTGATTCCCATCCGTCGCGGTCAGCGTCACCGTCGCCCCTTCCACCGCTCCGCCCTGCTGGTCCACCACCACTCCGGTCACTTCCGCGCGCCCGTTGAACGCCCCGCGATCGTGCTCCACGCTCACATCTACGGTGCTCGCCCCAGCGCTTGGCTGCCCCACGATATTCCTCCGCGCCACCAACCCGGCCACCACATCGTCCGCCGTATTGAACTGTTTGTCCGGCCCCGCGCTGCGCATCACGAAGTACGTCTGCTCCGCCCACGGCTGATGCGTCAACTGCACCTTCGTGCCCCATGGGTCCATCACCTCAGCGTGCGAATCCTGCTACCTTCCGGACCAGCGCCTCCCGATACCGCGCCGCATACTCCGCCGCTTTCGCCATCGGCACCGCCCGCCCCACTTCGGTCTCGAACCGGTTGCCCGCGTTCATCTCCGTGGCCGCGAAGAGCGCCTGCGCCGCCAGGTCGCGCCGCACTACTCCCGGCGCCCCCACCGCTTCCGGCATCCCGATCGAGTGGATCTCGTACCGCGGCTTCATGGCCTCCTGCTCCAGGTAGAAGAACACCTTCGCAAAGCCCGGCTGCTTCTCCGCCAGCGCGAATACCGCCTCGTCCACCACCTGCACGCCCAGCGCCGCCTGCACTCCCTGCCCTCGCGAATTCGTCACCCGGAAGCGGATCGCGCGCATCCTCGCCTGGCTTATAACTCGCGCGACTCCACCGCCGTCTCCACCTTGAGCTCGTCCGCCGGCTGCACGAACAGCAGCCTGTGGTCGCCCACCGTCCCGGCGTCCCGGCCGAACACGTAGGCGTTGCAATCCAGCGTCCCCGCCAGATCCGGCGTCGCCGTCACCGTCAGCTCCGCCTGCCCGTTCACCAGGTCCAGATCGCGCGTCAGCACGGTCTGCCCCTCCTTCACGATATCCACGTACACCGACCCGCCCTGCTTCGTCGAAAAGATGTGCAGCCGCATGCGCATCGCCCGCGCGATACACCGCCCGCTCCGCGCGCAGCAGCACCTGGTCCTCGCCCTGCCGCAATTCCAGCGGCACCGTCGTCGCCAGTCGATTCCCCTCCGCATCGCTCGCCTCCACCCGAAGGCTGCCCGCATCCTTCACCCGGACCACCGCCACCCCGCCCGCATCCGTCTTCACCTTCTGGTCCGCATTCCCCTGCGCGTGCACCGTCACATCCGCAACCGCCGGCGCACCGTCCGCGTAGGAGGTCAGCAGGAACACCTGGTTTTCCAGGTGCGGCGCCATCGTTCCGCCCTCCGGCACCGCCGTAATCAGCAGCGGCGAGTCGCTCACCGTCACCGGCTCTCCGCGCGTCTCCGCATGGCCCGCCGAATCCTTCACGGTCGCTTCGATCAGCACCCGTGCCACGCCCTGCGTCAGCGCGCGCCCTGCGAAATAGGACGGCAACCGCAGATCGAATCGATACGCCCCGTCCGCATCCGTCTTGCCGCTCACCTGCCCCGCCTCGAACCGCTCCACGTCCATCCCCGAAGCCTTCACCGTAACTTCGGCCAGGTCCACCGGCTTGCCGAAGAAATAATTGGCGCGCACCGTCCCCGTCACGTGGTCGCCCGGCCGGTAGCCGTGCGCCGTTTTCGCAAACTCCACCGCCACCTTGAACTTCGGCAGAACGTACCGCTCCACCTGCAGCGCCAGCTCCGCGCGATTCGTCGCCCATCAGCGCGCGCACGTGGTACGTGCCCAGGTTCACCTCGTCCGCCAGCCCGAATTCCGCCGACGCGATCCCGAACCGGTCCGTCTGCGTCCGCCTTCTTGAACACCTTGTTGCCGCGCGAATCCTCCACTTCGAATGTCAGCGCGCGATTCGCCGTGGCCTCGTGCCGCCCACGGTCCAGCGCCAGCGCCCGCACATGCATCGTCTGCCCCGGCTGGTAGATGGGCTTCTCGGTGGTCAGCAGGATCGAAGCTTTGTCCTCCAGCCGCACCTGCTCGCTATACTCGGCCGCGCCTATCGGCGTCTCCACCGCGTACTGCAGCGTATACGCGCCGGTCACGCCCGCCGGCAGCCGGAACTGCGCCTCCGCCGTTCCGCGCGCATTCAAACGCCCTGAAAATAAAAGCTGCCCCTTCCCTCCCTCGATCCGCAGCGTGGCGCCCCCCGCGATCGGCTGGTTCTTCGTATCCGTCACGATCACCCGCACCGCCGCATTGCCGCCCGCCAGGTACGATCGCTGCCCCAGAATGTGGACCACCGGCCGCCGCAGGATGCGCGAAATCGAATCCGTGCCCTCCACCGCCGGCTCTTTCTGCCCCGCTGTAAGTAAAGCGATACCGCACCCGCTGCCATACCAGGTCCTTCAGAGGCAGCGCCTTACCGAGCGGCACTTCCTCGCTCCACAAGCCCGCGGCCGCGCCTGCTTCCACCCGCCGCTCCACGCGCCCCATTACTTCGTCCTCGGGACTTAGCACTTCCACTGTAAGTTGCCCCGCCCCTGTATGAATCCCGCGATAAGGAATACTTACTCGCAGGGTTCCATCTGTGTAAGTGGCGCCGGCTTCGGATTCCGCCTCCGGCAGTCCCTGCACCCTAACCGCGATCGCGGCAATCCATGCCGCCACAATAATGAGAGTCCACGCGAACCGGTATTTCATTTCGAGCTCCTGGACGCACGAAGACTTGGACCGCGCCGATGCGCCGAATGTTCCCGTCCGTCACTGTGGAATGTCCCCTCGCGCCGCTTCCTTTCACCGCACCCCGCGATACACTTGTCTCCGTGACAAACAGGCGCACTTTCTTCCAATCCGCCGCCCTGGGATTCGCCGCCGCCGCGCCAAGCCGCTCCCCAGCCGCCCTCCCCCCGCCAATACTGGCTCGACGTCCTCGACCGCCTCGCCGCTCCCGTCCTGCGCCGTCTCGCCGCCGGAACCCTCAAGCGCGATATGCCCGTCGAAACCGTCACCGGCAACGTCGCCGACCGCCGCAAATACACCCACCTCGAAGCCTTCGGCCGCCTCCTCGCCGGCATCGCCCCCTGGCTCCACGCCGATCTCGACCCCGGTCCCGAGCGCGACATCCAGCAGCGCTACCGCACGCTCGCCCGCGACGCCATGCGCAGCGCCACCGACCCCGCCTCCCCCGACTTCCTCAATTTCCACGAAGGCGGCCAGCCCCTGGTCGATTGCGGTTTCCTCGCGCAGGCCATCCTTCGCGCGCCCTCCGAACTCTGGACCGCAGCTCGACCCCGCCACCAAAAAGAATCTCGCCGCCGCGCTCCTCTCCTGCCGCGTCATCCAGCCGCCCTTCAACAACTGGCTCCTGTTCGCCGCCACCGTCGAAGCCGCCCTCGCCGTCATGGGCGAGCGTTGGGACACCATGCGCATCGACTACGCGATTCGCGAGCACCAGCAGTGGTATGCTCGGCGACGGCATCTATGGCGATGGCCCCCACTTCCACTTCGATTACTACAACAGCTACGTCATCCAACCCATGCTGGTGGACGTGCTCCGCGCCATCCGCCCGTACGCCCGCACCTGGGAATCCTTCGCCGCCGAAACGCTCACCCGCGCCCGCCGCTACGCCGCCATCCAGGAGCGCCTCATCGCGCCCGATGGCACCTTTCCCGCCATAGGCCGTTCCATCGCCTACCGCTGCGGAGCCTTCCACCTGCTGGCGCAAATGGCCCTCCTGGGCGAACTCGCCACACCGCAGGTCCGCACCGCCCTCACCGCCGTCATCCGCAAAACCCTGGAAGCCCCCGGCACCTTCGACCGCGGCTGGCTCACCATCGGACTCTGCGGCCATCAACCCCACCTCGGCGAGCCCTACATCTCCACCGGCAGCCTCTACCTGTGCGCCACCGCCCTCCTGCCGCTGGGCCTCCCGCCCTCTCACCCCTTCTGGACGCGCCCCCGCCGAACCCTGTACCTCCCAGCGCATCTGGACCGGCCAGGACCTCCCCGCCGACCACGCCATCGCCTGACTGATATAGGCTTCCCACCCTCAACGCCCTTCGCCGTGACCGTCACACCAACGTCCGGCTGCCTTTGCATGGACGGCTGCCTCCTCCGATACCTCATTCAGCAACATTATGTCTCGCGCCCATCCCACCCTCCCCGAGTCTGGCCAGGACGCGGTATTGCGCCACGGCGTCCCCAGGCGCATACCGACGCGGAAAACCGCACGTCCGGTGGTGTGGGAGGGTGCCGGGGCGCAATCCCCGTCACCCGACGCGATCGCTTCAGTCGTTTGGTCTCCGCCGACTGGCCATTTTTCCGAATTCTCACGCAGAGCCCACTTATAAGCGCGGGACGTTACGATGTCTTCATGGATTTTTTCCGGCAAGTCGAATCCCTGATGCGCGCGGTTCGATCACGCTTGCCGTTGGGTGGCGGAGATAACATCGGCGTGAAGTCGTGGCCTCCGGCGATCTTGTCCCTGTTCGTCTTAGGGATGGGGTTGTACACAGCCGTTGCCACCGCACTGATTGTTTATCGAACCTACAGCCCGGTCACCTACTGGGACCAGTGGGAATACGTCGACGTAGCCCTTCATTCTCAGGGTTGGCCGTCCTGGTCGCAGCTTTGGGCACAGTTTGTCGACTCCCGGCTCGTGGTCGACCGGCTTACCGGCTTCGTGGATCTGCGTTTCTTCGGAGGCAGGAATGTCTCGTTGCTGATGGAGCTCTATCTGGTTCCGATCTGCCTCGCATTGGTCTTGATCCGGATGATTCGGCGCTCGGGGCAATTGCGCGGTGCGGCGCTGATGACTGCCGCCGGCTTCATTGCATTTTGCGCGTTCTGTCCGGTACAAATCGACGACTTCACATTTCCCGTTCAGGTCGACTTTGTTCTAGTCGATCTGGCCGCCGTCACGTCCTTTGCCGGCGCCATTTGGCACTCGTCCAAGGTAGCGGCGGGTGACCGGCATTGGATCTCGGCGCCTCTGGCGCTTTCTATACTTGCCGCCGCCGTTGCGGAATGCAGTCGTGCGAGCGGCCTGCTGGTCTGGGCGATTCTGGTTGGGCTTAGCTTCTCTCTTAGGTTCCCGAAGAGGACGCGCATCCTGATTGCGGGCATCGGGCTTGCTTCCGTGGTCATTTACTTCTGGGGCTATCATTCCCCCGGCGGTGTACTCTCGAGTCCCTGGGAATCAATCCGGTCGCCCTTTGCAATCGGGAGTTACGTTGTAACCTATTTCGCCACGAGCTGGGACTCTCTGCTTAGACCAGGATCGGTAGGCGTCGCGGCATCGGTATCTCTGACTATCCTGGCTATGGTAATTGCGATTGTCACAGTCGTGCGGGAACTGTGTTTGCGACGATCGGCACCCGATCTTTTACGCACATTCCTCGCGGCGATCATGTTTTTCACTATCTCCGTGGCCGTGATTACCAGCCTGGGCCGGCTCAACTTTGGCGCTGCACAGGCTGCCGGTAGCCGCTACCAGTGTGTGGCTCTGCTTTTCTGGGCTGCCTTCGCGACTTTGATTCTGACGTGGGCCACTGGCAGGCATGCTCGCAATCTGGTCCTGGCAGGAGTGCAAGCCGGTCTGTTGGTGCTGATGGTGGCGAGCGCGGGTCGGTTCTTCAACTCATATGAACGGATCGCGGCGGCTGCAGGTCCGCATAGGCCGGGCATATGTCGCGGTGATGCGCAACCCGGCCGACGAGGCGGCTGCCCGCGCTTTGAATCCGGCGGTGGTGATGATGCCTGCGTGGTGCGCCTACCTGCGCAGTCATAGTCTGGGTCCCGACCCTCGGGAGCTGGCGAGCCGGTTGCCGAGGGCTTCGGGACCGGCCCCAATTCCCCATTGGGACGGGTACAAGGTGGTCCCAGGGACTGGTTGCGTGGGCTATCTTGACGGTTTTGAACCGGGTGTTCAGGAGCCCGGCGTGGTTGTGCTGACGGGGTGGGCGTGGGACCGGCTAGCGCAAAAGCCTCCTCGGAAAATGGTCTTCGCCCGGCCTGACGGGCTGGTTGTTGGATTCGGCGAAATGAGGATCCCGCGCGAGGACGTGGGTGCGGTCCAAAAGGATGTCACGAACATCAACACTGGTTGGGAAGGCGAAGCCACGGCGGCCCCGGGGAGCAGGTTGCGCGCTTTCGCCATTCTGGAGGACACAAAGTCGATATGCCCGCTCCCGAACGAGATCGTAGTGCCTTCCGGATCGCCATCAGCCGCGATCGGTTTCGAAGATGCGGCTGGAGATTCCACAAGAAATGAGACGGTTTCCAGAACGGGGATTCTGTATGTTTTTGGCTGGGCGGCTGACACAGCGAAGGGAGCGCCGGTAGATCGAGTGGTGGTGTATGTGGATGGAATCGTTGCGGGGGCAGCCATCCTGGGAGATGTCCGTCGAGATGTAGAGAAGTATTTCGACAGGAGTGACTACTTGCGGAGCGGCTGGAGCTTCGGCATGCCAGCATCAAGACTCAGTCCGGGAAGGCACATAGTGACCGCGGCGGCGTGCGGTGGCTCGGAACGGCCAGTTCCATCGATCGGGCTATCACGATCAAAACGGAACAGTGAGTTTCACGTCAATAGATTCCAGTTCTCTGGATCATTAGTTTAGACCGCAAACAGAGCTAGGAAGTTCCAGTGTGAAGGCCCGGCGACACAAGGATGAAGGAGATTGTTTCCGGTAGGCGGTCACGAACGGCTGTGCAGGCGCAGGGAGAGCACCGACATGCAGATCGCGCTGAAACCGAAATAAAGGCCAAGCCACAGAAGGCCGGTGTGCGAACGCGGCGCGATTCTGATCCAGCGCAGTCCTAACGCCAGAAACGCCAGCAAAACCAGCCGCGGCCGCTCCGGCCAACGTGAGAAACCGGCGAGCCAGTGTTCGCGCGATTACCATTACGAGAATACCCACGCTGATCGCCATGACAATAACCAGGGGCGCGACAATCAGAAAGCTGTTGGGAAAGCGGACCAGGGCGGATTCGGTCAGTTCCAACGCCGGTTACGGTGCCATTGGTGTCCCTGCATGACCAGGTATACCGCCGAAATGATGGCTTCCAGAACGCCGCACAACGCTAATCCGGAACTACTTCGCGATGGCAATCTTCTCGAAGGGCCTGACACCTTCGATCGACACCGTTACGGTATTCACGGATTCGGGAACGATGTACTTCGCCCATACTTCAATTGTCTGCTTGGGACGAACGGAAATGAACTGATTCGGCTGTCCGTTGCGCGACGCAACGGGCCGCCGGTCGTGTCCCGGGAGACTTCGAACTTCACCTGTTTGACTTCGTCCAGCAGGTAGCTCTCCGAGGACAGCCGGTACGGATCCGTCCATCCCGTTCGCGCGCCGGTCAACTGTTTTGGCTCGTTGGTTTCGTTGCGATAACGCCAACGCGCGGTAACCACGGTCGGCGAGTCGCGTTTGAGTTCCAGCCAGTTCCACCCTTACGCCGCCGGCTTCATGCTCCGCGGAAGCCAGAACCTTCACCGAGTCGACCCGCTGGTAGGCCACCGCGGGCAGCATCATCCATAGCACACATACCGCACGCAACATCTGCATCTCACCTCCCCAACCCTCCCCATGGTCAGCGAACATATCACAACATGCGGCCGACGGGAAGGTCTCTGCGCTGGTCTATTACCTTGAGCTTTCTCCATGCCGAGGACATCCACAAACAGTATGGCGGCGCCAACGCGCTCGAAGGCGCCGGCCTCCAGGTGCGCGCCGGCGAAGTGCATGCGCTCGTGGGGAAAACGGGGCGGGGAAGAGCATCGCCTCGCCCGCATTATTGCCGGCTCGACACACGCCGGCCGCGGGCGCATCCTCATCGATGGCAAACCGGCCGCCATCGCCAGCCCGGTGGACGCGCAGCGTCTGGGCATCTGCATCATCTACCAGGAACTCGACCTTTTCCGCCACCTCACCGTGGGCGAAAACCTCATCATCGGCAATCTGGAATTCCGCGGCGGCTCCATGGAAGCCTTCTGCCGCCCCTTCCTTCAGCAGGTGGGGCTCGATGTAAGCGTGCGGCGCATTGGTGAGCACGCTCTCTATCGGGCAGATGCAGCTTGTGGCCATCGCGCGCGCCCTCAGCATGAACGCCCGTTTCCTGCTGATGGACGAGCCCACCAGTGCGCTGTTCGAAGACTGCCGCGGAGCGCCTGTTCGCCCTGATCGCGGGCCTCAAACAGCGCGGTGTGGCCATCGTGTACGTGTCGCACAAAATGGACGAAATCTTCCGGCTCTCGGACCGCATCACCGTCCTTCGCGACGGGCGCAACACCGGCACGGTCGAGACCGCGCATACCGATGCCGCCGCCGTCATCCGCATGATGATCGGCCGCGACCTGGAAACCGATCAGCGTGCGCCGCGCCCGCAAGGGGACGTGGTGCTCGCGGTCGATGGTCTCACCACGGCCAAACTCAAAGACGTTTCTTTCGAACTCCGCCGCGGCGAAGTGCTGGGAATCGCCGGACTGGTAGGCTCCGGCCGCAGCGAACTCGGCGCCGCACTGTTCGGCATGGATCGCGTCTCCGCTGGCGCCATTCGCCGGCAGGGCACGCTCGGACTGGTGCCGGAGGATCGCCGCCTGCAGGGACTCATGATGCAGATGAGCGTGGCCGAAAACGGCACCATGGCGGTCCTGACGCGTTTGCAGCGCTGGGGATTTCTGCGCCGCGGGCAGGAACTTGCCGAGATGCAGGACGTGGCCGGACGTCTGGGCCTGCACTGCCGCTCCCTCCACGACCCGGTCGCCACGCTCAGCGGCGGCAATCAACAGAAGGTGCTACTGGGCCGCTGGCTGCTGGTCAATCCGGACGTGCTTTTCCTGGACGACCCCGCGCGCGGCATCGACGTGGGCGCCAAGCAGGACATCTACCGCGCTATCGACTCCCTGGCGCGCGAAGGCAAGGGCGTGATCCTGGTTAGCAGCGAACTGCCGGAACTGGTGCGCTGCTGCGATCGTATCCTGGTGCTGTGCGAGGGACGCGTCACCGCCGCCTTCACCGCCGCTGAAGCCACACAGGAAAAGATTCTCGCCGCCGCCACCCTGGGAGGCCGCGCCTGATGCCTGCGCGCTTCCAGAGTTACGCAGCCCTGGCCGGCATTGTCATTCTGGCCATTGCGATCAGCCCGGTGGCGGCCGATGGATCGCGCGTATTTCTTCAGGCCGGCAACCTCACAGACATTCTTCGCCAGATTTCGCTGATTGGTATGATCGCGCTCTCCATGACGTTTGTGATTCTTACCGGCGGCATCGATCTCAGCGTGGGCAGCATCCTGGCGCTGGCCACGTGCATCGCCGCCATGTGCCTTACGCGGATGGCTCCGGGTATGTCCTATCCGGGGCACATTGCCCTGGCCATCGCGGCGGCGGTGGCGGCGGCCGGGCTCACGGGAGTGCTCAACGGCGCGGTCATCGCCACGCTGCGAATTCAGCCCTTCATTGTGACACTGGCTTCTATGATCGGCATCCGCGGCCTGGCCAAGTGGATCACCCAGAACGAGAATATCGATATCGGATTTGGCCGCGATGTGGCCGCCAGCTTCGCCGCCCTTTTTCGCGAAAAGGCCATCGTAATCGGCTCCTACGCCCTGGCCGCCGCTCTGTTCATCCTGGTGCTGGCGCGCACCGTATTTGGCCGGCATGTGCGGGCCATCGGCGATAACGAACAGGCGGCGCAATATGCCGGCCTTCCCATCCGTCGCACCAAAATTTGGGTGTACACCCTTTCCGGCCTGCTCTCCGGTTTCGCCGGAGTGCTGTATGCCGCCGAGAATCATCAGGGCAATCCGAATGCAGGCGTGGCATACGAACTGGACGCGATCGCCGCCGTGGTTATCGGTGGAACCCCGCTCTCCGGAGGCCGCGGATCCATCGCCGGAACCATTATCGGTTCGCTTATTATGGGTGTGCTCACCAACATGCTGCGGTTGAACAACGTGGATAGCAATCTGGAGATGATGATCAAGGCAGTGATCATCGTGCTGGCGGTGGCAGTCCAGCGGGAGAGAGAAACGGCATAACATGAAACGGCAACTTCTGGCGGCACTCGCGCTGGCTGGCGCCCTGTTTTCGGCGGCCTGCGGTTCCGGCAACGGCAAGAAGCAGCTTCTGGTGGCATTCAGCCAGGCGAACAACGCCGAGCCCTACCGCGCCATGCAAAACGCCCTGATGCAGAAACTTTGGGCGCAATATCCCGACGTGAAGCTGGTGATTTCCGATGCCCAGCAGGACAACAGCAAACAGGTCGCGCAGGTGGAAACCTTCATTCGCCAGAAGCCCAACCTCCTGATTGTGGCGCCCAATGAGCGCGCGGCCCTGACCGCGGTGATGGGCCAGGCCATGCAGGCCGGGATTCCGGTGATCTGCCTGGAGCGCGACATCCTGCAACCCAACTACACCACTTATGTTCACAGCGATAACGTGGCCATTGGCCGCATGGCCGGTCAGTTCATCGTGGATTATCTGACGAAAAAGTACGGCCAGCCCAAGGGAAAAATCGTGGCCATGCGCGGACTGCTCGGCGTGGAAGGCGAGATCAATCGCGACAAAGGCGCCCGCGAGATTTTCCAGAAGTATCCCGCAGGTGCAGATCGTGGCCGATCCGGTTGCCGACTGGATTCAGGCCAAGGCCAAGGACCGCATGACCGAAGTGCTGCGCGCGCAGCCCCAAATCGACGTCGTCTACGGTCACAACGATCCCATGGCCGTCGGCGCCTATCTTGCCGCCAAGGAATTGAACCGCGATAAGGAAATGATCTTTGTCGGCGTGGATGGTTTGGGCGGCCCCGCCGGTGGCATCAAGAAAGTGATCGACGGCATACTTGCCGCAACTTTCGTGTATCCGCTGTGCGTCGATAAGGCCGTCGAAATCGGGAACCGCATGCTCCACGACCCGGCGTTCCACCCCGACAAAGATTACACGCTGGACTCGCTCATGGTCACCCCGGCGAACGCCCGGCAAATGTACGACAAATTCACCGTTCCCTAACCTGACGATCTAAAACACCACGCCATTACCGTTGCGCCACCGAGCGGATGCGCAATTGCTTATGACGCTCTGTTTAAAAGCCCGTTTGTTCGGTGCGCGCGATGATCTCGTTCTGCAGTGCCGGCGTCAGGTCGCAGAAGTAGTCGCTGTAGCCGGCCACGCGGACGATCAGGTCGCGGTATTTTTCGGGCTCCTCCTGGGCCTCGCGCAGCGTGGCGGCGTCGACCACGTTGAACTGGATGTGATGGCCGTCCAGCTTGAAGTACGACGCGGACCAGGTGGGCCATGTGGTCGAGGCCTTCCTCGCCTTCCACCAGCTTGGGGCGTGAATTTCTGGTTGAGTAGCGTGCCGCCGGTGCGGGCGTGGTCCATTCTGGCGGCGGACTTGATGACCGCGGTCGGGCCCGTGCCGGTCGGCGCCCTGCACCGGCGAGATCCCGTCGGAAAGCGGCTCCCAGGCTTTGCGGCCGTCGGGAGTGGCGCCGGTCACCGATCCGAAGTAGACGTGGCAGGTGGTGGAGAGATAGTTGACCCGATAGGTGCCGCCCTTGGTGTTCGGACGGCCGTTCACCGCGTCGAAGAACATGTCGAAGACCTGCGCCAGGATGGTCGTCGGCATACGGATCGTCGTTGCCGTATTTCGGCGTCTTGTTCCACAGCAGCAGACGCGTCTTCTCGCGGCCCTCGAAATTCGCGCGCAGCGCGTCCAGCAGTTCCGCCATGGTCAGGTTGTGATGATCGAAGACGTGGTACTTGATGGCGGCCAGGCTATCGGTGCAGGTTGCCGGGCGCTACGCCCATGATGTAGGTGGTGTTGTAGCGCGGGCCGCCGTCGTTGTAGTCGCGGCCCGTGGCGATGCAGTCGTTCACCAGGAGCGAGAGGAAGGGCGCCGGCATCAGGCGCGCGTAGAGGCGCTCGATCACGTTGTTGCCGCGGACCTTCACGTCGATCAGGTAGCGCAACTGCTTGCGAAACGCGGCGAACACGTCGTCGAATGACCGGAACTCGCGCGGGTCGCCGGTGTCGATGCCGACCATCTTGCCGGTGCGCGGATCCCGTCCGTTGTTCAGCGCGATTTCGAGCACCTTGGGCAGGTTGAAGTAGCCGGTCAGGATGTAGGCCTCCTTGCCGAAGGCGCCGGTTTCCACGCAGCCGGAAGTGCCGCCCGCGCGCGCGTCCTCGATCGACTTGCCTTGCCGCAGCAACTCTTCGACCACCATGTCCGCGTTGAAGATCGACGGCTGCCCCCAACCCTTGCGGACGATCTCCAGGCCGCGCTTCAGGAAACGGTCGGGATTCTTCCTGCTGAGCTGGAGGTTCGAGGAGGGCTGCAGAAGCCGCATCTCGTCGATGACTTCGAGGATGAGGTACGTGAGATCGTTGACGCCGTCGGAACCGTCCGGCCTGAGGCCGCCGGTGTTGATGTTGCAGAAGTCGGTGTAGGTGCCGCTTTCGGCGGCGGTCACCCCGACCTTGGGCGGCGCGGGCTGGTTGTTGAACTTCACCCAGAAGCACTGGAGCAGCTCGCGGGCCTGCTCCCGGGTCAGCGTGCCGCCCGCGATGTCGCGCTCGTAGAAGGGATAGAGGTGCTGGTCGAGGTGGCCGGGGTTGAAGGAGTCCCAGGTGTTCAGTTCGGTGATGACGCCGAGGTGAACGAACCAGTAGGCCTGCAGCGCCTCCCAGAAATCGCGCGGCGCATGCGCCGGCACGTGCCGGCAGACTGCGGCGATCTTTCGAGTTCGGCCTTGCGGCGCGGGTCGCTTTCGGCGGCGGCCAGTTCGCGGCGGCTTCTCGGCGTGGCGTTCGGCGAAGCGGATGACGGCGTCGGCGGCCATCGACCATGGCCCGCAGTTCCTGCTGCTTGTCGTAGGCGCGGGGGTCGTTGAGGAAGTCGAGGCGGGCGATGCGCTTCGCGACCTCCTGCTTGAGATCGCAGCAGGCCCTTGCGGTAGATGACGTCGCCGCAGCACGGTGTGGCCGGGCGCGCGCTGCTCCATGAACTCGGTGAAGATGCCGGCTTCGTAGGCGTCCTTCCACTCCGGCGTCATCTCGGCGAAGATGCGGTCGCGCATGCTGTGACCCTGCCAGTAGGGGATGATCTCGTCTCGCTGGATGCGCCGGGCTTCGTCGTCCACGCAGTAGGAGATCTTCTCGCGCGAGTGTCGAGGATCGTCGAGATCCTCGAGCTGTGGCAGCAGAGTTCGGGGTAGGTGGGCGTGCCCTTGGGCGCGGGGCCGCGTTCGCCGACGATCAACTCTTCGGGGCCGATGTAGATGGTGCGGTGCTCCAGCACGTACTCGAGCGCGCGGGCGCGCAGCATGGGCGGGGAGAGCGGCCCGGCCTGCGCGGTAGAACTCCGTCAGCAGCGCGGCCCGTTCGAGGGAGAGCCAGGGCTTGGTCGTCCAGGCTGGCCTGGCGCAATCGTGGCGACTCGTTCGGTCATGATCAGTCCTCGCAACGGTCACGTTCAGACCGGCCCGCGCCAGGGCGTCGCGAAACGCGGGCGATCTCGCCGGCGGACGGCGGGCGTATCCTCGAGCTTGTAGTGGCGAGCCCAGGCGCCGGTACTTATCGGCGCCGATGTGGTGATAGGGCAGCAACTCCATCGGGGCGGCCGGAAGCGTCCCGAGATAGCGCGGCGAATCCGGCGATATCTTCCGGCGGAATCGTTGATTCCAGGAATCACCGGAATGCGGACGGCAACGGGCGGCCGAGCGCAACCAGCGTCTTCCAGGTTCGTGCAGAATGAGGTCGTTGGCAGCGCCGGTGTACCGCATGTGCTTCTCGCGGTCCACAATTTTGAGGTCGAACAGGACCAGGTCCGCCGCCAGTGCCACGTCGCGAAAGGTCGTCCGGCTGCGCGAAGCCGCACGTCTCGATGGCGGTGCTGGATGCCGTGCTCGCGGCAGGCGCCGAGAAATGCGGCCGCAAAAGCTGGTTGCGACAGCGGCTCACCGCCTGAAAGGGTCACGCCGCCACCGGAATCGTCGAAAAAGACGAGATCCTTTTCGATTTCGGCCATCAACTCGCTCAAGGTGTAGCGGCGGCCGGCAATCTGGCGCGCTTCGGCCATGCAGATTTCGGCGCAGTGGCCGCACAACGTGCAGGCGTCAGAGGTGCAGAGGACGCCGTCGTTTCATGAATGGCCTGCTGCGGGCATGCGGCGGCGCAATCGCCGCAGTGCCGGCAGCGCTCCTCGAAGTAGAAGCGGTCGGGCAGGAAACTCCGGCTTTCGGGGTTGTGGCACCACCAGCAGGAGAGCGGACAGCCTTTGAAGAAGACTGTCGTACGAATGCCGGGGCCGTCGTGCGTGGCAAAGCGCATGATGTTGAAAATGATGCCGGAGATCTCCGGGCGTTCTGACGCGATCGCGGACATGAAGCGGTAAACAGAGACCTTAACTCCTAAATTATACCTTGCAGCGTCCGGCCAGGATGCGCTCGCGCGGCCCACTGGTGAAAGCTAAACTATACCCAGATCTTTCCCAGGACGCGGCGGAAATTTCCACCCAGGATTCCGTGCATCTCCGCGTCGCTGTAGCCCCGGCGGATCAGCCCCTCAGTCAAGTCGAACATGCGCCGCGGATGGCTGATGCCTTCGATATCGTCCTTCTCGCGGAACGCGTACGAGCTCTTGTAATTGGCATGCAGCGCGGCCCGCTCCTGCGCCGGCATGGCGTCATAGCCGTAGAGATCGATGTCGCTCCCCACTCCCAGGAATTCCGGGCCCACCAGTTTCTTTACGTGATCGAAATGGTCGAGCACGTCCTCCACCGTGGTCGGTTCGCTGGCCTTGACGAACATGCGCACACCGGTGATCCCCATCACGCCTCCCTGCGCCGCCATCTTGCGGATGGCTTCATCGGTCTTGCAGCGCGGATGCGGATTGAGCGCCCGGCAGTTGCCATGCGTGATGAGTACCGGCTTTTTGGAGGCGTCGAACGCATCCAGCGTGGTCCGGTCGCCGCAATGCGAAACGTCGACTACCATTCCCACGCTGTTCATGCGTGCGACGATTGCCACGCCGTAATCGCTAAGCCCTTCGTCGCGCCGTTCCGTGGACCCGTTGCCGATCATGTTGCGCGCGTTGTAGGTCAGTTGCGAAACGCGCTGGCCGAGGGAGTAGAAGAAATCCACGTCCGCGGGCGTGCGGAAATGTTCGGAGTTCTGCAGACCGATAATGAATCCGATTTTGCCCGCGGCGCGGGCCGTATCGATATCGGCTACCGAGTCGATCCGCTTCATGGTCTCGCTGTGATGCGCCAGGAATCCGTCCCATCCCGCCACAAATTGGAGCGTGTTCTGGTATGCCTCGGGACCGCCCAGGCCGAGAGCCACGTGGAAGGCGTGGATGCCCGACGCCCGATAGTCCGCCAGATTGGCCGCGGTGAAAGCTCGCAGGCCTTGCCATAAGCTGCGTCATGCGCACGCTCGAAAGGGTGATCGGGCTCAGCATGTCGATCACCGTGGACGACTTCATTACGTCCACCGCGCGCGTGGAGTATTCGGCGCCGAACAGTCGCACGCGGCCCAGCAGAATCATCGGCGCGGCGGCAGCGCGCAGGAAATGCCGGCGATCCAAGGCGAATGACATATCTGATGATGTTATGATTTCTATGCGAAAGGATCAACTATGCGGCTTTCTCCGGTGGTCGCCCTGCTGTTTCTGAGCGGCTTCCTCGTCGCCGCCGATCATCCCGAAATTGCCCTGTGGGAACATGGCGCGCCCGGCTCCGAGGGGAAGACGGCGAAAGAGGTGGATGAGGCGCCCAACCAGGCACACGGATATCTGAAAGTCACCGGCGTCCACAATCCTTCGGTCACGGTGTTCATGCCACCGGCAGATAAAGGCCACCGGCGCTGCCATGGTTATCGCCCCGGGTGGAGGCCACGCGTTCTTGAATTTCGATCAGGAAGGCACCAACGTGGCGGAGTACCTGAACAGCATCGGCGTGGTGGGCCTGGTGCTGAAGTACCGGTTGGCGCGCGAACCCGGGTCCACCTACACCGTCGAAGGCGACGCCCTGGTGGATATGCAGCGCGCCATTCGCCTGACGCGCGCCCGCGCGTCCGAAGGCAATATCAACCCGGCGCGCATCGGCATTATCGGTTTTTCCGCGGGAGGCGAACTCGCCGCCCTCGCGGCTACACGCTTCGATGCGGGAAACCCCGATGCGGCCGATCCCGTGGATCGGGTGAGCTCCCGCCCCGATTTCGTCGCACTCATCTATCCCGGCATCCGGGCCGACAGCTACACCATTCCCAAGGACATGCCGTTGACGTTCATGCTGTGCGCGGACAACGATCGGGGACCCTCCACCGCCCTGTCCGTGCTGTATCCGAAGTTGAAAGCCGCCGGCGTGCAGACCGAACTGCACGTCTACGCCACCGGCGGCCACGGATTCGGCATCAATCCGAATACCAGGAATCCATCGCCCGCGGCTACCACCTGGCAGCTCCGGTTGGGGGATTGGCTCAAAGAGATCGGCGTGCTCAAAACCAACTGAGCGTCACCTCAGCTTCAGCGCCGCTTTCTGAGCCGATCGCAAGGTGTTTTCGAGCGACTGCCGCGGCAGGCTGCGGATGATCGGATTGATGAGCCATCCCAAGCCCGTGGGCACATTGCGGGTCAGCGAGACCGCCTGGCATTCCACGTACACCCCGCCGTCGCGCTCTTCAAAACGCCAGTAGGAATTGAGCCGCCACAGAAATCCGTGGTCCTGCCCCGGCGGCAGTTCCCGCTCGGCAGGCTTGCCGGCATTCTCTACTTCCGCGATCCGCGAACTGTAGCTCCGGCTGTACCAGCGCGTGCCATCCACCGGAACATACTGGACGTCGTGGGTGGTGTTCAACACGACCGTCACCACCTGTTTCTTCAGCAGCCGCATGTAAACCTTGAAGCGGTTCCCGTCGCGCTCCAGTGTTTTCGAATCGATCACTTCGGGCTTGTAAATGTTCTTCGCGTTGTCGTAGTTTTCAAACATCGCGATCACCTTTTCCAGCGTGGCGCCGCGTACGAACATCGCGCCCACCCAATCGTGGATCAGCCCGTCCGGCACTTCGATATCGCCCTTCGCGCTTACCGCTTCGCAGACCACCTCGCCGCGCTGTACGGCGGAGCGGCGCGAAGCATCCCCGTCCACCCAGAGAAAGGCGGGCGTGTGGACTCGCTGGTCCAGTTTGCGCTCGGTGGCCTGAATGTAGCGTTCGAATGCCTGCGTGGTGGCCGGTTTCAGCTCCACCTTGCCGGCATCGGTGAGCCCGGCCAGCAGCAGGGCGGGAATCACGAACCAGGTTTCGGATGTCACCTTTTCTGATTCTCACACGTCCAAACAGGTAACATGGCGAACCTTGCGGCATCGAAGCCGGATTCCAGGTTTCGCGAAGCCGGCCGGGCACAGGTCAGCTTCCTGGCGCCGCTGGAAAAACGGTGCCTCATCTGGCTGGCGCATCACACGCCTCGCGGGATCAATTCCGACCACCTGACGGCGCTGGGCCTGATTGCCCTGCTGGGCGCCGGCCTCAGCTATTGGTGGGCCCGCTGGAACCACGCCGGCCTGCTGCTGGCCATCGGCTTCCTGATGTTGAACTGGCTGGGCGACAGCCTGGATGGAACTCTCGCCCGCGTGCGCAACCGCCAGCGCCCGCGTTATGGCTTTTACGTGGACCACGTGGTGGACGCGTTCGGCACCTTTTTCCTACTGGGGGGCATCGGGCTTTCGGGCTATATGAGCCCGCCCATCGCCGCCGGCCTGCTGATCGCCTATTTCATGCTGTCCATCGAAGTGTATCTGGCCACCTATACCATCGGTACGTTTCACCTGTCGTTCTGGAAGTTCAGCCCCACCGAGTTGCGGATTCTGCTGATGATCGGCAATATTGCCCTGCTGTACCGGCCGGTGGTCGGAATCCTTGGCCAACGGTATCGCCTGTTCGATGTCGGGGGCGCCGTGGGGATCTTCGGCATCTCGCTCATGCTGGTGGTAGCAGTAATTCGACACACCATCTTCCTGTACCGCGCCGAGCGCCTGCCGTAGAGGTACCTGTAAACCCCGGGCTAAGGAAACTCGTCTACACCCACGAATGCAGCCGGCGATCACCGTGACGGAAGGCGCTGCCGACTCCCAGGATTTCGACGAACTGGTGCGCGTCTACTGGCCCCGCGTCTTTCGCTTCGCCCTGGCGTCCCTGCGCGATTACGATGCCGCGCAGACGGTGGCGCAGGACTGTTTCTACCGGGCCCACAAGAATCTTGACCGGTTTCGCGGCGAATCCACGTTGAGTACCTGGCTGATGCAGATTACCGTGAACCTGGTCCGCGACCATGCCCGCAACCGGCGGCTGCAATTCTGGAAGCGCAGCCAGGCGCTGGACCCGGCCGCGCAATGGACTCCGGACGGGCGGCTTTCGCCGGAAGCCGCCGCTGCGGTTCGGGAAAAAGTGGGGGCTGTGTGGCGTGCCGCCGCCGCGCTCTCAGTAAAGCAGCGGACGGTGTTCCTGCTCCGCTTTGTGGAGGAGATGGAGCTGCTTGAAATTGCCGCGGTCACCGGACTCGCGGAAGGCACCGTGAAGACACACTTATTCCGCGCGGTGCAAGCTATTCGGGAGCAGGTGGGAGAAGAACGATGACACATTTGTCGGCGGAACAGATCGCGCAGTGGATTGCCGGCCAGCGTCCGGCGGAAGCGGAATTGCATATCGCAAGTTGCGACCAGTGCCGCGGCCGCGTGGCCGGGTTCGAAGACGTTGTCGCGCAGTTTCGCGGCGCCGTAGGAAGCGTGCCCGCTCCGCCTCCGGTTTGGCGCGCCCGCCGCACGGTGGCATGGCCTCATTTGGTGGCTGTGGCAGCCATCGCCCTGCTCCTGCTGGCGCCGTTGTACCGGGAGCGTGAGGCGCGACGGAGGGCAGCCATCGAGCGGCAGGATGCGCAGCTATTGCAGCAGGTGGATTCGGAGATCTCTCGCGCCGTTCCGGACGCGATGGTTCCCCTGGTGAAGATGGTGTCGTGGAATTCCAACGAGGCACAAAAATGAAACGATATTTAGGACTCACTTTATTGATTGCAGGCGTGGCACTGGCGCAGCCCCCGCAGGCACCAGGCCCCGCGCAAGGGCCGGGGGGGCCCCAGCAGCCTCCTCCTCCGCCCGCACGTTCCGCGGGGGAGAGGATGGACCGGGAGGCGCCGCCGCCTTTGCGGGCCAACCGCCCGCTCATGGAGCGCTCGCTCATGCCGGGACCTCCCGGACGCTGGTGGAACAATCCGCAGATGGTTCAGAAGCTGGCCCTCAATTCCGACCAGCAAAAGAAGATGGACGACATCTTCCAGCAGAATCGACTGAAGCTGATCGACCTCAACGCCACGTTGCAAAAGGAAGAGGTCACCCTGGAGCCTCTGGTGGGCGCCGATCAGCCCGATGAAACAAGAATACTGGCGCAGATCGACAAGGTCGCCCAGGCGCGCGCCGAGCTCGAGAAGGCCAATGCGCGTTTTCTTCTGGGCATTCGCCGGGTGCTGACGCCCGATCAGTGGAAGAAATTGCAGGCCGAAAATCCGCCGGGCGCGGGCCGCGGACCCGGCATGCCGGCGCCTGCGGCAGTCCCCCGGCCGAAACGACAGTAACGGTCTTCCCAAACGCCGCGAGGTATGATCAGAAGTCTGAATCATGCCTCGCCTCTTTGCTGCCCTTCTTCTCGCGCCGCTGCTGCTCCCAGCCGCCACTACTGTTTTATTCGATCCGTCGACGCCCGCCACCGGCCCGTTTCCAACGGATTTTCTCACTGTTCAGGACCCGCAACAAAAGACCGGTCTGCGGCTCGAATCTGCCGCTGCCCAACTGCGCCTCCCAATACACGTCGTGCCAGGAGACTGGTCTGCTGGAACAGCTCGATGGCTTCAGCATTCGCGCGCGCGTCACTGTCCGCTTTTCCGCCGCTATCAACACCTCCACCCTGCGTAGCGGAATGTTCTATGTGGCGTTGGACAATCTGACCCTGGAAGAGCCCGGAATCAACAAAACCGGCGATACCGTGGCCGTTGACCAGGTGGTCTTCGATCCCCTTACCAACACGGTCTACGCCAAACCTTTCGCAGCGCTGGACCAGCACCGCCGTTACGCGCTGGTGATTACCGATGCGGTACTCGATAGCGCCGGTGCGCCGGTGGCGGCCGATCCGGCCTTTCAAACCTGCGCGCAGGGCGGCTCGACGTACTGCGGCGCGTTGCAGGCGGCGCTCGGCCGCATCACGTCCTCGGTGGCGCCGCACAAGATCGTGGGCGCATCGGTCTTCACCACGCAGAGCGCCACCGCCTGGCTGGAACATGCGCGCGCCACCCTTCCCTATGTGCCCCCGGTGGTGATGCTGGCGCAACCGCAGAGCACTTTTGCCATCGCCAATCTTTCCGGCATCGTGCTGAACGAGCAGGTACGGCGTGAATCCGCCCGCGTTCAACAATATTTCGCTTCCGATCAGTTCGGGACTGCTGAACGGATTGGGCAGCGTGGTGATCGGCTCTTATGAATCGCCCAGCTTCCTGGGTGGCGATCAGACCATTCCGCCCGGTCCGACGCTGCCGGGACTCGCCGTGCCGGTCAACGTCAACCCGGTCGGGTTTAACGCGCTGTTGCCGGCTACGCCCAAGCCCGCCGCGGGCTACCCGGTTGTGATCTTCGGCCATGGATTCGGCGACAGCCGTTTCGGCGGTCCCACGGCCGTAGCGCCCACGCTGGCGCGCCAGGGATTCGCGGTGGTCGCGATTGACGCCGTGGGTCACGGCTTCGGGCCGCTCAGCTCTGTCACCTTCATCGATACCGCCGGCAACCGCACCACGGTCAACGCCATGGGCCGCAGCATCGATCTCAACGGCGACGGCATCATCGAATCCAACGAAGGCTGCGCCCTCACCGTCCCCGTGGCCTACGGCACGCGGGATTGCTTCCGCCAGACCGTGGTGGACCTGATGCAGTTGGTGCGCGCCATTCAGGCGGGCATGGATTTTGACGGCGATGGCCAGCCCGATCTGGATGCTTCCCACATTTACTACGCGGGCGAATCTCTGGGAGGTATGTATGGGGCCATGTTCATGTCGCTGGAACCCAACGTGCGCGCCGCTGCGCTCAACGTGGGCGGCGCCAGCACAGTCGATATCGCCCGCTGGAGCCCGGCTTATCAGTCACTCAGCAACCAGGTATTGGGCTTGCGCATGCCCTCGCTACTGAATGCTGGTTCCACCTTCAATCAGGATTACGTTCTGCCCGGACAGCCGGTCCACAACGTCACGGTGCCGGGAGCGGTGGATATTCAAAATGTCTTCGAGACGCTGGAGTGGCTGACCAATTCCGGCGACCCCATCGCCTTTGCGCCGCACCTCCAGGTCTCGCCGCTTTCGGGTGTGACCGCGCGGCCGGTGCTAATGCAATTCGCGCGCGACGATATGACGGTCACCAATCCGGCGAATAGCATGTTGATTCGCGTGGCCGGCCTGCAAGGCAGTACATGGGAATACCGGCATGACCTGGCGCGCGCGCAGGCTCCCGATCTGCCCCTCGATCCGCACCCCTTCCTGGTGCTCTTCGTGAGCCTGAACGGCAGCTCCATTCAGTTGCCCGGGTTGGATGGGATCTCGATCAGTCTGGACGCACAGGGCCAGATCGCCGGATTTCTGGCATCCGACGGCCAGACTATTCCCGACCCCAATCAGCTCTCCAAGCTGATTTTCGGGTTCAGTGTATTCCAGGCGCCGGGTACGCTGCCATTTGATTTCGGGTATTAGGCTTGCACCTGCACCTCTGCTGGGCCGGACCGCTCGCTGACGCGCGCGGCTCAGCTACGTTGGTATTAGAGAGCATCGCGAGCCGCCGCTATGGTGCGGTCGATATCCTCATCGGTGTGCGCCGCCGAAAGGAATGCGGCCTCAAACTGCGAGGGCGCCAGATAGATTCCGCGCTCCAGCATGCCCTGGAAAAATCGCCCGAACTTCGCCGTGTCGCAGCGCCTGGCAGATTCCCAATCGGTCACCGGTCCGTCCGTGAAGAAGAAGGTGAACATGGCGCCCACCCGGTTCACCGTCACCCCGACGGGCGCTGCCGCGCACAGGCGGGCTGAGCGAGCTTCCAATTGATCGTAGACTTCCGGATGGGCTTCCAGGTGGCGCAACATGGCCAGCCCCGCCGCCACCGCGAGTGGATTGCCGGAGAGCGTGCCTGCCTGGTACACCGGTCCCACCGGCGCCACCTTGCTCATGATGTCCTTGCGGCCGCCGTAGGCGCCTACCGGCAGCCCGCCGCCAATCACTTTACCCAGCGTGGTCAGGTCCGGCCGGATTCCGTAGCGCTGCTGCGCGCCGCCGTAGGCCACGCGGAATCCTGTCATCACCTCGTCAAAAATCAGCAGCGCGCCGAAGCGTTCGGTGATGCGCCGCAGGGCTTCGAGGTACCCGGGGAGAGGAGGCACGCAGCCCATATTGCCGACTACCGGCTCGACGATAATGGCCGCGATCCGGTTGCCGTGCGCCCGGAACGCCTGCTCCACGGCTTCCACCGAGTTGTACGGCAGCGCGATCGTGGTATCGCAAAACGCTTTCGGCACGCCCTGCGTATCGGCAATCCCCAGAGTCGCCACGCCGGACCCGGCCTTCACCAGCAGCGAATCGACGTGCCCGTGATAGCAGCCTTCGAATTTCACCACCAGGTCGCGCTCCGTGAATCCGCGGGCCACCCGGATGGCCGACATTGTGGCCTCCGTGCCCGAATTCACCAGGCGCACCATCTCGATGGACGGGACTGCCCGGATGATCGCCTCGGCCAATTCGATCTCGCGCTCCGTCGGTGCGCCAAAGCTGGTTCCGATCTCGAGCGTTTCGGCCAGCGCCGCCAGAATCTCCGGGTGACGGTGGCCCAGAAGGAGCGGTCCCCACGACCCCACGTAGTCGATGTACTCGTTGCCGTCCACGTCGAAGATGTGGCTGCCCTGTCCGCGCGCCACAAACACGGGCTGTCCGCCCACGCTCTTAAATGCCCGCACCGGGGAATTCACGCCGCCTGGAATTATTTCCTGCGCGCGGCGAAACAACTCTTGCGATTTCGAATGGTTCATAGGGATGTTGGGAGTGGTGCTACGCACGTGCTTTCCGGGGCACCTGCCGGCTGAATCCCAGGCTCATGCCGATCTCATACAGGCTGCCGTTCAGATTGCTCATGAGCCGCTTCTTCAGGCCCAGGTAGGGTTGCCGTCCGGAAAACAGATCCTGCATGATCACCGAAAAACGTGCGCTGCGGCGCGTGAATTGCACCATGCGCTGCGGAATGGTGCCGAACAGGAAGCGTCCTGCGAAGATGCGGTGCGCCAGGCGGGAACCGAATTCCAGATCGGCCGCGAAGTCGCGGCGCAGCACGCAGCGATATTCCTCCGTGCGTGCCGCCAGGCTACGCGTATCGTCCAGCAGGGCGCGCGCCGCCAGGTCTCCCGAGCGCATGGCGTAGTAAATTCCTTCTCCGGTGATCGGGTCCACCAGGCCGGCGGCGTCGCCCACCGCCATCCAGCCCTCGCCAGACACGCGATTCTGCTTCCACGAGCGGGTCTCCAGGGCCGGCAGCAGGTGGCTGTAGAAGGTGCCGTCTTTCCATGAAATGCCGCGCTCCACCATCCAGTTTTCCAGGCGTTTGCGCAACGCCGAGGCGGGTTCGCCTTTGCCGCAGATGCCGATGGAAAGGTGTCCACAGCGCGGAAATATCCAGATATAGCCTTCCAGTTGCGGCAGGAATTGAATATCGATCCGCTCCTGGTCGCCGGGCACGTAATAGCCTAGCGCGGACATGGTGTCGTGCGATTTTAACTCGGTTCCGAAATCGCGCAGCGGGTTGCGAGCGCCCGTGGCCACCACGCAGAAATCGGCTTCCGCGGTTCCCCCGCTGGTGCGTAGCTGCCAGCCGGCGCCGGCTCGCGTCACCTGGTTCACGCGTGCCTGTTCGAGCTGTGCCCCGGCACGTTCGGCCCGCTCCAGCAACATGCGGTTCAAATCGAAGCGGGAATAGATCAGCAGCGGCTCGTCCAACGGCAGGCTCACTTCGCCCGCGCGGGGCGCCGCCAGCACGGTCTCGCGAATCGCCCGCTTGCGCGTGGAATTGTGAAGTAAAAATGGATACTGGCTGTACGCCTTGTAGGTCAAACCACCGCCGCAGGGCTTCTCCCAGGCCAGCTTTTCATCGAACAACTGAACTTTCAAACCTGCCGATGCCAGTTTTTCCGCGGCGAATGCTCCCGCCGGTCCGCCTCCCAGGATGGCGACACGCTTCATTTTTTCTTGCCGCTAGGTGGCAGATCGTCCGGTGAAGGCATCTTGCCGCCGCCCGCTGCGCCAGGAGCCATGGCTCCGTGCGGATTCTCGCCCCCTGGGGCCGCTCCCGGCGGGACCGCTCCGCCGCCGTGCGGCGTTCCCCCGACGTCCTTACGCCCCTTCACCACCCACTTGGAGCCGTCCTGTTCGAGGTGGTAGTTCATGCTCATTCCGCCGCCCGGAGTGCCTTTCGGCGTAATCGACACGGACGCGTCCGCCTGATTGCCGCTGAACGTCACGCTGGTCACTTCCACGTCCATGGCGGACATGTTCAGCGCCAGGCTGGACGTCTTGCCGGAAAGGTAATCGATGACACCCTGACGGATGGCTTCTTTACTCTGATTTCCGCGATTACAGGCGGTCAGAGCGGCAAATAAAACGACAACACAGGTGAATCTCACTACTCAATTATAGCCATGCCCCCGGGGGGTTCCGCGCGTGACCCCGGCGGGGAATCCCCCACCCCCCTTTGTAGGATTGCCGCCCGCCTGCGCAGGCGAGTTACACATCGAAAATCTGCATCGCCTGGGTCAAGCTGGCGATGGCGTCGCGCCCCTGCGCCGGGGAATACTCGTGCGCCACGTATCCGGTATATCCCAAGTCCGCGATGGCCTGCGCGATGAAGCGGTAATTCAGCTCCTGCGTTTCGTCGATTTCATGCCGCCCCGGATTCCCGCCCGTGTGATAGTGACCGATCCACTGGAAGTTGTCCCGGATGTTGCGCACGATATCGCCATCCATTATCTGAGCGTGATAAATGTCGTACAGGATCTTCACGCGCGGTGAGTTCACCCGTTTCATGACGTCCACACCCCACGCGATATGGTCGAACATGTAGTCCTTGTGATTCACCTTGCTGTTCAGATACTCCATGCAGATGGTGATGCCCTTATCCTCGGCATGCGCCTTCACGCGATTGAGAAACGCGACGCAATTGTCCGCGCCTTCGGCGTCCGCCATGCCTTTGCGATTCCCTGAAAAGGTGATGATATTGGGTACGCTGTTGGCCTGCGCCTCATCGAGGGCCGCATGCATCTTTTTCTCCAGCGCCTCGTGATTCTCCTTGCGATTCAGAGCCTCCGGTATGTTGCCGCCGGGACCGGGCGGATACATGGTCGGCTTCAACCCGTATTTCTTCAGCGTGGGCCAATCCGCCGGCCCGATCAGGTCGTACCCCTTGCAGCCCAGGCGGGCGGCCTCTTTGCAGGTATCTTCGAAACTCATGTTGCGCGCGAACACCCCGCGGGTGACGCATTGCTTCAGCCGTCCCTTACGTTCGACAGGGGCGGGAGTCTGGGCCGCCGCGGCGCACGCGGCCAGTGCGGGCAAAAAATCTCGACGTCGCATCGCTACTGAGCTTATCGCAAATCGCCGTCAGTGTTCGCCTGGCAGGTATACTGGCCGGGTGGCCACAAAGTGGAAGACGGCTGCGCTGGCCGTTGCGATTGCCGGCGCAGGCATTGCCGCCCTCGCCCTGGTCTCCGGGCTTTTGTACGAGCAGACGCAGCGGGCCCGCGATCGCGAGCGCTATCCGCAGATTGGGCGTTCCATCGATATCGGCGGCCGCACGCTCGATATCGACTGCGCGGGCGCCGGCCAGCCCGCCGTGATCCTGGAAAGCGGCGCCAACTGGGCCCTCAGTTCGGCCGTCCACGACCCCAAAACAATATTCGCCAATGGCGGGCCGCGTCCGGGTTACAGTTGGGCCTTGATCCAGCGCGAACTGGAAGGCATTACCACGGTATGTTGGTACGACCGCGCCGGCTCGGGCTGGAGCGACCTTGGTCCTTATCCGCGCGATTCTGCGTCGCAGGCTCGCGATCTTGAGGCTCTTCTTCGCGCCGCGCGAATCCCGCCGCCATACGTACTGGTGGGCGAATCGTCCGCTGCCCTGGATGCTCGTGTTTTCGTGGGCCAGTATCCTTCTGAGGTGGCCGGCCTGGTGCTGGTCAACTGGGCCGATCCAGCGCTCTTCCTGGAGCGGGGATCCAACAATGGGAAACGTGCACAGCGGATTCCGCAGTGGATTTACCACTCGCAAGATGTCATGGCGCAGTTGTTCAACTGGGTCGGGCTTTACCGTTTGGGACCGGTCCCGCCTGCGCCGGAGGCACCCAAGGGACTGACGGCCGCGGAGTGGAAGACCATCTGGTTCCTGACCCACTCCTCCAAGGCTGTCAGCGCCCTGATGCAGGATATCGCCTCCTGCCGGTTAAGCTCTGCGGAGGCGCGGGCGCCCGGCAGTCTCGGCGGCCGTCCGTTGCGTGTTCTGGGCGCCGGGAATCTCGACGCGCCACCCGAATTCCTCGAGGCTTGGACGAAAGTGCAGAGCGATCTCGCTCGCCTGTCCACACGGGGAAGACAGATCGTAGTAGATGGGACGGCCGGCGACCTTCTTTACGATGCGCCCGATGCCATCGGCGAGGCCGTGCGCCAGGTTGTGGCAGAGGTCCGCGTGCTTCATCAAAACTAAGATCCGCGGAGCTGCCGGCGGGCTCATTACTCAGGATGTTCGCCGGACGTCTCGATAGCCGCCAAACAGCCTTCCAGCAGCCGGCGCAGGTGCGAAACGTCCTCCTTGGAGAGCGCGCTTGCCAGTCGACCTTCCACCTGGCGCATTGCCAGACGTACAGCCAGAACTTTGGCCGCGCCTTCTTTCGTTAATTCCGCCGGCATCGCCCTGCCGCCCTCGGGCTTTGCGGTTCGCGAAATCAAGCCACGAAGCTCCAACGACGCAATCATCTCCCCCATAGTCTGCGGGGTCACAGAGTGAGCGCGGGCCAGTTCTGCGTTGGAGCGAGCGGGTGCATAGGCGAGCTCCAACAGGACGTTGGCCTGGGCCACAGTCAGTTCGCTGTCGCGAAGAGCTTCTTCCATCGCGTGCCTCGTTGCGACGTGGATCTGCCGCAAGAGGACGGTGACCGGCCTAATCGCGGGCTTGATGACTTTTCTTGACACGAGCCGATTATATCAGGCATCCTGATATAAGGATACCTGAGATATGACTACCACTCTACTCGAGACCCAGGAAGTGAATCTTTACTACACATTGCGAGGCTCAGGGCCGATGTTGCTGATCCTTCAGGGCGGCGCTGGTAACGCTGACGGCTCGGAAGCGCTGGCTAATCAACTTGCCGGCACTTTTACTGTCATCACCTACGATCGTCGCGGTCTGTCCCGCAGCACGCCAATCCGGGGAGGGGGACACGAGATCGCAGCCCATGCCGGTGATGCAGCGCGGTTGATTACTGCCCTCTCCAGCGCGCCTGCATTCGTATTCGGTAGCAGTATGGGCGCGCTAATCGGCCTTGAACTGGCCGCGCAATACCCTGATCTGGTTCACTTGCTCGTAGCTCATGAGCCGCCGGTTTACAGGCTGCTCGAAGGCGCAGACCAGGACGAAGCAATCAGCAGCCACAAGGAATTGCTCGAGACGTTTCGGCGAGAGGGGCTAGCCGCCGCAATGAGGATCATGATCGCTCGAAGCGGAGTCGATTTCAACGACCGCGAGCCCGAAGTTGCACTGCCAACCGCTTCCACGGCCGATCCGAATCCGGCGGCACAACGCTCCGCCGATCTCCAGCATTTTTTCACCTGGGACGTTCCAGCCGTCACTATTTATCAACCGGACACCGCCGCTTTGAGCGCCGCGAGATCCGAAATCGTACCCGCTGTCGGGCGCAGTTCTCCATCTACGTTTCCTCATCGCAGCGCGGTCGCCCTGGCCGAGATCCTGAAGCGGAAGCCCACCGGGTTCCCGGGAGGGCACACGGGCTACATCCTCCGCCCCAAAGCATTCGCAGCGGAACTCAAGGAACTCTTCCAACGCGCGGCCTGCGGAAGCACGGAACGTCAAATAAGTTAATAATATGACCAATTTCTTCCGGCTAATTTTTTCTTGACACCCCCTGGCACGGATGGCATAATTCGACCATTGAACAAAAGGGGCTCGCCCCGGGTTCGGGCCGTGTGTAGAGCCGTTCCGCCCGACCTGAGGCGTAGGGTTGTTTTAATTTGAGCCTCAACGTTGAGGGGATTCTATGAAGAACGGGGTTGGTATTGCGAGCGCAGTTCTGCTCCTCTGCTTTAGCGCATTTGGACAGGGGGGCGGCAACGCAGCCCTGACCGGAACGGTCAGCGACCCTACGGGCGCGGTGATCGCCCGCGCGACCGTGAACCTGACGCAAACCGGTACGCAGGTAAAGCGCACGGCCGTTACCAACGAAACGGGCCAATTTACGGTTCCTGCCCTTCCGCCTGCCACGTATCACGTGACGGTGGAGGCCCAGGGATTCAAAACTTACGCGCAAGACGTCACGCTGCTTGCCGACCAGAACGGCACCCTGCAAGTGCAAATGCAATTGGGCACGGCGTCCGAGACGGTCACGGTGGAATCCACGGCAACCCTTGTGAACACGGTGACGCCCGTCATCGGCCAGGTGATTGAACGCTCGCGCGTCGTGGAGCTTCCCTTGAACGGCCGGAATGCGGCCGACCTGACGAGGCTCGTCGCGGGCGCGGTTTCGTCCAATAATTCCGCGGGCACGACGCAAGGCGATACCAAGCAGGTTCCCGGCGCCGAGCAGATTTCGGTGAACGGAGCGCGGCCCGACGAGGTCAGTTATAACCTGGACGGCGGCAGCAACCAGGACCTGATGAGCAACACCAACAACCCATTCCCATTTCCGGATGCGCTGCAGGAATTCAGCGTCCAGACCAACAGTTTCGACACGCAGTACGGCACCAATGTGGGGGCGGTGGTCAACGTGGTCACCAAGTCCGGAACCAACCAGTGGCATGGCGATGCGTTCGAGTTCGTGCGCAACCGCGAGTTCAACGCACGCAACTTCTTCGCACCCACAGTCGATCCTCTGAAACGCAATCAATTCGGCGGAACGATTGGCGGGCCGATCAAGAAGGACAGCGCTTTCGTCTTTTTCGGCTACCAAGGGACACGGATACGTACGCAGGGGAATGCCAACAACACGATTCTGCCGACGGCGGCGAACATGCAAGGCGACTTCTCCAACTATCTGACTGCCAATTCCGGCGTCAATCCGCTGGGAAAGGTAATTCCGATTAACGATCCCACCACCGGGAACCCATTTCCCAATAACCAGATCCCGGTCAGCCCGGTAGCGCTGAATCTGGCGAAATATCTGCCGATTTCGCAGGCGTTGCCGAATGGCCGCATTACGTACGGCGTGCCTACCGTGCAGAACTTCAACGAATACATCGCCCGGGTCGACAAAGTGATGCGCGGCGGCCAGGATAAGCTCTACGGCCGGTTCTACCTGGACCGCTACACCCACCTGCCGGGCTATGACGGGAAAGATATTCTGCTGTCCAGTTCCATCGGGTCAACGGTGCAAACGCAGAACTGGGCCGCCGGGTACACCTGGGTCAGAACCCCAACGTTCGTGAACACGTTCGTGGTGGACGTAGTACGCGCGGCTTCGGACCGCAGCCAGGGCGGAAACGTGCCTCAATTTAGCGATTTCGGCGCAAACGTTCCGCAGTTGCCCAAAGCGCAGGGCGGAATCCGCGGCTTCGGCATTACCAACGGATTCTTCGGACTTGGCAATTTCACGGACGGCGCCTTCATCCGCAACACCGGCGAAATCCGCGACCAGGCCGTGTGGACGCACGGACAACACACCGTCACGTTCGGCGGCAATTACGAGCGCGACCAGTCGAATGTGCGCAACACGGATTTCGAAAACGGCAACTGGCAATTCTCCGATATTCTCACGAACCTGGGACTCGCCAGTTTTGTCATGGGGCACATGCATTCCTACAGCCAGACGTCGGGAAATTTTTCGGATTCCCGTCAGAACGTGATCGGGCTATTTGCGGAAGACAAGTGGAAGGCCCGGCCGAACCTCTCTCTCACTCTGGGCCTGCGCTGGGAACCTCAATACGTCATCAAGGAAATTTTCGGCCGCATCGAGCAGTTCCGTCCGGATATGTACTATGCGGGAGTCAGGTCCAAGATCATTCCCACCGCGCCTGCGGGACTGGTGTTTATCGGCGACTCGTATAACGGGGTCACTATGCCTGACACAGGGCAGGGACCGGACGTCAACAACTTCGCTCCACGCGCCGGAATCGCATGGGACATTTTCGGCACCGGCAAGACGGTGGTGCGCGCGGGCGGAGGCGAGTTCTATTCGTCGCGCCTGCCCGGCCTGTTCCTCAACGACGCATCCATCAGCCAGCCCTTCAGCCTGCGCACGGACCTGACCGAGCCCTCGGCGCCGAACAGTCTCATCCCGTTCGCCAACCCTCTGCAAAGCGAGCCCACGTTTGCGGCACAGTTCCCGCTGCGGTATACGCTCGCCACGAGCCCTGCCGGCGGCGTACCGTTTACCGGGGGCGTATCGGTTTACGGCCTGGAGCCGGGCAAGAGTTGGGTCACACCGACAACCTTCGACTGGAATATGACGATCGAGCACCAGTTGAGGGCGGACACCCTATTTGATATTTCCTATGTAGGTTTGCGCGGTGTGCACCTGCGGCAGGATGTCTACCTGAATCCGCGAGCGGCCGGAGTGGGCACCGACGCCAGCCGGCCTTACCAGGGCTTTATCGACATCTACCAGAACCACAACACCGGTATGTCGAACTACAACGCTTTGCAGGTCAGCATTCAGAAACGCCCGGGAGGCGGCCGCGGTCCCCTGAAGGACCTCACGTTGCTTGCCAATTACACGTATTCCAAGGCAATGGAGATCGCTCTGGCCTCCAATGGCGGCATCACCGACGTGGGATCGAGCAAGGGGTCAGGCATGCCGTTCGGCAATCCCAACCAGGGTCACTTCGAAACCGGTCCGGCGCCCGGGCAGGACCGCACGCACCGCTTTGTCGCCTCGTATGTCTGGGACCTCCCGCGGCTGAGCAGTTCTAATGTGGCGGTGCGCACGCTACTCGGCGGTTGGCAATGGACCGGAATCTTCACCTACCAGACCGGAGAGGCCATGACGATCCTGGCCGGAACCGACCGTTCCGAGACTGCTCTGGGCAACGACCGTGGCAACTTCATCGGCCCCGTCGGCCAGTACGGCGAGACGGCGCCCGACGGTTCGCGCTCAGGCTGCGGTTCGGCCACCTGCGTACCGTGGCTGAATACCTCGTTGTTCGCGCTGCCGGGAATCGGCTCGTTCGGGAATATCGGTAAGGGCGCTTTCCGCGGTCCGGGCAGCTTCAATGTGGACACCGGAATCCTTAAGAACTTCTTCCCGTTCAAGGCGCATGAAAGTCTACGCTTCCAGATTCGCGGGGAGTTCTTTAATGTCCTCAATCACACGCAGCTATCTGACCCCACGACGAGCGTGAACAGCGGCAACTTCGGCGGGATCTACGGCGCCGGCGACCCGCGTATCATCCAACTCGCCATGAAGTTCTTCTTCTAAGTCTGCTACCGGCTGAAAGGCGGTAGCCAGCAGAATGCGGTAGGCGGACCCCTGGTCGGCCTCCCCGTTTTCTGGAGGCACTACCGACCGGCGCGAGCAGCGGGTCCAGGGGGACCCGCGCGGGCGGGGGCGCCCGCCCCACACAAAGGTGTTCGCCTGCGGGCGTCGAGACCCGATATGAAGAAGCTTGACTGGCTGGGCGCGGATTCCCCAGGAGACGACCTGTGGTGCACGCCCGAGAAGATCGGCAACGCGACTCTGCGGGTGGGGTTCATCCCCCCGCCGTTCCGCAGAGCAAGACGGCGATTTCTCCTTTGGTTCCGAAATCCGCTATCCGTTCTCACGGTGCGTCTGGCCCAACAATAAGCAAAAAGGGCTGGTTGCGTAATGTAGTTAACGCTTCTTTCGCGTTTCAGATTGCGAAATCGCGCCCGCGTGCGTGCCACCCTCTTGCCAAACACCGACGAGTGTGAAAACATCGGCGCCATCACTGAGGAAGGGGGCCATGCTACGCCCCATACAGAAGTTTTCGATCCGGTGCGCTGTCCGCGTTGCAGACGCACGGGCATCTTTACGGTCGAGAGGCGGCGGGGACGCCGTGAACCTCACCGCTATCCTGCCCATCGTCTTCAACGACATGCTGTGGCAACGCGTCCGGACGAGGGAATTCTCAAATACCCGACGTTTTTCCCCGGCAGCGGCCGGCCACTGGATACGACTTTGTTTGCGAGGAGTCTAACGATGCGTCACGCTCTCTCCGTATTCGTCATGTTGGTAGCGGCGGGCCCGGCATTCGGCCAAGTCGGCGGCACCGGGACAATTCAAGGCACGGTCACCGATCCCTCGGGCGGGGTTGTGGCCGGCGCTTCCGTGAGTGCCACGAACGTCGCCACGGGGGTCGCAACGGAACGTAAAACCACCGATGCAGGGTTCTTCGTGCTTTCTCTGCTTCCGGCCGGCGAGTATGACATCACGGTCAAAGCGACCGGCTTCCAGACCTTCAACCAGCATCATGTCGTGATCGACGCGCTGCAGGTGGTGGGGTTGAATCCGCAACTGCAAGTCGGGCAGGCCAACCAGTCGGTCACGGTGGAAGCGGCGCCCTCCGTGCTGAAAACCGACGATGTATCGCTGGGATCGTCGATGGAGAACCATGTTTACGATGCTCTGCCGCTGGCGATGAATGCGGCGGGGTCCCCGCGCGATCCTTCCGCATTTGCCGGACTCTCCATCGGGGTCAGCAGCTACAGCACTCAGGCGGCCGGCCCGTCCTTCGGGTCGTTCAACGGCGGCCAGACCTATCAGAACGAAGTCTACGTGGAGGGCCTTCCACTCACCAGCGCGGGAACCGAGGCCGACACACGCAATCTGGCATTTGGCGTTTCGGTCGAGGCCGTAGAGCAGTTCCAGGTTGAGACCTCCGGGGCCAAGTCGATGTACGACGGCCAGGGCGTGGAGAATTATGTCTTGAAGTCGGGCGGCAACCAGTTCCACGGCGGAGTCTACGAATATTTCCGGAACACCGATTTCGACGCACGCGGATTCTTCGCGAGCGTTTTGCCGGCGGACCATCAGAACGAGTTCGGGGCCAATTTCAGCGGACCCATCAAGAAGAACAAGCTATTCTTCTTCAGCAACTACGATGGCTACCGGTTCGTGTCGGCCACGAGTCCCGTCGGGTACCAGAGCATCCCGACCGCGGCGGGGCGGACCGGCGATTTCAGCGCGTTTCCGCAGATCATCTACGACCCCACCAGCGCCACGGGAACCAATCCGCGGACGCCGTTCCCAGGCAATGCGATCCCGTCAAACCGCATTTCGAAGGCTTCGCAGTCGTTTCAGTCTTACCTCCCGCCTCCCACGAACGGCAACATTACGAATAACTACCTGGCATTGCTGCCGAGCACGGTAAATAACGACAGCAATACGGACAAGGTGGACTACAACGTGACCGATAAGAACCGGCTTTTCGCGATGATGTCATGGGGCAAGTACGCGTGGCCCATCGTCGGTAGCCTGACGCCGGTTTCGACTTCGACTCTGCCCACGCCGTACACCGACGGCCGGGGCGTAATCGAGTACTCGAACGTGGGACAAATTCACGATTCTCACGTGATCACGCCGACTCTGGTCAATCAGGCCAGCGTTTCCTTCAGCCGGATGTGGATTCCGCTGACCGATCCCACCGCGAACGGCAACTATCCCGGGAAAGCGGGGCTGAAAGGACTCCCCGCCGGATTTGCCAGCACGGCGTTCCCGGACATCACTTTCAGCGGCGTCAACGCACCCGTAAGCTGGCGCGGAACGAATTCTCATGTATTTAACGAAGCGCAGAACACTTTTGACTTTCAAGACAACCTTCTGTGGACGAAAGGCAAGCACAACTTCACCTTTGGATTTCAGTGGCAGTCGCTCCAGGATAATGAGACTTTTGCGCTGAATGCCGGATTCACCTTTAGCAACAATGAAACCGCCCAGTTCGTCAATGGAGCGCTGAGCCCCACTACCGGACTGGGATACGCGAGTTACCTGCTGGGGATGGTGGACGGCAGCAGCAACACGCAGGATTCGGTGGCCGAGACCGGCGGCCGCTACAAGACTTACGCCTTTTACGTTCAGGACGATTTCAAAGTGAATTCACGCCTGAGTCTGAACCTGGGGCTGCGCTGGAACATGTGGGGGCCGTTCACGGAAGTGGCCAACCGCATGTCGTTCTTCAATCCGAACCTGGCAAACCCGGTGGCGGGCGGCATCCCCGGCGCGCTGCAGTTTGCGGGGAGCGGGCAGGACAGTTGCAATTGTTCGACACCCGTACACATGCACTATCTGAACCCCGGTCCCCGCATCGGGCTCGCCTACCGGGTGACCGATAAGACTGTGATCCGCACGGGCTATAACATCTTTTATGCGCACGCGGGCGGAGTTGGGGGGCGAACCAACGGACGCCAGGGTCTGAGCCAGGTCGGCTTCAATGGAACCAATGCCCAGTCCTCCGTGGTTACCGGACAGCCGGCGTATATCTGGGATAACGGCGTTCCGGGCATCGCATTTGCCCCTCCGTATATCAATCCCAGCTACGGAATCGGGTTCATCACCGCGGCAGCGGCTGCCGCGGCCGGCGCGCCGTGGGCCGGCCCCTCGACGGCTATCGGGATGACGTATGGCGATCCGAACTTCGGCGGCAAAGCCCCTTACTATGAGGATTGGAGCTTCGATGTGCAGCGCTCGCTGACGCAGAACCTCGTATTGAGCGTGGCTTATAGCGGCAGCGCCGGCCACTGGCTACCGGGCGCCGCGGTGAATGGACCGCTCACCAACCAGATTCCGGTTCAGTATCTGCCGTTGCAGGGATTGCTGAGTTCCACACTAACGGCGAGCACTCTGGGGCAAGTGCAGGCGATGTTCCCCGGTTTCCACACACCGTTTCCGAACTTCACCGGCACCGTAGCCCAGGCGTTACGGCCATTTCCGCAGTATGGCGGCCTCTCCAACCCCTGGCTGGACGTCGGAAACTCGACTTATAACGCGCTACAGATTTCGCTCAACCAGCGCGTCTCGCACGGTTTGACGTTCATGTTCAACTACAGCTACAGCAAGGAACTGGACGATCTTGCCGGCGCGCGCGATCCGGACAAGCGTTTCCTCGAAAAAGGACCGGGGGCGATCGATCGCGCCCAAGTGATCAGCGCGACGTTTGTTTACCGGTTGCCCTTCGGCACGGGGAACGCGCTGAAGAGCAACTCGCGCGTGGTGAACGGGATCATCAGCAACTGGCAGATATCGGGTATCTTCACGTTCGCCAGCGGAACGCCTCTCTCGATCACCGGTTCCTGCACCGGAGGCGGAATTATCGACGGTTCCTGTTATCCGAATTACGCCCCGGGCTTTTCGGGGAGCGTGTGGCAGAACGGAGCGCCCGGAACCGGCAACATCACCACGACGGCGTACCTCAACAAAGCAGCTTTCGTCGATCCGCTGGCATGGACGGAAGGTTCCATTCCACGGTCGGCTCCTTTGGGGCTGTTTGCACCCAACAATGCGGACATAGACCTCAGCGTGCGCAGGGAGTTCGCGATTCACGAGAGATTCCGGCTGGCGTTTCAGGCGGATGCTTTTAACTTCGACAATGCTGTGTACTTCGCGGCGCCGGGAACCAACATCGATTCGGCGACATTCGGACATTTCACAGCCATGGCCAATTCCCCGCGCAAGTTGCAGTTCAGCGCCAGGCTCTCATTCTAAGCACATGCCGGCGTGATTAACTGAATATCAGGGAACCCAATGAAACGCAGAGCATTTCTTCGAACAGCGGCCGGCACGAGCCTGGCGGTGACGGCAGTGGAGAGCGCGTCCGCCGATCAGGAGGTACCCACGGAGCAATCCGGGGCGGTAGCCGTCCACTGGCTGGACGGAACTCCGCTTACCGAGGCCGGTGTGAGTTGGGGAGTGCCCTGGCCGCGGGGCAAGGTTCGCAAGGATCAGAGTTTCACGCTGACCGCATCGGACGGCAAAGCGCTGCCACTGCAAAGCTGGCCTCTGGCGTACTGGCCGGATGGCTCTTTGAAGTGGAGCGGGCTGGCAACCGTTACGGGCGCCGCGGGACCGTTTCTCGTGGCTCCCGGAAGCGCCGCAGGCAACGCAGGACTTCCGCCCGTGAACGTGCGGCAAAGCGCTGCTGCCATCGAGATCGACACCGGCAAGCTGCAATGCCGCATTCCGCGCCAGGGCGCTTATATTATCGACTCGATGACGGTGGATGGGCGGGCTGTCGCACGCCAGGGGCGCCTGATGTGCACGCTGGAAGATCGCTCGAATCCGAATATCATTCGACTGCAGCACTTCGGGAGCTCGATCAGGAAGGTCACGGTGGAGCAGACCGGCCCGCTGCGCGCGGTGGTTCGGGTCGACGGGGTGCACAAGGCCGAGGCCGGTACCCGCGAATGGCTGCCGTTCACGGTTCGTTTTTATTTCTACGGTGGGCAGGCGGCGGTGCGGATGGTCCACAGCATCGTTTTCGACGGCGACCAGGACAGAGATTTCATCCGCGGGCTGGGCGTCGAGTTCTCCGTGCCGATGCGCGAGCAGGTGCAAAACCGGCACGTGCGGTTTTCAGGCGAAGACGAGGGCCTTTGGTCGGAGCCTTTGCAGCCGGCGACGGGCGCGCGCACTCTCCGGGAGCCTGGCGCTCCGCCTCCCACGCCCGGCAACTTCACCGCGGCGGGAGACTTGTACGCCAAACAGCTCGCGGGAGAGCGCATTCCAAATAAAGAAGCGTTCAACCAGCAGGAACAGTTTCTCCTGGACAACTGGGCGATTTGGGATTCCTACAAACTGGTTCAGTCGTCAGCCGATGGTTTTCAGATTCATAAACGCACGAATCCGCAAAGCTGCTGGCTGTTCGCCGGAGCAGGGAAGCGAGGTTCGGGGCTGGTCTTCGCGGGCGATGTGAGCGGCGGGCTGGCCGTCGCCGTAAAGAACTTCTGGCAATCGCACCCATCCTCGCTGGAAGTGCTGAATGCCACTCACACTGAAGCGGACCTTCGCGTCTGGCTGTGGTCGCCCGACGCGCCGGCGATGGATCTCCGTCACTATGACACGAAGAACCATACCCTCCAGGCGAGCTACGAAGATGTGCAGCCCGGGTTCAGTACCGCCCACGGTGTCGGCCGAACGAGTGAATTGACCCTGTACCCCAGCGCCTCCGTACCCTCCAAAGAAGAAAGCTCGAAGCAGGCCCGCATGAATGCCGCGCCTCCGCTTCTGGTGTGTAAGCCCGAGCATTATCATGCGGTCTCCGCCTTCGGTGTTTGGAGCCTGCCAGACCCTTCCACGCCGTTGAAGCGCGCGGTCGAGGACCAGCTCCATGGCGCGCTGGAACTTTACAAAAAGGAGATCGAACAGCGCCACTGGTACGGGTTCTGGGACTTCGGCGACGTCATGCACGCGTATGATCCGGCGCGGCACGTATGGCGCTACGACATCGGCGGCTATGCCTGGGACAACACCGAACTGGGCACCGATATGTGGTTGTGGTACAGCTTCCTGCGAACCGGGCGCGCGGACATTTTCCGAATTGCGGAAGCCATGACCCGTCACACCAGCGAAGTGGACACCTACCACTTGGGGCGATTCGCTCCGTTGGGCTCGCGACATAACGTGCGGCACTGGGGGTGCGGCGCCAAGGAGGCGCGGATCAGCCAGGCCGCCTTCCGCCGGTTTCATTATTACCTCACCACCGACGAACGCACCGGCGACATCATGCGATCCGTGGTGGACGTGGATTACAAAGTCACCGAACTCGACCCTATGCGGCTGGCATCGCCGCGCACCGGCCCGATTCCTTATCCGGGCCGCATCCGCGGTGGTCCGGACTGGCTGGCGTGCGCGGGCAACTGGATGACCGAGTGGGAGCGCACGGGAAACACCAAGTATCGCGACAAGATCATTACCGGAATGAACTGCATCGCCAAAATGCCCTACGGCTTCATGACCGGACCGAACACGCTATACGGTTACGACCCGAAGACCGGAATGCTCTACCCGCTGGTGCCGGACGGCTTTGGGACCTACAACCTGCAAGTGATTCAGGGGGGCGGAGAAGTGGCCTTTGAACTGAATCAGTTGATCGACCACCCCGGGTGGCAGAAAGCCTTCCTGCAATATTGCCGCCTGACCACGGCCCCTAAAAATGTAGTGGCCAAGGACATGACGAGCGGTGAGGAAGGCGCCGACGGTTCCTATGCCGGGGCTGGGCGCCTGGCGGCGTATGCCTATTCGAAAACGCGAAACCCAGCTTTCATCGTACACGCCGTCAGCCAACTGCGGGCCGGAGGCGGATTCCGCCAACTCCCCGGCGGGCTGTACGCGACCCGGCACGTGGATGGCCCCGATGTGATGAATCCGATCGACGAAGCGCCCTTCGTTTCCACCAACACGACGGCGCAATCTTCCCTTACCGCCATCGAAGTTCTGGAATTATGCGCAGACCGGCTGCCAGCGGAATTGCCGCCGGCACCACAGGGAGGGCGGCGGGGCGGACGCGGATAAGAGCCTCTTCAGCGGCTCAGGCGAGGCCATAGCTGGCGCAGCAGGAAATACTCGTTGATCGGCCCGTCGTCTTCGAGCGCCGGAGTGGTCCTGGACAGAGCCACGAAATCGGACATAGGCTTCTCTTGCGAGAAAACTGTGGCGAACAGGTCCTCGGGAGTCGAATCGGGCTCCCATTCGAGCAGGTCTTGCCGCGCCGCGGGTGGAAGCGCTTGCGGCAGCTTTCCGCCGGTGTCCGGCAGGGGATCGATACTCGCCAGAAAATGCGTGCCCCACTCCTCCACCGAACCGAACGCGCGCACGTGCGGAAAGGCAGCGAGCAACGCGCGGGCGATGCTCGCCTGGGTCTGATCGTCTCCTCCCGGAAGCCAGATCTGCACGATGCCGCCGGGACGCAGGTGCTGCCGCAGGATGGTGCAGAACTCGCGCGAGTAGAGCAGACTCGACGCGGGCGCGGGGACCGGCGGGGGTGGATCGAGGGTGATCACATCGAACCGCTCTGTGGAACGCTCCAGAAACCGGCGTCCGTCGTCGATCGCGAGCCTCGCGCGGGGAGAGCGTAGAAGGGACGGCCCATCGGAATGGAAATAGCCGAACAGTTTCGGCACGCTCGGGACCAGTTCCACGGCGGTAGCGCGAATGCCCCATGAGAGCATCGATCGAAAGCTGGTCCCCATGCCGAAGCAGATGACCAGCCCGTTCGAGGGAGGCCGCCTTAAGAGGGAAAGGGGCAAGTGCGCCATCATCTTCGTGATGGTAGTCAGCTTGGTCATGCCGGTGCCATTGGTGAGCAGGCGCTTGCCCATGCCAGTGCCCGTTGCAATCACAGTAGCGGTGTAGTCCCGCAGTTCCACCCGATCTTGGAACTCAGCCTCATAGCCCCTGGTCAGCGCGATCATGGACACGCTGAGCAGAACCACCGCGGCATAGAGGGCCGGCGGGGAAAGACGCAGAATCGGGCGCGAGCTTCGGGGCGCCTGGATCGCGGCTATCAGGCCTGCCGCGAACAAAGGCGCCGCAATCACGCACAGCGCGCCGCGTTCGCCTGTCCAGAGCAGCACGCCGAATCCGGCAATCAGCGGACCGAGAATGGACCCCAGCACGTTGACTGCGTACGCCTTTCCCGCCGCATCCGGCTTTCCCTGCGAGATCCGGTCGACCAACATCGGAGTTGCGAAGCCCACCAGCATGCTGAATGGCATCACGCCGAGCCCGGCCCGTAACATCCCCCAGAGAAAATCGACGCCGAACTCGGGGTCCGTGTCACCGGGAATTGGAAAACGCGGATCGGCAAAAACGAGCGGAAGCAACGCTGCGATGCCCATCAGGATCCATATCATGCTGCCCCCGCCAGGCGCCTGCTTTCGAACCCCCCGCCTGTACCGCAGCGACCCGAGATAGTTTCCAGTCAGATACAGAGCCAGAATGGCCGCAAAGGCGTAGACTACACTGCCCAGGAAAATCGTGAACTGCCGGACCCAGACCACCTCCATCGCCATACTGCACAGGCCGGTCGTAAACAGGAGCCACAACTCCCCGGCTGCCGGTTTGAGCCGGAGAGAATCCTCCACGGCTGCTGCTTCCGCGGGCACTGTCCGTTCCGGCTCCGGCTGTCGCAGCGTCAAACTGAGGAGCAGGACGGTGGCCGCCAGTATGAAGTTCAGTCCCGCGGCGATGTGCAGTGTGCCGCGAAGGCCGAATAGCTCTATGAGAGCGCCCGCCGAGAGCAGAGTCCCTGCAAGCGCTCCAATCAGATTTGCCAGATAGAGATAGCTGAAGGAATGCTCCGCCTCCGCGCTCACGAGTTTGCGAATGGCCGCCATGGCAAAGGGGAACGTCGCGCCCATGGCGGCGCACCACGGAAGAAGGGCCAGCGTGACCCAGGCTCCTGAGATCAGGTAGTAAACGGCGGAGTCCCACGCAGCGTTGCGGAGTAAGCCATAACCGGCATCGATCAGGCGCGGCACGACCAGGCCGGAGATCCCGATGATCAATTCGAGCATTCCGTACAGCCGTAAAGGCACGGCGGCGCCGGCACGCCTGGAGCGGCGAATGATTTTTCCTCCCACCCAGGACCCCAGGCCAAGTCCGGCCATAAAAACGGAAAGAACAATGGAGACCATCGGCGTGGTCACGCCGAACTTCGCCATGCTGAGCCGCAGCCACACTACTTCGTAAATGAGGCTGCAGCATCCCGAGATGAAGAAGAAGACGAAAAACCAATATCGCTTCAAGGTGGTGGCCGTTAGCGTCCTGCGGATACTGACCGATATTGTCGCTCGTTATAAGCGAAAAGGGAATTGGTTGACCGGCGCCGGCCGCCGGTCTACGCTACCGCACCAGTTCGGCGGTTTGGGGAGCGTCCTGTTTGTGTTTGCACTCCGGGTTGGGGCATTGCCACACCGCTCCGGCCTTCAGCCACTTCTCCACCATGTAGGGACTGCTACACTCCGGACACTTTTCGGCGATGGGCTTGCCCCAGGCCACGAACTTGCACTCGGGCCAGCGCGCGCAGCCGTAAAAGGTCTTACCCTTTTTGCTGCGCCGTTCCACCACTTCGCCTTCCGTGCATTCCGGACACTTCACGCCGATGGTCTTCTGCTTGACGTATTTGCAGGTGGGGTAATTGCTGCAAGCGGTGAATTCGCCGAAGCGGCCCGACTTCAGCACCAGGTTACTGCCGCAGGTGGGGCACTTTTCATCCAGCGGCTGGTCGGGTTTCTTCTGCGCGCCGCCGATCTGCTTGGTGGTCTTGCAGTCGGGGTAACCGGAGCACGCGAAGAACGTGCCGAACCGCCCCTTCTTCAGCACCATGGGACGTCCGCAGTTCTCGCAGTATTCCTCTTCGCCCTGCTCGGATATGTTGGCGTTGTCCAGATCCGGCAGATCCACCGTCAATTCGCGAGTGTAGGTGCAAAGATTTTGATTTTTCACGGGCAGGAAGACCATGCCTTCCGGCTCCTGTTTCAGTTCCAGTGCATCGTAGAATTGCGCGATGGTGGGATAGCGGGCCTTAAGCTTCTGGATGCGCTGGTCGATCGCTTCCCAGTCCTTCTTCTTGCGTTCCTTATTCTGGGCCAGGAGGGCTTCGAGGCCCTTCTGGTAGCGGAGATTGATCTTCAGACGGCGCTCTCTGAGTTTGGCCCCTGAGCCATCGGTCTGGCTGGCGAACTTCGCCAGTTCGGTCTCCTGCCTGGCCTTGATCTTGACAGAATGCTCATCCAGGTCTTTCCGCGCGCGTTCTTGCCGCGTGGCGATATCCTTTTGTATCGCCTCGATATCGGCATCGGCGTTTCGCGGCGAGAAGTCCGGGTACCCGGTGCACGCCAGGAAGCTTCCGTGTTTGCCCCATTTCACAACCAGGGGCCGGCCGCACTTTTCGCACGTCAAGTCGGTGGGTTTCTCCATCCGCTTGATATCGGTCATCTTCTCTTCGGCGTGCTTCAGATCCTTGTCGAAGCGCTCGTAGAACTCGCCCATGGCCTGTCGCCAGTCGAGTTGGCCGTCTTCGATTTCGTCGAGTTCCTGCTCCATCCGGGCCGTATACTTCACGTCGAAGATGTCGTCGAAACTCTCTAGCAGCAGATCCGTCACCACCATGCCCAACTCGGTGGGGGTGAAGCGGCCGCCTTCCTTTTTTACGTACTCGCGCTCCTGAATAGTCGACAGGATGGACGCGTAGGTGGACGGCCGGCCCACTCCATCGGCCTCCAACCGCTTGACCAGCGTGGCTTCGTTGTAGCGCGGCGGCGGCTCGGTGAAGTGCTGCTCGGGCCGCAGGACTTTCAGGCGCAGTATCTCGCCCTCCACCACCTTCGGCAGACGATGCTTCTCCTCTTCGTCTTCCTCATCGGTCTGGTCTTTGCCTTCTTCGTAGACCTTGAGGAACCCTTCGAACTTGCGCACCGACCCGGTGGCGCGGAAGGTATACTCGACGCCGTTGATGCCCTGCGCCAAGACGTCGATGGTGGTCTGGTCGTACAATGCCGGCATCATCTGGCAGGCCACGAAGCGATTCCAGATCAGCCGGTACACCTTCATTTCATCCTCGGCCAGGTACTTTTCCACGGTCTCCGGGGAATAGGCCATGGAGGTGGGCCGGATGGCTTCGTGCGCGTCCTGCGCGCCCTTCTTGGATTTGAATACGTTGGGAGCGTCCGGCAGAAACTCCCTGCCGTACCGTTCCGTGATGAAATGGCGCGCATCGGCTACGGCATCTTCGGAGACGCGCGTCGAATCGGAACGCATGTAGGTAATCAGGCCGACCGATTCGGTGCCGATATCCACGCCTTCATACAGCCGCTGCGCCAGCATCATAGTGCGCTTCACACTGAAGCGGAGCTTGCGCGAGGCTTCCTGCTGCAAGGTGGAGGTGATAAACGGCGCCACCGGATTGCGTTTCTTCTCTCGCGTGGCGACGCTCTTGACGGTGTAGTTCGCGCCTTCGAGCGCGGCAAGGATTTCGTCCGACGCCTGCTGCGAGCCGACCTCGGCCGGCTGGTCGCTAATGCGCGTCAAGCGCGCCGAGAGCAGCGGCGCCTTCTTCGCGTTCAGGTCCGCATCCAGCGTCCAGTATTCCTTGGGAACGAACGCGCGAATTTCGCGCTCGCGTTCCACGATGAGGCGCAGGGCCACGGTCTGCACGCGTCCGGCGGAAAGCCCGCGGCGTACCTTGTCCCACAGCAGCGGCGAAATTTTGTAGCCCACCAGGCGGTCCAGCACGCGGCGCGCCTGCTGCGCATCCACGAGCGCTACGTTCACCTGCCCGGGTTTTTCGAATGCTTTTTCAATGGCCTTCTTGGTGATTTCGTTGAACATTACCCGGAAGATGTGCGGGCCGCCTTTTTTCTGCAGTTCCTCCTGCAGGTGATAGCAGATGGCCTCGCCTTCGCGGTCCGGGTCAGCCGCGAGATAAATGTTTTCGACACCTTTGGCGGCAGTCTTGAGCTCGCTGATGAGCTTCTTCTTGCCCTCAATGACTTCGTAGCGCGGCTCGAAACCGTGCTCGATATCCACCGCCAGGTCCTTCTTGGGAAGATCCTTGATATGACCGAGGGAAGCTTTAACTACGAACTGCTTGCCCAGGTATTTGTTGATGGTCTTCGCCTTAGTAGGCGATTCCACGATTACCAGAGCCTTTGGCATATTTTCTTTCGGAATGATGGCAGATTACCCAGTGACGTTACCACACTTTAACAAAATTCTTTCCGGGCAGTTGTTTGACAAGTCCCAACATTTCCAGTTCGAAGAGCGCGGCAATGAGTTCCGAGGGGGAAATATCTTCCACCTTTTCAAGCAGATCGTCTAAGTGTATGGCGTTATCCACTTGCAGGACTACGAGGGCCTGACGTGCGGTTACACTCAATTCCGGACCCGGCTCATTTAATAAGGATGCCTGCTCGCCACCAGAAGATGCAGCATCGCCCAGAAGCCTTTTGCGACTCCTATCTATTAGATGACGGCGGGATTCAGGCGGAAGTTCAACGATCACATCGTTCCAGTCCTGCACCAGCCGGGCGCCTTGCTTAATCAACAGGTTAGGTCCCCAACTCAGTTTCGAGGTGATGTTCCCGGGCACGGCAAATACTTCACGGCCCTGATCCATGGCCAGCTTGGCGGTAATGGCCGATCCGCTGTACTGCGCGCCTTCCACCACCAGAACGCCCAGACTCATACCACTGATGATGCGATTGCGAATGGGAAAGTTTTGCGGAAACGCCGTGGTGCCCATGGGGAACTCCGAGACAATCAGTCCGCGGGTGGCAATCTCCGCCGCCAGCTTTTTGTTTTCCGAGGGGTATGCGATGTCAACGCCACAGCCCAGCACTGCCACGGTATCGCCGCCCGCCGCGAGTGTACCGCGATGCGCCGCCGTATCCACGCCGCGGGCCATTCCGCTGGCGATGGTGAGGCCGGCATGCGCCAGGTCGCCCGCCAGGCGCTCTGCCACGGCGAGACCATACGGCGTGGGACGCCGGGTTCCCACAACGCCCAGCGTCAACGATTGCAGCAGCTCCACGCGGCCTCGCACGAACAGCAACAGCGGAGGATCGAAAATCTCCCGCAGCGGCTGGGGATAGCGCGGATCGCCGAGGGTCACCACCTCGGCGCCGGCGTCGAGCATCTTCTGCTGCTGCGCGGCGGCGTCCTCGAAAGAGCAGCCGCTGGCAATGGATTGCGCCACCGTGCCGCTCAGACCAGCGCCTTCGAGTTCCGTGCGGGCAGCACGAAAGATGGCCTGCGGGGTCCGGAAGCGGTCCAGCAGTTTGCCCGATGTTCTGGTACCCAGACCCGGGATCAATTTGAGAGCCAGCCAGTAAAGTTCCTCTTCCCGGCTAAGAACGGAAGAAACCATGAGGGGAGACAACCTGCAGCTTCACGCTAACAGGGTCGAGCCGTTTCGCGCAAGTGGCGTAACTTTTCCGGCTATGAGTCCGAAGTATCAATCGAAGGAGGGAGCGATTAAGTGCTCCGCGTCGAAAAGAAACATCCACGCGCGATTCGCTGGTTTCACTGGATCAACTTTCCGCTGCTGCTGCTGATGATCTGGAGCGGGATGCTGATCTACTGGGCCAACGACGTCTACTCGCTCGGACCCATACATTTATTTCCGGATTGGTTTTACCAATGGTTGGGGATTCCGCAACGCCTGGCGGAAGGGATGGCGTGGCACTTCCTGATCATGTGGTTCTTCGCGCTCAACGGAATCAGCTACGTGATCTACACCATCGTGAGCGGGGAATGGCGTTACCTGGTGCCGAACCGGCGGTCCTTCGTGGAAGCCGTCCAGGTGACACTGCACGACCTGGGATTGCGCAAGACGGCTCCGCCGCGCCGCAAGTTCAACGGCGCGCAGCAGATTGCCTACACCAGCATCGTGCTGATGGGCGCGGGATCTTTGCTCACAGGGCTGGCCATCTTCAAATCGGTTCAGTTCGGCTGGCTCACGGCGCTGCTGGGTGGATACCAGGCGGCGCGGCTGGAGCATTTCCTGCTCACCTGCGGCTACGTGCTGTTCTTCTTTGTGCACATTGCGCAGGTTGTTCGCGCGGGCTGGAACAATTTCCGGTCGATGGTCACGGGGCTGGAGCTGGTAGAGAAAGAGGAGGCCTCCGATGGAACCGTCGCTTAAACAGCAGACCCGCCGCAGTTTTCTGACGGGAGGGATCGCGGCGCTGGCCGGGTACGGCGCGTGGCGCTGGATCGGCAGCCGCAATCCCGAGGGCGGCGTGCCGTGGCCTTTGCGCCGCGCCCTGGAGACCAACGAAGAATTCGCGCGCGATTACTACCGCCCCACACGGCTGGCGCGCCAGTTTCCCGCCGGCACCAGCACCATGCCAAAGGTCAACGGCGTGATCGGCATCGACGATCCGGATTTCGATATCAACCAGTGGAAACTGGAAGTCACCGGTCTGGCCACAGACGAAGGGAAGGCATCGTTTACACTGGCCGAGATTCAGGCGTTCCCCAAAGTGGAATTCACCACGGAGTTGAAGTGCGTGGAGGGCTGGAGCAAACGCGTGCATTGGGGAGGCACGCGGCTGGCGGATTTCGCGCGGCGCTACCCGCCGGCTTATCCCGGTCCGGATTCTTATGTCGGGCTGGCTACGCCGGGCAACGAATACTACGTGAGTCTGGACCGCGCCTCGGCGATGCATCCGCAGACCCTACTCTGTTACGAAATGGAGGGGCGGCCGCTGACATACTCGCACGGCGCGCCTCTGCGGCTGGTGATTCCGATTAAGTACGGCATCAAGAATTTGAAGTGCATCGGCCGGATGAGCTTCACCAAGAGCCGCCCACCCGATTTCTGGGGTGAGCGCGGTTACGACGATTACGCAGGTTTTTAGACACGGCGGCATAGGTGTTTACGCTCGCTGACGCGCGCGGCTCGGATCGGAGCCGCGACCGTTAGGGAGCGAATGCGGAACGACTTATGACGCTCCATTTAACTCCACAAAACACAAGAGGACATAACACCATGAAACGAACACTCGCAGTTTGCATTGCCGCCGCCACCCTCACGATGGGTGCGGCTTTCGCCCAGGACAAGATGGACAAGATGGACAAAATGGGCAAGATGGACCAGACGAGCAAGATGGACAGCACGGCTAAGAAAAAGAAGTCGTCCAAGAAGAAGAGCGACAAGATGGACAAGACCGGAGGGAAGATGGACCAGCAGACCGGTAAGATGTCTCACTGACTCTATCGCCAGCGGAACAGCTTCAGCGCCAGCGCGAAGCAGACCACCAGCCACGCCGCGAGGACGCCGATCTGCGGGCGCCACCTGCGCCAGTCCGGCGCCTTGCAGCATGTTGGCGCGCAGCGCGTCGATGAGGGCGGTCAGCGGCAGCGCCTTGATGACCGGCTGCACCGCATGCCGGGAAATCGCTGCGCGGAGAAGAATACGCCGGAGACGATCCACATCGGCATCATGACGACGTTCATCAGGCCGGAAGCCGCTTCGATGGTCTGCGCGCGCGAGGCGATCAGCAGTCCCAGCGCGCTGAACGACGAGCGAGCCGAGCACGCAGAGCAGCGCCAGGTCGGCAACAGCGAGCCGCGCACCGGCACGCCGAACACCAGCGCGCCGAAGCCCAGCACCGCCGCCACCTCCACCACCAGCAGCACCAGCCGCGAGAGCACGAACGACAGCAGGTAATAGTGCCGCGGCATCGGCGTCGCCACCAGGCGCTTCATGAGCTTCTTGCGGCGCGCGTCCACGATGGCGAAGCCCATGCCCCAGATGGCGCTGCCCATCAGGTTCATGCCCAGCAGGCCCGGGCATCAGGAAATCGATGTAGCGCGAGCCGGGCTCGCGCACCAGGCGGTCGCTGGAAGCGACCGGGATCGGTGCGGCCGGCGGCGCGCTGGATGGCGCGGTCGGCCAGCATGCGCGCGGTGCGGCCTTCGGGATTGGTGTCGTCGTAGCGATAGACCACGGCGCCGTCCGGGCCGGGCTCGGCGAGCAGCGCGACCTTGCCGGTGCGCAAGCGCCTCCTCGGCCGGCGGCAGCGGGCGAGCTCGCCGCACGTCGAGCAGCTTTTCCTGGCGCAGCGACGTGCGCCAGTTGCGGGGTGACGGCGGCGATCTTGCAGCACGTCCGCCGGCCGGTTGCGAAACGCGATTCCCAGGCCCGCGGCCAGCAGGATGGGGAAGACGAAGACCCAGAACAGCGCTTCCGGCTCGCGCACGAATTCGCGGAAGCGCACCAGCGTCAGCTGCGCCAGGCGGATGCCCGCCGCGCACGCCTCGGCCGCTCCGAGCTCCGATCGCGTCACTCATCGCGCAGATGCCTCCCGGTCAGCGCGACGAAAACGTCCTCCAAGCGTGGCCGAGTGCGTGCGCAGTTCGGTCAGCGGAACGCCCTGGCGGCCGAGTTCCTCGAGCAGCGCCGGCACGGCGCGGTGCAGTTCGGTCACCTGCATCCGCACGCTGCCGTTCTCGGCGCGCACGTCGCGGACGCCCTCGATGCGGCGCAGCGGCCGCGACATCCAGCGGCTGCGCGCGCTCGCCGGCGGAGAACTCCACCATGTGCTCGACGCCGATGGAGGCGATCAGCTCGCGCGGCGTGCCGAGCGCGATGACCTTGCCGTGGTCCATGATGGCCACGCGGTCGCAGAGGCGTCTCGGCTTCATCCATGTAGTGCGTGGTGAGCAGGATGGTGCGGCCGGACGCCTTGAACCGCTCGATCAGGTCCCACAGCTGGCGGCGCGCCTGCGGGTCGAGGCCGGTGGTGGGCTCGTCGAGGAACAGCAGATCGGGATCGCCCACCAGCGCGCAGGCCAGCGCCAGGCGCTGCTTCTGTCCGCCGGAGAGACCGCCCACGCGCGAGTTCGCGCTTCTCTTCGAGTTGCACCAGCGCGATCACCTCCGCCGCGCGCGGGCCCGCGGCGGAAGAAGCTGCGGAACAGGCGCACGGTTTCGAGGACGGTGAGCTTTTCGGAAAGCTGCGTTTCCTGCAGCTGAATGCCGAGGCGCTGGCGCAGTTCCGCGCGCGTCGGAGTCCCAGCGCAGGCCGAGCAGTTCGCACGTCGCCGGAATCCGGCGCGGTCAGGCCCTCGCAGATTTCGATGGTGGTGGTCTTGCCGGCGCCATTGGGACCGAGCAGGCCGAAGCATTCGCCGCGCGCGCACTTCGAGATCGAGGCCGTCCACCGCCACGACGTCTTTGTAGGCCTTGCGAAGGTTGCGCAGGCGCAACGCGGCATCGGGCATCAAACCCAGTATACGCAGGGACAGGCCGGAGGAGGCCTGTCCTACCCAGACTTGCGGGCTTTCGCGCAATGGTGATAGCTTGAGCTTTTTCAAAGGAGCCCCCACAGAAATGCCATTAGTGTCGATGCGTCAGCTTCTGGACGAAGCGGCAAAGGGCGGATATGGTGTTGGCGCGTTCAACGTCAACAACATGGAACAGATTCAGTCGATCATGGAAGCGGCCCGTGAAACCAAATCGCCGGTGATTATCCAGGCCAGCCGCGGCGCGCGCGCATATTCGCAGGATCGTTTTCTGTATCACCTGATGATCGCGGCCACGGAACTCTATCCCGAGATTCCCACCGTGCTGCACCTGGATCACGGCAACAGCGTCGAGACCTGCAAGAGCGCCATCGATATGGGCTTCACCAGCGTGATGATGGATGGATCGCTGATGCCCGACGGCAAGACGCCGTCCAGTTTCGAGTACAACGTGGACGTGACGCGCGCAGGTGGTGGAGACTGGCGCATGCCAAGGGCGTGACGGTGGAAGGCGAGATCGGCTGCCTGGGCGGAATTGAAGACGGCCACGGCGCGGGCCTCGACGGCCTGAGCCACCTCACCGATCCGGCGCAGGCGGTGGAGTTTGTGAAGCAGACCGGCCTGGATGCGCTGGCCATCGCCATCGGCACCAGCCACGGCGCGTACAAGTTCAGCCAGCAAGCCCACCGGCGAGACGCTGAAGATGGAGCGGCTCATCGAGATCCACAAGCGCCTGCCGCATACGCACCTGGTGATGCACGGCTCTTCCAGCGTGCCGAAGGACCTGCAGGACATCATCAACCAGTACGGCGGCAAGCTGAAGCCCACCTGGGGCGTGCCGGTGGAAGAGATCCAGCTCGGCATCAAGAACGGCGTGCGCAAGATCAACGTGGATACCGACAACCGGCTGGCCATCACCGGCGCCATCCGCAAGGTGTTCATGGAGAAGCCCGAGGAGTTCGATCCGCGCAGCTACATGAAGCCGGCGCGCGAAGCCATGAAGAAAGTGGTGGCCCAGCGCATGACCCAGTTCGGCCAGGCCGGCCATGCCGAGCGACTACGCGCCGATCCCGCTGGCGGAGATGGCCAGGCAGTACGAAACAGTCGCGGTGTAAACCTCCCACGGTTCACAAATCGGACTCCCTGGCTCGCCTGGGGGCTGGGGGTGGGGGTTAGGGATAGGGGAATAGTGCGGCCCTTCGGGTCGGACTGCGGACCAAGCTCGAAACTGCGCGCCGGAGAATTGCGATACTCTCCTTTAACGGCGCGACTACTACAATGCAGCGGGTGCCCCTGCAGGTGGAAGATCGGGCGCGCCTGGGGCGCTGGGGATAGGGAAGTAGTGCGGCCCTTCGGGCCGGACTAGGGCCAAACCCGGAAGCGCGTGCCGTAAAATTGCGATACTCTCTTTTAACGGCATGGTCCCGACTACTACATTGCGGCGGGCGCAGATTTCGGCGCGGCTGGGAGAATCGCGGCTGGAGGCGCTGCTGGAATCGGCGGAACTGCTGCACGCCTCCCTGCGGGTGGAAGATCTTCTACGGCACCTGATGCGGACGGTGATGGGGCGCCTGCTGGTGGGGCGCGCGGCCATCGCCATTCGCAAAGACGGCGAGATGCGCGTGGCCCTGGTACGCGGGATTCCCGGACTAGCCGTAGACCAGATTTTTCTGGAAGAGACGGCGAAGCAGGCAGGCATCGAGCGCATCCTGCCGATTGGCGACGCGGCCGATCCGGTTGGCCTGCTGGGCATCGGCAAGGCGAAGCGCGGCGAACTGGACGAAGAAGAGCACAACTTTTTACATGCGTTGCTGGGGCTGGCCGCAAGCGGCATTCAGAATGCGCAGTCGCACGACGAAGCGGTGCGGCTGAACCATTCGCTGGACCAGAAGATCCAGGAACTGCGCGCGCTGCTGGAAATGGTGCGCGGCCTGGCATCCAACCTGGAGCCCGAAGGGATCGCGCAACTGCTGGCGCTGACGCTGGCCGGACGCTGGGCGCTGCGCAAATATGGCGTGGCGGCGTGGCGGGAGGGGCATCCGGTGACGCTGCGGCAGCGCGGCATGGACCTGGCGCCGCTGCTGGCGGCAAAGGACACCCTGGCGGGTCTGCCCGACGCCCACCTGGCGCCGGAGGATCTGCACGGGCTGCCGGCCGGTTCGGTGCTCTTTCCCATGCGCTCGGGCGACGAGGTAAGCGGCGTAGTGGTATGCGGACCTCGTCCGGCGGACAAGCCGTTTCTGGAAAGCGACCTGGAATTCGGCGCGGGACTGGTGGGGCAAGCGGCGGTGGCGTTCAACAACGCCTGGTATTTCCGCGAGACGCTGGTGGCGCAGCAACTGGAAAAAGAGCTGGCCATGGCGGCTGCGATCCAGCAGACGCTGTTTCCGGCCTCGCTGCCGGAGTTGCAGCAGACGGCCATCGCGGCGCGCAACCGGCAGGCGAAGCAGGTGGGCGGCGACTACTACGACGTGATCCCGCTGACCGTTGGGAGTCCGGCGCAGCCGCATCTGCTGTGCGTGGTGGACATCTCCGGCAAGGGCATTTTCGCGTCGATTCTGATGGGCAACATTCAGGCCACGCTGCGGGCGCTGCTGCACGGAGAGTCGAAACTGGGGCCGCTGGCGGGCCGCACCAACGACCTGCTTTACGCCAGCACGCCTTCGAATCGTTATGCCACGGCCTTCCTGGCATTCTACGAGCCGGTGACGGGCGGGTTCCACTGGGTGAACTGCGGCCACTGCGACGGCATCATTCTGCGCGCCGGCGGTGAAGTCACGCGCCTGGCGACCACGGGACTGGCGCTGGGCCAGTTTCCGCGCCAAAGCTATCAGGAAGAAACGTGCAGTCTGGAGCCGGGCGATATTCTGGCACTTTATTCCGATGGCGTCAGCGAAGCCAATAACCTGGCCGAGGAAGAGTTCGGGACCGACCGGCTGATCGACGTGATGCGGCGCTACGGGAGCGAGGAGCCGGCGGCCATTGTCGATGCCGTATTTCGCGAGCTGGACCAGTTCGTGGGCGAGGCTCCGCAGTTCGACGACATTACGCTGATGATTGTGAAGCGGGCCGCCTCCGGGGAAGGGTCATGATCGAAACCCTGGTGGAACGCGTGCTGCTGCGGCGTCCGGATTCCCGCGCGGCGCGAATCGGGTGGGCGGTGTTCCTGATTGTAGGTCCGCTGGCGTACGTGGGCGGGTCGCTGCTGGAGCGGAAAGGGGGCGGCGATGTGGCGGTGGTGGCGGTGGACCGCGAAGGGGTCATCTCCACGGCGCAGCAGTTCGCGGCGGGCCGCGGCGTCGACACCACCAACTGGAGCGCTTACGCCACGATCGAGCCGATGGAGGATCTGCTGGGCTACTACCGGATGCACACCGAAGCGGCGGCGATAGCGGCGCGAACCCTGAGCCCGCCGGTGGAAGTGCGAGTGATCCTGATCTCTCCGCAAGGGGACCGGGCCAGAATTTTTCTGAACCAAAGCGGCCACGTGTTCGCGTACGACTTCACGCGGGTCAAGGCGCTCACCGGCGGCGCGGCGGTTCCGGATCCAGCAGTCGCTGGCGATTGCGCGGGACTCGGTGGAGAGAATTCCGAACCTCGCCGAAGTGCTTACCCTGAACCAGCCCAAGATCGAAACTCTGGATAAGACCGGAAAGGGCTGCCGCGGGTTCACGTGGAATGCGAAGGCGGCGGCGCTGCCGGGGATTTCCTTCGATGTCAATAGCGTGGTATGCGGCACACTGCCGGTGAAACAGCGGATGTCGGCCACGGTGGCGGAGGACTATGCGGCGGCCCACTGGGGGCGCGCCAAGCGGCCTTTGAAGCTGCTGCAAGTGGTCTACTTCCTGTACATGACGCTGGTCATTATTTACAGCGTCTACCGCTATGCGCGGCGGAGCCTGGAACGGGAGGTGTCCCACGCACGCACCATTCTGCTGGCCGTGGGTGTGGGCGGAGCGCTGATGTTGAGCTTCGTGATCGCGATCGATGAATACGTGTGGGGGCTGATCAACGCGGGGCAAGGCATTATCTGGTATCCGCTGGTGGCGGTGGCGCTGAGTTTCCTGGTGGCGGGACTCGGGAGTGGCGGTGGCATACGGGGCGGGCGAAGGCGATCTGCGGGAGTTGTACCCGGGCAAGATGACTTCGCTGGACGCGCTGTTTCGCGGCAAACTGTTCAGCCGCAACGTGGGCCGCTCGGCGGTGTTCGGCGTGGCCTATGCCGCCTGGATGCTGCTGGCCGAGGGTTTGGCGGACTGGAGCTTGCATGCCGGCTCGGCCAAGTTCGCGCCGGAACTGATGAAGCTGCCGTTATTTCGCGCTCCGGTGCTGGCGCTGTTTTCGGGGCAGGTGGTGTTCGTGACCTTGATTCCGGCCTCGGGGCTACTGCTGCCGCTGGCCTTTCTGGGCCGGCGGGTGCACCGTCCGCGGCTGCGCACGGTGCTGATGGTGCTCTTCGCGGCGCTGGGCTGTTCGGCCAACGCGGTGAAATACGGCGAACTGAAGAGCGCGGTGGTGGGGATTGCGCTGCTCACGACGATCATGCTGGGCGCGTTTTTCGGCATGGATCTGCTGGCGGTGATCTTCGGACTGGGCGCGTTCGAGGTAGCGACCTCGATGGCGCGGGTGATGGCGCTGTCGCCTTCGTGGATGCAAATGGGGGTGGCGGTGGGCGCCATCGGGCTGTGCTTCCTGGGTCTGGAAGCGTGGGCGGCGCTGCAGGGGCGGGAGTACCGCGAAGAGGAAGTGCGGCCGGCTTACGCGGGGAATATCGCTGAGCGGCAGAAGATGCAGGCGGAGCTGGGGGCGGCGCGCGAGGCGCAATTGCACCTGCTACCCAAGAAGGCGCCGGAAGTTCAGGGACTCTTCATTCAGGCGGAATGCGTGCCGGCGCGCATTGTGGGCGGCGATTTCTACGATTTTTATCCACTGGGCAGCAACCGCCTGGGAATCTTCATTGCCGAAGGTGGGAATCGCGGAATCGGCGCGGCGTTGAGTATCGCGCTGGCCAAGGGCTTTCTGATGCACACGGTGAGCCGCAACCTTTCGCCGGGGGAAGTGATCCAGCGGCTGGAATCGACTCTGGGCCGCCTGCTGGAAGGAGCCGGCGCGGAAGCCGCCACGCACGTGGCGTATGCGGTGATCGATACGGCCGCCGGTACGGTCCGGTATGCCCGCACCGGAGACTATCCGCGGGTTGTGGTGACCAGTGCGCTGAGCGGCGAACAGCGGGTGGAACTGCCGGGAAGCGGGACCGTGCTGTACGAAGGAAGCGTCAACCTGCGCACGGGCGACACGGTGCTGCTGTTCACCGACGGAATCGCGCGGCGGGTGCGTACCACCGGGACCCGCGGCGGCGGACAATATTTTGAAAGCGCTGGCGCAAGAAGCGGCGGGAGCACGAACTGGAAGACGACCTGACCGCGGTGGTGGTGCGGGTCACGCGGGTGGGCGCGCTCATGGAGGTAGTGGCGTGAAGCGGTGGGCGGTGTGGAGCGCGCTGGCCGCCGCCGGCGTGGCGTCGCTGGTCTTACCTGGCGCCGCGCGCTCATCCGGCGGCGCGCTGGCGGGTGTACCGCGACGGAGAACAGAGCCAGGTGCGGTCGCGCGAAATTTCCGCGGCGTTCGGCGTGGATACGCAGGGCTGGGCCGGCACGGTGACCGGGCGTTCCGACAGTCATGCCGGCCTACTTCGCCGAGCGGCACCCGGACACGGCGGAGGCGCGCCGCTTCTCACCGTTTGAGGCCGAAGGTAGCTCTGAAAGCGCCCGGCGGGGCGGGACGCATCCTGGTGTTTGTGTCCACCTCCGGCGATGTGAATAGCTGGCAGTGGACGGGATATCCGAAAGCCGAGCGTCACGGATCCGGCGGTGGCGCGCGCCCTGGCCGCCGGCGCCCTGGATCAATTGATGGGCAAGGATGCCGCGGCGTTCCGGCCGCTGGCGGACCGCACCCCGAACGGGGAGAGCCGCACCTTCGCCTTTGAGCGTACCGAGCCCCTGGACGAGCGCTTCGAAGCCACGGTGGACAGCGGCCGGCTGGTGAAGGCGGTACTGACGCCGACCTATCCGCACGATGTGGACGAGGCGGTGAGCACGCGGAAGAAGTACCTTGACTGGCTGCAGGGCGCGGTAGGAGTCGGAATCGATTTCGTGGGAGTTGTCACTGGCGGCGTGTGTGTACATCTTCTGGGCGGTGCGGCGCGCGGTGAGGCACCGCTGGGTGCTGGCGTTCAGCGCGACCTCGCTGCTTTGGGGCGCGGTGTACTGGTCCAACTGGATGGGGTACGACGAGCGCTACGATGCGGTGGCCAGCAACTCCTCGTTCGCTGGAGGATTTTTTCGGCGCGCTGGCGATTCAGGTCTGCTTGATTCTGATGCTGATCGTGCTGGCGGGAGCCGCCGACGCGATCGGTTCGCACGCGAAGCTGGTGACCCTGCGCAGCGTATTCAGCGCGTCGATTTTGAATCGGAGCGCGGGACCTCTATACTGGCGGGTTTCCTGTGCGGTCCGCTGCTGGCGGCATTGCCGCTGGCGGTATCGTGGCTGCACGTGGCGGGCTCGCAGCAGACCGGCGACCGGGAGGCCAGCCTGATTTTCGCGGCGCATCCCGGGGTGCAGGCTCTGGACGTGATGGTGGACATCGCGCTGCTGGGTCTTTTCGGCTTCGGCGCCGCATTTTTGGGACGCCATGTGCGCAAGAAGTGGCTGGCCGCGGCGCTGTTCGCGGTCCCGGGAATTCTGCTGCTCTCGACTACGGCTTTGCCTACCGAGACGCGCGCCCGCCGCGTTCCTGCTGAGCGGAGCGCTGCTCTTCCTGGCTTATCGCCAGCTCTTTCTGCAGACTGGATCTGCTGGCGGTGCTGAGCGCGGGGTGGTGCGCGCGCGTGATCTGGAACGGCTCGGCGCTGATGCTGCAGCCGGCGCCGTCGCTGCGCGCGGCGGGAACGGAGGCATTCCTGTTTCTGGCCGTGTGCGCGGGGTGCGCGGCGCTGGTTGCCTGGCGAGGAGGCGAACTGGCGGTGGAAGACAACGCGGCGCCGGCGGTGGTGACTTCGCAGCGCGAATCGCTGATGAAGGAATTTTCCATTGCGCACCGCGTGCAGCAGCACATGCTGCCGAGCCGTCCGCCGGAGATCCCCGGCGTGCAGCGTTTCGGCGTCGTGCCATCCGGCGCAGGAAGTGGGCGGAGATCTTTTCGATTTTCTCCAGCTTCCCGACGGGCGCTGGTCCATCGGCGTGGGCGATGTTTCCGGGAAGGGAGTGCATGCGGCGCTGTACATGACGCTCACCAAAGGCCTGCTGGTGGCCACGACGCAGGACAGCAGCGACCTGCTGGAGATTGTCGGCAACGTCAACGGCCACGTGCATGCCGCTACGGAGAAGAAGACTTTCGTAACGCTGGCGATGGGGGCGTTCGATCCGGAGACGCTGTGGTTCGACCATGTGCGCGCCGGGCACAACCCCATTGTGTGGCGCCGCCCGGCACAGGGCGAGACTTCGCTGCTGAATGCGCCGGGGCTGGGACTGGGCATCGTATCCGACCGGCTGTTTCGCCGCTCGCTGAAACTGGACCGGCTGCAGTTGAGCACCGGGGACGCCCTGGTGTTTTATTCCGATGGGGTGACCGAAGCCATGAACGCGGAGCAGGAGCAGTTCGGCGAGGCGCGGCTGATGCGCGCGGTGGAAGAGGCGGACGGCCTGGATGCGGGAGCGGTTCGGGAATGGATCCTAAAAGGGGTCAGGGAGTTCCTGAACGGCATTGCCCCCCAGGACGATATGACGATTGTGGTGCTGCGGGTAAACTAAGCTAATAACAAGAGCGATATGGCGACTTCATTCACGATTCAACGCTCCACGCAGAACGACCTGACGATTTTGTCGCTGGCGGGTTTTCTGGATGCGCACACGGCGCCGGAATTCGAAACCGCGGTAGAGCAGGAGATCGATGGCGGGCACCGCAAGCTGATTGTGGACTGCCAGGGCCTCACCTATATCTCCTCCGCGGGCCTGGGCGTTTTCATGAGCTTTCTGGAAGAACTGCGCGAAAACGGCGGCGATATCAAGATCTGCGGACCGTCGCCCAAGGTGTTGCAGGTTTTTGAAATTCTGGGTTTCCCCGCGATTTTCGATATGCTGCCCGACGTGCCGGCGGCGGTCAAACGCTATGCCGAATGCCCGGTCAGGGGAGGGGAATGATGCCATCCGTGGAACGCAAATTCATTTTGCAGGTGCCATCCTCCACCGAGAATCTGGCGATGATTCGCGATTTTGTGACCAGCATTGCCGAACAGGCCGGGCTGACCCCCGGAGAGGTTGCGGATATGGAACTCGCGGTGGATGAAGCCTGTGCCAACGTGATGGAGCACGCCTACGGCAAGGATTTGACCAAGGAGGTGTCGGTGCGCGCCACGCTGGACGGGGATATTGTGGAAATCGCCGTCATCGACACGGGACAGGGTTTCGACCCGACCGCGGTGGAACAGTTGGACCTGGAAAAGCTGATCTCCAGCCGCCGTTCCGGGGGGCTCGGGATGCGCCTGATGAAGACGCTCATGGACGAGGTGCATTACGAGATGATTCCCGGCAAAAAGAACGAACTGCGGATGATCAAGCACCTGCGCAAGAAGTGAGTCCCGGGCGGGCGGAAGGCTGTATACCGAAGTAAACAGAGCCACATTCACCAAGGGCGGATTTCCCGGATTAGCGTCATTCGACTATCCTTAACGTCATCATGACGTTGGAAAGAAACCGGCGGTGGGTTTCGAAGGATCGCCTGACGGATGTGGCGCTCTTTCTGGCCGGTTTTCTTTCCGTGGCTCCACAGGTTCACAATGCGCGCTTCGGCGCGGGATTCGAAACCTTCACGGTGGCGCACAACCTGGTGCTACACGGGCAATATGCCAACCCGTTCCCGATTGCGACCGGACCGAGTGCGCTGTTGCCGCCGCTGTATCCCCTGTTTCTTGCGCTGCTGATGAAGATCTTCGAGCAGGCCGCCGATTTCGCCACGGTGCTGACTCTTTGCCACATGGTGGCGCACGGACTGCATGCGGCGCTGCTGCCGCGCCTTTCCGAGTTGTTTTTTCGCGACCGGCTGCCGGGCATCTGCGCCGCATTCGTGGTGATTCTGTTCCCGGTCTTCTACTTTTTTCCGCATTCGGAGAGCATCTTCTGCCCGATCGGACTGATGCTGTTTTGCCTGGCCACGGATCGCCGGCTGGCCCGTGGAGGCGCCGGCGGTGCGCTGTTCACGGGACTGTTCGCGGGCCTGCTGGTGCTGCTGAACCCGGCTTGCGTGATTGTGTGCGTCCTGTGGCTGGCCTACCTGATGTGGCGGAACCGGGTAGCCTACGCGCGGCGTTCCGCGGCACTGATTGCCCTGGCGTTTCTCGCCACGCTGGCGCCCTGGACATGGCGGAACTACCAGCAGTTCCACAGCGTTTTCTTCGTACGCGACAATCTGGGGCTGGAACTGTACATCTCCAACAACGACCTGGCGCAGCCGGATATCGTGCGCAATTTTCCCACTGGAGTGCGCGCCTTTCACCCCGGCAGCTCGCGCGCCGAGGCGCTGGCAGTCCGCGAACTGGGCGAAGTGGAGTATGCTCACCAGCGGCTCGGCCACCGCGCTGGGCTGGATTCGGAGTCACCCGCGCCGCTTCCTCACGCTGACGCTCGCGCGCATGGGATTGTACTGGTTTCCGGATGCCGAAGGCTTCACCCCGGTTCATGGTTTCGCGGTGGCCTTTATCAGCCTGGCAGGCTTCGCGGGGATTGTTCTGATGGTGCGGCGGCACGTGCCGATCGCGGCTTTTCTGGCGGCGGTCCTGGCGCTGTTTCCGCTGCTCTACTATTTTGTGCAGGTGGACGCGCGCTACCGCACACCGATTCTGTGGCTCTCGCTGCTGAGCACCGGGTACGCGATCTCGGCGGCAGTGGCGGCGGTATTCCCGGAGCCGGCGGCGCGTCTTCAGACCACCATTCCTCAGTTACACCTGCTGGACTAAGTTCCTAAGTTGGTAATCGACCCCTGCGCAGCCCCTTGTTTTCGAAGTCTGGAAGCGGTATAGGGAATCATGCTTTTCCGATTGACTCTACTCAGTCTGGCAGCGGGACTCTGCCTGGCTCAGGACGCCGGACGGAAGGAGATCACACTCGATCCCCAAACGTTGAGCCGGTATGTGGGTGCGTACCAGATGGGTAACGGCAACGGACCCATCATGCTGGTAACCCTGGAAAATGGCCAACTGTTTACCAGGTTAGGCGCTCAACAGGCGATAGCGATCTTTCCGGAATCCAAGACCATGTTCTTCCCGAAGGTGGTCAACGCGGAAATCGAATTCGGCAAAGACGACGCGAAGGGCAGGCCGACCGAACTGATCCTCCACCAGAACGGCCGCGAGATGCCGGCGGCGCGCTGGACGATACCAAGGCCAAGCTGATCATGGAGGCGGCCGCCGCCTTCCCCAAGCGGCTGAAGGATCAGACCCCGGCGCCAGGGGGCGAGGCGGCGCTCCGCAAAATGGTGGCGGACCTGGGATCGGGAAAGCCGACCTACGAAGCGGTGAGCGCCGGCCTGGCGAACGGGCCGCAGCTGGCGCAGATGCAGTCGATGATGTCGAAACTCGGCGCTATGCAGTCGATCGGTGTTCAAAGGGGTCGGGCCGGGCGGCGCCGATATCTATTCGGTGAGATTTGAGAAGGGAGCTTTGGAGACCCGGATCTGGCTCGGCGTGGATGGAAAGATCGAGAACACCAATGCACGGCCGGAAGAAGGCGCGGTGGGAGTACCGGCGGCGAGCTTGGGCCCGCAGTTGGCGCAAATCGACACCCTGGTTGCGGCCGAACTGGCCAGGCGGCCGGTGGGAAGCGTGACGGCAGGCGTGGTTTCCGGCAAGGATCTGATCTGGTCGAAGAGCTATGGCGAGGCCGATATGGAGAAGAAAACCGCCGCCGACACCGACACCGTGTACCGCATCGGCTCCATCACCAAGATGTTCACGGCACTGATGCTGGAACAGTTGGTGGAAGAGAAAAAGGTGCATCTATCCGATCCGGTGGAGAAGTACTTTCCGGAGGTGAAGCTGGTACAGGACCGGTTTCCGAATGCTCCACCCATTACGCTGATGCAACTGGCGACACACACGTCGGGGTTGGGGCGCGAGCCGGACGACACAGCAATGTACGTGACAGGTGCGGTGGCGGATTGGGAGAAGACGCTGATCGCCGCGCTGCCGCACACGCATTACATTCTGGAGCCGGGAACGCGTTATTCCTACTCGAACATCGGGTACGCCATTTTGGGCGCGGCGCTGTCGCGCGCGGCGGGCGAACCGTACATCGAGTACATTCCGAAGCATATTTTCCAGCCGCTCGGGATGACTCATTCGGCGCTGGAGCGGAATGCCGCAATGACGCCGCATCTGTCGAAGGGATACCAGGTGATGGGACCCGAATGGAGCGGTGGACTCGGCAACCCCGCAGCGGGAACACGAAACGGGCGCGGTTACAAGGTTCCGAACGGGGGTTATCCCGACGATGGCCGATTCCACCCCAACCCTGCGCGGGAGTAAAATAAGCAGAGTTTCCGTTCTACTTCAACTGAAAAGGCCGAAAGGAAGGTGTCTGGTGAGTTCAAAGAAAGATCCCCAGCTCCCCGCCGAGCCCAAAGGCCGGTTCTCGCGCCGCGGATTCATTCGCGGGGTGGGCATCGGAGGCGGAGCGTTGGGCACGGGACTGCTGGAAAAAGAGGCAGAAGCCGCACCGCCCGCAGCCGGCGTGGTTGGACCCGGGGCGGTCCCCATTACACTCAATATCAACGGTAAACCGGTGAACGTGTCAGTCGAACCGGCAGTCACGCTGAGCGATGCGCTACGCGATTATCTCGACATGACCGGCTCCAAGCGGGTCTGCGATCGCGGCACCTGCGGCGCGTGCACGGTGATCATGAACGGCAAGTCGGTCTACAGTTGCACGGTGCTGGCCATCGATGCGCAGGGGAAGAATATCGAGACCATCGAAGAGTCTTGGCGGGCCGGAAAAGATGCATCCGGTGTCCCAGGCGTTCTGGAACAACGATGCGCAGCAGTGCGGTTATTGTACGCCGGGGTTTGTGATGGCGTGCAAGAGTTTTCTGGACGAGCATCCCAACCCCAGCCCGGAGGACGTGAAGCACGGACTGGGCGGCAATCTGTGCCGCTGCGGCACCTACATGGGAGTCCGCAAAGCCGTGCTGGAAGCCGCCGCGGCAATGAAGGGAGCGAAGAAAAATGGCTGATACACCCGACTATAGCTGGCCATCGATGGAAAGCCGCAAGGCGATGGGCAAGCCCTTCAAGCGGCTGGACGGGCCGGCGAAGGCCACCGGACGCGCCAAGTACTCCTCGGATTTGAAGCCGCGAGACCTGCTGTATGCCGTGTACGTGCACAGCCCTCATGCGCACGCGCGGGTTACCAGCGTAGACACGAGCGATGCCGAAAAATCGGCCGGAGTGAAGGCGGTGCACGTGGCCGCACCCGCTGGCACGGAAGTTCAGTATCAGGGCTGGGAGATTGCCGCCGTGGCCGCCACGACCGAACAGGCGGCTCGCGTGGCTGCCGGAAGGATCAGGGTGGGATATGAAGTGCTCCCGCACCTGGTGAAAGACGACGATCTGAGCCAAGGCCACCGGCCGCACCAAGCAGGGCGGAGAGAAAGTGGTGGGCGACCCCGACGAGACCTTCAAGAGCGCGGAAGTCGTGTCCGAGGGCAAATACGGGATCCCGATCGCGAACCACTGCTGCCTGGAGCCGCACGGCGCGGTGATTCAATGGCAGGGCGACAAGGTTTACGCCTGGCCCTCGACGCAGGACGTGACCACCTGGGCCACGCAGCTTTCGCCCAACATCAAAGTGGCCGCCACCGATATCAAAGTCAAGATGGACTATATTGGCGGCGGGTTCGGCAGCAAATTCGGTCCGGACGCCTGGGGAGAAGTGGCGGCGCGGCTTTCGCAGAAGGCCGGGGGACGGCCGGTGAAGCTGTTCCTGGAGCGGGATGCCGAGCTGATGATCGCCGGGAACCGGCCGCCGGCATACGGCACGGTCCGGATCGCCGGAAAGAAAGACGGCACCATCACCGGATGGCAGAGCGAGACGTGGTCCACCGGGAACATGCCGCTGCCGTACATCATCGACCAGATCCCGAACATGCGGATCAAGCACGATACGGTTGCGATCAACTCCGGGCCTTCGCGGGCATGGCGGGCGCCGAACAATCAGCAGCTTAGCTACCTGACGTGCAGCGCGGTAGACGATTTCGCGGCGAAGATCGCGATGGATCCCATCGAGGTCTTCAAGAAGGCCGTGGAATACGCTCCCAAGTCGCGCGTGGAGCTGTACAAGTATCAGCTCGACAAGGCGGCCGAGCTGGCGGATTGGAAGAAGCTGTGGAAACCGCGCGGGTCCGCGAGCGGCAGCGTAAAGCGCGGGCTGGGTGTGGGCATCAGCGCATGGGGCGGAGCGGGGCACAACAGCAACTGCCGCACCACCATCAATCCGGACGGCTCGGTGCTGGTGGAGATCGGAACGCAGGATCTGGGCACCGGCACGCGAACCATCATCACGCAGGTGGCGGCCGAATCGCTGGGCCTGCCGATGGGCAAGGTCAAGCTGGCGATCGGAACCAACGATCTGCCGCCGGATGCGGCTTCGGGCGGTTCCAGCACGATTGGCGGCGTCACGGTTTCGACGCGAAGGTCGAGCGTCAATGCGCTGGCCAAGCTGTTCGAAGCGGCGGCGCCGGCTCTGGGCGCTCAACCCGCTGACCTGGAGGCTGTGGACGGGCATATCCGCGTGAAAGGGAGTCCCAACAAGTCGATCACGTGGGAGGCCGCCTGCAGGAAAATCGGACCGGGCAAGATTTCCGAAATGGGCAGCTTCAACCGGCGCCAACCGGCTCCTGGAATGAACGACCAGGGCGTGGGCGGGGTGCAGATTGCGGATGTCTCGGTGGACACCGAGACGGGCCTGGTGACGGTCAATCACTACACGGCGGTGCAGGATTGCGGGCTGATCGTGAATCCGCGACTGGCGGAAAGCCAGATCTACGGCGCCATCATCATGGGCATATCGACGGCGCTGTACGAAGAACGGTTCTTCGACCAGCAGACCGGCAGGTATCTCAACGCCGACATGGAGTTCTACAAACTGGCGGGCATCGCGGACATCGGCGATATCAAGGTGCACCTCGACATCCGGCCGGAGAACGATAAGCGCGGCGTGATCGGACTCGGCGAACCACCGGCCGTGGCGATCTGCGCGGCCATCGGGAACGCGGTGACCAATGCGATTGGCAAGCGCGTCCCACACATTCCCATGACACCCAGTCACGTGCTCGATGCACTGGAAGGGAGGATCGCATAATGCAGCCCTTCGAATATGCTAATCCCGCAAGCGTTCAGGAAGCCGTCGCGCTGCTGAGCCCGCGCTGGGGCCAGGCCGATGTGCTGGCAGGCGGCACGGACCTGATCAGTTGCATGAAGGAACACCTGCACACGCCCAAGCGCGTGGTGAACATCAAGAACATCAAGGAACTCTCGGGGATTCAGAAGACCGGCGGAGGGGCTCCGGATCGGGGCTCTGGTCACGATCGACGAGCTGGCCACGAGTGCCGAGGTCAAGGGCGAATTCAAATCGCTGGCCGAGGCCGCCGGCGGCGTTCCCAGTCCGCAGATCCGGCACATGGGAACGGTGGGCGGCGACCTGTGCCAGCGTCCGCGCTGCTGGTATTACCGCAACGGCATGGGCCTGCTGGCCATGAAAGACGGCAAGTCGCTTGTGCCCGAGGGCGAGAACCGGTATCACGCGATCTTTGGGACGGGGCCGGCATACTTCGTGAGCGCTTCCAGCCTGGGGCCGGCGCTGGTGGCGTTGAACGCCAAGGTGAAGCTGGTAGGTCCCAAGGGCGCGCGCGAGGTGCCCGTGGCGGCGTTCTTTGTGGCGCCGAAAGACGAAGCGTCGCGCGAAATCGCTCTGCAGCCGAACGAGATTCTCACCGAGATTCTGGTGCCGGGCTGGCGTGACCCACTCGGCCACGTACGAGGTGCGGCAGAAGGAGGCGCTGGACTGGCCTCTGGCCGCGGCATCGGTGGCGCTGACAATGAAGGGGGCGACGGTGGGTTCGGCACGCATTGTGCTGGGACACGTGGCCGCAACCCCGTGGCACGCCGCGGCGGCGGAAAGGTTTCTGGTGGGCAAACCCATCAATGCCGCGAACGCCGAAGCGGCCGGAAAGGCAGCCGTGGGCGATGCCAGGCCGCTCAGCCAGAACGCTTACAAGGTGACCCTGGCGAAGACGGCGGTGAAGCGCGCGCTGCTGGATGCGGTAAAGAGGGCCTGACCATGGAGAGCCTCAGACAACAGAAAGCCAGCATGAATCGCTGCGAGAAGCTGCGCTGGAAGGGCATGTTCATCGAAGCCGATCGCGACCCGAACTCGCCGCCCGGCATCCACGGCCCGTTCTGGTGCCAGCATACGTATAAGCCCTTTGGGCCGGACGGCCAAGTGGTCGACGAATTCGAGTGCTGCGCCGCCCGCTCCTGCTACGAGCAATTGTAAAAAGGGGACAGACGCATTTAAAAAATGCGTCTGTCCCCTTTTTAAATGCGTCTGTCCCCTTTTCCGTATAATTAACTGGAAATGAGACTCGCGGTGCTTGGACTGGGGTTCATGGGCAGCACGCATGTGGCGGCGCTGCGCGGACTGCCGGATGTGGAACTGGCGGCGGTATACAGCAGCGATCAGAAGAAGCTGTCGGGGGACCTCACCGGCGTGCGCGGCAACCTGGGCACGGTCGGCGAGTGCATGGATTTCTCACGGGTACGCAAATACAGCGACCTGGAGGCGGTGCTGGCCGATTCGCGGCTCGACGCCGTGGATCTGTGCCTGCCCACCTACCTGCACGATTCGGTGGCCGTGGATGCCCTGCGCGCGGGCAAGCATGTGCTCGTCGAAAAGCCCATGGCGCTGGACCCCTATGGAGTCGACCGCATGATCCACGCCGCGCGGCGCTACAAGCGCGTGCTCATGACGGCGCAGGTGCTGCGCTTTTTTCCGGAGTACATGGCGCTGCGGGAAGTGATCGCGGACGGCAAATTGGGCCGCTGCCGCTTCGCCTGGTTCCGCCGCAGTTGCGCGGCGCCAGGCTGGGGCGGATGGCTTCAAGAGGCCGAGCAGAGCGGCGGCGGCGTATTCGATCTGCTGATTCATGACGTGGACATGTGCCTGCACCTGTTCGGCAAGCCGCAGGCGGTGTGCGCGTCGGGGTATTGCGAACCCGGGCTGGGAATCGACTGCATGGACGCGCAGCTTTTCTATGAGGACGGCATCGCGGCGGTCACCGGCGGCTGGCACAATTCAGGCGACTATCCGTTTCGCATGGAATACTCTGTCACGCTGGATGGCGGCACCGTCGAGTATAGTTCGCTGGGGCGGCCGCCGGTGCTGTACAGCGCCATGGGCGGGTCGCAGCCGCTGGACCTGGCGACGCAGGATGGATACGCCGGCGAGATCGCCTATTTCGCCGAATGCTGCGAGACGGACAGCGCGCCGGAGCGCTGCCCTCCGGCCGAATCGGCGGACGCCGTGAAAGTGATGCGCCTGCTGCTGGAATCGCGAAATCGCAAGGGAGTGAAAATGGTATGCCGTCTTTGAGACCGCTGGAAGCGGGTGTGATGTTCTGGGCCGGGCGCGATGACCTGGCGGAGGTGTGCAGCCTGGGGGTGCGGTGCGGTCAACTGGGCCTGCCGGGCGGCATGGAGTTGAGCGATTCCGCCGCCGCGCTGTGGAGAGAGTCTTTGGACTCCGCGGGCTTTACCGTGGTCACGGTATTTGCCTCGTATGACGGCGAAAGCTATGCCGACATTCCCACGGTGCAGGCAACCGTAGGTTTCATTCCGCCCGCGACCCGCGCCGAACGGGAAGCGCGCACCCTGGCGGTGAGCGATTTCGCAGCCAGGCTGGGAGTGAAGAGCATCGCGTGCCACATCGGGTTCGTGCCGGAGGAAGCGTCGCATCCCGATTACGCCGCCGTGCGCGATGTGGTCCGCCGCATCTGCGACCATGCCGCCGGCCACGGCCAGACGTTCGCGCTGGAGACCGGGCAGGAGCGCGCCGAGGTGCTGCTGCGCTTCCTGGCGGACTGCGCGCGCCCGAACCTGGGGATCAACTTCGACCCCGCCAACCTGATTCTCTACGGCACGGGCGAACCGGTTGCGGCTCTCCGCATTTTGGCCCCGCACGTACTTTCGGTGCATGCCAAAGACGGCGATTGGCCGCCCAAAGATACTCCCGGCGCGCTGGGCAGCGAGCGCGCGTTGGGCCAGGGCGCGGTGGGCATCGACCGCTTTGTCGGCACCCTTGCCGAGCTGGGCTTCGGCGGCACCCTGAACGTGGAACGCGAAGGCGCGGCGCCCGGCGAGTGGCTGAAAGACGTGGGCGCGGCGGTCCGTCTGCTGACCGAATTGGCCGCTTAGAGCCGGCGGCGGGGCTACACTGTACGTATGGCCACGATGCCGAATACTCTCGACGCGGTTCCGCAGCCCCTCTCCGCTTTGACGGAAGACGAAAAGTTCTTCCAAAGCACCGTGCGCAGGTTCGCGCGGGAGCAGATCCGGCCGCACGTCCGCGCGATGGACGAGGCCGGCGTGTTCCGCAAGGACATCATCGCGCCAGTTCTTCGACCATGGGCCTGATGGGCATCGAGATCCCGGAGGAGTACGGCGGACAGGGCGGCAACTTCTTTCAGTGCGTTCTGGCCGTGGAGGAACTCTCCGCGGTGGATCCTTCGGCCGGCGTCATCGTGGATGTGCAGAACACCATCTGCAACAACGCGCTCCTGCGCTGGGCCACGCCGGAGCAGAAGGCCAGGTATCTGCCGCGCCTGGCCGGCGAGCACGGTCGCGTCCTACGCGCTCTCGGAAGCCGGCTCTGGCTCCGACGCCTTCGCGATGGCCACGCGCGCGGAGGACCGCGGCGACCACTTCCTGCTCAACGGCCGCAAGCTGTGGATCACGAACGCGGCCGAAGCCGGCTTCTATCTGCTGTTCGCCAACGCCAATCCGGAGGCCGGATACCGCGGCATCACCGCGTTTCTGATCGAGCGCGAGTTCCCGGGCTTCCAGGTGGGCAAGAAGGAAGACAAGCTCGGCCTGCGCGCCTCCTCCACCTGCGAGTTGATTCTGGACAATTGCCGCGTGCCGCGCGAGAACGTGCTGGGCGAAGTGGGGCAAGGGCTACAAGATCGCCATGGAGACGCTGAACGAAGGGCGCATCGGCATCGGCGCGCAGATGATCGGCCTGGCCCGCGCCGCGCTGGAGCACGCCATGGCCTACGCCAAGCAACGCAAGCAGTTCGGCAAGACGATCGCCGAGTTCCAGGGCGTACAGTTCGACCTGGCCCGCATGGCCACGGAAATCGAAGCGGCGCGCCTGCTGGTCTACAACGCCGCGCGCCTGCGGGATGCCGGAATGCCCTTCGTCACCGAAGCCGCCATGGCGAAATACTATAGCTCGGAGATCGCCGAGAAGGCCGCCTCCAAGGCCATCGAAATCCATGGCGGCGTCGGGATTACAAAGGATTACCCGGTGGAGAAGCTCTACCGCGATGCGAAGATCGGGCGCATCTACGAAGGGACGAGCAACATCCAATTGGTGACTATCGCCAAGAAACTATTGGGGAAGTAGGACCGTCCAATATAAAAGCGGTTTCGCCGCGCAGCCGACATGTCTTGGCGGCGAGCCGACGGCTGATCGCCGATAGCTGTTAAGAGGAGAGATGCGTTCACTTCTGTATTCAGCCGCCCTGGCGGCGTTTTGCTTGCCGACCTGGGCGCCGCGCAAGCCGGCTCCAAGGGCGATAACGTCAACGTCCAGGACATCATCCAGAAATTCGCCGCCAAGGAGACCGAGTTCGCCAAGGCGCGCGAGAATTACGTTTTCACCCCAAACGGTGAAGCTGGACGAGTTGGACGAGTCCGGCAATCCCACCGGCGGCGAATGGTTTTTGAAGGAAGACGTCACCTTCGACGACCGGACGGGAAGCGGATTGAAAAGGTTAGGAGCCGGCGCCCGGTCCCGACCCTTAAGAACATCCTCCTTACGCCGGAGGACGAGCAGGACCTGCGCAACGTCCAACCCTTCGTCCTGACAACCGACGAGATCCCCGATTACCAGATCGATTACCTGGGCCGCGAGAAGATCGACGAAATCGGCTGCTACACATTCTCGGTCAAGCCCAAGAAGATGGTGACGGGCAAGCGCTACTTCGAAGGCCAGATCTGGGTGGACGACCGCGATCTTCAAATCGTAAAGACGTACGGCAAGGGCGTGGGCGTGATCAGGAAGAGCAGCGACAACCAGTTCCCCAAGTTCGAAACCTACCGCGAGCAGATCGACGGCAAATATTGGTTCCCCACCTACACCCACGCCGACGACACTCTGCACTTCAAGAGCGGCGAAAATCAGCGCATCCGGATGATAGTGCAATACACGGACTACAAGCGGTACGAAGGCAAGTCCACCATCCAGTACGGCGAGATTGTGGACGATACGAGCAAGAGCAGGCTCCAAACCGACGAAATCCGCCGAAGAAATAATGCCGGATGCTACGAATCGTGATGACAAAGATCACGATCGCGAACAACGGCCCCATTCGCATAGAAGGCGAATTTGCGATTCTCGATCCGGCGGGCGCGAGTTCGGTCTGGCGGGCCGCACGATGATTTCGCTGTGCCGCTGCGGCCAGTCGGAGAACAAGCCGTTCTGCGATGGCTCTCACGGCCGGACGGGCTTTCAGCACCGGTGGAAGCGCGCGAATTACCGCCACCGAAGCCTAAATTGTAGGCCGGATACTAGCGGGCTTTCTATTCCGAAATCTCGATCTTCGGGCCCGTCGGCTGGGCCCTCTTCCGCGGTCCACTACGTTCTTTGCGCCAGTTCGAGGAACGGCGCCGCCCTCGGCCTTCGCGCAGCACGACCGGCTGGCCGGTATCGCCGCCGACGCGCACCGCGGGATCGAGCGGCAGTTCGCGCCAGGAAGTGCACCTGCATCTCGCTCGGCGGTGCGCTCGTCCGCCGCCGTGGCTGAACACGTCGATGCGCTCGTTGCAGTGCGGGCACATCAGGTAGCTCATGTTCTCCACGATGCCCAGGATCGGCACCTTCACCTGGTGGAACATGTGGACGGCCTTGCGCGCGTCTTCGAGCGAAACGTCGGAAGGCGTGGTCACCACGATGGCGCCGGTGATGGGCGCGGTCTGGATCAGCGAAAGCTGCACGTCGCCGGTGCCGGGCGGCAGATCGATCACCAGGTAATCGAGCTCGCCCCAATCCACGCCGCGCAGGAACTGCTGGATGACGCTGTGCAGCATGGGGCCGCGCCAGACCAGCGGCTTGTCGCCGGGGTTCAGGAAGCCCATCGACATGAGCTTCACGCCGAACTGCTCGAGCGGCTGGATGCGGTCGCCGTACGCCATGGGGGTGCTGGTTGATGCCCATCATGAGGGGCACGTTGGGGCCGTAGACATCGGCATCCATCAGGCCGACCTGTAGCCCAGCGAGGCCAGGCCGACCGCCAGGTTCACCGCGACGGTGGTCTTGCCGACGCCGCCTTTGCCGGAGCCGACGGCGATCAGGTTCTTCACGCCGGGAATGGGCAGCTTGGGCATCTGGCCGGTTGGTTGGGGGTCTAATCGGTACTATCTGTAACAGGCGGACACTCAGTTTTCGGTAGGCTTCTGCTCCAGGTGATCGATGACGGTGACCTGCATGGGCCGCTTCTGTTTTTCGAGCTTGAGGCCGAGCTCTTTTTCCATCGCCTCGAAGAGCGTCAATGCCCCCGCTGGGATCGGGGGCGGCGGGCACCGGCGCCGGTCGGCGCGATCGCCTCCGCCCCTCCTCCGCGCATGGCGAAGCCGACGCGGGAATTGACGGCGAAGGTCAGCGAGAAGTCCCAGCCGCCTTCGAGACCGGTGGCGTCGGTCACCGGCCAGCTCAGTTCCGGCGTCATATGTTGCAAGCGGTCCGCAAACTGCGCCATGGTGACGTTCTGGCAGGTGAGCGTGCGCGATCCGGCCGGCGCTCCCGGCGCGGCGGCTCATTCCGGCAGAATGCCCGGCTCGCCGGGTCGGCCTTCTTCATCTTCGGCTTCGACGCCGCCAGCGCGTACGCGGTCACCGGCCGCTCCTCGGTGTGGTACGCCATCTTGAACCGATCCACCAGCAGCGATCGCAGCATGGGCCCCAAGGTTTCCATGTCCAACTGGGAAGGGGATCCGGCGGGAGCCTTGGCGACGATATCGTAGCGATCGGCCTCAGCGAACTTCGGCAGGCCGGCGATGTACTCGTTATTGTTGGTGTTGAAAGCGCGGTTGACCAGAAAGCGGAGCGCCATGTTATCGGCAGTCAGGCGGCCTCCGGGCTGCGTCTGGAAGCGGGACATGCGGGGGGCCGGTGACATTCGCGTCGGACGGCTTGATGCTCTCTGGCGACTTCGATTCGTGGGCAAAGTGACGGGCGGCAGGATTTCGGCGAGGCCGGGGGCATTGTCCGTGGGCTTGCGGTTGACTTTATCGACTACCAGGACCAAGGTGGGCACCTGTCGCTCTTCCAGTTTCAGGCCGAGCTGCTTGTCGATGGCTTCGACGATCGAGATACGTTCCACGTTGGGGCCGATTGTCATGCCGTTTAAGCTGAGCGAGATCTTGAGATCGAAGTTCCAGGCGCCCTTCAGTCCGGTCTCCTCCAGGATGGGGTTCGAACCCACATTCGTCCCGATCATGGAGCGCAGGTTGGAGACGAAGGCCTCCATGGTCATATTGCGGCATGTATACTGGATGGTTACGCCCGGTCCGAGGGTGAGCACAGTTTGTTTGCCATCCGGGCTCATCATGACGAGCCGGCCGCTACCTTCGGCCGGTGCCCCACCCGACGCCTCCGGCGGTCTGCAGCCCGGCGGCCCGTTTCCATCCGCTTCCTTAAGGTGGGGCTGCTTGCCGGCGGACAGGACCCACGTGGTGACTGGCATTGTCTCCTTGCGGGCCACCAGCTTGAACCGATCTTCCAGCAGCGACTGCAACATGGCTTTCAGCGCATCCGTGTCGGCGCCGGCGGCGACCTTCGCAATGACGTCAAAGCGGTCGAGCTCCAGAGTTTCTGGTGGATGGTTACACCAACGGCGACATTCCCGACTACCAGATGTCGTCCTTTTTGATGGCCGTTTTCTTTTCGGGAATGTCCGACAGGGAAGTCAGCCGCCTGACCGAGTGCATGTTGCGCTCCGGGGAGACGGTGGACCTCTCGGCCATTCCCGGGCACAAGGTGGACAAGCATTCCACCGGCGGCGTAGGCGACAAGACCAGCTTCATCGTGGCTCCGCTCGCGGCCGCCGCGGGAGTGGTGGTGCCGATGATGTCCGGCCGCGCGCTGGGCCATACCGGCGGCACTCTGGACAAGCTGGAATCGATTCCGGGCTTTCGCACCAATCTCTCTACTGATGAGTTCCGCAAGCAACTGGGAGAACTGGGGCTGGCCTTCATCGGACAGAGCGATCAACTGGCGCCCGCGGACCGGAAGCTGTATGCCTTGCGCGATGTCACGGCGACGGTGGAATCCATTCCGCTGATCTCTTCTTCGATCATGTCGAAGAAACTGGCCGAGGGAATCGATTCGCTGGTGCTCGATGTGAAGGTGGGCAACGGCGCCTTCATGAAAAAGCAGGTGGATGCGCGCCGCCTGGCGCAGACCATGGTAGGGATCGGCCGCCGCATGGATAAGAAGGTGCAGGCGCTGATTACCGACATGAACCAGCCGCTGGGTTATGCCGTGGGCAACGCGCTGGAGATCATGGAAGCGTCGCAGACGCTGCAAAATGCCGGCCCGTCCGATCTCACCAAGCTCTCGCTGGAACTGGCGGCCCGGATGATTTTCCTGGGCAAGAAGACGGCCACGCTGGAAGAGGCGCGGCTGGTTGCGGAAAAGCACCTGGTGGATGGATCGGCATACAAGAAATTCAAGCAGGTAGTGGCCGCGCAGGGCGGAAATCCGCAGGCGCTGGACAAGTTCGAACTGCTGCCGAATGCTACCGGGCATGCGCGAAATCACGTCTCGCCGCGCGCCGGCTACGTGAGTGTGATCGACGCGGAGGATATCGGCGTCGCTTCCAACATGATCGGCGCGGGCCGCGATAAGAAGGAAGACACGATCGATCCGGCGGTGGGCATCATCCTGGAAGTGAAGGTCGGGGAGAAGGTGGACGCCGGCTCGGTGTTGTGCCGCCTGTACTACACCAAGGAAGACAAAGTGGAAGAGGCCGCGGACATGGTGGAGGATGCCTTCCGCATTTCCGCACAGAAGCCGGACGAACGGGAACTCATTCTGGAAGTAGTCGGGTAATGGGCCGTTTCACCGGTCTGCTGGGATTAGCCGTCATCCTGGCATTCGCCTGGCTTTGTTCCAACCACAAGCGCGACATCAAGCTGCGGATTATCGCGTGGGGCATGGGCCTTCAAATCGCCTTTGCGTTCCTGGTGTTGAAGACCGATTTCGGCAAAATATTTCAGGCCATCGGCGCCGGCGTGAATAACATGCTGGCCTACACCGAAGCCGGCAGCGAATTCATCTTCGGGCCGCTGGGCAAGAGCACGGGTCCCTATGGCGTGCTGTTCGCTTTTCAGGTGCTGCCCATCGTCATCTTCATCGCTTCCTTTTTCGCCGTTCTCTATTACCTCGGGGTGATGCAGTTTGTGGTGAGGCTCATGGCCATCGGGATGCAGAAGGTGATGGGCGTCAGCGGCGCCGAATCGCTGAACGTGGCGGCCAGCATCTTCATGGGGCAGACGGAAGCGCCGCTGACCATCCGGCCGTTTCTGGCCGGATTGACGGAATCGGAACTGTTCACCATCATGACCAGCGGGATGGCCCACGTATCGGGTTCGGTGATGGCGGCGTATGTGAAAATCGCGGGCGTTTCGATCACGCACCTGCTGACGGCGGTGATCATGACTGCGCCGGCGACCATCATGCTGGCTAAGATTTTCGTTCCGGAAACGGAAAAGCCCGCTACCGCCGGACGCGTGGATATCAAAGTGGAGAAGACCGCGGTCAACGTGATCGATGCCGCGGCCCAGGGAGCCGGCGACGGGCTGCACCTGGCGCTCAACATCGCGGGCATGCTGATCGCCTTTCTGGCGCTGATCGCCATGGTGAATGGGATCCTGGGATGGGTGCACACGCTGCCTCTGCTGGGCTGGATTCCGCCTCACCCTGGAGCAGATCTTCGGCGTGGTCTTCGCGCCGGTGGCATGGGTGATGGGCGTGCCTTGGAAAGATGCTTCGGCCATCGGCGACCTGTTGGGCACGCGCCTGGTGCTCAATGAATTCGTGGCGTTCCTGAAGTTGGGGCCGATGAAGGCGACGCTGGATCCGCGCTCCTTCACCATCGCGACCTATGCGCTGTGCGGCTTCGCCAATTTCAGCTCTATCGCCATTCAGATTGGCGGTATCGGTGCGCTGGCGCCGAATCGCAAGAGCGATCTCGCCAGATTCGGGCTGCGTGCCGTAGCGGCGGGGTCCATGGCGAACTTCATGTCCGCCTGCATTGCCGGAATGATACTGTGATCCACGAAGCCATACGTTTTATCGAAGGCCATACCGGGCTTCGCCCGCCGGTGGGTGTCGTGCTCGGGAGCGGCCTGGGCGCCTTCGGCGATGTGTTGACGGAACGGGTGGACATCCCGTATCACGAGATTCCCGGCTGGCCGTCTTCGACGGCGGCTGGCCATGCGGGCAAGCTGATGCTCGGTATGCTCCACGACACCGGCGTCGCGGTGATGGCAGGGCGGGCCCATCTGTACGAAGGCTATTCGCCGGCGCAGGTCACGTACGGCGTGCGTGTGCTGGGTTCGCTGGGCGTGAAGGCCATGGTCTTCACTAACGCCGCGGGAGGCATCAACCTGGACCTCCAGCGCGGCGGGCTGGTGTTGATTTCCGATCACATCAATCTGCAGGGCTCCAATCCCCTGGCCGGTCCGAACGACGATGCGCTGGGGCCGCGCTTTCCCGATATGACGGAGGCGTATTCGCTTCACTTTCGCAGCCTGGCGAAACAGGTGGCGGCGGAACTGTGCGTGCCGCTTGGTGAAGGCGTGTACGCGGCCATGCTGGGGCCGAACTATGAAACGCCCGCCGAGATCCGGTTTCTGCGGACCATCGGGGCGGACGTGGTGGGCATGTCCACGGTGCCCGAAGTGATTGTGGCCAATCACATGGGGATCAAGGTGCTGGGCATTTCTTGCGTTACCAATATGGCGGCTGGGATTCTGCAGCAGAAGATCAATCACGAAGAGGTTCTGGAAACCGGAGCCATGGTGCGCGACACGCTGGTGCGATTCCTGAAGGCGCTGGTGCCCCGGCTGACGGTGTAGCATGGACGATCCGCTTCTCTCCGCTGCGCTGGCCGCGCGCCTCCATGCGTTCGCGCCGTTTTCCAGATTCCAGGTGGGCGCGGCGTTAGAGGATGTCGACGGCAGGATCCATACCGGCTGCAACGTCGAGAATGCGACCTATGGCCTCACCGTGTGCGCCGAACGCGTGGCGGTGTTTAAGGCTATCAGCGAAGGCGTCCGTAAATTCCGCCGCATCGCCGTGGCCGCCGATACGAACGACCTCACGCCGCCATGCGGAGCCTGCCGCCAGATTCTCTGGGAATTCTGCGGGGACATAGAAATCCTGCTGGTGAACCCGCGGGGTAAGACCGAAACTTATCGTTTGAAGGAATTATTTCCGAAGCCATTCGATGCCAGGTATCTGTAAGATGCTTTTTCACCACGGAGCCACGGAGAACACGGAGAAAGCACGGAGAAGTACGATCAATAGGGTTTTCTCCGTGCTTTCTCCGTGTTCTCCGTGGCTCCGTGGTGAGATTCTCTTGCTCCTCGTAGCGCTCTCCCTTTCGGCGGCTCCGGCGGATTGGATCTGGAGCGCGCGATGGGTGATTACCGAGGATGCGCAGCATCGCGTGATCGAGAATGGCGCCGTGGCCATCGTGGGCGATCATATTGTCGGCGTCGGCACTCGGGCGGAGATCGATGGCAGGTTTCAGGCGAAGCAACGGCTGGATCGGCCGGATGCCATCCTGGCGCCGGGCCTCGTCAATACTCACACGCACGCCGCCATGTCTTTGTTCCGCGGCATCGCCGGACGACAAGAAGCTGCAGGACTGGCTGGAGCACTACATCTTCCCGGCGGAAGCCAAGAACGTCAACGCCGACTTCGTCCGCTGGGGCACGCGCCTGGGCTGCCTGGAGATGCTCTTGGGCGGCACCACCACCTTCACCGACATGTACTACTTCGAAGACGTGGTGGCGGAAGCGGCTAAGGAAGCGGGCATGCGCGGAGTGCTGGGCGAGACCATTATCGGTTTTCCGGTGGCCGACGCCAAGACTCCGGCCGACTCTTTGAAATTCACCGAGGGCTTCCTGACGCGCTTCCGGCACGACCCCCTGGTGGTACCGGCGGTGGCCCCCCATGCGCTCTACACCAACTCCGACGAGACGCTGAAGGCCGCGCGCGCACTGGCCAACAAGTACGACGCGCCGCTCATCATTCATCTTTCCGAGACTAAGAAAGAGAATGACGACGCCATGGCGCAGCGTCACATGAGCCCCACCCGGATACTGGATTCGCTGGGTGTGCTCACGGGCCGAACCGTGGCCGCGCACTGCGTCTGGGTGGACGATGCGGATATGGCGATTCTCAAGGCGCGCGGCACCGGCGTGGCACATTGCCCTTCCAGCAATATGAAACTGGCGAGCGGCGTGGCGCCGGTGGTCAAGATGCTTGCCATGGGCATCAACGTGGGACTCGGCCCGGATGGTCCCGCCGGCAGCAACAACGATTTCAACATGTTCGAAGAGATGGACCTGGCCGCCAAACTGCAGAAGGTGACCACCATGGATCCGCAGGCGCTGCCGGCGGGACAAGCGCTCGAGATGGCCACCATGGGCGGCGCCCGCGTCCTCGGCATGGAAAAACTGATCGGTTCGCTCGAGGACGGCAAGCGCGCCGACATGATTCTGGTACGCCTCGACCGGCCCAATGCCGTGCCGCTCTACGACGCCGTCTCGCAGATGGTGTACGCGCTGAAGGCCGAAGATGTGCGCGACGTGATGGTCAACGGCAAGCCCGTGGTGCGCGATGCCAGGATTCTCACCCTGGACGAGAAGGCGATTCTGGCGAAGGCGGCGGAGTACCGCGCGCGCGTCAGCCAGTCCTTGAAATAGCTTCAGGCTATCGCGCGTAACCGGCGGCGAGACGGGCGATGATGGTGCGGCAGCGTGCCAGGGAATCGTGCAGCCGGCGGGTTTCTTCCACCAGTTCGTCCAGATGCCCGGCCGGTTCCTTTACGGGCAGTCCCTTGGTTCTACTTTTCATTCGGGCCGGTTTCGTCGTCGTATGGGAACAGCTCATCGCGTGCATCATCACTCCAGGTTGGGAAAGATTACTATCCTTTTGGTAGCCATAATCAGATAAATGTATCCGAAAAATAAAGAGGGTGACTATCCAACCCCAGTTTGGGGGTATTGCGGGAAGAAAGAGCGAATCCGACGTAACTGTCTTAAACTGGAGGGATGCGTAATCCCCTTTGCCGGCCCTCCGTTGCCGTCGCGCTTCTCCTGACGCTCGTCTCGTCAGCTTCCGCCGCAGTCACCGCGGTGCGCATTTCGAGTGAACGCCGCCAGAGTTTCGACGACGGCTGGCGATTTTTCAAGGGCGATGCCCCCGGCGCCGAGAGGCCGGACTTTGACGACTCCAAGTGGCGCCAATTGTCGCTGCCGCACGACTGGGCCATCGAAGGTCCCTTCGATTCCAGAGCCAATCCGCACACCGGAGCCCTGCCCATTTCCGGCACCGGCTGGTATCGCAAATCCTTTACCGTGCCGGATTCCGCGAAGGACCGATACCTGAGCATCATGTTCGATGGCGCGCAGAATAACGCCCACGTGTTCCTGAATGGCGAAGAGATCGGCAGCCGGCCGTACGGCTACATCAGCTTCTCGGTGGATCTGACCGGACACCTGAAATTCGGCGGCCAGACCAACGTGCTGGCGGTGCGGTTGACGCCCGAAGATCGCTCCTCGCGCTGGTACCCGGGCGCGGGCATTTACCGCAACGTGTGGCTGGATGTCACCGGGCCGGTGCACGTCGGCCAGTGGGGCACTTACATCACAACCCCGGAGGTGAGCGAGGAAAAGGCCGCCGTGACGGCCAAAGTGGATATCCGGAACCGGACGAACAGCGAAGCCCGCGTGACCGTGCAGACCGCGATCCTGGATCCCGCCGGAAAGCCTGTGACGCGAGCTGGGACTCCCTGCCGATGTGCCCGCCGGAAGCACTCAAACCGTGACGGCGAATCTGACGGTGAACCGTCCGCAGCGGTGGGATATGGAACATCCCGCCATGTACACGCTGGTGGCCGAGGTGGTAGACGCCAACAAGAAGGTAGTGGACCGCTACACCACGCCGTTCGGCATCCGCTCCATCAAGTTCGACCGCGAGCAGGGCTTCCTGCTGAACGGGCAGGCACGTGAAGATTCAGGGCGTATGCGATCACCACGACCTGGGCGCGCTCGGCGCGGCGGTGAATCGCCGGGCCACCGAGCGCCAGATCGAGATTCTGAAGAAGGCGGGAGTGAACGCCATCCGCACCAGCCACAATCCGCCGTCGCCGGAACTGCTGGAGCTTTGCGACCGCATGGGCATCGTCGTGATGGATGAATCCTTCGACATGTGGAGACGGCCCAAGGTGCCCAACGGATACGCCAAGTACTTCGACGAGTGGAGCGAGCGCGATGTGCGCGATTTCGTGAGGCGCGATCGCAATCATCCCAGCGTGATCATGTGGAGTATCGGCAACGAGATTCCCGAACAGGGCAGCCCCGAGGGCGGCGAAATGGCCAAGCGCCTGACCGGATTCTTCCATCAGGAGGATCCCACGCGTCCCACCACCTCGGCGTTCAACAACCCGGAGGGCGCCATCCGCAATCACCTGGGCGACAACGTGGACCTCTTCGGCGTCAACTATCGCCCGTGGCAGTACGAACAGTTCCAGAAGGAGCATCCCACGTGGATCATCTACGGTTCGGAGACGTCATCGTGTGTCAGTTCGCGCGGCGTGTATCATCTGCCCATCGAGAAGTATCAGAAGCACCCGTCGCTGCAACTCTCCGGTTACGACATCATTGCGCCGCCATGGGCTTATTGCCCGGATGTGGAGTTCTTTTACCAGGACAAACTGCCCAACGTGCTGGGCGAATTCGTCTGGACCGGCTTCGATTACATCGGCGAGCCCACTCCCTATTTCGGCGGCGGCCGCGGTACCGACAATAGCGCGGACTGGCCGGCGCGGAGTTCCTACTTCGGCTTTATCGATCTGGCGGGCTTCCCCAAGGATCGTTTCTACCTCTACCAGAGCCAGTGGACCAAAACTCCCATGGTGCACGTGCTGCCCCATTGGAACTGGGCGGGCAAGGAAGGGCAGGCCATTCCGGTGATGGCTTATACCAATGCCGAGGAAGTGGAGTTGTTCCTCAACGGAAAGTCGCTCGGTCGCAAGAAGCGCTTCTCCGAGCCGGTGGTGATTCCGGTGGGCCGCAATGCCAGCCGGGACGAGAAATTCTCCAGCAAGTACCGGCTGGAATGGCAGGTGCCCTACGCGCCCGGAAGCCTCAAGGCGGTGGCCTATTCGGGCGGCAAGCAGGTGGCGGTCGACGAAGTGAAGACCGCGGGCGCGCCGGCGCGTCTTAGCCTGGTGCCGGACCGCACCACCATTCAGGCGGATGGCGAGGACCTTTCGTTCCTCACCGTGAGAGTGGAGGATAAGGACGGCAACCTGGTTCCGGGAGCGGATAACCTGGTGCACTTCGCGGTCACCGGCGCCGGCGCTCTGCGGGCCGTGGACAACGGCAATGCGGCCTCCGAGGAATCCTTCCAGGCGGACCATCGCAAGGCCTTCTCCGGGATGGCGCTGGTGATCGTCAACGGCCACAAGGGACAGAAGGGCAGGATTCACGTGGTGGCGACCAGCGATGGTTTATCGCAGGCGGCCACCGATGTTACCGTCCGTTAAATAAATTCGAAAACGTACCAGCCGGAAGCGTCCGCGCATCCGAAATCGTATATACTGTGTTGTCCCTGGGAGATGGCGTTTGGGGGAGTCTCCCGGGCCTCAGCTTGATCGGGTGATTGAGGTTTTGTTGGAAGGTATAAGGGTACGTGTGCGCAAGCTCTTGCGCTGCGTAGGCATCAGGCAAACAAGGGTGGCCGTTGTTTTCGGATCCACACCTGAGTCCTGTGAACTGGCGGTTGCTTATCTCAGAAACGGAGCGCCGGAAGTACCGGTATTCCTATTTTCGACGACCCAGCCTTCGGCGGGGACAGTAGCAATGTGCGAGCGGGTTTGCGTACGTTCCAGTCCGCTGGTGCTGCTGGTGGACGCGGAGCGCGCGTTGCGGCGCCGCTGGGTGGTGATCAGCGTCGGCGTGTGGAGCGGCGTTCGACGGCAATGGCTCCTGAAGTGGGCGCCGTTTCTGATCCCTCCGTTCCGCGTGCTCCTGCTGAATGGTAACGGCGATTTTCTGCCGGGTACGCCGCGGCACGTGCTGGCGCATGGCGGCAGGTTGTTATACGACGGTGTCTGCTCGCTCCAGGCACGATCGAGGATTGGGATGGAAGCTACCAGGGCGGGTATAGGCAGACTGCTGCGCTACGTGGGGAAGAGCGGAACGCGAGTGGCCGTGGTGTTCGCGCCTACCCCGGACTCGTGTAAGCAGGTGGTCGATCACGTGCGGAGCGGGGCGCCCCAAGTGCCCATATTCCTGTTTACAAAGGTCCGGCCGCATCCGGATACCGCCGCCATGTGCCATCAGGTTCGTGTGCGCTCCAGTTCGCTGGCACTGCTATGGGACGCGGAACGAACGCTTTGGCATCACTGGGTGGCGATCAGCGCCGGCGTGTGGGGGGCGGCGCATCGCGACCGGCTCCTGAAATGGGCGCCTTTTCTGATTCCTCCCTGCCGCGTGTTGCTGCGTAATGGCAACGGCGATTATTTGCCTGGTACGCCGCGGCATGTGCTGGCGCATGGCCGCAGGCTCTTACATGACGGCAGTTGCTCGTTGTGGAACGGCGCGCGAGAGACAGCGCACTCGGCGGGCGACCGGGTCCGCAGTGTTTGGGGCAAGATCATTTTCCTCAGCCTGCTCGCCGCTACCGGCCTGTTGCGTGCCGCCGGGAATCCGCAGCGGCGGTGGTTCCAGCCGGATGCATCGCAAAGGCACTCTGCATCTGCCGCCGGAACCCTCGCTATCCGCCGGGGTCGCCGTATTCACGCAGACAGGCGAGCGTTGGGATGGCGTAGCCCTGGAGCGGTTCGCCCGCTCTGCGAACACACGGTGGATCCTGTGGCGCCGGCATGAGAGCCCGGCCGCTTCGCCGGCTGAGTTGATCGCGCCGTTCGCGGACGCGAAGGCTTTCGCGCGTTTCCCGGCAGTCCAGTTTCCGAGCCTGGAAGCCGGCGCTGCTTGTTACCGCGCCATTCCGGGCCCTCCAGCCGGGTGAGGTGTCGCAGGTGCTCGCGCCCGTCGCGCCGTCGATTCTGGTGGACCGGCAGAAACTGCTGGCACTGGGGATTCCGCGATGCCGGCTGGCGGAGACGGCGTGGATGCTCTGTTTCTGGAAGGCGGCCTCCGCGGGTTGGCGGTCGTTCAGCGTCGGCCAGGAACAACCGGTAAGCGAAGAGCCGGATCTTCCGGTTCAGGAGACCGAATTCCTGTTTCGCCTGCTGGCGGACCGAACGCTGCGCAGCCTTGGGCCCGCGGAGCCGGAACTGGCGCGCGGCAGCGTGGCATTCGCGCCCTCGCCGCGGCCGGCAGCCCTGGAAGCCGCAGGCCGGCTCAGGGTGCTGCTGGTTTCTCCGTTTCTGCCGTTTCCGCTCTCGCACGGCGGCGCAGTCCGCATCTACAATCTCTGCCGCGCTCTGGCGGGCCGGGTGGACTTCGTTCTGATCACCCTCCGCGAGAAGGGCGAAGTGGTGGACTATCCTCGTTTGCGCGAGATCTTCAGCGAAGTCTACGTGGTGGATATCGATGAGCACGCTTCCGGCGACCCGGATCTGCCGGAACAGGTGCGGCGCACCCAGTCGCAGCCCCTCCGGGCTCTGATCGCCGAAGTGGCTCGCCGCTGGAAGCCGGACGTCCTCCAGATCGAATATACCCACATGGCTCACCTCTGCGAGAGCGCTCCCCAGGTGCCGGCCATCCTGGTGGAACACGACCTCACGTTCAGCCTGTATCATCAGTTGGCGCAGGAGCGGCCCGGCGAGCAGGCGCAAAGCGAATTCCGCCGCTGGCTGCGGTTCGAACGCCGCTGGCTGGCCGATTACGACGGCGTCTGGACCGTCTCTCCGGCCGATTGGCGCGACGCCATGGCCGAAGGCGGCCGGTCGCGGGAAACCACCTTCCTCGTGCCCAATGGCGTGGATGTGCGGCGTTATGTGCCGTGCGCGCAGCCGCGCGGGGTGCCAGAGATCCTGTATGTGGGCAGTTTCCGCCATCTGCCCAACGTGCTCGCTTTCGACAACCTGTGCCGCGAAGTCATGCCGCGCGTTTGGAACAAGCTTCCCCAGGCACGCGTGCGAGTGGTGGCAGGGAAGGATTTCGAGCGCTACTGGACCGGCACGTGCGACCCGCGCATTGTGTTGCATGGGTTCGTGGAAGATTTGCGGCCGCTTTATGCGGGAGCTTCCGCGGCGGTGGCTCCACTGGGTTCCTCGGCCGGCACGAACATCAAGGTGCTGGAGGCCATGGCTTGTGGCAAGGCGGTAGTTTCGACACCGGCCGGGTGCGCCGGCCTGGGCTTGCGCGATGGAGTCGATGCACTGATTCGTGCGGATTGGGACGAGTTCGCCGCGGCGCTGTGCCGCCTGCTGGCCTGCGCCGAAGAGCGCGAGCGGATAGGCACACACGCCCGGCAGACCGTCGAGGCCCGCTTCAGTTGGGAAGCCATCGCGGAAGACGCTTTCCAAAGTTATCTGGCCATGGCCGGACGCGCCGCCGGGGACGGCCAACTGGCTGTGGGGTAGTCGCCGGCCCAAAAAGAAGCCCTGTATTGTAAGGAATCTGGTAGATCGAGCGACTATCCGAATAGAGGGTCAGTTCGACGCCGGTGGATAAGCAGAATCGGTTGTACCAGGAAGCCATCGCGGCGCACGGAGCAGCCCTCGAGCCGGCTGGCACGGGGCTATGAGGCCGATAGCGACCGCCGGCGTGATTTGCTGCAGGAGATTCACATTGGAATCTGGCGGAGTTTCAGTTCCTTCGATGGACGTTGCAGCTTGCGGACCTGGGTGTATCGTGTGGCCCACAATGTGGCTGCCTCCCACATCGTGCGGAACCGGCGTGCGTCGGCCCGGCTCGTGAATCTGGAAGAGACTTGCGTCGGATCCGGCGACCTGGGACGGCGAGGAGCATGCGGATCGGATGCATTCAGCCGGAAAACTGCTCGATCTCGTCCACAAGCTGACGCCTCTGGACCGGCAGATCTTCCTGCTCTATCTCGAGGGAGAACAAGCTGCGTCGATAGCGGAAACAACCGGACTGTCAGCGGTCAACGTAGCAACCAAGATTCACCGGATCAAGAAGCTTCTGGGCCGCCAGTTTCATGAAGGAGAGCGTGATGCAGGGAGATGAGCCGGCACGTCACGATTCCGAAAGCACGTGGAAGCATCAGGAGGAGGAACAGGTACAGATGACGCTGGACGAGGTTTGCGTCAAGGCGCGCGCGTTTGAGAAAAAGAGCATCGCGCGAATACTGGCTGGTTTTGGCGGTGTTGGCGCTATTCATCGGCAAAGCGGCTATCAATTTTGTTTTGTTCTCCGCACCGATAGTAAGGATGGGATGGGCGTCAGGCGCCGCCACCTTCTTGTACATAGGCCTGCGGTGGGCCAGGAACGGACCACCTGGCAGAGTTCAAGCGATGTCGAGGCCGGATTCATGCGTCGACTTTCTGCGGTCTGAACTTACGCGGAAACGCGAGAGACTGCTGGAAATCCGCTTGACTCTATTCCTGCTGTTTCCCGGCATGGTCGCCGCCTGGTGGGGCGGAGCGGCAATCGAAATCGCGAAGCGGCTGGGGATAGACGCGTCGTGGTATGTGCGGTTCCAGGAATCCCCTGCTCCATTAATTGTTTTTGCGATGCTGCTGACGGCTGCGTGGATCGGTTTTGGAAAAGAGGCGAGTAAGATCGGCCGGAAAATCGAGAATCTGGGCAGTAAAAATAGCCATTAAGGGCCTGGCACGAAGGGCGCTTCCGGTGCATCTAACAGACATGAACGCGCCGTTAATCGGAGCAGTCTGGCTCGGATTGGTGGGGTGCGCACTGCCGGCGCACGCTCAGACCGCGGTTGCCGGGAATCCCCTGGATCGGTTCAGCGAGTCCGTAGAGGCGCTTTCCGCGCGCGTCGCGCCGAGCGTGGTGCAGATCTCGGTGACGCGATTCGGCACGCAGCCCGACAGTGGAGATGGCCGCACCGGTTTGGTATTCGGCAGACAGCAGAGCCTGGGCTCTGGTGTCATTATCGATCCCTCGGGCTACATTGTGACCAACGCCCACGTGGTCGCCGACGCCCAGCGGATTCGCGTGACCCTGGTGGGACAGCGTGACCCCGGGAATCACAAGCCGGACGAAACCATCGACCGGGCCCTGGCCCAACCCTTCGCGCCTGCCATGGATGCCATGCTGGTAGGTGTCTTCAAGGAATTGGACCTGGCGCTGATCAAGATACCCGCCGAGGGGTTGCCCGCCCTGCCGTTCGCGGATTACAAAAAGTTGCGGCAAGGTCAGGTGGTCTTCGCCTTCGGCTGCCGCGAGGGGTTGAGCAACTCGGTCAGCATGGGCGTCGTCAGCTCAGTGGCACGCCAGCCCGACCCGGACAGCCCGTTCATCTACATTCAGACCGATGCCTCCATCAATCCCGGAGACAGCGGCGGCCCCCTGGTCAACACCGCCGGCGAGGTGGTGGGGCTGGACACCTTCATCCTGACGCAATCCGGCGGTAGCGAGGGCATCGGCTTCGCCATTCCCAGTCCCATGATCACGTTCGTGGCCGGGCAGTTGCGTAAGTACGGTCATGTTCACCGGCAACTGATTGGTGTGGGCGTGCAGACGTTGACTCCAACCCTGGCGGCGGCGCTGAATCTGCCGCGCACCCACGGCGTCATCATTTCCGATGTGAAGCCGAAGGGTCCGGCGGAATCGGCCGGGGTGAAGCTCAATGACATCGTATTGTCGATCGACGGGCGGGCGGTACAGAATCTGCCTCTGTTTACCACCACGCTGCTGACGCACGACGCCTCGACGCCGGTGAAACTGGAACTGCTACGCGGCGGCGATACCGTATCGCTGGACGTTCAGGGAGTCGAGGAGTCACACGAGTCCGACGGAATGGCCGGCCTGATCGATCCCGAAAAGAACCGTATACCGCGCCTGGGCATCATCGGCCTGGCGATCGACCACGATACCGCCGCCATGTTTCCGGAACTGCGCGGCGCCTATGGCGTGGTAGTCGCTGCCAAATCCCCGGGAGCCAGGACGATTCCAACCAGCCTGGAAGTGGGCGACGTCATTCACGAGATCAACGGCAGCGTGGTCGATGGATTGGACGGCTTGCGCGCCGCCATGGACAAATTCAAGCAGGGCGACGCGGTGGCTCTCTTCGTCGAACGGGATAGCAAACTGCTGTACATCTCATTCGAAGTGGAGTGAGACTCCTCCAGATTGTGGGCCAACTTGACGGCTGTGCGGTACAGCACGGCGAACCGCGGAAAATCGTGGACTCATGAAAGCTGGAATGAAAAGACTCTCGACTAATTCAGTTGTCTCCAATCGGGTGATCGCATTTTCGGTCTCTATCGCAGACAAACAAACGGAGGGAATGAAAAATGAATAATTCGGGTGATTCTGGTGTTGCCGTCGCCATCCTGACAGTCGCCATTTCCGTTCCGGCAAGGGCGACCATCATTAGCGGGACGGTGACCGGCGGAATAGCGCAAACCGCCGGAGGGACGTTCGTGAAACTGACCGTCCCTCTCCACAATCTATTCGGCACTGCCGACAGCGTCGGTAACGATAACTTCCAAAGCCCGAACCGTTTCGGATTCGATGAGGATCAGAATATTCTGCTGCTGAGTGATTTTAACAGTGGATGTCGGATCGAGCCCCATTCCGGCGGGAACGATCGTGGCGAGCCACTATATTTTCTTTGATCCCGGCCCGACCCAGCATATCATCGGAACCGTCGATTTCGATTCGGATATCCTCGGGATCATCACGGATACAACGAATCTCGCTGACAGTGACTTTCTGGCCAACACCGGTGTCAACTACCTCAACCCGGGCAACAGGGGGGCCGGAGCCGGGTGGACCTGCCGCATTCGGAGGCGGTCTGGCGGCGCTCGCGTTGCTATTCGCCGGAGGAAGCGGGCGTCTTCCCCAGCCCTAACCCCCAACTCCCACGCTGGCGTCCCGCAACCTGTTGATAATTAAGACAACCGAATCTGGAACTCCACGTGCTCGTGGGGCTTCATGCAGACCTTTGTGGGTCCGCCGCCAACTGCCTTCGGACGATAAGCGCTGGAAAATCGTCGATGCCACCGCGCGCCGGCACGGCCGCGAGCCGCACGCGCTGATCGAAACGCTGCACACCGTGCAGGAGTGTTTCGGGTATCTGGACGACACGGCGCTGCGTTTCGTCGCCGCCAGCCTTGCGCCTGCCGCTGAGCCGGGTCTACGGCACGGCCACCTTCTATCATTTCTTTACGCTCAAGCCCAAGGGCAAGCACACCTGCGTGGTCTGCACGGGGACCGCCTGCTACATCAAAGGCGCGGCCAGCCTGTGGCGGCGCTGGAGAAGGCTCACGGGATCAAGCCGGGCGAGACCACGGAAGATAAGCAACTCTCCGTGCTGACCGCGCGCTGCCTGGGCTCCTGCGGGCTGGCTCCGGCGGTGGTTGTGGATGGCGCGGTGGTGGGCAAGGTCGGCCCCAAAGAGATGCTGGCCCGTCTGGAGAAAGGCCTGCATCGTGACCATTGAGGAACTGCATAAGATAGCCGAGGCCGAACGCGCCGCGCGGCAGAAATTCGCGCACCACGTCTGCGTCTGCATGGCGGCGGGCTGCCTTTCGAGCGGCAGCGACCAGGTGCTGGACGCGCTTAAGACGGAAGTGGCCGAATCCGGCATGAAGAACGAGGTGCAGGTGAAAGGCGTGGGCTGCATGGGCCTGTGCAGTGCCGGCCCGCTGGTGGAAGTGGACGGCGAAGTGGCCGCCGATCACAAGATGTACGCCGGCGTTACGGCGGGCGATGCCCCCGATATCGTCGGCATATCGATGCGGGCGGCGTAGGTCCCTGCGAGTGCCCCACCGACGTTCCGTTCTTCCAGCGCCAGCAGAAGATCGTGCTGGAAAACTCCGGCCGCATCGATCCCGAGCGCATCGAGGACTATATCGCGTGCGACGGCTACCTGGCCCTGGTCAACGCCATCACCGATATGACCCCGCAGGAGGTGATCGACCAGATCATCCGCAGCGGGTTGCGCGGGCGCGGCGGCGCGGGCTATCCCACGGGACTCAAGTGGAGCACCGTGGCCAAGACCGGCGAGCAGGAGAAATACGTCATCTGCAACGCCGACGAGGGCGATCCCGGCGCGTTCATGGATCGCAGCGTGCTGGAAAGCGATCCGCACCGCGTGCTGGAAGGCATGGCCATCGCGGCGTATGCCGTGGGCGCTGCGCGAGGCTTCGTCTACGTGCGCGCCGAATATCCGCTGGCGGTCAAGCATCTGAAAACGGCCATCAAACAGGCCGAGCGGCTGGGCCTGCTGGGCAATAACATTTGCGGCACGCGCTTCAGCTTTCACATCGACATCCGGCTGGGCGCCGGCGCGTTCGTGTGCGGCGAAGAGACCGCGCTGATCGCCTCGATCGAAGGCAAGCGCGGCATGCCGCGCCCGCGGCCGCCCTACCCCGCCGAATCCGGACTCTGGGACTGCCCACGCTGATCAACAACGTGGAAACCTTCGCCAACATCGCGCCCATCATCCGCAAGGGGGCCGAGTGGTTCGCCGCCATCGGCACGGCGAAGAGCAAGGGCACCAAGGTCTTCGCGCTGGCCGGCCGGGTCAACAATACGGGTCTCATCGAAGTGCCCATGGGCATCACGCTGCGGGAGATCATTTTCGAAATCGGCGGCGGCATCCCCGAGGGCAAAGCGTTCAAGGCGGTGCAGACCGGCGGACCCTCCGGCGGCTGCATTCCGGCCGATGCACCTGGACACGCCGGTGGATTACGAATCGCTGGCGCAGCATCGGCTCCATCATGGGTTCGGGCGGCATGATCGTGATGGACGAGACTTCCTGCATGGTGGATGTGGCCAAGTATTTCATGGAATTCTGCAAGAGCGAATCGTGCGGCAAATGCGTGCCGTGCCGCGCCGGCACCGCCCAGATGCACGCCATGCTGGAGAAGATTACGGCAGGCGAGGCCACCGCCGCCGATCTGGACCTGCTGGAGGAACTCTGCGACCTGGTCAAGAACACCAGCCTGTGCGGCCTGGGGCAAAGCGCCGCCAACCCGGTGATCACCACGCTGCGCTATTTCCGCGACGAATACCAGACCCACCTGGAAGGCGGCGAGTGCCCGGTGTGTAAGCCGGGCCTCCCGGCAGGTACGCAAGGCGACCTCATGATCCGAGTCCGAACCCTGACGATCGACGGGCGCGAAGTGGGCGCGCGCGAAGACCAGACCATCCTCGAAGTGGCGCGCGAAAACGGCATCTTCGTGCCCACGCTGTGCGCCCTGCCGGGCCTTACCGACTGGGGCGCCTGCCGGCTTTGCCTGGTGGAAATCAAGGGCAGCACCAAACTGGTTCCCGGCCTGCGTGACGCGCGTGACCGAAGGCATGGAAGTGACCCTCAATTCCGACCGCCTGGCGCGCTATCGCCGCGGCATCCTGGAACTGCTCTTCGCGGAACGCAATCACGTCTGTTCGGTGTGCGTCACCAACGGCCATTGCGACCTGCAGAACCTGGCCCTGCGGCTGGGCATGACGCACGTGCATTTTCCGTATCAGTATCCGCGACTGCCGGTGGATGCTTCCCACGAGCGCTTCGTGGCCGACCACAATCGCTGTATTCTGTGCACGCGCTGCGTGCGCGTGTGCGGGGAAATCGAAGGCGCGCACACCTGGGACGTAATGGCCCGCGGCGTGGAGTGCCGCGTGATTACGGATCTCGCCCAGCCCTGGGGCAGTTCGGAAAGCTGCACCGGATGCGGCAAGTGCGTCCAGGTCTGCCCCACCGGCGCGCTTTCGGAAAAGGGCAAGAGTGTCGCCGAAATGTCCAAACGCCGCCAGTTCCTGCCCTACCTGACACTCATGCGCGAGGGGCGGAAATGAGCAAACCGCGCTTCGCCACCGTCTGGCTGGATGGCTGCTCGGGCTGCCACATGTCGCTGCTCGATATGGACGAGCGGCTGATCGCCCTGGCACAGCGGGTCCAAATGGTGTGGGGGCCGCTGGTGGACGCCAAGGAGTTTCCCGAGGACGTGGATATCACGCTGGTGGAGGGCGCTGTTTCGAGCGAAGAGGATCTGCACCGCATCCGCACCATCCGTTCGCGCACGAAGCTGCTGATCTCGCTGGGCGATTGCGCGGTCACCGGCAATGTTCCGGCCATGCGCAACAATTTCGGCGCAGATGCCGTGCTGCGGCGCGCCTACCTGGAAAACTACACGCTGGACGCGCAGATACCGCGCGAAGTGATTCCGGCGCTGCTGCCGGTGACGCGCCCGGTTCACGAAGTCGCGCCGGTGGACTTCTTCATTCCGGGCTGCCCGCCGCCCGCCGACCTGATCTATTCGGTGCTGTGCGACCTGCTGGACGGGCGCACGCCGAACCCCTCCGCGAAATTCGGATAAAGCCATGGCCCGGCAAAAAATCATCATCGACCCGGTGACCCGCATCGAAGGGCACGCCAAAATCTCCATCCACCTGGATGAGCACGGCCACGTGGACGAGGCCTATTTTCACGTGACCCAGTTCCGCGGCTTCGAAAAGTTCTGCGAGGGGCGGCCCTTCACCGAAATGCCGTCGCTCACCGCGCGGATCTGCGGCATCTGCCCGGTGAGCCACCTGATTGCGTCGGCGAAAGCCTGCGACGCGATTCTGGCCGTGCGCATTCCGGAGAACGCCGCGCGCCTGCGCCGCATCCTGAACCTGGCGCAGATGGTGCAGTCGCACGCCCTGAGCTTCTTCCATCTCTCCTCGCCCGATCTGCTGCTGGGCATGGATAGCGACCCGGCCGCGCGCAACATTTTCGGCGTGCTGGAAGCCAACCCGTCGCTGGCAAGGGACGGCATCCGGCTGCGGCAGATCGGCCAGCAGATGATCGAGTGGCTCGCCGGCAAGCGGATTCATCCTTCGTGGGTGGTGCCGGGCGGCGTGAATGAGGCCCTGGACGCCGCGCGGCGGGACCGCATGCTGGCCATGCTGCCGGAGGCGCTGGCGATCACGGAGCGGGCGCTTTCCTGGTTCAAGGCGGAGATGGAGCGGTTCCGCGAAGAGATTCGCACCTTTGCCAACTTCCCTTCCCTGTTCATGGGAATCGTCGGCCCCGATGGCACGCTGGAACATTACGATGGAGACCTGCGCTTCCTGGATGCCGGCGGAAAAATTATCGCCGATCGCATCTCCGGCACCGATTACGCCGCGCATATCGGCGAAATCGCGCATCCCTGGACCTACCTGAAGACCAGCTACTACAAGCCCATGGGCTACCCGCAGGGCGTGTATCGCGTGGGACCGCTGGCGCGCTTGAACATCATCGACCGGTGCGGCACTCCGCGCGCCGACCAGGAATGGGCGGAATTCCGCGAGCTGGATCGCGGCGCCGTTCTCAGCTCTTTCTATTACCACTATGCGCGTCTGATCGAGATTCTGTACTCGCTGGAGAAGATCGAGCAACTGCTGACCGCGCCGGAGGTTCTGGACCCCAACGTGCGCGCCCATGCGCGCGCCAATAATTCCGAAGGCGTGGGCGTCTCCGAAGCGCCGCGCGGCACGTTGATTCATCACTACAAGGTGGACCGCGACGGTCTGATCGTGTGGGCCAACCTGATCATCGCCACCGGCCACAACAATGCCGCCATGAATCGCGGCGTTTTGCAGGTGGCGCGCCATTTCGTGCACGGCAACAAGATCTCCGAGGGAATGCTGAATCGCGTGGAAGCGGTGATCCGCGCGTTCGATCCGTGCCTGAGTTGTTCCACGCACGCGGACGGGCGGATGGCTCTCGAAATCGAATTGCGCAACCATGAAGGGGAGGTGCTGGACACCTGCGTCAATGGCTGAGATCCTGATCATCGGCTACGGCAATCCGCTGCGCGGCGACGACGGCGTAGGTTATATGGCCGCCGAGCGCCTGGACGGGCTGGCACGCCATCAGCTCACTCCGGAGTTGATGGAGCCGATCAGCCAGGCCGCCAGCGTGATCTTCATCGACGCCAAGGCCAGCGGCGAACCGGGCGCGATTGAAGAGCGCACGCTGCAGCCGGCGGCTTCCGGCACGGCGTTCACCCATTACGCAACGCCCGAAGCCCTGCTGGCCGGGGCCCGCCAACTGTACGGCCGCTGCCCGCCCGCGACCCTGATCACCATCGCCGGCTCGGATTTCGAACTGGGCCACGCTCTCTCACCGCCTGTCCGGCAAGCCCTGGAGAAATTGCTGCGTCATCGAGGCATCCAATGAATTCCGATATCCTGCAAAACCATCCCTTCACGAAAGGCTTCTGGCCCGACCATATCGCGCGCCTTGCCGCCATGGCCGCCGAAGTCCGCTTCCAGTCCGGTGAACTCATCTACCATGAAGGCGATCCTTCCAGCCTGTTCTACCTGCTGATCTCCGGCAATGTGGCGCTGGAGATCCTTTCGCCCGGCCGGCCGCTGCGGGTCTCGACGCTGATGGCGGGCGAGGTGCTCGGCTGGTCGAGCGTCACCGGCACAATGGGCAAGCAGTTCCAGGCGCGCGCGCTGGAAGAGGTCCACGCCCTGGCTTTCGACGGCACGCGGCTGGCTCACGCGTGCGAGGAGGACTACGCCTTCGGCTTCCACTTTATGCGCGCCGTCCTCACGGTGATGACCGACCGGCTGCACGCCACGCGCGCGCAGCTTGTGGATATTTATAGCCCGGTGAACGCATGACCGCAGACGAAGCGGTGAAGGTTGTCAAGAGCGGCGACCGCGTTTACATCCACAATGGCTGCTCCGAGCCGGTAGACCTGGTGCTGGCGCTCACGCGCCGCAGCGCCGAACTGCGCGACGTGGAGATCCTGCACATGGCCACCATGGGGATCGCGCCTTATGCCGCGCCGGAACATGCCGGCCACTTCCGCCACAGCGCGCTGTTCATCGCCGGCAACGTGCGGCAGGCCGTGCAGGAGGGCCGCGCCGATTACACGCCCATCTTTTTGAGCGAAATCGAAGCTCTGTTCGAATCCGGCGCGCTGCCGATCGACGTCTGCCTGCTGCAATGCACTCCGCCCGATGAGCACGGCTATCTGTGCCTGGGTCCCAGCGTGGACGTTTCGCTGACCGCGGCACTTTGCGCCCGTTACGTGATCGCCGAGATCAACGAGAATGTGCCGCGCACTCACGGCGACGTATTTCTGCACGCCAGCAAGGTGCACGCCCTGGTGGGAGCCAGCCATCCCCTGGTGGAGTACCCTATGCCGCGGGTCACCGACGATCATCGCGCCATTGGACGCCACATCGCCAACCTGATTCCCGATGGCGCCACGCTGCAGACCGGCATCGGCGGCATCCCCGAGGCCACGCTTGGTTTTCTCGGCAATCACCGGCGCCTGGGCTTCCACAGCGAGATGATTCCGGAGGGCGTGATCGACCTGATCGAATCCGGCGTCATGGATCCGGACCGGAAACTGGTCGCCGGATTCGCGCTGGGCAGCCGCCGCCTGTTCGATTACATGGACGACAATCCGCGGTTCGAACTTCACAGGACGGCTTACAGCAACGACTCGTTCCGCATTGCCCAAAACGAGCGCATGGTGGCCATCAACTCCGCGATTGAAGTGGACCTCACGGGCCAGGTCTGTTCCGATTCGATGGGCCGCGCGCCTTACAGCGGCATCGGCGGCCAGATCGATTTTCTGCGCGGAGCGGCGCGCTCCAAAGGCGGGCTCCCGATCATCGCGCTGCCCTCCACGGCGAAGCACGGCACGGTCTCGCGGATCGCGCCCGCTGCTGCGTCCCGGCGCGGGCGTGGTGACGTCACGCGGCGATGTGCATTACGTGATTACCGAGCACGGTGTGGCCTATCTGCACGGCAAGACGCTGCGACAGCGCGCCGAAGCGCTGATTCAGATCGCCCACCCGAAGTTTCGCGAGGAGTTGGAAAAATCGTTACATTTCCAGCATGGCGGCCAGAGTCACGATCCCGTTCCACAGATTCCCGAGGCGTAGATTTTCGTTATCGCCGTGCTGGTTGTTATCGAAATTCACGATCGGCACGGAGACCGCCGGCAGGCCGAGTTCGCGAATGAACGGGGCGATGGGAACGGTGCCGCCCATGGTGCGGATGCGCACCGGCTCGGCGCCCCACATGCGCGTCAGCGCTTGGGTCACCGCGATGCCCTCTTTCGATTCGGGCTCGGTGCGAAACGCCTCCATGCCCTCGCTCGCGTGCAGCCGCGCCAGCTTGGGATACTTCATGCGGGTGGCGTCGTCGGGGTCCTGCTCCACCAGGTGGTAACCCTGCTTTTCGATATGGGCACGGAGTAGTTCGACCATACGCGCCGAAGGAGTCTCCTTCACCAGGCGGATATCGATGGCGGCGGTGGCGTCGGGCGGAATGATGGTGCGAGGTTCATCCACGTAGCCGCTGCGCATACCGCGCACGTTCAGGCTGGGATACTGGATGGCCTCCTGCAGGCTTTCGCCCACGGCATCGGGGCGGGCCACGCCGAACAGTTTCAGGAGCGCGGGCTCATCGTCGGGCACGCTCTTCAGCACCTGGCGCTGCGCCGCGGTCAAGGGCGGGACGCTGTCATAGAAACCGGCGATGGTGGTGCGGCCCTGATCGTCCTTCATGGTGGCCAGCAGTTGCGCAAGGCGCATGGCTGGGTTGGGAATCCAGTTGCCGTAATGGCCGCTGTGCAGCGCCATTTTGGGACCGTATACCGTAAGGTCCACGGTGACGATGCCGCGCGCGCCGAAGGCCAGGGTGGGCCGGCCGCTGGCATGCACGGGCCCGTCCAGAATCAGCAGCAGCGAGGCCCGCAGTTTGTCGCGATAGCGCGCAATGGCCGCGGTGAGGCTGGGCGACCCCATTTCCTCTTCTCCATCGATCACTACATGGATGTTGCTTTGTGTTTTTCCCTGCAGCGCGTCCAGGGCCGCGCATAGCGCCACGATGGGCGCCTTATCGTCCGACGCCGAGCGCGCGTAGATGCGCCAGTTGTCGGGCAGTTTATCGAGCGCGCGGAAGCCGGCGATGGTCTTGGCGCCTTCTTCCATGCGGCCATCGCGCATCAGCGGATGGAAGGGCGTCTCCTGCTTCCACTTCGGAGGGTCCACCGGCTGCCCGTCGTAGTGGATGTAGAAAAGGGTGGTGCGCGTGGCGCCGGGCACGTTGCGCTCGGCATAGACCAGCGGATTGCCGGCGGTCTCCAGAAGCTCCGTCTTCAGCCCGTGCCGCTCCAGCATGACGCGCAGAAACTCGGCGTTGCGGCGGATGTTCGGGCGGTCCGTGCCAACATTGGGAATCGCCAGCAGCTCCGTGAATTCCGCCATCACCTGCCGCTGGTGCGCCGCCACCCAGCGCTCCACGGCTGGCCCGGTCCTGCCCCGCGGCCAGCACCGGAAGGGCCAGCAGTAGCGCCAATCGCAATTTCACCATTTCCCTACGATACTATGTAGATTCATGCAGACCCGCACCCTTCCCCACACCGATCTCACCGTTTCGCGCGCCTGTTTCGGCACGATGACGTTCGGTTCGCAGACCGACGAGCCGACTGCCGCGCGCATGTTCGATCTTTGCATCGAGCGCGGCATCAACTTCTTCGACACCGCGAATATGTATAACACAGGCGTGGCCGAAAGCATCGTCGGCAATATTTTGAAAGGCCGGCGCGACCGGGTGATCCTGGCGAGCAAAGTGCGCATGAAGATGGGCGATGCGCCCGATGAGCAGGGCCTTTCGCGCGCCGCCATGCGCAAAGCGCTCGACCTGAGCCTGCGGCGACTGCAGACCGATTACCTGGACCTGTATTACCTGCACGCGCCCGACTGGAACACTCCGATCGAAGAGACGCTGGAGACGATGAACGAATTCGTGCGCGCCGGCAAGGTGCGGTACCCGGCGAGTTCCAACTACGCCGGGTGGCAGGTGGCGCAGATGATCGCCATCAGCGAGAAGTGCGGATACCAGCCGCCCTACGTTTCCCAACCCATGTACAACCTGCTGGCGCGCGGCATCGAGCAGGAATACCTGGCCATGTGCCAGGCCTTCGGCGTTTCCACGGTGGTCTACAATCCGCTGGCCGGCGGACTGCTGACCGGCAAGCAGCAGCGCGAACGGCCCATCGCCGGCACGCGCTTCGACAACAATCCGCTGTACCTGGACCGCTACTGGCACCCCGGCTACTTCGATGCGGTGGAGGAACTGCAGGCCATCGCCGGGCGCGCGGGCCGCAGTGTCGATCGACCTTTCCCTGAGCTGGCTGCTGCACCATACGGCGGCCGATTGCGTGATTCTGGGCGCGTCGAAGATGGATCACCTGGAACAGAATCTGAACGCGTTCGAAAACGGCGGCCCGCTGCCGGGCGACGTTCTGAAAGCGGTCGACCAGGTGTGGCAGAATTTGCGCGGCATCACGCCGAACTATAACAGGTAGAATAGAAGTTTCGGAACCTGATTATGGAATTTCTCGCCACCAGTCTGCTGGAACTGATCACCCAGACCTCGACCAATCTTCCGCCCGATGTGCGCGCCGCGATGTCGATCGCCGCCAACACGGAAGCGCCGGGGACGCAGTCCTCGCAGGCGCTGGACATCATCCTCTCGAACATCGACATGGCCGCCGATGATTCCGGCCCCATCTGCCAGGACACGGGCATGCCGACGTTTTTCGTCCACACGCCCGTGGGCGTCAACCAGATTCGCATCCGCGGAAGCGATTCTGGAAGCGGTCGCCGAGGCCACGCGGCTGGGCAAGCTGCGGCCCAATTCGGTGGACTCGATCACCGGCAAAAACAGCGGCAACAACCTGGGCGTGGAGACGCCGGTGATTCACTTCGATCAATGGGAGCAGGATGAGATCGAAGTGAAGCTGATGCTCAAGGGCGGCGGCTGCGAGAACAAGAACATTCAGTACTCGGTGCCGTGCAACCTGGACCACCTGGGCCGCGCCGACCGCAACCTGGAAGGCGTGCGCAAGTGCCTGCTGCACGCCGTGTGGCAGGCGCAGGGGCAGGGCTGCGCGCCCGGCGCCCTGGGCGTCTGCATCGGCAGCGACCGCGCGCATGGCTACGATCTGGCGAAGCAGCAGTTGTTCCGCACGCTGGACGACACCAATCCGGATCCGGTGCTGGCCAAGCTGGAAGCGGACATCATGGAAGAGGCCAACCAGCTGGGCGTCGGCGCGATGGGCTTCGGCGGGAAGGCGTCGCTGATCGGCTGCAAGATCACGGCGGCCAACCGGCTGCCGGCCAGCTTCTTCGTGTCGGTGGCGTACGAGTGCTGGGCATTCCGCCGGCTGGGCGTGCGGCTGGATGCGGCCAGCGGCGCGATCACCGAGTGGCTGTATCGCGACCCGGCGCGTCCGGTGGAGCGCATGGCGCGCGGCGAAGGCTTCCCGCTGACCGGCCGCGAAGTGGTGCTGACGCCGCCGCTCACCGAAGCAGCAGATGCGCGCGCTGAAAGTGGGCGACGTGGTGCTGATCTCGGGCGAAATGTTTACCGGCCGCGACAACGTCCACGCCTACCTGATGAAGAACCCGCCGCCGGTCGACCTGCACGGCACGGTGCTGTACCATTGCGGCCCGGTGATGCTGAAGGAAGGCGACGAGTGGAAGGTGAAGGCCGCCGGCCCGACCACCAGCATTCGCGAAGAGCCCTACCAGGCCGACGTCATCCGGCGGTACGGCGTCCGCGCGGTGATCGGCAAAGGCGGCATGGGGCCCAAGACGCTGGCCGCGCTCAAGGAGTGCGGCGCGGTCTATCTGAACGGAATCGGCGGCGCGGCGCAGTATTATGCGCGCACGGTGGAGAAGGTGCTGGGCGTCCACCTGATGGAATTCGGCATTCCGGAAGCGATGTGGCACCTGCGGGTCAAGAACTTCGCGGCGATTGTGACGATGGACGCGCACGGCAACAGTTTGCATGCGGACGTCGAGAAATCGACGGGCGAAGCGCTGGACGCATTGCAGAAGGTATAACGGGATTGCTAAACTGAAGTTTCCCCTTTGGCCAGGTAGCTCAGCTGGTAGAGCGCAGCCCTGAAAAGGCTGGCGTCGGCGGTTCGATTCCGTCCCTGGCCACCAACTGCATCCGACACTTTTCGGAGTCCGGTATGCTGATTGCCCCAGACACCTTGTATACCGGACACCCATCACGGGTGCCAGGAGTCAACACGAGCTTTCCAACGTGCTTGGCAAGCGCCGCCTTGGCGCGAACCAAGTCGTTCGTGCCCACGTTTACGTCGAGCGATCTCTTGAGCCCTTCCACGGCTCGGATGACGTGCTCCCGAATTTCTCCCAGAACCACCTCGAGTTTCACGGTCCGGAAGTTGGCGATAGCTTCCTGGATGCATTTGACCTCGCTCTGCAAATCGCGCAAACGCCCGGTGAGCATGCTCACGTCACCAGCAGTTTCAATGGCCTCGATTAATTTGGCTTGCCGCCTCTTACGGTCATCCAGATCCTTCTTAAGGGAATCGAGCGACACACTCGAACCGTTATGTCTCATCTCCGTAAAACGCTTCCGAAGCTCGTCTTCGCAACGTTCGATCAAGCGGTCAGCCATACGGGTCATTCTTGCACACGAATGGAGAATCTGCGTGTCGAGAGGCGGCAAGGTTTGTGAGGCGTGAAGGCCCGGAGCGCAGAAGCGCGCACCATTCAGTTATAGGCTGATCTCACCGTCCTCGCGAGGTGGTCCGTGGGCACGGACGGTGGGCCAGGCAGGGCGAACGACAGGCTAGAACTGTTGCAGCCGTTAGACTTAGACGGCGCCGCCGTACCCGGAGATCACCTTCGGCAAAGTTCCTTTGTGTCGTGGCTGGCCAGCTTGAATGAAGCCGATGCGGTTCCAGATGTACCGACCTACAGCCACCTACAGCCAACCTACAGCCCCCTCAGTTATCGACCGGCTTGCGTTCCACGTGATCGATCACCAGCACCGGCGTCGGACGCTTCTGCTGCTCCAGTTTCAACCCGAGCTGCTTACTGAGCGCATCGAACAGCGAGATCGCGCCATTCGGTTCCGACGCCTCCGGCGCCGCCCCGCCGCCGCCGTCCCCGCCGCCGCGGCCGCCGTTCAGTTGCAACATGCCCGCCGGGCTGAAACTGAAGGTGAAGTCCCAACCGCCGGCGAGGCCGCTCGCGTCGACCACCGGGGTGTGGATATAGCCGAGCGCCATCGAGGGAAGCAGGTCCGCGAATTGCGCCATGGTCACGTTCTGGCACGTTACCATCCGCCCTAGGACTAGGGCCGCGTTGGCGTTCTTGGTATCCTTCGCGTCGTCGGCCGGGCCTTCGTGCCACTTGGCCCGCGCAGCCGGGTCGGCCTGCTTCAGTTTCGGTTTCGCCGCCACCAACGTGTATGCGTTAATCGGTCGATCCTCCATGTGGCTGGCCAGCTTGAACCTTTCGATGATCAGCGCTTTCAGCATCGGCCGCAGTGCCTCGATGTTGACCGATACCCCAGCCCTCTGCGGCGTCAGGTCGCCCAAGGCCACGCCCGCCGGCGCTTTGGCGATCAAATCGAACCGGTCGTCATTCAGCCATTTCGGCGCACCCACCATCATTTCGTTGCCGGTCAGGTCCCAGGCGATCGAGATCATATTCTGCAGCGTCATGTTGGGCACGTACAGCCGGCCGTTCTTCAGCTCGGGGCGCGTATTGTCGCCGCCCCGGCCGCCTGTCGGCGCGCTCGGCTTGATTTCGGCCACTTCAAACTCGGTGGGCAGCGGCGGAAATACCTTGGCCACATCCGGCGAATTCGGCGTGGGCTTCTTGTTCACGCCGTCCACCACGATCACCGTCGCCCGCACGGTCCCTGCCTCCAGCTTCAGCCCTAGCTGCTTGTCCAGCGCGTCGAAGATCGGAATATTGTCCCCGGTCACCTGCAGTGCTGCCGGCACCTTGGGCGTGAACTTGAACGTGAAATCGTACGATCCAGTCAGACCGGTCTGGTCCACCACCAGCTTATTATTGAAATACTGGCCCGCCCCCGCCATCGCCACCATTGCCGCGGCGAAGTCTTCCATGCTGGTGCTTTTGCATGTGTAGACAATCAGAGGCAGCCTGATTGTCTGTTGCGGGCTGCCGCCAGCCGGCGGAGCCCCTGGGTTTTCCACCGTGAAATTACACCCCGCATCACTCGTGCCGCCTGCGTCTTTGAGTTGCGGATGCTTGCCCGCCGTCAGCGCGAAGGCCGAGATCGGCTTTGAGTCTTTGTGGATCACCAGGTGGAAGCGGTCGGCCAGCAGTTCCTGCAGCATTTGCCGCCGCGATTGCGGGTTAGAGCCTGCCGGCGGCTTGGCGATAATGTCGAACCGCTCCATCTCCAGCCAACTCGGGCCGCCCTGCGCCTTTTCCGGGTCCACCCCATAAGCAATACGGATCAGGTCCAGCATAGTGGCAAACCGGATTTCGTACCGGCTGCTATAAAAAGGTCCCTGCTGAATGGGCTGCGAAATGCGCGCGCTCGGATGGATATCCGCCACCTCGAATTTTGGAGCGCTTTCGGTGGCTTGCCCAAAAGCAACGCCACACAACAGAGACACTCCGGCGAGGCACCCACTGACTCGCATTATCCCTCCCCGGGCGAACAGGCTAAGGATTGGACACCGTGCGGCCGCCCATAGTTCCCATGCCGTGCGGGCACACAATGTCCTTATTCGCCGCTGTCTCTAAGTCTAAGGTTGACGGGAACCGCGGCCGGCATTAGCAGTCGCCAGAAATCAAAACGCGATTGTTCTTTTGCTGCTCGTGAGCCGGGCAGTTAATCTGATGGTGCTTGCCAGCAAGCCCCCTTGAATTTCCGGAGTAGTCTCTAGGGCAAACCAGCGCGGGTTACTGGCAGTTGGTACTGATCGGGGCGACGTGTAAACGAAATCAAGGGCGCGACCGCTCGAGCAGCGGAGGATTGGTCATAAAACGGCGACTCGCCGCGCCGCGCGCAAAACGTTTTGTTCGCAAGGGGATCACCTCGGGGCGTGACAGGGCCCGTGTCTCGCCTGGCCGGGTGCCGAGGACTCCGTCGCGGATCGTCACGTACTTAAGAATCTATGGTTGCTCCAGGGCGCCCGTTGTGCAGGCAAGGCTGTCTTCCAGGCACCTCTGGCACAGAAGTCGCCCGCTCCGCGCAACGCCGAAAGGCATCTCGACGTTGCAGCCACCAGGCATCTTGACCAGATGCGATGGGATCGACTGTCCGCTCCAATGAAGGCTCCGTTCCAGGAAGACCAATTATCAGGCTTCACCGCTGAAGCGCACTTCTCTCGCAAAGTCTTCCCGCACCCACGCCTGGTTACTTGTGATCCCGATGTCGCTCCACCGGCACCGTGTTTCCGAATGTTGGTTTATCGCTGCTGGCCAGGCGTGCTCCCCGTCGGCCAGGAAACTGGCGCGGCCTGACGCGGCGGCGCCGCGGTGCATGGGTTCGGGACGCTCGGGCGCGGTCACCCCGGCCGGCAACCTGAACGGCGCCACCGGCGTCACCGGCAGGTTGGCCGCCGCCCCGGCCCGCGCCGCCGCGACCTCGGCCTGCGGGAGGCGGAGGCATGGTGGCGGCCGAGCAGCGCGGCACCATCTGGTCGGCGTTGGCGAGGGCGTAGAGGGTCAGCGCCTCTTCCACCGCCGCCTCGCGCATGTCCGGCTCGTAGATCCGCTCGTAGGTGTCGAAGTTGGTGTGGTGCGTGTAGGTGTTGTAGTCGAACGGATCCTGGCTGTAGCCCACACCCGGTAGCCCAGCGTTGTTGAACGAGGTGCTGTCGGTGCCGCCGGTCTGGCGGCCGAGGCGTGGGGTTGACGTGGTAGAAGCCCCAGTCCTTGAAGTTGTCCATCGCGGTCTGCACCATGGCAGCGGCCTCGGGCGGCCCGAACACGCTGGCGCCGCGAGGCTTGCCGGTGCCGTCGTCGAGGTTCAGGTAGGCATCGAGCTTGAACCATTCCGGCTTGGGGTTCTCGGCGCTGCCGAAGTGCTGCGCCACATAAGCGATCGAACCGTACAGGCCTTCCTCTTCGCCGCTCCACAGCGCGACCCGAATGGTGCGGCGGTGGGGCAGGTTGAGCGCGTGAATCAGCCGCAAGGCCTCGACCGCCACCGCGCCGCCGGCCGCGTTGTCGGTCGCGCCGGTCGCCGGGTTCCAGGAATCGAAGTGACCGCCGTTCATGACCACTTCGTCGGCCTTGTCGGTGCCGGGCAACTCACCCACCACGTTGTAGACGGTGCGCCCGGTGGGATAGAACTCGTTGCGGATGTTGATCCGCAAAACGACCGGGATGTGGTCGATGGTCGCGGTGCGGTAGATACGTCCGTAGTCCTCGTTGCCCATGAGCAGCGTGGGCAGGTTGGGATTGTCGGGGTTCTCGTTGTAACCCGCGGTGGATTGCTGCCCGATGATGCCGTAGGCTCGCCCGGCATCGGTCACCTTGGCCAGGGCGCCGTTCTCGACCAGGAATTTGTTCACCTGCCCGGTGATCTCGGCTGCGGTGAGGCCTTCAGGGGCGGCGCCGTCGCCAGCCGCGCCGCCGCGAGCGCCGCGGCCCCACGGCCGCCTGCGGCATTGGAGGCCGCTGCCGCTGGCCGCCGCGACGCCACGGCCGCCGCGCCACCGGGCTGCGACCAGGAATCTTCCGGCGCGGCGCAATGGCGCCGGCACGAAGTTCTCTGCCACCTGCACGTGCGGGCCGTAGAAAATGATGGCGCCGCGAACCTTGTCTTTGATCGACGCCAGATAGGCGTCGAGATCGGCCTGCGTCACGGGCTTGTCTCTCGCTCGCCGTCGCGGCCGGCATCGGCGGCGGCGCGCTGCCGGGGTTCTGCGATGGCCGCCAACTGCTCGGCCGTCATCCCGCCGCCGCGCGCCCCGTCCGCCGCCGCCGCCCACCGCGACCCGCGCCCGCCGGAGGCTGCGGCGGTTCGACCACCAGCACCGTGACCCTGCACCGGGCCGTTGGTGCCCGGCGTCCAGGAGACTGCCCGCACGTTCAGCGGTTGCTGGAACGGCGAGACCGCGTTGGCCTCCAGCTCCCAGTTCTGCCAGCCGGGATGGTTGAAGTTCCAGGCTTCGAGGTGGACGTTCGAAAAGCCCCATTTCTCCATCTGACCCACCGCGAAGTCCTGCGCCGCGCGCAGGCCGGGCGAGCCGGTGAGGCGCGGACCGTAAACATCGGTCACCTCGTGCAGCCACCACATCAGCTGCGAATCCTTGGTTTCCTGCGCCCGTAACTGGGTATTGACATTTGCCAAGCCGGGCGCCTGCGCCAGCGCCGGGAGAATCGCCAGGCTGCAGGCCGCAAGCGTATAAGCCAAACGTAGGGTCATGTATGTCTCCTCGCGCCGAGAATTGCGCAAAAGCGCAGTTATCGTGCGGAATCGCTTTTTTGACAGCGGGTTCGCCGCTATTGTACACCCGGGCCTGTCGGCTGCGCCGCCTGCTACCAACTCGGGGGTATTAACTGGTGATATCGTTAGGCAAATGCGGGCGCTGAATGAAGCGTGTGCGCCGCACACCCAGGCCCGACCATTCTACCGAGTCGACAATCCAGAGGGAGGCAGGGCCACATCCGCCGGGGCGGTACGCCTCCAAGTTGACGACCAACGACTCACTTCGGCGCCGGGTGGTAATCCGGCTGGAAAGTGGTACCATGCTGGAAATCGCATGAGCCGTGCGACGGATACCAAGCTCCATCGCGACGTCGCTACGTTGGCGCCAATGTGACTCCAGGGGGTACAGCAGGATGTCTTTGGAGGTACCCTGAGCCTCATGGGTACTATCCATGCGGCCGCGGCCTTGAGTCTGGCCTACACAAATCCAGTTGGCGGCACGGTAGCAGGTCCCAGTGTAAGGCCGGTCCACCAGGGTCTCCAGCAGCACAGGTTCCACGCCGTAAGCGGCCTGCCAATCGGTGGGGAGTCGACGAGCGGCTAAAGACAGGACGTGGCTGGCCAGGTGAAGCACCTCGACCCAGGGCAGAATCAGGAAGCGAGCGTTGTTGACCACACGGGACAGGTTGGCCCGGCGCGCCTGATCGCTCCATCCGATCCAGCGATCGCGTGGCGCCATCTTCCAAGCGGCACTGGTGAACAGCAGTCAGGCCAGCACGTCCTGAGACGGAGTGCGTACCAGATAACGCAGTTGTGCGCCGTAAGGGACCCGATAGCCCAGCGGATGGTAGCGCTGAATATACTGCTGGAACAGACGACGGCCGGCGGAATCCTCAATCAACTGCAAGCACAGAGGCCGGTAGTCGGCCAACCGTCCACGTAAGGGTGGCTGGGGATCACTCTGCGGACCGTCGGCCAGAAGACGATGGGGCCCACGCGGTTTGGTGACTCGCAACTCCGGCAGAGCAGGAAGAACTTGCTGCTGCCACTTTTGCAGCCACTCCACGCACTCGGGATTTTTCAGTTTTCCGTTGGGCCGGCGCCATTCCATCAACTCGCAGATGGTATAGGCCAACTCAGCCTGACTGAGTCGAGGAAAATCGGCGATGATCTGGCGCACCAGATTCAGTTCGCTGGCGGTGAGCACGCGCCCGCAGAACGAAACGGTCTCTTCCAAATGTCCCGCTCTCCAGCAGTAGCGGCATGATTCAGAAGCCGCCAGAAGTAGAGTAGAGCATCGGGGAGCAAAAGTTCAGCGAAATCTGACGCGCCGACTTTACGGCGCAAATGGCCAATCTCCAGTGCTGGGTCTCGACCCAGCCCACTACCCCGTGGGCCGGATGACCTACGACCTGCGCCGCCTCCGTCTGCACGGTCTCATTCAGCGGGTCCAACACAGCCATCGCTATGAGTTGACCCCCACAGGGCTGCGCATTGCCCTGTTCTTCACACGCACATATGCACGGTTGCTCCGTCCCAAACTCGCCGAGATCATGCCGGCCGGCCCGCCCGGAGATTCCACTCTTCGAGCCGCCTTTGATCGTCTCCAGGAAGAGATCGACCACTGCTGCGAAGAGCAAAAACTCGTCGCCTAAAACTTGACTCATTTACATTACAATTTCTTGGGTAAGGACTCTAGCGGAGTTGATGAAGGGCAAGGCTCCCGCGAAACTGGCAGGCCGTGGGTTGGCATCGGAAGGTGATGTCAGTGCTTCGGATTTTGGACACGTTTGCGGAGGTCACCGTGCCGCAAAAATATCTTGAGGAAACGTGTCACGCGACGACCGTATCGCCCGCGCTCATTTTCGGCTTGGCCACTCATTTCCCCCCGGATCGGCTGGCTGATCTAGCGAAATTCATATGCGGTCTGGAATTTCGGCAGGTTTTGAAGCGGGATCAGCAGGCCGACCCCGAAGATCCTGCGATTCGGAAACTCGCAACGAAGCCGTTACTTCACGTCCCCGGAAGGCCGGGCGAACTTCGCATCGTCGATCGGTACGTTCACCTGGGCCTCGGCGATTTGAATCGTGAACCGCCCGTTGGGCCGCGCCAGCGTCCACCGGAACGGAATCTTCGCTCCTCCTGAGTTCCGGTAATCGGCGTAGTCGATCTGCGTTGGCAGCCGCCCCATCGGGGTATCGGCGTATCGCATCATGCGCAGCAGCAGCCCGGATTCCCTCTCGAAGTACAGCCGCACCGCCGGCTTGCCCGGAGCCTGCCCGTTCACTACGTCGCACAGCACGCCATTCACCGTCTCCGGGCGCCCCCGGCGCATCTGCGGATACATCTCCTTCAGGTGCAGCGCCAGCGAGAACTCCGCGTCCAGGCTCGATGCGGCCGATGACGATGCGTTCATCTCGCGCGCCGGCCGCCCTGTGTTTCCCATCCATCCGGCCTTGCCGTCGAACGCCGTGTAGCTGTCGCCTTGCGCGCTGTGGGTGATGGTCACCCGCATGTTCGGCGCCTTCGTATAGACTTCGATCGGGCTGCCGGAGCCGGCCACCAGTATCTGCCCCTTCATCACCCGGCTGGTCACTTTTCCAATGGCGTCGGCGCCGCCCAGCGCCGTCACGTATTTCGTCAGGATCTCATCCACGCTCGGCGGGGTCCCGCCGGCGGGCGCGCCCATCGCCGCCGGGTGCGCGGGCGTGTCCGATTCCTGCACCGCGGGAACCGCGGACGGCCGCGTGGAGCCGTTATGGCAGGAATTGCACGTAATCTGCTGCCGGCCTCCGAAGCTGGTCTTGTTGATCATGGCCGTCATGGCCATCATCTGCCGCGCCGTCTTCTTGGCGCCCTTGTCGTCGGCCTCGAACTTGCCCGGCACATGGCAGAACTGGCAGTTTACCCCCAGTGACGCGGCAATGAATTGCATCGCCGGGTCCAACTGATCCGCGGGCGTCCCCTTCAGTTCCACAATGTTCTTGTACACCTCTTCGGCGGGCTTGGATGCCGGAGCCTGGGCGCTTACCGGCAGCGCCAGAACCGCACTGAAAACACTTCCCCACAGCAGCACTCTCTGGATCATCGGTTAACTCCTCGTTCTCTGGATTGTATCCGATTCCCGCCCGTCGTATCCTATCGGCATGGCCAAAGCTGCTTCTCCCATTCCTCCCGGTTTTCATACCGTGACGCCGCACCTCACCATCAAAGGTGGCGCTGCTGCCTACATCGACTTTCTCAAGAAGGCGTTCAACGCCGTCGAAATCGCCCGCTCTCCCGGACCCGGCGGCAAGCTGATGCACGCCCAGGTGAAGATCGGCGATTCCAACCTAATGTTCGCCGACGATTTCAGCACCGAGTTCCACATGCCGCCGCTCGCCGATGGCCGCTTGCCCCTGCACCTGCACGTTTATGTGCCGGACGCGGACGCCCTGTTCAACCAGGCCGTAGCCGCCGGCGCCGAGGTCACAATGCCCATCGGCGACCAGTTCTGGGGCGACCGCTACGGCCAGCTTCGCGACCCCTTCGGCATCGATTGGGCCATTGGCTCCCGCCAGGAAGACCTGACCCCCGCTGAAATGCAGGAGCGCCAGGCCAAACTCTTCGGCGGAGCCCAGTAGTGGCCACTCTCGGACTCGTCGAATACGCCGACGCCAGCCCCGAAGTGCGCGCCGTCTATGACGACATCATGGCCACCCGCCACACCGATTGGATCAACAATTTCTGGAAAGCGCTGGCGCACGATCCGCGCCACCCTGCGCCGCACCTGGGAAAGCATCAAGCAGATCATGGCCCCCGGCGCGCTCGACGCGCTCACCAAGGAGATGATCTACCTCGCCGTCAGCGCCACCAACCAGTGCGCCTACTGCATCGCGTCGCACACCGCCGCGGCGCGCAAGGCCGGCATGACCGACGCCATGTTCGCCGAACTGATGGCCGTGGTCGGCATGGCCAACGAAACCAATCGCCTCGCCAGCGGCTATCAGGTGGAGATCGACGACCGCTTCAAGCCTGTCCCATAAATATTGAACAATGAAGCCAGATGAAAACTACGCTCGAAATTCCCGACGCACAACGGCCACCTCGGCACACTGCGGACCGCGATTGGCACGTTCGGCTATTTCAATCCGGACCCGGCGCCCTAGAATTCGTAGTTTCTATCCCGCCCGCTGTTGTCCTCTCCGATGGCGAGATCCACTATCTGTTTGATGTCTAACGTCTGGTCCAGCACCGGCTGGCTGCTTTCAATGCCGGCCAACTCCGCATTTACCGTAATGGAGTACCGGGTATCGCCGATCTGCAAGATGCCGTCAACTGCGGGAGGGCATACGCGCCATCAGTCGCGCCTTGAACGGTGACTACCAGGTTCGTGTCGATGTTTATGCTCACGGTGGTTCCCGGAATGGCGCTCCGGGTAGGATGCCACACGACTCCTCCACCCGGGGAATGGCACTGAAACGGTTAGGTGGCTTAGGCAGTACGCCGCCCGGAAATGTCTTGTTTTCGGGTGGTGGCCGGTCAGGACGGGTGTGCCCGGTAGCGAACGGGCGGTGATCGTTTTCTGATAGGATCAAGACGTGCGGGGACTCCGGATCGGGCGCGCGTTTGTCGCTTTGGTGTGCGTGGCACTGCTGCTATTGTGCATTGCCACCAGCCCTTCCGCGGCGGATCTGCAGCTCGCAATTCCGGTTCTGGTTTTCTGTTTCCTGGTTGTCCTGGCGCTCTCGCGGCTGCGCGTTTCTGGTGGCGAGTGCGCGGCTCAACCGGTATCGTTCCTCAGCATCCATATCTCTCGCGCTCCTCCCTTGGCGTAGAACTCAATCCTAATTTTCTTTTCCGATTTTGGTTTTCCTAAAGGAGATTTGTGCGATGAATCGTATGCCTGTGGTGCAATATTTGCGCTCGCTGTTCGACCGGGACCGGTCGACGGTGGAGCAGATTCAAACAATGCGGGGCGCGTTCGCGCGCCTGAGCGATGCCGAATTGGGCGCTACCGCGCGCGAAACCGAAGATCAGACCAGGTGGTTCGCCCTGGCGGCGACGGCGGCGGCGCGGGTTCTGGGGCAGGAGATGTACGACGTACAACTGCGCGGGGCGCTGGCCCTGGCGCGGGGCTCGATCGCCGAGATGCAGACGGGAGAGGGCAAAACGCTGGCTGCCGTGCCGGCGATTTCGTGGCTGGCGCGCGAGCATCGCGGCGTCCACGTGATGACCGTCAATGACTACCTGGCGCGGCGGGACGCCGCCTGGATGGGCGGCATCTACCGCCTGCTGGGCCTTTCGGTGGCGTATGTGCAGCAGGGCATGACGCCGCCGAGCGGCGCGCCGCCTATGCGGCCGACATTACTTACGCGACGCAGAACGAGATCGGCTTCGACTACCTGCGCGACCGGATCGCCATGCAGACCGGAGAGCAGGTGCACCGCGAGTTTCACGCCGCCGTGATCGACGAAGCCGACTCGATTTTGATCGATGAGGCGCGCGTGCCGCTGGTGATTGCCGGCGGCGAAACGGGCGACCGCGGTATGGCCTACGTGGCCGACCAGATTGTCCGCGGCTTGCAGGCCGGGGAGCACTTCACGGTGGATCCGGGCAGGCGCAACGTGGCGCTGACCGATGGCGGGATCCGCGCCGTGGAGATCGCCCTGGGATGCGGGAACCTGTTCGACCCGGGCAACCTGGCGATCCACGGGGCAGTGGAGGAGGCGCTGCACGCGCATGCCCTGGTGCACCGCGACATCGACTACATCGTGAAGAACGGCGCCATCGAGATGGTGGACGAGTTCAAGGGCCGGATTGCGCTGGACCGGCGCTGGCCGGCCGGTTTGCACACCGCCATCGAGGCCAAGGAAGGGGTGGCGGCCAAGTCGCAGGGAATGATCCTGGGGCAGATCACGCTGCAGCACCTGGTGGCGTTGTACCCGATGGCGTGCGGGATGACGGGCACGGCGGCCACGCAATCGCTGGAGTTTCTGCGGGTGTACGGACTGCGGGTGGAGACCATTCCGACCAACCGGCCGATGATCCGGGTGGATCATCCGGACATGATTTTCGCGACGAAGGCAGAGAAGGAGCAGGCCGTGGCGGCCGAGATCCGGCGGGTGCATGCGACCGGCCAACCGGTGCTGGTGGGCACGGCGAGCGTGGCCGATTCGGAACGGTTGAGTGCGCATGCTGCCGGACATTCCGCACGAGGTTCTGAATGCCCGCCACGACGAGCGGGAAGCGGCGATTATCGCGCGCGCCGGGGAACGCGGCGCGGTGACGATTTCGACGAACATGGCGGGGCGCGGGACCGACATCCGGCTGGGCGAGGGCGTGGTGGAACTGGGCGGGCTGTACGTGATCGGCACCAACAAGCACGAGAGCCGCCGCATCGACAATCAGCTTCGCGGACGCGCCGGACGGCAGGGCGACCCTGGATCGTCGCGCTTCTTCCTCTCCACCGAGGACGACCTGATGGTGCGGTACGGGGAACTGGACGCGCGCTACCGCGAGGATCCGGACACGCTGCCAGCGGCTGATCGAAGGGCAGCATCTGGACACGCGCGTGTTCCTGCACGGCTACGAAGTGCCGTTCGAGGGACAGCGGAACAAGATCCACGCGTGGCGGCAGGAGGTTCTGGAAGGCGACGGGCCGGAGCGCCAGAAGCACATCACACTACGGACGATCGACGATGTTTGGGCGGACCACCTGGCGCGGGTCTCCGAATACAGGGCGGGAGTGCACTGGGTTTCCTGGGCCGGGCGCGATCCGCATCGCGAGTACCTGCTGAAGATTCACGAGTGGTTCGGGGAAATGGAGGCGGCGCTACCGGGCGAGATTGCGCGGCGGGTGGAATCGGACGGCGCCGAGATCGCCGACCGGGGGGCCGTCTGGACCTACCTGACCACCGACCAGCCTTTCGAGCGGTGGAAGCGTGAATTCGCACGCCGGCTACCGTTTCTGGTTGTGGCGTATTGGGGAATGGGGGCGTGAGGACAGGCATAATGGAGGACGACGCTTATGAAATACCGCAATCTTGGCAGGACTGGCTCGAAAATGTTCCAGCGTGATGTTTCCTTCAGCATCGCGGGCTACAGTTGCGCTCGCCTGGCCTGTTCCATAGCGGCTGCCCGAGCGCGGTAGCGAAACGGTCGTTGTTTGTAGTCAATGACAAAGAAATTTGGGGGTGGTGTGAATGGTTTACCGGCCAATCCTGGTAAGCGGCAGGCCGTCCCGTTACGTTCCAGGCACGGCCCTTCCGCAGACCCTCCGAGGCTTGGCTATTTCTTAGCCTCAGCGACGTGGCCGCGTCCATCCCGCACTTCGTTTCCTTTGAAGTGCTCACTATCGACTCGCTTTGACGGTTCGGCTTTCTCGCCACGTTTTGGCGTTGGGCCCGTATAGCCGTGATCCGGATGTAAACGGTTATCTACGTTGCCCTGGAAGTTCTCGGCGCCGTGAAACCACGGGCCAGCGCCAATGAAGCCATCTCCATTGAACCATTCCGGGCCATAGTAGCCAGTGGGAGCACACGCATAAGGTGCGACGTCATAGTAACCATATGGACATTCAGGGGCTACTCCGACTTCGACGTTGTCTTGAGCCTTCACTTGGGGTGTGGTAGCCGTGAAGCCGATTCCAGCGACAGCAGCTAACACTATAAATGTAAATCCGCGCATTAGTTTACCTCGCACATGTTACAGCACTTATACGGCCTATATAACTGACTTGACGGCTACCTTGCCATCTAGTGGGTCGATGACAGGAATCGGACAGTCGAGCGGGCCGAACCGCGCAGTAAAACGAAATCCGTGGCGAGATTCGGAGGCCACGCAGGCAAATGTCGCATTTCAAGGTGCAGCAATTGCGTCGCGCCCGGTGGGTGATGAAACAATGGGGATATTGCGAAAACTACTCTTACTTAACAACGCTCATTTGGGGTTGGCATGGGGACGGTATCTGCTTATCCGGATACACGTTTTGAAACAGGCCGGCGGCGACTGAAGAAGCTGGGGGTCCACACTGACACCGCCCTGACGGCATTATGCCGTCAGGCACGGCATTTCAGGTGGGCCGCGTGATTGCGTTGGAGCCAATGAGCACGATGCGGTCCGCCTTCGGCTTTCAAGCCATGCTGCGACCTCTGAAGAGGTGCACTACCAAAGAGATCACCGCAACTATTAACAGAAGGTGGATTAACCCACCAGCGATGTGGAACGCGAAGAATCCGAGCAACCACAACACAAGCAAAACAACAAACAGCGTTAGAAACATTGAAAATCTCCTTAAACTTCCTGAATACCGGTAGGCCTATACCTTTGACCGCGGGCTAACTAAGTACGCCGTTTCAAAAGTTGAGTCACGTAAATCGGCCCGGACGCTCGCTCACGCTCGCGGCTCGGATCGGAGCCGCGACCTTCTGAAGCACCTAAACCGAGAGAAGACGACCGAAAAACGACCGGTAGCGGCGCAACTCCAGCCGGAGGTCCTCGGTGGATACGGTCTCTTTGCGATCCCAATGTCCTTCGAGCCTGGCGCGTTCCTCCGCAAAGATTTCAGCGAGGCGCTGCATTGTCTCCGCCACCAGACTATCCGCCTGCTCGACGGCGCGGCGGGGCTCATCCACAAAGCCCCCCTGGATGGTATCCCAGCGCACACGAAACGCTTTTGCCTGGTCGGCCGAAAAGAGCGGCGTATCCTTTTCAGCCGGAGCCATAGCCGCGGCAACGGCGGCAGGCGCGACGCCGTTGCATACCGGCGTCAGCCAAAACCGCAGTCGTGAGTCCGGCGTATCTCTGCTCTTCTTCTTTATGTTCTTCGTTCACGGAATTCCCCTCCAATTTTGTCTTCCAAGCTCAACACTTACACTGCTTCTGCTTGCAATCCGCAAGCTCAGGATGCAACCTTCGTCAGGGGCATCTCCGGCTCGTTGGTCAGTTCCTCGAAGAGCGTCCTGTAATGAACCATTGCCTGGCGCAACTCTTCGGTGCTGGCTTGCCCCTGGGTCTGCCGAAGCGCGATTTCGTGAGCCGTCCGGTAGTTTTCCATGACCAATGGATGGTCCACGGAGATATCCGCCGCCATCTGTTCGAAGTTACTTACCGGGTAACCGCGCGTCGACATCACATCGCGCAGCAGTTGGTCCGCTTCCGTTACCGCACCGGCTGGACCGTCAACGAAGCGCGCCTGGACTCCGCGCCACGACTCTACGAAGCGTGCGCGATCGCCTGGCGCGAGCGACCGGATGTGATAGCGCCTCGACTCGTTTTGCGCGCTTCTCCAACTGGGTTTCCCCATGCCGCGGGCTGCCGCCTTTCTGTACGGCGCGGGCATATTCAGCGCCACCGAACTGAGTGCGCAGTCTTTGAGTCCGACGCTTTCGGTATAAGAGGAACGCGGCAACGCATGCAACGAGCACCACGAACACTCCGATGATTAACGCCAATTCCGTTGTACTTAGAGCTGTGAAATTCACGATCTGCCCTCGCTTTTGTGCTACATTTCCTTGTCCAGCCTCAGACCGCGGTGAAGCGGAACGAGACCGGTAAGTCCCGCGTGGCTAGCCGCGCCAGCGAGAATATCCCCAACCGCCGCCACCGAGTACAAACACCAGCAAAAGAATAATTAACAGCGTCGTCATTTTGTTACCTCTGCTCGATCTGTAGTGCACACCGGTAACCAAACTGAATGTGTGCGCATGACAGAGGTTGAAGACGGCGGTCGCCAGTTGTAATGTGCAAGTCCTGCGGTCGAGAAGGCAAGAAGAGCATCATCTTGAATAGCAGTAACGGGGGAAAGCAGCAGCTTGGGAACGGCCCGCAAAGTGCCGCGCTTCGGTATGCGCCTAATTCATCTGCTAGCGGTAACTGCTTCGATTCTGGCGTTGGCCGGCGCGGACACAGCCCGACCAGCGCAAAAGCTCGTCGGTGCTCCCGCCCTCAGGAGCCCCGAGGCGAACGAGATAGCGGACTCGACGAAGACCGGCGCGGTGGCACCAGGAACCGCGGGGCCAAGGGTGGTGCGGGCTCAGATTCTTCTGGACCGTGCCAGGTTCTCGCCTGGCGAGATTGACGGTGTCTACGGCGGCGACTTCGGGGTTGCGGTCAAGGGATATCAGGAAAGCCACGGTCTGAAGCCGACCGGCGTAATTGACGCCGAGATGTGGGGATTGCTCAATAGCGATGCAGGTCCCGTGCTGTTGACCTACGCGATTACCCAGGCGGATGAGAAAGGCCCGTTCCTGCCACTTCCGGCCGAGGTCCAGGAAAAGGCGAAGTTGAAGCGGCTTGGCTTTGAAACGCCGGAGGAAGGACTGGGTGAGAAGTTCCATATCTCGCCGAAGCTTCTGGCCGAGTTGAATCCCGGCAAGAAACTGGACACGGCGGGGGAGCGAATCACCGTGCCGAATGTGCGGCGCGGCGTGTTGGGCGTGGCGTTACGCGTGGTGGTGTCGAAGTCAAAACGCACGGTAATCGCCTACGGCGCGGGCGGCAAGGAACTGGCCCAATACCCGACTACCATTGGGGACTCGCACGATCCTCTGCCGATCGGCCATTGGACCATAGTCGGCATTGTGCATTACCCGTGGTTCAACTGGGACCCGAAGCTCCTCTGGAATGTGGACAAGAATGCTCGCGAAAGCGGAACTCGCGCCGGGTCCCAACAATCCCGTCGGCACAGCGTGGCTCGGCCTCTCAAAACCGAACTATGGAATCCATGGGACGCCGGACCCGGACAACATCGGGCATGGCGTCTCGGACGGATGTATCCGGCTGACGAACTGGGATGTGGAGGAACTGTCGCGCATGGTTCGGCGGGGCACACCGGTCGACCTGGAGGAGTAGGGTTTGAGGCTTTGCGTTTTCATCGCCGGGCTCATGCCGGTGTTTCTCGCCGTTGGCGCGACCTCGTCGATTCTGGAGATGACTCCGCCCATCCGCGGACTCACACTCGCGAATCTGCGGGACACATTCGAAGAAATTCACAGCGGGCGCGTCATGAGGCGGTCGACATTCTGGAGCCGAGAGGGACACCCGTGCGCGCCGTCGTATCCGGGACGGTCCGCAGGCTTTTCCTTAGTAAGCAGGGCGGCAACACGATATATCAGTTCGATGAAATGGGAGTGTATTGCTATTACTACGCGCACCTGGCCGGGTACATGGAAGGGTTGCGCGAGGGATCGCGGGTCCAAAGTGGGGACATCATCGGTTTTGTGGGATCGACGGGGAATGCGGATGCGCGCGCGCCGCACTTGCATTTTGCGATCTTCGAACTGGGGCCGGAAAGCTGTGGTGGCAGGGAAAGGCCATTAATCCGTACCCTGGCCTGGTGCCGCCGTGAAGCGGGCGAAATAGCGGACGTCCCGAAGAGCGAAACAGCTCTGAAGATTTCTGATAGCATCAAGACGTGCGGGACTCAGGATCGCGCGCGCGTTTGTCGCTTTGGTGTGCGTGGCACTGCTGCTATTGTGCATTGCGACGAGTCCGTCCGGGCGGATCTGCAGCTCGCGATTCCGGTTCTGGTTTTCTGTTTTCTGGTTGTCCTGGCGCTCTCGCGGCTGCGCGTTTCTGGTGGCGAGTGCGCGGCTCAGCCGGTATCGTTCCTCAGCATCCACATCTCTCGCGCTCCTCCCTTGGCGTAGAACCGAATCCTAATTTTCTTTTCCGATTTTGGTTTTCCCAAAGGAGATTTGTGCGATGAATCGTATGCCTGTGGTGCAATATTTGCGCTCGCTGTTCGACCGGGACCGGTCGACGGTGGAGCAGATTCAAGCGATGCGGGGCGCATTCGGGCGATTGAGCGATGCCGAATTGGGCGCTGCGGCGCGCGAAACCGAAGATCAGACCCGCTGGTTCGCTCTGGCCGCGACGGCGGCGGCGCGGGTCTGGGGCGGATGTACGACGTGCAACTGCGCGGGGCGCTGGCCCTGGCGCGCGGCTCGATCGCCGAGATGCAGACCGGGAGGGCAACACGCTGGCGGCAGTGCCGGCGATTTCGTGGCTGGCGCGCGAGCATCGCGGCGTCCACGTGATGACTGTCAACGATTACCTGGCGCGGCGGGACGCCGCTTGGATGGGCGGCATCTACCGCCTGCTGGGCCTTTCGGTGGCGTATGTACAGCAGGGGATGACAGCCGGCCGAGCGGCGCGCCGCCTATGCGGCCGACATTACTTACGCGACGCAGAACGAGATCGGCTTCGACTACCTGCGCGACCGGATCGCCATGCGGACCGGAGAGCAGGTGCACCGCGAGTTTCACGCCGCCGTGATCGACGAAGCCGACTCGGGTGCACTGGGTTTCCTGGGCCGGGCGCGATCCGCATCGCGAGTACCTGCTGAAGATTCACGAGTGGTTCGGGGAAATGGAGGCGGCGCTACCGGGCGAGATTGCGCGAAGGGTGGAATCGGACGGCGCGGAGATCGCCGACCGGGGGGCCGTGTGGACCTACCTGACCACAGACCAGCCTTTCGAGCGGTGGAAGCGCGAGTTTGCGCGCCGGTTACCATTTCTGGTTGCGGCATATTGGGGAATGGGGGCGTGAGGACAGGCATAATGGAGGACGACACTTATGAAATACCGCAATCTTGGCAGGACTGGCTTCGAAGTCAGCGAAATGGGATACGGCGCGTGGGGCATTGGCGGGAAGCAATGGCTCGGCGGGTCGGACGACGAATCGGAGGCCGCAATGAAGCGCGCCATCGACCTGGGTGTCAACCTGATCGATACCGCGCTGGCATACGGCGACGGGCACAGCGAGCAACTGGTGGGGAAGGTAGTCCGCGAGTCGGCACAGAAGATTTATGTGGCCACCAAGGTGCCGCCGAAGAATCGCATCTGGCCGGCGCGGAGGGGCACTCCGATCAGCGAGGTGTTCCCGTACGCTTACATCGTGCAGTGCGCCGAAGAGAGCCTGCGCAACCTGGGACTGGAAACCATAGACCTGCTGCAGCTTCACGTCTGGCAACCGGAGTTTCTCGAGGCTGACGACTGGCGCCGCGCGTTCGAGGATCTGAAGCGCTCGGGCAAAGCGCGGCGCTGCGGCATTTCGGTGACCGAGCACGAGCCCGGCTCGGTGCTGGACGCCATCCGCACGGACCTGATCGACGCGGTGCAGGTGATTTACAACATTTTCGACCAGGCGCCCGAAAGGGAGTTGTTTCCGCTATGCATCGAAAAGAAGGTGGGGGTGCTGGCGCGCGTGCCGCTGGACGAAGGCGCCCTGAGCGGCACCATGACCGCGGAGACGAAGTTCCCGGCGGGCGATTTTCGCGAGTACTATTTCCGGGGCGATCGCAAGAAGCAGGTAGTGGAACACGTGGACGCGCTGCTGCGGGACCTGGGACCGAGCGGCGAGCCGCTGCCCGCGCTGGCGCTGCGATTCTGCCTGGCCCATCCCGCGGTCTCCAGCGTGATTCCGGGGATGCGCACGGTGAAGCACGCCGACAGTAACAGCCGCCTGCCGGACCTGGGCCCGCTGCCCGAGGAGACGCTGGCGATTTTGAAACGGCACGCCTGGGACCGCAACTTCTATAATTGATCCCTGTGAGATACTTCCGCCGTTTGCTTTGCCTGATTCTGCTCTCCGGCGCTGCGTGGGCACAGGGCCGCTTCGCGCCGGGGACGCAACCGTTCGTGACAGTGAATGCTCCGGTGATCGCGCTCGAGCACGTGCGCGTGATCGACGGCACCGGCGCGGCGCCCGTGGAGAATTGTACGGTGGTCATCGACCACGGAAAGATCGCCGCCGTGGGACGCGGCGGGCTCGACGGCGGTTCCGGCCGGCGCGCGGGCCATGGACCTGACGGGCGCCACGGTCATCCCCGGCCTGGTGGGCATGCACGAGCACCTGTTCTACCCCTCGGGCGGCGGCATCCCGATTTATACGGAACAGGCCTTCAGCTTTCCGCGTCTGTACCTGGCGGCCGGAGTCACCACGGCGCGGACCGCGGGCAGCCTGGAGCCGTATACGGACCTGAATATGAAGCGGCTGATCGACGCGGGCCGCATGCCGGGTCCGCGCCTGTTCATCACCGGGCCGTACCTGGAAGGAACGGGCAGCATCGCCGGTCCGCAGATGCATGAACTCACGGGACCGGACGACGCCGTGCGCACGGTGGACTATTGGGCCGCGGAGGGCGTGACCTCGTTCAAAGCGTACATGAACATCACGCGCGCGGAACTGAAGGCGGCGGTGGAGGCGGCGCACCGGCACGGCATCAAGGTCACCGGCCATCTCTGCTCGATCGGCTTCCGCGAAGCCGCCGCTATCGGCATCGACAATCTGGAGCACGGGCTGCTGGTGGATACCGAATTCCATGCAGGCAAGCAGCCCGACGTGTGCCCCTCGCAGGGCGTCACGCGCGGGGAGATGGGAAAGCTGGATATCGGCGGGCAGCCCATCCGCGATATGATCGCCGACCTGGTGGCGCACCACGTGGCGATCACCAGCACGCTGGCCGTGTTCGAAGCCTTTAACGGCAGCCGGCCGCCGCTGGAGCAGCGTTTTCTGGACGCGCTTTCGCCGGGATCGGCCATCAGCTATCTCAGTTCGCGCGCCCGGGCGCCGGGCGGAGAGGATACGGTTTCGGCGCAGGGGCTGCGAAAAGAGCTGCAATTCGAGTACGCCTTCGTAAAAGCCGGCGGCCTTCTGATGGCCGGGCGCGGACCCCACCGGCAACGGCGGCGCGCTGGCGGGATTCGCCGATCAGCGCAATATCGAACTGCTGGTGGAAGGCGGGTTCACTCCGGTGGAAGCGATCCGGATCGCCACCTCGAACGGCGCCCGGTTCCTGGGGGAAGCGGACCATTTCGGCACGGTGGAAGCGGGTAAGCAGGCCGACCTGGTGGTGCTGGATGGAAACCCCGCGGTGCGCATCGCCGATATCCGCCGGGTGCGCCTGGTTTTCAAGGACGGCGCAGGCTACGACCCCTCCAAACTCCTTGATTCCATTAAGGGTTCCGCCGGTCTCCATTAACAGTTGAAAAGTACCGGAAAAGCAATCGGATTGTTACAAAACTATCGTATACTCGGAAAATCGCATGCATAGACGGTTTCGCTGACCGTTTACTCCGGGTCTTGTTTGTACCAATTCTGTTTGGAGGGGTTACATGAAGTTCCACTATTTCGCGGCGCTGTTTCTATTCGTTTGCGCCCCCATCTTCGCGCAATCCTCTGCCGGCGTGGCTGGGATTTCGGGCGTTGTGAAAGATGCGAGCGGCGCGAGCGTGCCGAACGCCAAAGTCGTCATCTCGAGCGCGAGCCAGGGGCAGGTGCGCTCGCTGAGTACCAACGATTCGGGCCTGTTTTCGGCGCCGGCTTTGATTCCCGGGGCGGGCTACAAAGTCATGGTGACGGCTGCCGGCTTCAACGTTTACGAAGCCGATAACCTGACGCTGGCGGTGGGGCAGAACCTGAACCTGAATGTCGCGCTGGCGGTGGGCGCCAGCACCACGGAAGTGGACGTGAGCGCCACGGCGGCCATGGTGGACGACACCAAGAGCGACGTCTCTACGGTGGTAGACAACCGGCAGATCGCGGAACTGCCGGTGAACGGGCGCCGGGTGGATTCGTTCGTGCTGCTGACGCCGGGCGTGACCAACGATGCCACTTTCGGACTGCTGAGCTTTCGAGGAGTGGCCGGAAACAACTCGTTCCTGATCGACGGCAACGATAACACCGAACAGTTCTACGACGAGAACGCCGGGCGCACGCGCATTCAGTCGCAGATTTCGCAGGACGCGGTGCAGGAATTTCAGGTGGTGTCGAGCGATTACTCCGCGGAATACGGGCGCGCCATGGGCGGCGTGGTGAACACGGTCACCAAGAGCGGCGGCAACGACTACCACGGCAGCGGTTTCTACTACTTTCGCAGCACGGGATTCGACGCGCGGGATTCGTTTGCGGCGTTCAACCCGTCGGAGAGGCGCGTGGAAGGCGGCGCCAGCGTCGGGGGCAAACTCATCAAGGACAAGCTGTTTTTCTTCCTTAATTTCGACTTGACGCATCGCAATTTTCCCATGGTGGACAGTTATGTTTCGGCCACGGTGCTCAACCCCACGACTCAGAGTTTCATCGGGTGCGTGCTACCCGCGACGCCCGCGCAGTGCAGTGCGATCAATGGCCTGCTGCCGCGGTTTTACGGGCAGGTTCCGCGCACCGACGATAACGACCTGGGCTTCGGCCGGCTGGACTATCATCTTTCCGATAAGAACACTTTCACGGCGGAATTCAATTATCTGCGGTGGCTGTCGCCGAACGGCATTCAGACCGGCCTCAGTTCCACTACGGGTTCGGCCATCAACGGCAACGGCGACGATTCGGTGCGCGTGCGCAATGGAAAGCTGGGTTGGACTTTCGTGCCTACCAGCAATTTCGTGAACACGTTCCGTTTCGGTTGGGATACCGACCGGCAGGCGGATTCGTTCGACCAGGCGGAACTGGGCGGCGGCCTGGGCTACCTGGATGTTTCGGTGGGCGGCGTGCAGCTTGGACCGGCCAATTACCTGCCGCGCGTGGAGCCTTCCGAGACCCGCTACGAACTCTCCGACGACGCCAGCCTGGTGAAGGGCAGCCATACCATCAAGCTGGGTTTCAGCTTCTTCACCACCGAAGACTACAACTCTTACATGAGCAATGTATTCGGTTCGTACACCTATCTCAATCCGACGACGTTCGCCCAGGACTACTCGGGCAACACAGCCGGCCTCAAGAGCTGGACTTCGTACTCGCAGACCTTTGGCAACCCCATTGCGGATTACCGGATTAACGAGCTGGCGTGGTACGTCCTGGATCAGTGGAAGGCGACACAGAGGCTGACCCTCAACCTGGGGATTCGCTGGGATAAGTCGATGAGCATGAACTTCCCGGTGACCAATCCGGACTTTCCGCAGACCGGCTACATCCACACGCCGAGCAAGAACTTCGCGCCGCGCATCGGACTATCTTACCGGCTGACGGATAAGACAGTGCTGCGCGGGGGTTATGGCATTTTCTATGCGCGGCTGCTGGGCGGATTGATCGACAACCTGTGGACCACTAACGGCATCTACCAGGTGGCCGATTCACTTACGGCCACCAACCCGACGCAGCTTGCCGCCGGGCCGGTATTTCCCAACGCGTTAGCCGCGCCGCCCACCGGCGCCACCGTGGGAGCGGCCACGATTCAGTTCGCCGACCCGCACTACAAGACGCCCTACACGCAGCAGGGCAATATTTCGCTGGAGCGGCAGCTTACCGCGGACACGCTGCTGAGCGTATCGGGCATCTGGAGCCGCGGCGTGCACCTGATGAGCTCGGTGGATCTGAACGCACCGCAGCCCACCGGGTCCTACACGTATACCATTGCGGATGCCAACGGCAATCCTACGGGATCCTTCGCTACGCCGCTGTATCTGACTCCGCGCCCCAGCACCAAGTATGGCGCGGTGATCGAAGACGTGAACGGTATCGACAGCTACTACGATGCGCTCGCCGTGACCCTGAATAAGAGGTTCTCGCACGGGCTGCAGGCGCTCGCCTCATACACCTGGTCTCACGAGATCGACGACGGACAGGGGGGCGGATCGAGCGCGATCTTCTACAGCAGCGCCACCTCCGATACCTATAACGGCAACAATGCCTTCGAACGAGGCAGCGGCACGCTGGACCAGCGGCACCGGGTGGTGCTGTCTTTCGTTTGGGCGCCCACCGTCACCCGCTCCAGCAACGCTGTCGCCAAATACCTGCTGAATAACTGGCAGCTCTCCGGGATCACCACGCTGGCGGCGGGGCGACCTTCCGGAAGTCCGACGATCCGGGTCAGCTCGGCTGGTCCCAGCGGGCTGCTGTCCACGAGCAGCATTAACGGCTTTGGGGGCAACTTCAGGGTGCCGTGGCTGCCGGTCAACAGCATTTATACGCCGGCCTCTTATCGTACCGACGCGCGGCTGACCAAGGTGATTCCCATCATGATCAAGGATCGGACGACGAACCTGACGCTCAACTTCGAAGCATTCAACGTCAGCAACTCGTGGTCGCCGACGAGCATGACGAGCCAGGAGTATCTGGAATCCACTAAGGGAGTGCTGACGCTAACTCCGACGGCTTACGGAATCGGCTCCGCCGACGGCGGCTTCCCCGACGGTACGCAGGCGCGGCGGCTTCAGATCAGCGTCCGGTTCAGCTTCTAGCTTCTAGCACGGTCGGGGCGGGGATTCACCACGGAGCCACGGGGAACACGGAGGAAGCACGGAGAAAATCAAGATTCGTTTTGACTGCTCCGTGTTTGCTCCGTGTCCTTCGTGCCTCCGTGGTGAATCCGACTGCTAGAACTGGAAGCGGAGGCCTACTTGCATGCGGCGGGCCTGGGTTCCATCGGGGAATCCGCCGTCGGCCGAGGGGATGTATAGTTTGGTGGGCGTCGGGGTCAGGACGCCTTTCGCCTCGGTGTATGCCTGGCTGCTGGAATAGCCGGTGGCGGACCAGGTATTGGCGATGTTGAAGACTTCGAATGCCAGACTGAGCGTGTATTTTTCGTGGATCGGCAGGATCTTGCTCAAGCGCGCGTCGGCCCGGTAGGATGCCGGCAGGTAGTAGCCGTTGTAGACCATCCACGGCACGCGATAACTGAAGCCTAAACCGGTAATGCTGTAGTTGCTGAACATGCCGGGGACCGGCGTATCGGTCACGTTGATGGTCTCGCTGCCGTACGGATGGCCGCTGGACATGGTCGTGATGCTACTAAGCTGCCAGCCATTCACCAGGTACCGCGACAGTACATCGGTGCGGTGCGTGAAGGTAGGCTGCCAGACCCAGTTCAGGACGAAGCGGTGGCGTTGATCGAGTGTCCCGTTGCCCTTATCGGCCTTGTAATTTCCGTTGTATAGCCAGTAATTGGCATTGCTCAGGAACAGGTTATTGGTGCTCTCGCCATAGCTCTGGCCATCATCGATTTCGTGGGACCAGGTGTAAGCGACGTGGGCCTGTAGGCCATGCGCGAACCGCTTATTGATCTGCACGGCCATGCCGTTGTAGTAGCTGTTGACACCGTTTTCGTCGTAGTAGATACCGCCGTAACGGGTGTCGGGACGCGTGCCCACGTAGACCGGAGTGGTGTAATTGAAGGCCGGGTTGCCGCTCGTGTCATTCACGGTGTAAGTGAAGTTGGTGGTAGTAGAGGGCAAGTTCAAATCGCGAACGCCATATAGCTGCACGCCGCGGCTCCAGATATAGGAGACGTTAATGGAGAGATCGCTGGTGAGCTGGCGTTGAATCCCGATGTTGCCCTGCTCCGAATACGGCGTCTTGATATTGGGCGCCAGGAACTGGAGGCTGGCTGCCGAGACGCTGGCGCCGGCCGGCTGAGCCGCCAGAGCGTTGGGAAACACCGGACCGGCGGCGAGTTGCGGAGCAGTGGTGGAGTTGAGAGTGACGGCAGTCTGGTAGACGCCATTGCCGGTAGTGAACAGATTGTCGATAGTGCCTCCCTGGAATCGCCCGTAGAACATGCCGTAGCCGGCTTGCAGCACGGTCTTATCGTTCAACCGGTAGGTGAGGCCGAGCCGCGGCGCGAGGTTGGTGTTGGGCGACGGCACATGGCAGGTGCCGGGATAGTTCTGATTGCACACCGCGGGCTGAGGCATGCTGGCATATTCGTAACGCGCGCCGTACATCGCGGTGAGCCGGTCGTTGATGCGCCACTGGTCCTGAAGATAGAAGCCGTTGTCGCCAAGCCGGTAACTGATGGCTCCGTTGCCGAAGGTCTGCACATACCGCTGCCAGTTCTTGGCTCCGGCGGTATTGCCGCTGAAGTCCAAGGCAAAGGCGTTCACGGTTTGATAGGTATAACTGCCGTACGCGTTGCTGATGTAGTAGACATAATCGCGCGTGGTGGCGATGTCGACGCCGAATTTGAGAGTGTGGGCGCCTTTGGTCCAGGTGGCGTTGTCCTGGAACTGGTAGCGGGTTTCCATGGGCTCGATGCGCGGCAGGTAACTGGCGGGTCCAATGGTGGTGCCGTTTACCGATACTTGCAGGTAGCCCAGACCCTGGCCGAGTTCCGACTGGTCAAATCCGTCCCATTGCCGGTCGGTGGCAACGCCAAAGCGAAACTCGTTGACGAAAGTGGAAGTAGGAATGAAGGTCCAGGCGGCGTGACCGTTGCGGACCGTCACAGCGTCGTCGCCGTTGCCGTTCAGGGCCGAGCCGGTGGTAGAGGATGCGCTGGTCTGGATGCCATTGGGCGACATATCGTGCAGGAAGTTGAAGCTCGCGGTCAGGCTGTTGCGGTCGTTGAGGTGATAGTCCAGTTTGGCCAGATACAGTTCCTGGTTCAAGGTGCGCGGAATCGAACCGAAGAAGCGCGGCAGCAGGGTGTTGATGGCGTTGCACTGCGCCGGTGTAGCCGCCGCCTGCGTGGAAGTTCCGGTGCCGCAGCCGATCCAGGACTGGGTGGTGGGGTTCACGGCAACGGTATTGATACTGTCCACCATGGGGAAGTTCCGGCGCGTGACTTCGCTGCTCAGGAAGAAGAACAGCTTGTCCTTCTTAATGGGTCCGCCGAGGGTGGCGCCGGCCTGGTTGCGTTTTTCCGAAGGTACGAAACTGGCGAACGGATCGCGCGCATCGAACCCGGTGCTGCGGTAGAACCAGAAGCCTCCGCCGTGGAAGGCGTTGCCGCCGCTCTTGGTGACGGTGTTGACGATCCCGCCCATGGCGCGCCCATACTCGGCGGAGTAGTTGGAGGAAACCACTTGAAACTCCTGCACCGCGTCCTGCGAGATCTGGGCGGCAATGCGCGTGCGCCCGGCGTTCTCGTTGTAGAACTGCTCGGTGGTGTCGGTGCCGTCCACGAGGAATGAATTCTGTCCGGCCACGCCCCGGAAGCTGAGCAGGCCATAGGTGCCATCGTTGCTGACGCCGGGCGTCAACAGGGCAAAGGAGTCCACGCGGCGTCCATTGATTGGCAATTCCTGGATCTGGCGGCTATCCACCACATCCGACAACTCGGTTTTGGTGTCTTCCACCAGGGGAGCCGTGGCACTGACCTCAACCTGCGTGGACGTCTGGCCGACCGCCAGGTTCACGTGCAAATCCAGATCCTGGCCCACCTGAAGGACCAGATCCTTAGCCAGGTAATCGGAGAAACCTCCGGCGCTAACCTTCACCTGGTACCCGGACCCCGGCGTAAGCACCGGAGCCGCAAAAACGCCTTCCGAATTGGTGGTGAGGGTGCGAATCAGCCCTTGGGAGTCGCTGGAAATCACGACTCTGGCATTCGGCACACTGGCACCGCTTTGATCTTTGACTACGCCCGAAATTCCAGCAACTCCGGCGGATTGCGCAAACAACGGCGCGGACAACAGCAGCAGGAGTGCTGCGAAATGCGTCACCTTAGTTATCAAGAAACCTCCATAATTCCGCTATAACGAGACCGTTTTAGCTGATTATAACGTAGGGTAAGACGACAATACAGAATTTTGGGTATTTTAATACATTTTTGAAATGATAACTTAAGTGAATTGTAATGAATGGTTTCGGTGAAGGGCGCCTCGAGTTTTAGAGCAGGCGTTTGTTCACATAGAATCGCCTGCCGCAGGCCCGGCAGTGCCGCGGGACGCGATTCAACCGGCGCATCGCCAGGTCCAGAAGACCGCGAGGCAAAGACTGCACGATATCCTTACCGAAGCAACGCGGGCAGCGCAGTTCGCCCGGCTTGATCTCGATCTGTTGATTCACCCTCAATCTCGCAGTCTATCAAGGATTCGACCGGTCCGAGTCAGGGTGTTAGGCTGGAGTTCGTGCGTAGCTTTTTCCTGTTTCTCTCGCGACTCAAAGGACTGCGAAAACGGTTGGAAACCTCATCTCTCGCGCGGCGTCTCTCCACGCGGTTCGTGGCCGGTGAAACCCTCGAAGAGGCGCTGGCGGTGTGCCGCCGTCTGAATGGTGAAGGCATCTCGGTAACGCTGGATCACCTGGGCGAAAGCGTGACTTCGCTGGCCGAAGCGGCCGAAGCTCGCGACGTTTATCTGCGCACGCAAGCGGCGATTCAGGAAAACGGAATTCAGGGCAACGTCTCGCTGAAACTGACGCAGTTCGGGCTGGACCTGTCCGAGGCGGAGTGCCGCGCCAATGTGGCGCAACTGGTGCGACACGCGGCCGAAGCGGGCAGTTTCGTGCGGGTGGACATGGAATCCAGCGAGTACACCGACCGCACGCTCGAACTGGTCCGCGAGCTGCACCGCGAATTCGGCTGCGTGGGCATCGTGATCCAGGCGTATCTCTATCGCAGCAAGGCGGATATCGAGGACCTGTGCACCCGGAAGATCCGCGTTCGCCTGTGCAAAGGCGCCTACCTGGAACCGGCCGGCGCGGCTTATCCCAAGAAGGCGGATGTGGACCGCAGTTTCGTGGAGCTGGCCCGCATCCTGCTGGATCGCGGCGAGTATCCGGCTATCGCAACGCACGATGAAAAAATGATCGAGGCGGCGAAACTGTTCGCCAATAAACGGCAACTTCCGCGCGAGGCGTTCGAATTTCAGATGCTCTACGGAATCCGCCGCGACCTGCAGCGCAGGCTGGTGGCCGATGGGTACCGCCTGCGGCTCTATGTGCCGTTCGGGAAGGCCTGGTATCCCTACTACATGCGTCGGCTTGCCGAACGTCCCGCCAATGTGTTCTTTATTTTGCGAAATATGTTCCGGCAATAATCACGAAACAGTTGCGCCCGGTGCCGCTAACTTAGAAACTAATAGCAGGGTCAGGGAGTCTATTAGGATATGCGCTACTGGGCTTACTTCAGCGCCAAGTTGATTGTTGCCGGTGGAGTGCTGTATGGCCTGCTGCTGCTGTTGAGCCGGATGCTGCCCGAGGAAACCGCGCTCAACGAGTACGACGCCTTCCGTAACGGTCCGCTGCGCCTGGTGTACAACCTTGCGTTCATGGGCTGGTTTCTGTTGTGCGCCGGTGTCCTTTACCTGATTATTCGGGATCAACGCTACCGTTGCCGGGTCTGCCTGCGGCGCCTGCGGATGCCCATCGAGACGGGTTCGTGGGGGCAGATGCTGCAACTCGGACGGCCGCGCATCGAATATATTTGTCCTTACGGCCACGGCACATTAAAGGCAGAAGAACTGCAGATATCGGGTCTGGCGAATCCGGAATGGACACCGCATTCCGACGATATCTGGGACGAACTGTACGCCGCCAGCAAGGAACCCGGCGACCAGCCGTGAACGGCGTACCGCGGTGGCGCATTGCGGCAGGCATCGCGGTACTGGTGGGGATGGCCGGCCTGCTGGCGGTATTCACCCCGATCTACATCCACAATCTGCAACTGCAGAATTTCGTGGGGAGCCTGACACAGGCTGTGGACAGCCGGAGCAGCCCAGACACGCAACTGCGGGCGGAAATTCTGCAAAAGGCACATGCGCTTGGACTTCCGGTGACGGAAGACAACGTGCAGATTTCCCGTTCGCCGGACACGCTGCGCATCGACGTGCGTTACCTGGTGCCGGTGCAACTGCCGGGTTACGCCGTCAATCTGCACTTCTACCCCGGCGCGGGCAGCCGTCCGTAGGCGGGCGCAGGGCGGCGGGCGTAGGAAGCCGTCCAATCCATGAGAGAATTGAATTTAGTGCCCAAGACCGCCACCAAGAGGGAAATGAAGGTTCGCATTCCGCGGAACGCGCGCCTGGCACGCTTTTTCATGGGCCGGGCGGGGCGGATTGTGGTCTTCTCGTCGGCGCTGCTGCTGATCGCGAGCATCTGCCGTTTTCCTGTACTTCTACAACAAGTACGCCACGGTCATCGACGAGAAACTGAAAGCCGGCGTTTTCGCCAATACGGCCAAAATCTATGCCGCGCCGGAATCGGTGGCCGTGGGAGACCCCGGCAACCCGGAAGAGATCGCCGGCGAACTGCGGCGCAGCGGATACAGCGAATCCCGCGACAATCCCATCGGGTTCTACCAGATCCACCTGAATGCCATCGAGATTTTCCCGGGCAAGGAATCCTACTTCGACCAGGAAGCCGGGCTGATCAAGTTTACCGACGGCAAGATCTCGCAGATTGTCTCTCTGCAGGACAATACAGTTCGCGGCTTCTACCAGCTCGAGCCCAAACTCATCACCAATGTTTCGGGCAGTAACCGGGAAAAACGGCGGCTGGTGAAGTTCCAGGATATTCCGCTGGTGCTGGTGCAGGCAGTCACTTCGGCGGAAGACAAACGCTTCTTCCAGCATTCCGGCTTCGACCCGATCCGCATTGTGAAGGCGGTCTACGTGGATTTGAAGGAGGGGCGCAAGGACCAGGGCGCCTCCACGCTGAGCATGCAGCTTGCGCGCAACATCTGGCTGGACCAGGGTAAACGGTGGACGCGTAAATTCTCCGAGGTGATCATCACTCTGCAACTGGAGCAGAAGCTCAGCAAAGAGCAGATCTTCGAAGACTACGCCAACATGATCTACCTGGGTTCGCGGGGTTCGTTCCGGATCCACGGATTCGGGGAGGCTGCCGAAGCGTTTCTGGGCAAGGATCTCAGCCAGATCAACCTGCCGGAAGCGGCGGAGCTGGCCGGCATGATCCAGAACCCGGCGCATTATGACCCGTACCGCCATCCCGACCGCACCAAAGAGCGCCGCAACGTGGTGCTGGGGATGATGCGGCAGAACGGCTTCGTGAACGATCGCGACTACGCCCTGGCTATCGACGCGCCTATGACGGTGCCGAAGGGCGCGGCCCAATCGGCGGAAGCGCCATACTTCGCGGACCTGGTGAACGACAGCCTGCAGAGCAAATTCCAGGACGAAGACTTCGCGAATAATGCCAGCCGCATCTACACCACGCTGGATCTTCGGCTGCAGCGCGCGGCCAGCGACGCGGTACAGAAGGGCATGGTGCTGGTGGATGAACAGATCAGGAAACAGCGCCGTTTCCGCGGCATGAAGAACGTACCCGAACCGCAGGTGGCGCTGGTGGCCATCGATCCCGCACAGCGGCGCGGTGAAGGCGCTGGTGGGCGGGCGCAGCTACGGCGTGAGCCAGCTCGATCACGTTCTGCGCCGGCGGCAGCCTGGCTCCATCTTCAAACCGTTCGTCTATGCGGCGGCGCTGGATACGGGGGTGGAGGGAAGTCCGCACGTCCTGACCCCCAGCACGATCGTGAATGACGAGCCCACCACATTTTATTTCCAGGACACGGCTCCCTACTCGCCGAGCAATTTCGAGAAGAAGTTTTACGGACCGGTGACGCTGCGCGAAGCCCTGGCGCATTCCCTGAACGTGGCCACGGTGAAAGTGGCCGAGATGGTGGGGTACCAGGCAGTGGTGGACATGGCCAACCGCGCCGGCATGAACTATCACATCAAGCCTACGCCCTCGGTGGCCCTGGGATCTTATGACATCACTCCCATGGAAGCCGTGGGCGCGTACACCATGTTCGCCAATGAGGGCCGGTACGTCCACCCTGAATTTCTAACCCTGGTGCGCGACCACGACGGCCGCACGATGTACAAAGAGAAGCTGCAGGATAAACAGGTGCTGGACCCGCGCGTGGCTTACCTGGTGACCAGCCTGATGCAGGAAGTGATGCGCAGCGGCACGGCCAGTGGAGAGCGGGCGAAGTATGGATTCAACGTGCCCGCGGCCGGGAAGACGGGAACCTCGCGCGACGGCTGGTTCGCCGGTTATACCTCGGAACTGTTGTGCGTGGTATGGGTGGGGTTCGACGATAACAGCGACCTGGATCTGCAAGGCGCGTACTCCGCGGCGCCCATCTGGATGGAGTTCATGAAGAAGGCGCTGGATTATCGGGAGTATCGCGATACCAAGGAATTCCGGGTTCCCGACGGCATCGTGACCATCGATATCGATCCGCTCTCGGGTATGCCGGCCACACCCGCCTGCCCCAAGAGCCGGCCCGAAGTTTATATCGCCGGCACGGAACCGCAGGGCGTCTGCCCGCTGCACGGCGGCCGCCCCGGCGTGACGAACATTGCCGGCTGGGACACCGCGCCGCCGGCCGCCGCGCCCGCTACCCCTGCCGCTTCGGCGGCTACCGACACGACTCCGCGGGTCACCGGGGCGACCGGCGATGGGCAGGTGCAGCCGGGGGCGGTGAGGAGCCGCGCGGCCCGGCAGATTCCACCGGATACCGCCCAAAACAACAAGCCTGATGCCACCAAGCCCGATGGGTCCAAGAAAGAACAAAAACCGGGGATTCTCCACCGCTTGCTAAAAGTGTTTAAATAGGGTAGATAAGGGGGCAGATATGGTTTACCGACCTATTGCCGTCATCTTCCTGGCGGGGATGAGTTCCGCATGGGCTCTGGCCCAGACCGCCAATTCACCCAAAACCAATGCCATGCTGGACGAGAACCGTTCTTCCCCTCCGGCAGCAGCCCCGCCTCAGGCGGAAGTATCCACACCTCTGTCCATAGAGCAGCGCGGGGACATTTTGATGGCGCGCAAAGAGTATCGCGAAGCCATCGATATGTTTCGTACCGGTTCGCCCAAAGACGCGGTGCTGTGGAACAAAGAGGGCATTGCCTACCACCAGCTCACGCAACTCGGCAACGCGCGCAAGATGTACGAGCGGGCTCTCAAGCTGAAGCCGGATTATGTAGAGGCGATGAATAATCTGGGCACCATCTACTACGCCCAGCGCAGTTTTCGCCGGGCCATCAGTTGGTACAACAAAGCGCTCAAGCTCTCGGCGGGCCAACCCAAGTCTGCATCCATATATATGAACCTGGGCACCGCGGAGTTCGGACGCAAGAAATACGACCGGGCCACGACGGCCTACCAGATGGCGCTGAAGATCGACCCGGACGTGTTCGAGCATCACGGCAATTTCGGAGTGATGCTGGAAGAGCACAGCGTGCAGGAGCGCGCCAAGTATCACTATTACCTGGCCAAGATCTACGCCAAAGACGGGCGCAACGAACTGGCCATGCAGTATCTGCGGAAAGCGTTGGAAGAAGGCTTCAAAGAGAGGGACAAGCTGAACAAGGACCCGGAATTCGCGGGCATCCGCGACCTGCCGGAATTCAAGCAATTGCTCGCCTCGGAACCGCGTGTATTGTAAGAGTTTGGAGCGCCGGGCGATTGGCCCTTTGATTTTTCTGGCACTGTGCACGGCCTGCAGCAGGCCGGCGGCGAGACCACCGATTGCGCGGATCGCAATTCTGCGATTCGAAGATTTAACGGGTGATCGTTCCAGCGACTGGATGGGCCGGGCGTTTTCGGAAATCATCAGCAGCGAACTCGCCGCGGCGCCGGGCGTTTACGCCATCTCCTCCACACAGATGCACAGCCTGGAACGGCAGACGGGAGCGCGGCCGATCTCCGCGCCCGGCATTTCTTCGGAGCGCACGCTGGCACTGCTTTCCGGCGCGAACGAATTAGGATACGGCGACTTTTACATTCGCGGCGGCAAATTGCGCGCCGGGCTCACATTGCGCGATCCGGCCACGGGGCAGACGGTCCGGGTGCTGCACGCCGAGGCGGCGGCCGGGGATATCAGCGGGGCTGCTTCCAGCCTGGCGCATCAGATCTCCACCGCGGCCGGAAAGTACGGGAGCGCCAACGCCTCTGCGATTGAAGCGTACATCAGGGGAATGGAACAGGGGGACGCGGGCGCGAGCGGCGAGTTAGCGGCCCGGGCCATCGCGGCCGATCCGAATTTCGGCCCGGCTTACCGTATGCTGGCTTCGGCCAAAGCCCGCGAACAGGATCGCGAGGGCGCGCTGGCGGTGCTCGGCGAGGCCGCGAAACGGGGCAATGCCATCCCGCCGGCCGAACGGGCCCGCATCGCGCTGGAGGCTGCCGGCCTGGAAAACAACATGGCCGGGCGCCTGCACGCGCTGGCCGCGCTGGTGAAGGAAGATCCCGGCGACCTGGAAACGTTGCGCGGCCTGGCGAGCCTGGCTTACACCGCCCGGGATTATCCGCTGGCCGTCTCCGCTATCGAAAAGCTGCTGGCCGTGCAGCCGGACGATCCCGATGAGCTGAACCAGCTTGGCTACGCCTACGCATACTCCGGTAAGCAGACGGAGGCGCTGGCCGCGCTTCGCCGGTACCAGGCGCTGCGGCCCAACGACCCCAATGCGCTGGACTCGATGGGCGACGTCTACCTGGTTTCCGGCAATCCCCAGGAAGCCGCCAGGCTGTATCTGCAGGTGGTGAAGAAGGACCCGAATTTCCAGGGTGGCGGAGACTTGTTTAAGGCCGCGATGGCACGGCTGATGACTGGCGACGTGGCCGGGGCCGATGCCCTTCAGAAGCAGTCTGACGCGGCGCACACGGCGGCGCACGATCCGGCGGTTCCTTATCACCAGGCCGAATGGCTCTGGCTCTCCGGGCGGCGCAAGCAGGCGTACCAGCAGCTTCTGGCCTTCGCGCAGCAATCGGAAAGCGGACCGCTCAAGGAACTGGCGTCGAACGCATATTCCGAGCTGGCGCTGTGGAGCCTGATGTTGGGCGATCGTGCGGGCGCGGGCGACATGGTGCGCAAGGCAGGGCAGGTCGCCGATCCGAAAACCGCGCCCACGGTGGCGCTGGTGCGATTTCTGGCGCAGCCGCCGGCCGCGGCGCCGGAGTGGAACGCTCGCGCCGGGCAGCTATTCCGCAACGCGGGAGCCGCGCCATTGAGAGATCTATGGCTGGCCTACGCATTTCTTTTGAACAAGAACTTCGCCGAGGCGGAGGCACTGCTCGCCAAGTCCGCCGAAAGCGGACTTAACACGGACGACTCTCTTCCGGTGCTGGAAGCATGGGCACTGGTCGAAACCGGCAAGGAAGACGAAGCCGCGCCGCTGTTGAAGTTCAATCCCGCGCCGCCGATGACCGGGCCGGCGCTGGTTACGTCTTTGTATTTCCCACGCCTCTACTATCTGCGCGGAGTGGTGGCCGAAAAGCAGGGCAAGGGTGAAGAAGCGCGCGCCGACTACCAGTTATTCCTCAAGCTCTCCGGCCCCACGCCGCTCCAATGGGGCGAAGAAGAGAAGGCGCAGAAGGCGCTGCGGTAGCGGAGTGACGAATAATATAGGCCGCAGATGAACGGGGATGAACGCAGATAAAAACAGAACTTCCTTATGTGGTTATTTATGCGTTATGGTTTCTTCTCCATCGCCTGCGCCGACAATGCCGATGGATTACCCGATCCGCAGAATCTGAGGATTCGTGCGCGATGCGAAGGGCATCTGCGGCGTCTCCAAACATGATATTGCCGGAGCGCGACTACCGCTACCTGATCATCGTGCCAAAGGACGCTTGGGTGCAGGTAATCGACGAACTCGCCGGAGAGCAGGAGGGGTCTAACTTCAAGGACGAAGGGGCGCGTTTCCAAGGGCCGGCGGGGCGCGGCTACATAAGTGCGCTGCATCGTGTTTGGGAAGTTATGTACCGGTTGCAGGCGACGGAGAGTAAGTAGAACACTGTTCACTTTGTGCTATGGAGCAGACAGTCTGGCTTCGCAAATGATGAGAAAAGCGGACTTAAGTCCGCTGCAGGCTCAAGCCTGCCCCACAGAAGCTCACCCGGCGAATCAAAAAATGATACGGGAGAGCCGCAGGAGCGAAAACGCAAGCAGCGCCAGGGCGAACCACGCGAACCAATCGCCCAGCAGAGTGTAGAGCGTGGCGTCGTGCGCCGTGGGGACCTCCGCTACGAGGCTGGCATAAGGCGCCGAGTCGCTGCGGATTTCCGCGAGAATGCGGCCGCGATTGTCGCTGACGGTCAGGTTGCCGTCCCTGGCGGCGCGTACCACGCTGAAGCCATCTTCCACGCCGCGCATGACGGCGATGTGGCCGTGCCACCACCGGTCCACTCGAAAATCCCAGCCGGGCACCAGCATGAGTCCGACGCCTGCCAGTCCGTAACGGCGGGAGAGGGGCGTGAAATCCATGTCCTTACAGATGGCCACGCCCCAGGTTTCGGCTCCTTCCGGAAGGAACGTCAGGCTGGCGCCGGGTTTCAGGTTGGATTCGAAGGGCGGAAGCAGGTGGTGCTTGTCGTAGGTGCGGACGGAGGCGGCGGGCGTGTAAATGCGGGCCTGGTTGTATTTCGCAGCCGGAGTCACGCGCACTTCGCCGACGACGATGGTGGACCGGGTCTCGGCGGCCAACTGCTGAAAGAGCTCGCCGGTGCGGGCGGCATCGGGCTCGACGACGACGCCGGTTTTTTCGGGAAGGACGATCACGCGAACTCCCCGGGCAGCGAGGCTGCGGATGGCGGCGGCATACCCGCGGAACAGGCGCTCGGTCTCCGCGCCTTCGGAAGCGACCGGGTCGCTGGCCGGCTCATCGGACGCGATCAGTCCCACCTTGACTTGCTGCCGCGGTGGCGGGAGCGCCAGGCGGACCGCGCCGAAGATCAGCACGAGCAGAATGCCGGCCAGAGAGGCGCCCAGGATGCGCATCGCCGGTTTCGGCTGGGAACGGCGCAGATGCAGGCCCAGGGCGAGCGCGGCGGGAAACAGCAGCATGACGAAACTCATGCCCCAGGGACCGGCGAGGGAGGCCAGTTGCAGGAACGGCAGGAATTCCAGTTGGGTGTACGCGAGAGAGCCCGCGGTGCCGTGCGGCGTGGTCAGGTTACGCACGTATTCATATGAGACCCAGGCCGCGGGAAAGGCCGCCAGCGCGCTCCACGGGGCGCCGCGCCGCACCAGTGCGCGGAACAACAGCACCGCCGCCGCAAATACCAGCGCACCGGTGGAGAAGACGCTCAACCATACTACGAACGGCGTCTGCAGCAACTGGAAATAATGCCAGAAATCGAAGCAGCCGCCCAGCCAGGAAACGAATGCCACCAGCGCCGCGCCCTGCCAGGAATGGCGCAAGGCGAACAGCAAGACGGGCAAGGGCGCGAACCATAGGAGGGGCCAATGCGGGTCCAGCCCGTAGCCGAACCAGACCAGCAGGAACGTGGACAGAATCGCGATGAGGGCCTCGACGGTGGGGCGGCGGTTAGTTGCGAATGCCATCGAGGTATCTCCGGAGGGATCTGTGGCACAGGGCGCGAAAGCGGGCTTCGGACATGTCCAGGCGTCCGCCCAGGTAAAGCATGATGAGGCCTTGCAGCAGGGCGCCCATGGCAAAGGCGATTTCCCAGGCGTCGTCCTTGCGGAAAAAGCCGCTCGCCATGCCTTCCTGAATCAGTTGGGCTGCCGGGTTGGCGGTGGGCGAACGGCGCGCCTTGAAGTCTTGCGGATAACGGCGTGCGCCCGCGCGCGGCTTGAGAAACATAACTCGAAGAGGCGCGGGTTTTCGAGCGCATGCTTCAGGAAGACGTTCAGGACTCTGGCGAGGCGGGTTTCGATGCCGCCGGTAGCGGGGGTTCGCGCCAGCCGGGAGGCCAACTCGTCGAATCCGTCGTCGGCCAGCGCGTTCAAGAGGGCGGCATGATCGGCATAGTGACGGTACACCGCCATAGGGGTAATGCCCGCGGCTTTGGCGACACGGCGCATGGTGACCGCATCCGCGCCTTCCTCGTGCAGAAACAGGCGGGCGGCTGCGATGATTTTGCGGGCGGTGGGGCTCGGGGCCATGTATACAGTGTATACCAACAGACCTGGGAGCCCCCAGCCGGACTCCAGGCTAGAAGTGTACGCGAATGGCCCACTGCATGATGCGCGAGGTGACGCCGCCGCCGCGCGCGGTATCGACCGTGTTGGTCAACTGGCCGAACGTGGTGGAATCCAGAGACAGCGTGGCGCCGCCGAAGTTGGGGTTGTTGAACACGTCGAAGGCCTCCAGGCGCATCTCGAAGGCCAGGCGCTCTTTGATGGGGATATTCTTCACCAGGGAAAGGTCCTGGTCGAAGAAGCGCGGACCGGAGGTGCCCAGGATCGGCACGTTGCCGTACGAACCAGGGTTGGGCTCCATCCAGCAGGGCGTGGTCTGGCCGGCGGTGCAGAAGTTCGCCGAGGCGGTCGAACCCTTGATGGTGAACAGGCCGGTACTCGGGTTCATCCAGTACACACCGTTGCCGGTCCGGTAGACTCCCATGTTGGACTGCAACTGGGCAATGCTCATGTTCATGAGAATCGGAGTGGACGTGATGCCCGATGCCATGGTCTGGCGGTTGGAACTGATGGTGATGGGCGCGCCGGTCTGCCAGTGCGTGTTGCTATTGATGGCCCAACCGCCGGCGATGGCGTCGGCCCAGCGGGGCATCGAGGAGAAGAACTGCTTGTTATGGCCCACCGGAATGGAGTACTGGAGCACCATTCCGAAGGACTGGCGGACATCGAAATCCGCGCGGAACTTATCCAGCCCGGTATTGGCGAGGGACTGATAGTTCTGCCCCTCGCTTTGCGATTCGCCAAACTGCACATCCGTCAGCACCTTGCTGAAGGTGTAGTTGGCCTGGATCGACAACCCGCTGCCGTAGACCTTTTTGAATTCCACTTCCAGCGCGTCGTAGTGCGACCAACTGGCGTTGCTGATGAGGTTGGCGCTGGCGGCCCAGGGATTGGCCACGAAGAAATTCAGCGGGAAGTTCGCCGGGTTGTTGGCCGCGGAACCCAGAATGTTTGCGCGGTAGGTGGGCGAGGTGCGGATGGTGTTGTACATCGGGTAGATGTTGTTCTGGTTCAGGTCGGTGATGAAGGTGCTGCTGCCGAAGGCCGCGCTATTGGCTACTCCGGAGAAGATTTTGCTGAGGATGGGGGTGGCCTGCTGTCCGGCGAATCCGTTGGGCGCAAAACTGCTGCTGACGCCGTTTTTGGCATTGATGGCGAGGTTGGTCTGGGCGTTGACGAATTCCGGCAAGAGGCCGCCGGCCCAGTCCTGCTCGTTGATGCTGTAGCTGCGATACTGCTTGACGGCGTGGTTGCCTACGTAGCGGGCTTCAATGGTGGTGTGTTTGATCAATTCGCGCTGCACGCCCAGGCTCCACTCGAGCACGTAAGGAGTCCGGAGGTTGGGGTTGTAGGCGGTCAGGTTGGCGCTGCCGCCGCTGTTGATCCAGTTGGCCACCTGCGATACGGGGAACGAGCCATCGGAGGTAGGCTTGGGGATTTGCAGGTTGGAACTGGAGAAGACGCCGGTTGGCGTGCTGTTGCTGAAGGTGCTGAACAGGCCGGTGTTGCTGGTGGTGGCGGGAGTCCAGAAAGTGAAGCCATCCTGCACGTAGTGCGTGGAGAAGTTGGCGCGGATGGAGGTTTTGCCGTTGCTTTGGGGATCCCACGCGATACCGATAAAGGGCGCGAAATTATTGAGGTCGCGATTGGTGACGGGATGGCCGTTCTGGCCACCCTGAAGAGTCAGCAGAACGTCGGTGGCCCCGTTAGTGGTTCCGGGTGAGAACAGCGAGCCGATGGGAGTGGGACCGTACAGGCTCTGCACGTTACTCTGCGGCAGCAGCACCAGGCCGTTGCGCGCGTCATACGGGCCCTGATACTCCCACCGTGTGCCGTATTGCAGGGTCACGTTGCGCTTGACCTTCCAGGAATCCTGCGCGTAGAAAGCCCAGTTCTGCTGCACCGGGGTGTATTGCTCGGGCACGCCCTGCACGTAGCCGGAGGTGGGGGAGGTGTGGTTGTAGCCCGCCGAAACCGCGGACATCAGGCCGGTAATGTTGTCGAACATCGACTGCGCTTTGGTAAGTTCCGCTGCGCTGATACCGGGTAGGGTGGACGCGCTCAGATTGTCTGAGTTAGCCGAGTTACTGCCCAGAGTAAGACGGGGGAACACAGTGTTATAGAGATAAGAATTGGCCAGCAGCCAGTGGTATTCGCCGCCGAAGCGCAACTGGTGATCGCCCTTCACCCAGGCGAAGTTATCGATGAACTGGCGCACCGGAGTGTTGCGGCCCTGCGGCAGATTGGTGGTGGTCTCAATGGGGCTGGTCACCGTGGAGTAGGCTACCTGCGCACCGCCCGTCTCACCAAACGTGTTGCCATAGGCAAACGACACGGGCGCGCGCTGGAAGCCCACGCGAAACTCGTTGGTCTTGGTTGGGCTCAGAGTGGATTGCAGTGCCCACACAAACACCTGCCGGAGGGAGAGTTGGCCGCCCGACCAGGGAGCGCCCGGAAAAGCCGGCTCGTTGCTGTTCAGGAAATCCGGAGCGGTGTTGAACTGCGCTTCGTTGAAGACGAACTCGATGGAATGCCGGTTGCCGATCTGCTGATCGCCGCGCACGGTGTAGTAGTTGATATGGTTGGAGCCAGCCAGATTCAGGGCGATGCAGCGGATGTTGACGCCATCGCCGGATCCACAACCGGCATCGGTATAGCCGGACTGAGGCACGTACTTGGTGTAGATCCCCATAACGCCGCTGTTGATGGCGGGGTGAGCGCCGGTGCTGCCGATGGTTCCCACGTCCAACAGATTCGCGGTAACGGGAGCGCCGCCAGTAGTGGGCGTATAGGTGAACAGGCCCTGCTCCGCGGAGGTGGTCATGACGGTGCGGGTGCGCGGCTGGGAGCGCGGCTCGCGATACGCCTGGTAGGAGACGAAGAAGAAGCTCCGGTTCTTACCGTGATAGATCTTGGGGATGTAGACCGGTCCGCCGAGTGTGCCGCCGAGGCGGTTCTGCAACTGGAACGGCGTGGACAAGCCGCTCAGGTTATTGAACCAGGAGTTGGCATTCAGGTAGCTGGTGCGCTGATACCAATAGGCCTCGCCGTGGATGGAATTGGTACCGCGCTGGGTGATCATGGTCACCTGCGCGGAGCCGAACCCGGCATCCGCGCCCACGCCGCCCACGGTCATGTTGAATTCACCGATGGAATCGGCAATGGGCGCGCTGATGGCGAAGAAGCCGCTGGTCTTGACGAAGTTATCCTGCACGTTGATGCCGTCCTGCGTGAGGTTGGTGGTGTTTCCGCGCAGGCCGTTCACAAATGCGTCGCCCGCCGTGCCCGCGCCGTTGTTGGGCGTCAGCACTCCGGCGAAGGTCTTCACCAGGTCGAGCGGATTGCGCGTGGGCAGGGGGATGGTGTCCAGTTGAGCGCGGTCGATGGTGTTTTTCAACTCGGCGCTCTCGGTCTGGACGGCAGCGGTGTTGGCTTCGACCATCACAGAGGTGCCGGTGGTGGCGACTTCGAGTTTTACCGGCACAGGGGTGGTGCGCGACACGGAAACGACGACGTGGCCGATCTCGGATTTCGCAAAGCCGGCATGCTCCACCGTGAGGCGGTAGTCGCTGTTGGGCAGGTTGGTCAGGGTGTAGTTGCCGGCTTGATCGGAGACGGTCTTGAAGGACTGACCGGTTGCGGGGTCAGTGGCGGTAATCGAGGCGCCTGGAATGACGGCGCCGGTCTGATCGGTGATGGTGCCTGAGATCGTTCCGGAAACCACCTGGGCTTGCACGGAGGAGGCCAGTAAGGCCAGTGCGAGCAGGACCAGGGCTAGAGAATTTACGAAGGAAAACGGCCCGAGGCCGCTCCGAAGACAGAAGGGGCCCGGTTCAAAGTGCGGATCTTGCATTTGAAAGCTCCAACTAACTCGTGAGAATTTTGATGATAATACCGCGGCCTGCGCCGATTCGCAAGAACTAATTCCAGCGCTTACATTTATTAGTTCCGCTTATGCTGGGTGGGCTCCGGGTGGCCATTCGCGTGTAGCGTGCACAATGGATTTGTATGCGATATCAGGCTTTAGCCACGGACTACGACGGCACGATCGCCCATGACGGGCGGGTGGATACAGCGACTCTGGAGGCTCTCGCACAGTTTCGCCGATCGGGGCGGAAGTTAATTCTGGTGACCGGCCGGGAATTGCCGGACCTGGAGACGGTTTTCGCGCACCTGGATATTTTTGACCGGGTGGTGGCAGAGAACGGAGCGGTGCTTTTCAATCCGTCTACCAGGGAGAAGCGGGTGCTGGCGGAGCGGCCTCCGGAACAATTCGTGGACAGCCTGCGAGCGCGCCAGGTGACCGGTATCAGCCAGGGCGATGTGATCGTGGCCACGTGGCATCCGCACGAGACGGCGGTGCTGGAGAGTATTCGCGACCTGGGACTCGAGTTGCAAGTGATTTTCAACAAGGACGCGGTGATGGTGCTGCCCACCGGGGTGAACAAGATGACCGGCCTGAATTATGCACTGGCCGAGTTGAAGCTTTCGCGTCACAATATCGCGGGCGTGGGCGATGCGGAAAACGATCATGCCTTTCTGCACTGCTGCGAGTGTTCCGCGGCCGTTGCGAATGCCATACCGGCACTGAAGGAGCGGGTGGACCTGGTGACCGAGGGTCGTCATGGCGCCGGCGTGGCCCAGTTGATCGGCCGCATCCTGGAAGACGATTTGCACTCGCTGCCGCGGAGCAGCGAAAAACACAAGGTGCTGTTCGGGCGGGCGGATGGACGCGATATTTATGTCGACGCCGGAGATCAGACAATGCTCTTGGGGGGGCCAGCGGGCGGAGGAAAATCGACCTTTGTGTCGGGGCTGATGGCGCGGTTGACGGCGCGCGATTACCAGGTGTGCGTCATCGACGGCGCGGGTGAGTACGGGAATATCGCCGGACTTGGTTCTCTTGGGAGCAAGGAGGAGCGGCCTTCCTGCGAACACGTGCTACGGGTTCTGGACAATCCCGCGGCGAACTTGGCAGTCAACCTGGCGGGCGTGAAGAAGCGGTCCGGCCTCGTGGGCTCGCTGCTGGCAAAACTTCAGGAGAAGAAACGGCGCGAGGGGCGTCCGCATTGGATCGTGATCGACCTGTCGGAGGAGGTGATGTCTGAGGCGGCGCTGAAAGCGGTGAGCATTCTGGCGGTGTGCGGGCCGGAGTCGGGCAAGGCAGTCGAGAAGTTTGCCAGAGGCATTGCGTCCGGGGATGTGGCTTCGGGCGAAGCGGCCGTGTGGTTCCGCGACTCGAACGAAGTTATCCCGCGGATGCAAGTGGCTCCGGGCAAAAGGCGAGTCTAAGTACATCGGCGTATCAGAAAAACCGCTTGCTGACGCGCGCGGCTCCGATCAGAGACGCGACCGTTAGGGAGCGTTCGGAAGGGAATACGTTAGCGTCCTTCTGAAACGACCGGCTAAGCGGCGGATTAGTGGGTGGCGGCCCAATATCCCGGGCGGACCTTGATACCGTTTTTGGCGATGTAGGGGTGGCCGGACACCGAGACCTGAATCCGGTGGAAGCCACCCTCTTCCTTGTTGTTCGGGCTGTAGCTGAGAGTGTACTCGCTGTGCAGTTCCTCTCCGATTTTCTGCACGGCCTCTTCCAATCCGTGGCCGCCGTAGAAAGGATACTCTTCGCCGCCGGTGCCCTTGGTATAGACCTGTACCGGGGTAGTTTTGAAGATGGCCTTGGCGTCGCGGTAAATCTCCATGAGGAGCGGAATGAAAGTGGCGCTGTTGCCCTCGGTGCCATAAGTCTGCATGACGGTTGTGGGCGTAGCGGCGACGCCGGGGGGCATGGGGACCATGGCGGGTGGGGCGGTGTCATACTTCACATCCGGGGCCGCGGTGAGTTTGCCAAGCAGGCGGGACATGGTCACCTGGTAGACCTGGATGTTGCGCAATTGCAGTTCGATGAGGGTTTCGCGGGCCGTGGCGGAGCTGCCATAGTCGCGGGTTTCGCTGATGAGCAAGAGGATCAGCCGGCGGTTCCCGCCGCGGGCGTTTCCGCGCGCCCGCAACATGCGGATGCTTTCGTCCACGGCATCATTGAGGTGCGCGAACGTGCCGCCGGCATAAATCTTGCGCACCGAGGCGGTGATCTTGTCGGGGTCGGAAGTGAAATCCTGCATCACTCTGACGCGCGCATCGAAGGAAATGACGGCAGCCTCGCCGAGATCGCCGAGGAGCAGCGGTTTGATCAGATTGCCAATCTTGTTCACCTGGGGCAGGATCTTCTCCACCTCGGCATTGCTCTGAATGGCGATCACCATGGAGATGGGCACGAAGGTTTCGTCCACGCTGATATTCTGCTCTTTATCGTTGTCGTAGAGGTGAAACTCGTCGGCGCGGATGCCGGACACGGTATTGCCGCGCTGATCGAAGACGACGACTGGCGCCACGACGCGTTCGGTGCTCACGACGATCTTCTGCATGGGCATATCCTGCGGGGGCGCCTGAGCGGGGGGCGTCTGCGCGGGAGGGGTTTGCTGCTGGGCGAAGATCAGTCCGGTGGCGAGCGTCAGTAAGAGGATTCTGAACATACCTACTCCTGGGTGGCGGCGGCGTGGCTGGTCCGCCCTCTGAGAAGATCGAGCACGTGTGGCACCAATTCCACAATAGCATCGAGGGATTGCACGGCACCTTTGGGCGAGCCCGGCAAATTGACGATGAGCACCTGCCCGCGTGTTCCGGCGAGGGAACGGGAGACCGAGGCGAGGGGCGTGAAAGTGCGTCCGCTGGAGCGCATGAGTTCGCCGAAGCCCGGGATTTCGCGGTGGAGGATGGCGCGGGTGGCTTCGGGGGTCACGTCGCGGGGGGCGAGGCCGGTGCCGCCGGTGGTGAAGATGGCGGCCACAAGGCCGCTGTCCGCCAGAGTAGAGAGGCGCCGGCTGATCAGTGGCGCTTCATCGGGAAGGGTCTCGACCACTGAGACGCTCCAGCCCAGTTGTTCCAGCCGTTCACGCACAGCGGGCCCGGATTTATCGGGCCGTTTGCCGGCGCTGGAGGAATCGCTGATGGTTAAAACGGCGGCGTTAGTCATGTTTGCCTTTTCGGCGATAATCGCCACTTTTCCCGCCGGTCTTGGCGAGCAGGTAGACGGAGCGAATCTCGATGGACTTATCGAGCGCCTTGGTCATGTCGTAGACCGTAAGCGCGGCGACGGCAGCGGCGGTGAGTGCCTCCATTTCGACACCGGTCTGCCCGGTGGTGGTCGCGCTGGCGACGATGAGGACTCCGTCTTTGCGCAGGGAGACGTCTACGTCCGCATGAGTCAGCATGAGGGGATGACAGAGCGGGATGAGGTCGCTGGTGCGTTTGGCGGCGGCGATGCCGGCGATGCGCGCGATCTCGAGCGGATTGCCCTTGGGATTGTGGGGCAGCTTCTTCAACACCGATGGTGACATGCGCACGAAGGCGCGGGCACGGGCGGTGCGGAGGGTTTCGCTTTTGGCGGAGACGTCCACCATGCGGGCGGCGCCGTGCGAATCGTAGTGAGAGAGTTTGGTCATTTAGGGAGCACCCGGATCCACTCGCCGGGAGGATATTCGGCCCGGTCCGGGTCGGTGACGAGGTAGGCATTGGCGCGAGTGAGGGCGGGGATATCGGCGGAGCCGTGCCATTCGACGGGCGTGATTTCGGCGCCATCGGCGCTGAGGCGCGCGGGGAGGAAGCGGGTGAGTCCGGGGCGGTGGCGGAACTCGGCGGGTGAGGCGCGCGAAGGTCATGGGAAGCGCCACTTCCTGCTGGCCGTCGAGCAGTTCCAGGGCGGCGCGCGCGAAGATCTCGAAGGTCACCATGGTGGAGGACGGGTTACCGGGCAGGCCGAAAAAGAACTTGCCGGCGGCGCGTCCGAAGACCAGGGGCTGGCCGGGCTGAATGAGCACGCGATCGAAGAAGAACTCGGCGCCGAAGCCGGCGAGCACCTGTTCCACGACGTCGTACTTGCCGGCGGAGACACCGCCGGAGAGCAGGAGCAGGTCGGCCTCGAGTCCCTGGGCGATGGCGGCACGGGTGTGCTCCAGGGTATCGCGCGCGATGGGGAGAACGCGCGGCACGCCGCCGGCGCGGGTTACCTGCGCGGCGAGCGAATAGGCGTTGGAATTGCGGATCTGGAAATCCTCGGGCCGCTGGCCGACTTCCACGATCTCATCGCCGGTGGCGACGATGGCCGCCACAGGTTTGCGATACACCGCGATGCGGGTGCGGCCGAAGGCGGCCAGCATGGCGATATCGGTATAGTCCAGACGCTTCCCGGAGTGCAGCACGACTTCGCCGGCGGCGGCCTCGCAGCCTTGCGGATTGATGAACTGGCCGGGCTGGACGGCGTTCTCGTAATGCACGCGATCGCCTTCGCGGCGGGTATGCTCCACCATGACGACGGCGTCGGCGCCGGCGGGGATGGGAGCGCCGGTCATGATTTCGACAGCTTCGCCGGGGGCCATTTCGCCGGTGAAACGCTCGCCGGCGCGGACTTCGCCGATGACGCGCAGTTGGCCCGGCAGATCGGCGGCGCGCACGGCATAGCCATCGCGCACGGAGCGGGCGTAGCGCGGGAGAATCGCGATCGGCGGCGACATCGTGGGCCAGCACGCGGCCGGCGGCGGCGCAGAGTTCGACTTCTTCGGTGGGCGGCGCGGGGTGCTGCGCCCGCACTTGCGTGAGGACCACATGGCGCGCTTCCGGAAACGAGAGTGCGGGCACCTTTTTATTATCCCAGTTTGAAACCGGCGGCAGTTTGAAGCCGGCGCGCACGATGTGACCGCCGTTCGGGTGGGGAGCGGGACGGTAGGGAAAATAGCGGGCGACGATCTGCGGGGGTCCGAGATCTTCCACCTCCGCAAAGCCGAGAGCCAGCAGGCGGGCGCGGAGCTGTTCCGAATCGAAGGAGGTGATCCATGGCTCACCCAGCCCGGCTACGCGCTCGGCGCCGCGCTCATGGCGGGCGCGCATTTCGGGAGACAGCGATTCCGGAGGATTGCCGTAATCGAAGACCACCTGCGCGGCGGGCAGAGCGGCGATGAAGGCGAGGGTGGACCAGACGGCATCCTCGGTGAGGTACGGGACGACGCCCAGCCAGGTGAAGAATGTGGGCTGGGAGGGATCGAAACCGGCGTCGGCGAGACCGGCGGGCAAGGTTTGCCGTTCGAAATCGACGGGGGCATAGACCAGGCCTTCGGACGGGGCGATGGCGGCTTCGGCGAGGCGCTGGCGTTTCCACGCCTGGGTGGCGGGGTGATCCACTTCGAAGATGCGCAGAGCGGTGCCGCATGGCGCCGCGGTAAGCATAGGTATCCAGCCCCGCGCCCAAGACGACGAGCTGGGTGACGCCGCGCTCGACGGCGGCAGCCAGGCAGTCTTCGGCGAAACGCGACCGCACGGCGATGAAGAGCCGCATGCGCCGGCCGGACGAGTGCTCTTCGGCGTAGCGGATGACGGTCTCGGGGGCTTCGCCGAGAATGCGAACGGCGAGCGGGTCGGCGAAGATGCGGCCGTGTTCCAGCAGTTGGTGCGCGGCGCGGTGATGGGCCGCCGCCCAGGCGGTACGGCTCGGCTCCGCAGTTTGCATGATGCTACTATTTTGCAGCATGAAAAATCTGCTAATACTGTTGGCGCTGGCGGCGGCATCCGTGGCGCAGACCGCGGACCCCTGGAAGCTGGTGTGGCAGGACGAGTTCGACCGCGACGGGCGGCCCGACCCGGCGAAGTGGGGTTACGAACACGGCTTCGTGCGCAATCACGAACTGCAGTGGTACCAGCCGGAGAACGCGTGGTGCGAAAAGGGACTGCTGATTATCGAAGGGCGGCGGGAGCGCCAGAAGAATCCCAATTATGTGCCCGGCAGCCAGAACTGGACGACCAGCCGGGAGTATGCCGAGTACACGTCGGCGAGCCTGACGACGAAGGGACTGGCAAGCTGGCGCTACGGGCGGTTTGAGATGCGCGGGCGGATCGACACGCGTCCGGGACTGTGGCCGGCTTTCTGGTCGCTGGGGGTGGAGGGGCGATGGCCGAACAACGGCGAGATCGACGTGATGGAATATTATCGCGACACGCTGCTGGCGAACCTGATCTGGGCCGGGGGACAGCGGACCAAATCGTTTGTGAAGCGCAGGCCGATCGAGTCGTTCGGCGATCCCGAATGGGGACAGAAATTCCACGTGTGGCAGATGGACTGGGACGAAAACCGCATTGTGATCCGCGTGGATGGCGAGGTGATGAACGATTCGGACTTGAACCAGGCGGCCAATCCCGATGGCAAGAACGGCTTCCGGCAAGCGCACTCGATTCTCCTGAATCTGGCGATTGGGGGAGATGCGGGCGGGGATCCATCGGCGACGGTCTTCCCGGCGCGGCTGGAGGTCGACTATGTGCGGATTTATCAAAAGGCGGGGGCAGGGATAGAGGGCGGGAAGTAGTCGGTCGCGGGATGGTAAGTTATTGAGGGTATTCGAGAGTTAGGATGTGTTAAGTTTAGTACCATTACTAGCCATACCGTATAAATAACCGATGCCCATTTTTTCTACAAATTGGTATTGTCACAGTGGAGGATCCGTATGACCCGATCTTTCCTCAGCCGACCCACTCAGGACGATCCATTAACCTATTTACCCCGAAAGCCTCTTCTGGAGTTTGCCAAAGGCCGCGTCATCTACGATCATCAACAACCCAACCATTATCTGTACGTGGTGATTCTGGGCCGCGTAAAGGTAGTTACCACGAGCGACGATGGAGGCCAGACGGTGGGCCGGATCGTCTGTTCCGATGGACTTTTCGGCGAATCCTGCCTGGTGGGTTCGCAGCCCGGTTCCGAATCCGCCGTACCGTTGGAAAATGCCACTTTGATGGGGTGGAGCCGGGACGAAATCGAGCAGCAGATCGAGAGGGAACCGCGCCTGGGGCTGGCGCTGTCGCAATACCTGGTGCGGCAATGCATGGAGTTGCAGGAGCGCATCGAGAGCATGGCGGTGTACAAGACGCCGGTTCGCGTTCTGTTGGCGCTGGCGCAGTTGAGCGAAGACCTGGGGAGCCCCACGGCGGACGGAAGCATCCGGATCGCTTCGCTGACGCACCATACGCTATCCGAGTTCGTGGGGACGTCGCGGGAGATCGTGACTTTCCAGATGAACCGGCTGCGCCGCCTGGGAGTGTTGCGCTATACGCGGAAGTACATCGACGTATCTCCACAGGCGTTGCAGGAGGTATTACGGCAGGAAGGGATCCAGAGACCGTACGGTGTCGGCGGTGATGCACGCTACGGACAGTTACGCGTTGTAGGGGCGGCCGCGGGAAAATCGCGCAGATCAGGCTGACGGATTTATTTTAGTCGTAGACGAAGTGGAGGACCTTCTTCAGGTCTTCCCAGGCTTCGCGCTTGGCGTCCTGGTTGTAGGGGCGCAGCAGGTAGGACGGGTGGTAGGTCACCATCACCGGGAATGTCGCTGCCACTTGAACCATTTGCCGCGCATCTTGGTGACGCCTTCCTTGTGTCCGGTGAGGCGCGCGCGGCGGTGCCGCCGAGCGCGCAGATGGCCTTGGGACGGATGGCGGAGAGCTGGCGGTAGAGGAACTGGCCGCAGATTTCCATTTCGTCGGGCTCGGGCGTGCGGTTGCCGGGCGGGCGGCACTTCACCACGTTGCAGATGTAGACGTCGTCGCGCAGGAGCGGGATGCCTTCCTTCTTGGCGGTGCCTTCGATCATCTGCGTGAGCAACTGGCCGGCGCGGCCGACGAACGGGATGCCCTGCGCGTCTTCGTCGGCGCCCGGACCTTCGCCCACGAAGACCAGCGGCGCTTGCTCGTTGCCGACGCCGAAGACGATCTTGTTGCGGCCTTCGTGCAGGCGGCAGCGGTGGCAATCGCCGATGTCTTCGGATGATTTTGAGCAGCGATGTCGCCGGCTGGGGCGCGAGGGGAGGGCAGGTTCGGCTCGATGGCGGGTTCGGGCGGCATGCGCGGCTGGGTGGCGTGCTGCGGTACAGGGTCTTGATGCCCAGGTCCTGGTAGAACTCGAGATAGCGGCGGAGCTGATCAGCGTCCATCGGCGGCGTGCAGCGCCAGCCGCAGCTTCAGCACCTGGTCGAAGATGCGGTCGGCGATTTCGCGCTTGGAGGCGCGCGGCAAGCGGAATGGTCTCGCCGGTGCGCGAGCACCAGCACGCACTTCGTTCTCGTCCGATTCGAAGCCGGCATCGGCGCCGCCGACCAGGTTGCCCACCACCATGTCGCAGTTCTTGGATTCCAGCTTGCGGCGGGCCTCCTGCACGCAGATTCTGGGTTTCGGCGGCGAAGCCGATCAGCAGGCGGTCGCCCTTCTTGCGGCCCAGTTCGGCCAGGATATCGGGCGTGGGGTCGAGTTCCAGCGAGATGCGCGCGGCGGTCTTCTTGACCTTCTGGTCGGGGACCTTGGCTGAGGTGGAAATCGGCGACGGCGGCGGCTTTGATGACGATGGTGGCGGGCGCGAGGCTGCTCGAAGACCTGGTCGCGCATTTCGAGCGGCGGTGCGCACGGGAATCACCTCGACGCCGCGCGGCGGCGGCAGGTGGACCGGCCCGGAGACCAGGATCACGTGCGCGCCGCGGGCGGCGGCGGCTTCGGCCAGCGCGTAGCCCATCTTGCCGCTGGAGCGGTTGGAGATGTAGCGGACCGGGTCGAGCGGTTCCTGCGTGGGGCCGGCGGTGATCAGCACGGTCTCGCCTTCCAGATCGCGGCGCTTGCGCGTCTGCGCTCCACGATGGCTTCGGCGATGGCTTCGGGATCGGCCAGGCGGCCCGGGCCGGTCATGCCGCAGGCCAGATATCCGCTGTCGGGCTCGACGATGCGGTGGCCGCGGCGGCGCAGCGTTTCCAGATTGGCCTGGGTGGCCGGATGCTGCCACATGTTGACGTTCATGGCCGGGCGCGATGACCACCGGACCGGTGAAGGCCAGGTAGAGGGTGGTGAGGAAATCGTCGGCCAGTCCGTGGGCGAACTTCGCCATCAGGTCGGCGGTGGCGGGCGCGACCACCAGCAGGTCGTGCTCCTGCGCCACGGCGATGTGCTCGATGGCGGTCTTCGATGGCGAACAGGTCGGTGAGCACCTTGCGGCCGGTGAGCGCGGCGAAGGTCAGGGGCGGACGAACTCCTGCGGCGGCGCGCGGTCATCACCACCTGCACCTGGTGGTCCTGCTGCATCAGCAGGCGCGCCAGTTCGGCGGCCTTGTAGGCCGCGATTCCGCCGCCGACGCCGAGGACGATCTTCATGCAGGCAGAGCGGCGCGGTTAGAGGACTGGCTTCGTCCGGCTGCGGCATCTTCGTGCAGCGTGGCCGGTGAGGCTGTACTTCACCAGCCCGCGGCGCACTTCTTCCATGGCGATGACGGTGGGCTTCTTGGAGGAGGTGGGCAGGACCGGGCGCGCGCCGCCCTGCAACTGGCGGGCGCGCTTGGCGGCTACGATGATGAAGCGGTAGGTGCTCTGTTCCGGATCGTCCGGGATGGTGCAGTGCGCGTTGTTGCGGGGAGCTTTGTCAGCCATGATGTCGTTTACCTCTTCTAACTTCGAAATGTTTCCAGAATCGGCCGGATCTGCTCTTCCATCCTGGTCCGCCGGACGCGTTCGGCGCGCACGATCGCGCACAGCGACGGCATCCGACTCTTCCAGGTCGCGATTGATCAACACATAATCGTACGCTTCGTAATTGCGGATCTCTTCGGCCGCATCCCTGCAGCCGCCTTTCGATCACTTCTTCCCGATCCTCGCCGCGCGCACGCAAGCCGCTGCTTCCAGGATTTGCCGCGAGGGAGCCAGGATAAAGACGGTGACGGCTTCCGGAATCTGACTCTTCAATTGTCTCGCACCTTGCACGTCAATGTCGAGTACCAGGTCCTGCCCTGGCGCGCGGGCCTCTTCCAGGATGCCCCGGTGGGTGCCGTAGTAGTTGCCGAACACTTCGGCCCATTCGAGGAATTCGTCGCTGGCGATCATCGGCTTCGAAGTCTTCGCGGGAGACGAAGCGGTAGTTCTCGCCGTCCACTTCGGCGCCGCGCGGCTCGCGGGTGGTGTAGGAGACGGAGAACATGAGGTCCCGGATCGTCGGCCAGCAGGCGGGAGACCAGGGTGGATTTCCCGGAGCCGGACGGGGCGGAGATGATGAAGACGGTGGTCATGCGCGGATTCTGATTTCACCGCAGAGAACGCGGAGGACGCAGAGGAAAACGAGAACATCGAGTTCTCCGTGTTCCTCGCGTCTCCGCGTCTCTGCGGTGAAGTGCATGTCTTATTCCAGATTCAGCGACTGTTCGCGGATTTTGTCGATTTCGGATTTGGCGGCCAGGGCCAGTTCGGTGATGGTGAGGCCCAGGTCGCCCAGGCCGCCGGTCTTGGAGAGGATGGTGTTGGCTTCGCGGTTCATTTCCTGGAGCAGGAAATCGAGGCGCTTGCCGACTTCGCCTTCGGCGGCGAGCATGGCTTCGAGTTGGGCGGCGTGGGTCCGGAGGCGGACGAGTTCTTCGGCGATGTCGCTGCGGTCGGCCAGGATGGCGGCTTCCTGGGCCAGGCGCTGCGGGTCGATGCCGGCGCCGTGCAGCAGATCGGCCAGGCGTTCGTTGAGGCGCTTTTGGAAAGCCGGGACGGCTCCGCCGCGGATCTCTTCCATGCGGGTCACCAGGGCGCCCACGATTTGCGCAGCGCTGGCGCATCTCGGCGGCGATGGCCGCGCCTTCGCGCTCGCGGAACAGGTTGAGGATGCCTGGACGCGCTTCGGCGGCGGCTGCGAGCACGGCCTGGCGACAGTTCTTCGCGCGAGCTCCTGCGTCTTCGGCGGCTGCCGAACATGCCGGGGATGCGGAGGGCGGCGTTGAGGTCGGGCTTGCCGTCGAGGCGGTAATGCGTCGGCCGCCTCGCGGAAGGCGCGCAGGTAGGCATCGAGCAGCGCGCCGGTTCGAGGCCGGCGGTCTGCCGCGCGGCGGAGCGCGTGAACGAGACCTGAATCTGCACGTGGCCGCGCGCCATGCCGTCTTTGATCGACGCCGCGGATGGCGCTCTCCAGCGGATCGAGCTCGGGCGGCAGGTGGAAATGCAGGTCGAGGCCGCGGTGGTTGACGCTCTTGAGGCTGAGGACGATTTCGCCTTCGGCGGCGGCTTTTCTGCACGCGGGCGAAGCCGGTCATGCTGCGCACGCTCACAGAGTCCACCACCGATCCGGCATTCTACGAATTGCAGTTCGTGCAGCCGCTGATAGATGCCGCCTGGTTCACCAGTTCTTCGTGCGTGCCGATTTCGCGGATGCGCCCTTTGCTCGAGCACGACGATCTTGTCGGCGCGCCGGATGGTGGAGAGGCGGTGCGCGATGACGATCACGGTGCGGTGCTCCATCAGGTTGGCCAGCGCCTTCTGTACCAGCATTTCGCGATTCGGTGTCGAGGTGCGAGGTGGCTTCGTCGAGGATCAGGATGGGCGCGTTCTTGAGCAGGGCGCGGGCGATGGCGAGACGCTGGCGCTGGCCGCCGCTGAGGCTGCACGCCGCGGTCGCCGATGACGGTGTCGTAGCCCTCGGGCAGCCGCTCGATGAACTCGTGCGGCCAGGGCGGTTTCGGCGGCGCTGCGGATGTCTTCGACGGGACATTCCGGGCCGGCCGTAGGCGATGTTGTTGGCGACGGTGTCGTTGAACAGGAACGTGTCCTGCGCGACGATGCCGATCTGGGCGCGCAGCGAGGCCAGGTTGACATCGCGCACGTCGTGGCCGTCGATCTTGACGGCGCCGCCGGTGACGTCGTAGAAGCGCGGCAGCCAGGTTGGCGAGGGTGGTCTTGCCGCCGCCGCTCGGCCCGACCAGCGCCACCACTTCGCCGGCTTTCACCTTCGAGATTCGAGCCGATTCAATGCGGAAGCCCGTGGGTGCCGCCGGGTAGCGGAAGGAGACGTTTTCGAAGACGATGGCGCGGCTCGAAGGCACGGAGCGCTGCGGCGCCGGGCTTTTCGACGATCTCTTCGTGGTGGTCGAGGTATTCGAAGACTTTCTGCGACGCGCCGAGGGCCTGCTCGAAGATGTTGTGGATGCCCACCAGGCGCTTGACCGGCTCGTAGCAGCATCAGCAGCGCGATCACGAAGCTGGCGAAATCGCCCGCGGTCATGCGACGTCGGCCTTGATCTGGTCGCGCGCGTAGGTCAGAGCAGGCCGACGATGGCGACCGCCGCCGAACATGTCGATCAGCGGCGAAGACGAGCGCCTGCTGCAGCACGTAGCGCAGGTTGGTCTTGAGCAGGCGGCGCGCGGCCTCGCGGAAGCGGCTGGATTCGTACGCCTCGGCGCCGAACGCCTTCACCACCATGTGGCCGCTGAGGGTCTCCTGCAGGATCTGGTTCAGCTCCGCCTGCCGGTCCTGAGTGCGGCGGCTGGTGCGCCGGATGCGTCGGCCGATGCGGGTGGTGGGCAGCATGACGAACGGCAGCACGGTGAGGCTGACGAGCGCCAGCTTCCAATCGTTGCTGAACACCACGAACAGCAGACCGATGGCGCTGAAAATCTGGCGCAGCAAATCCGCCAGGATCTGCGAGGTGGCCACCTGGACCTTGTCGATGTCGTTCATGATGGACGACATCAGCTGGCCGGTGGAGTGCGCTTCGAAGAACTGCGGCGCCCTGGCTGCAGCACCTTGTCGAACACCGCGTTGCGCAGGTCGGTGACCGCCGAGAAGCCGGCGTAGCTGATCAGGTAGTTGCCCAGGTAATCGCAGAGGCCCTTGATGAGGAACGACCACGACGATGGCGATCGCCACCAGAAACCAGGTGCGTCCTGTGGAGGGGAACCAGGTGTTCGAGATAGAAGCTGATGGCCAGAAACGGCTGGGGCAGGAGCGGGGTGGGCCCGCCTGACGGGACGGTGGTCGAGGACGCTGTCGAAGATCGGCTTGATCAGCAGAGCGATCAAGCCCTGGGCCGCGCCCGCGACGGCCATCAGGACCACGGAGCCGAGCAGATGCGGCCAGTAGCGGCGGCCATAGCTCAGCAGGCGCAGGAGTTCGTTCATGCGTGGCACCCGCAGGCGCGCAAGGGCGTCGAGCACCTGCGGCGGGTTCTGCGTGCCGGACGAGGCACGATTTCCGAGGCGGTTCGCCACGGGCCCCAGATGGCCGGATCGGATGCGCCGAAGATGACGACCACAGGCACACCGAAGGCCGCGGCCATGTGGGCCGGGCCGGAATCGTTGCCGACGAAGAGCGAGGCGCGGCTGCAGCAGCGATCTTGATTTCGGAGAGCGGAGCGCCGCGAAGGGTGCGGAAGGCGCGAGAAGGCGGAGAGGTCGTCGGCGGCGGCGCCGATGAAGACGGGCTCGAGGCCGGCGTGCTTCAGATGGTCGGCGACGGCGAGGAAGCCATCGGCGGCGCCAGGTCTTGTCGGGCGTGGCGGCTACGGGGTGAATCACGGCGATCGGAGTCGACCGCTGGCTGACGCGCGCGGCTCTGACGGAGCGGCGAACAGCGTGGCTCGGGGGATTTCCGTCAGGGGCACCCCCAGCCAGAACATGGCGCTGGCGAGATGTTCGGCGGTGTGCACGGTGCGCTCGACGCCCAGGATCTGCTGCGCGCGCGGGATGCGGACGTTGTAGACGAACTGGTGGCGGAAGTGGCCGAAGCCGGCGCGCCAGCGTGCGCCCGAGAGCGCCGTCAGCCAGGCGCTGCGCGTGCCGCCGTGCAGATTGAGGCAGAGGCGCGGACGCCAGGAGCGCAGCGGACGCGAGGGCCGGCGGGCAGGATGGCTTCGATATCGGGATTGCCTTCGAAAGACGGCGCGGAAGCGGTCTTCCACCATGACGGCGAGTTCGCAGGTCGGGGCGGGCGCGTTTCAGAAGATCGAGCGCGGGGGTGGTGAGCACGCAATCGCCCAGCGACCGCAGCCGGAGGATCGCAACCCGGCTCCCCCGCGGCAGATCTTCCAAGACGCTTGCCACGGCAGTCTATTCTTCGATTTTCGCTTCGTCGACCAGCATCACGGGGATGTCGTCGCGAACCGGGTAGACGCGATGACATTGGACGCACTTCAAGCCGCTTTGATCGGCCTTCAGTTCGACCGTCGCTTTGCAGACGGGGCACACCAGGATCTCCAGCAGTTCTTTGCTGATCGCCATAAGTCGGAACATTCAGTTTAGCAGCTTCCCATACGTGCTAAACTACGCTTTCACACTTACATAATGCTGCTCGCTAGAGAATTCGTCGCGTACATCTCCCGACAACTCGTGAAGAGGCTCTCGCCCGGCATCATGGAGACCCCGAATCCCGATCTTGTAGCCGAGAAGATCAACGAAATCATCTCCGAAGAACTGTCCGCCGAAGACCGCCTGAACGACGAAGTGCGCGACATACTGAGCCAGTACAGCGAATATATGCGGCGCGAAAGCGTGAGTTATCAGGAGATGTTTCGCCGCATCAAGAATCAGTTGATCTCGCAGCGCAAAGTGATTCGGGCATCGGGGCGCGATTCGGGCGATTCCATGAAGCTTTCGCGGGACAAGGTCACAGACATTTCCCACAAAATCGTGGACATGCTGCGAAAGAACCGGGAACTGCGATTGAAGAACAAGGATTCGAACGCGGTCCGGCTGGAGATTCTGAAGGTGATGACGGACCTGCTGCTGGCCGAGGACAAAGTGGACCGGGCGTCGCGGCAGAAGGTCCGGTCGCAAAAGCGCGAGATCCCCGAGGGCAGCGAAGAGTGGGATATTCTGCACCGCCGCTACTACGCCGAAGAGCTGAAGAAGCTGGGGATCGACCTGGCGAAGTAGGGGCAGAAGGGCCAGCAGATGAACGGGGATTCACGCGGCTCACGAAGCTAGCGCTTGTAGCCGATCATGCGGAGGAAGGCTTTGCGCTTTTCGACGTCTTCGGCGGTTTCCACTCCTTTGGGCGGGACGCCATCGATGACTCCGAGGATGCCGCGGCCCTGGTCCGATTCGGCGATCACTACCTGGACCGGGTTGGCCGAGGCGCAGAAAATGGAACAGACTTCGGGCACGTCTTTGATGCGGCCCAGCACGTTGATGGGGTAGCCTTCGCGCATCACCACGACGAAGGTATGGCCGGCGGCGACGGCGGCGGCATTGCGCGCGGCCATGGCCTGGAGGGCTTCATCGTTGCCGTCCACGCGGGTGAGGCAGGGGCCGGACGCCTCATTGAAGGCGATGCCGAATTTCATGTGCGGCACGGTATTCACGATGGCCTCGTAAATATCCTCGACGGTCTTGATGAAGTGGCTTTGGCCCAGGATGACGTTCCCGCCCTCGGGAATTTCCAGCGGCACGGTCTTCAGTTCCATAAATCACAATAGTGACACAGGCGCGGCGGTCCAGGCGCCGCGAGCCTCTTCGAGGCGAACGGCGAGTTCCAGCAGCAGCTCGTCCTCGATAGGGGCGGCCCATGAGTTGAACGCCGATGGGCAGGCCTTCCGGCAGAGAGCGCCACGGGCACGGTAACGGCGGGAAGTCCAAGAACGTTGGCCAGCACGGCGGGCATCATGGCCTGGAACAGGCCGATTTCGGATTCGCCCGCGGCGAACTTGCGCAGGCGATGGGGAAAGGCAGTGACTCCACAGACGGGCATGATGACGGCGGCGCGGGTACCGAGCTGGCGCAGGAAGGCGGCGCGGAGGCGGTCGCGGGTGGCCAGATTCACCAGGATCTGTGACGCGGTGGGATCGAAGGGGTCCAGAGCCTCCAGGAGGGTCCAGTGCAAGTCCGATTCGCGGCCTTCGGCGAACTGGCGCAGGGCGGTAAGGGGCCACTTGAAGAGGAACGCCCACACGTTCGGGGCGCGGTCGAGGCCGGTGGGTTCGAAGGGATCCACCGGGAAGCCCAGGTCTGCGAGCCAGGATGCGGCCTGGAGGACGGCCGCGCGGATTTCCGGTGCGACCGGCACGGAGCCGAACTGCTGCCAGACGCCGAGATGGGCCCCGGCGGTGGAGGGCTCGTGCGGAGGCATCGGGACGGAGAAGGGGTCCGGCTCGTGGTATCCGGCCAGGGCGCTGAAGAGGAGGCGGAGATCGAGCGCGTCGCGCGCCATGGGACCGGCGACGGAGAGGAGTCCGGCGGCATACCCGAGGGCGGGAAAGTGGCCGCTGGTGGGGATGCGTCCGGGGGTGGGCTTCAGGGCAGCGATGCCGCAGAAATGGGCGGGCACGCGCACGGAGCCGCCGCCATCGGTGGCGATGCCTCCGGCGGAACAGAAGGCGGCGATGGCGGCAGCTTCCCCGCCGCTGGATCCGCCGGGTGTGCGCTCGAGGTTCCACGGGTTGTTGGTGCGGCCGGTGAGGAAATTATCGGTCTCGAAGCTGGCCAGCATTTCGGGCGTATTGGTTTTGCCCAGTACGATGGCTCCGGCGGCGCGGAGGCGGGCCACCACGGGGGCGTCGGCGGCGACGGGAGTATCGGGGCGCAGACGGCTGCCGGCGCGGGTAGGCAGGCCGGCGACATCGAAACTGTCTTTGACGGTGACGGGGACGCCGTGCAGGAGTCCGAGCGGCCGGCCGTGTTTGACGGCGGATTCGGCGCGGCGCGCTTCGGCCCGCGCCTCGCCGGCGCACACGGTGACGAACGCGTTGATAGCGGGGTTGACGGCAGCGATGCGGGCGAGGTGTGCGTCCACGAGTTCGACCGGCGAAAGCGCGGCCTCGCGGACCAGCGTGGCCATCAAACACAACGACGAACGATGCGGCACCGGGCGGAACCCCCACTGTTATAGTAAAACTACATGCTCCGTTTGCTGGCTGGGCTCCTGTTGCTGCCGGCGATATTGGCGGCCGGACGGGACCTGGTGGTCTTCGACACGGATTCCTGTTTGTTCTGCGACGATGGCGCGGCGCTGGTGATGCTGCTGCGCAGTCCGGAGCAGGTACAGGTGTCCGGTATCACGGTGGTGCCGGGGAATGTGTGGCCGGCGCAGGGCGCGGAGTACATGTTCCACATCCTGGACCTGCTGAAGCATCCGCAGATGCCGGTGTACACGGGCGCGCAAGCTCCGCTGATCAACACGGCGGCGATGGCGAAAGAATTCGCGCGGCGGTGGCCGGGGGTGGAGTATTCGGGCGCGTTTGCGTTGAACCGGTCGGAAGTCAAGCCGGCGCCGGGAGCGCATCTGACGCGGCGGGTGCCGCACCACGAACAGGCGGTGGAGTTCCTGATCGGGGAGATTGAGCGGCATCCCGGGGAAGTGACGATTCTGGCGTTGGGGCCGATGACGAACATCGCGCTGGCACTGCGGCTGAAGCCGGAAATCGAGACCAAGATCAAGCGCATTGTGTTCATGGGCGGGAACCTGAGAGTGGGCGGGAACGCCTCGCCGTCGGCGGAGTTCAACTTCTGGTTCGACCCGGAGGCGGCGCGCATTGTGCTGCGGTCGCGGATTCCGCAGAAGGTGATGTTCGGGCTGGACATCTGCAATACGGCGCCGATCCACAAGGCCGAATTCGACCAGATTGTGGCGGTGCCGACTCCCATCACGGAGTTGTACAAAGAGGATTTAGGCGGCCGGTATCCGGGGTTTCTGGCGCATCCGAACGCGACGGGGTACCTGTGGGATTCGCTGGCAGCGGCGTATTTGTTGGATCCGGGATTTGTGACGCGCAGCGAATCGCATTTCCTGGACGTGACCACCGTATGGAACAAATATTACGGGGCCACAGTTCCGCTGGATCGTGACCGCCGGGTGGCTCCGGACGCGACGCCGGTCACGGTAGCAACGGAGTTGGACTTCAAGCGGGTGTTCGCGCTGTACAAGGACAAACTGACCAAGCGGGAGTAGCTGGCGTAGACCACGGCACGTGCCGGGTGGTTGGGCTGCGGATTATAGATGGCGTCGATCCCGTGAAGCGATGGCCGCGACCTCTGTCAATTCCCCTTGCTGCATGGATTCACGATCGACGGTCCCCTCCTATGCCATTTCGGCGCGCGCCTTCTGAATCGCCGCAA
>CAVVLD010000059.1:0-48325 GCA_963748795.1 uncultured Solibacteraceae bacterium
GCCCGCCCGCACCCGCTCCAGCACCGCCCGCGCCTCATTGCTTAGACGCCGGGTATCGATCCCTTGACACACGGGCAGGTTCCCGTCCAGTTTCCGCAGTCCTTTGAGGAACTGCCCCTCCGCGCCCGCGGATTGCCCCGCTGGCAGTGATAGCAGGCGACGGCCATATGAATCACCGCCTGCAAAAACAAACGATACGGTCCGCGTTCGGGAGTCCAAGCTCTTCCAGCACTTCATGGCACTCGAAGAACTCCTCCCGGTTGAACAGTTCGATCCCGCGTTGGAAAAGTCCGTTCATGGGAAAACTCGTAGAATCCAGAATAAAATGGAAACGGGCGAAATTATGAATGTGACCGTGGAAATCCCGGATGACAGTGCACTTCGCTTTCAAAAGCAGGCGCAGGCGCGTGGATTGTCCGTTGGTCGTTGGTTGCTTGAACTCGCCGAACAGAACGCGCCAGCCTCGTCTGAAGAATCCGCTGCAAGACGGACCTTCGCCGACGTGTGTGCAAAGGTACGGGGGTTGGCGGATGATCTGGACTTGACCCGGGAGAACGTCGCAAGGGCATAACCCTATTGCCTAACGGCAACAGACGAACTCAGCTTCGGAATTGGTTGGACAACGACCTTGTGACTTTCTTTGCCGTTCGGCTTCTTCCCGTGACCCAGGTAATTGCTGACAGGTGGGGCGTACTTAGTGGTCGTCAGAAAACTATTAGATCAATTGGCTGAAAATCCGCTCCCTCACGGTCGCGGCTCTGGACGCGCATCGGAGCCGCGACCGGTGGAGGGAGCGATGCGCATGGTTATTTCCTGACAAACGCTTAGCGCAGAGCGCAAGCTCCGGGACTATCAGGCTTTGGGCGTTGCGCTCTTCAATCCGTGGGAAGCTGCCTGAAAGCAGCCATAACGGCTATCGCCCCACTTCCGGTATAATCGCGCCAATGAAAAAGCTGGGTGCATGCCTTCTCCTTGGCTGCCCTTCGGGCTTCACGCCGCGGGCCGCCCGCTCCAACTGGCCGATTACTACCGCATCGAAACCGCGGCGACGCCGGCCATCTCGCCCGATGGCCGCTGGGTCGTCTTCGTCCGCAACACATGGTCGAGGCCGAAAATCAGCATCACAGCGAGCTGTGGATCGCGCCCGTCCGATGGGTCGGCGCCGCGCCACGCGTCTGACCACTCCGGCGTTCAGCGCGTCGGCCCCGAAGTGGAGTCCCGATGGCAAACTGCTGGCCTTTCGCTCCGTACGGCGCGCTCAGGGCCGGCGCCGAGGGCCGCGGCGGGCGAGGCCGCGGCGCGCAGCCGGCGAAGGCGACATCTGGTTTCTGCGCATGGATCGCGCCGGCGGGCGAGGCCTTTCAGATTCCCGGCGTGGGCGGAGCGCCCATCTTCAGCCCCGACAATCGCTGGATCGCGTTCCTGAAGCGGACGCCGCCGCCGCGCACCGCCCACGAGGCGACGCCGCTCGAACGCCAACTCGACCAGCGCTTCAAAGGCCGCATCTACGACTGGATGAACGTGCGCGCCGACGGCCGCGGCTATCTGCCCGATCCGCGCGATCCCGCCGCCACCCCGCCCAACGAACTCTACATCGTCGCGCCGCGACGGCGGCGCCGCCCGCCAGTTGACGCACCTCGGCGTCGACGCGCGCGAGCCGGCGTGGCGTCCCGATTCCGCGGCCCTCGCCTTCGTCGCCGATTCGCACCAGCGCGACGAGTACTCCTACGAGCGCGCCGACCTGTGGACCGTCGATCTGGAAGGTCAGATCGCATCGCCTGACCGACGACGGCTTCGAATACGATTCGCCCGACCTGGTCGCCCGACGGCCGCACTCTCGTCTTCCGCCGCCGCCAGAGTCTGAGCCAGATCATCGCGGCGAAGCAGAAGCACGGCGCCGCCGTGGATCTCTATCGCATGCCGGCGGACGGCGGCCCCATGACCAACCTCACGCCGGATTGGGATCTGATTCCCGATGCGCCCGCTCTACAGCCCCGACGGCAGGTTCATTTACTTCGCCGCGGCCGAGGGCGGCGATACGCAACTGCATCGCATGCCCGCGGCGGGCGGCACGGTGGAGCAATTCACGCACGGCGCCCGCAATCTCGGCGGGTTCACCTTCTCCGCCGCGTTCGATCGCATGGCATTCACGGCGTCGGAGCCCGCGCATCCCGCCGAAGCCTTCGCGGCGCGCATCGATGGCGGCGGCGAAAAGCGCCTCAGCGCGTTCAACGATCGCGTGGCTTGAGCGAGCGTGGACCTCGACCGCCGCCGAACGCATCCAGTTTCCCGAGCAAAGACGGCACGCCGGTCGAAGGCTGGATCATGCTGCCGCACGGCGGCAAGTCTCCCTACCCGCTGGTGCTGGCCATCCACGGCGGACCTCACGGCGCCTATGGCAGCGCCTTCGATTACGAATTCCAGTGGCTCGCGGCCAACGGCTATGCGGTGCTTTACACCAATCCGCGCGGCAGCACCGGCTACGGCGAGAAGTTCCTGTGGGCCACCTGGGGCGGCTGGGGCAAGCTCGATTTCGAGGACGTGATGGCCGGCGTGGATTACGCCCTGGCTCACTATCCCATCGACCCCAAACGCCTGGCCGTCACCGGCTACTCCTACGGCGGCTTTCTGACTAACTGGATCATCACGCAGACCAATCGCTTTGCCGCCGCCATGACCGGCGCGGGCATTTCCAACTGGCTCAGCGACTACGGCACGGCCGACATTCCGCGCACCAAGGAAAGCGAATTCTTCGGCTCGCCCTGGGAAAGCGCCAGCAACGAACTGATGCGCTCGCTTTCGCCGATCACCTACGCCGCCAACGTCAAGACGCCGACCCTGTTCGTGCACGGCGAATCCGATCATGCGCGTCCCGATCGAAGAGGACGAGCAGATGTATACCGCGCTCAAGAAACGCCACGTTCCCGCGAAGTTCATCCGCTATCCCGGCAACTATCACGGCGGCTGGCCGCCGTGGGATATGGTGCATCGCTACTACCAGGAAGTCCAGTGGTTCGGAGAATTCCTGCAGTAACCGGAGACTCCATGAAACGAAGCCTGTGCTATCTACTCGCCGCCGTCGGGCCTCCCGCGCAGACCGCGCGCCACATCACCACGCCCCAAGGAGCAGTTCGGCTTCAACATCGGCGACGACTACCGCCTGGTCAACTACACCCAGCTGGAAGCCTACTGGAAGAAGCTCGCGTCGGAATCCGACCGCATGAAGCTCACCGACATCGGGCATGACCGCCGAGGGGCGCCATCAGTGGATGGCCATCGTCACGTCGCCCGAGAATCAGAAGAACCTGGCGCGCTACAAGGAGCATCTCGCAGAAACTGGCCGCGGCCGAGGGCGTCTCTTCCGACCAGGCGCACGCGCTGGCGCGCGAAGGCAAGGCGGTGGTCTGGATCGATGGCGGCCTGCACGCGACCGAGGTCGCCGGGTCGCAGCAGCTACTCGAGATGGTCTACCAGATGTTGAGCCGCAACGATGCGGAGACGCTGCGCCTGCTGCACGACGACATCATGCTCTGCGTGCCCGCGAATCCCGACGGGCAGGAACTGGTGGCCAACTGGTACATGCGCGAAAAGGACGAAACCAAGCGCACCATGAACGGGCTGCCGCGCCTGTACAACAAGTACATCGGCCACGACGACAATCGCGATTCGCTGACCTCCAACATGCCGGAGACCGCCAACATGAACCGCCAGCTCTTCATCGAGTGGAACCCGCAGCTCATGTACAACCACCACCAGTCCGGACCGGCCGGCGAAGTGATCTTCATTCCGCCGTTGCGCGATCCGGTCAATCACAATCTCGATCCGCTGGTGACGCTGGGCATCCAGGCCGTCGGCACGGCCATGCACGCAGCGCCTGGTGGCGCAGGGCAAGGGCGGCAGCGGCATGCGCACGCAGGCCAATTACGACGGCTGGTGGAACGGCGGCATGCGCAACACCGCCACCTATCACAACACCATCGCCATCCTGACCGAAATCATCGGCAACCCGACGCCGATGGAAATCCCGCTGATTCCCGAGAGGCAGCTCTACATCAGCGATCTGCCCCTGCCCATCGCGCCGCAGCCGTGGCACTTCCGCCAGACCATCGACTACCTGATGGAGACCAATCGCGCCATGCTGGATTACGCCTCGCGCAATCGCGAAACGCTGCTCTACAACATCTGGCGCATGGGGATGAACTCGATCGAGCGCGGCAGCAAGGATTATTGGACGATCACGCCGAAGCGCATCGACGCGCTGCGAGCCGGCGGCGGGCGAACGCGGCGCACGGGGCGGGCGCGGCAGCCAGGCCGCGGCCGGCGGCGGCGATGCTCCCGGCGGTGGCTTCGGCGCGCGCGGCGTCTCCGCCGCGCTCTACGAGAAGGTGCTGCACGATCCCGCAGATGCGCGATCCGCGCGGCTACATCATGCCCTCCGACCAGCCCGATTTTCCCACCGCCACGCGCTTCGTCAACGCGCTGCTCAAGAGCGGCATCACCGTGCTGCAAGCCACGGCCGCGTTCGAGGTGGCCGGCAAGAGCTACCCGGCGGGATCGTACGTCGTCAAGACGGCGCAGGCGTTCCGGCCCATTCGTGCGCGACATGTTCGAGCCGCAGGACCATCCGCGCGACGACCTCTTTCCCGGCGGCCCGCCGATCCCGCCGTACGACATCGCCGGCTGGACGCTGGCCATGCAGATGGGCGTGCAGTACGACCGCGTGCTCGATGGCTTCGACGGTCCGTTCACCAAGCTGAAGGGATTGCAGAAGCCGCTGCCGCGCAGCGTCACGGGACCCGCGAATCCCGGCGGGATATCTGATCAGCCACCGCAGCAATTACTCCTTCACGCTGGTGAACCGTCTGCTCGAAGGCCAATGCCGAAGTGTACTGGCTGAAAGGCGCCGCGCAGGCTGGCGGGCGACGATCTGGGGACCGGCGCGATCTGGGTGCCGGCCTCCGCCGCCGCGCTGCCGGTGTTGCAGAAGGGCGCGAGCGAACTGGGCATGGCAGTCTATGCGCGTGGCGCAAAGCGCCGTCCGGCGAAGCATTCCGCATTCCACGAGTGCGCATCGGCCTCTACGATCAGTACGGCGGGCTCGATGCCTTCGGGGTGGACGCGCTGGCTGTTCGAGCAGTACGAGTTTCCCTTCGAAGTGGTGTATCCGCAGACGCTCGACGCGGGCAATCTGAAGAGCCGCTTCGACGTGCTGGTGTTTCCCGACGGCGCCATGCGCGGCGGCAGGGGCGGTCGCGGCGGCGGCCGGCGGCGGCGCGCGGTGGACCCGCAGAGCGTGCCCGAAGAGTATCGCGGCTGGACTCGGCCGGATCACCGAAGAGAAGACGATTCCGCAGATCAAGCAGTTCGTGGAATCGGGCGGCGCGGTGGTGACGGTGGGCAGTTCCACCAGCATGGCGGAATTGCTGGGCGTGCCGCTGTCGACCTCAACGAGGCTCGGCCGGAGCGTCCGCTCGCGACAAGTTCTACATTCCCGGATCGCTGATGCGCGCCACGATCGACAACACCAACCCGCTGGCCTACGGCATGCCGGAGACCGTCGACGTGTTCTTCGACAACAACCCGGTGTTCCGGTTGGCCGGCCGACGCCAAGGCGAAGGGCGAAAATCCGGTGGCCTGGTTCTCCGGCAAAGAGACGCTGGATAGCGGCTGGGCGCTGGGCCAGCAGTTGCTGGACGGCGCCACGGCCGTGGTGGAAGCCAAGCGGGCGAAGGGAAGGTGTTCGTGATGGGGCCGGAGGTGACATTCCGCGGCGAGCCGGACGGCACTTTCAAGCTGCTTTTCAACGGCCTGTTCTACGGGGCCGCCAAACCAGCTACACTTCGATAAAAGGAGGGGCACGATGAAAGCTGTTCTTTTCGTGGTGGCGTTCGGTTGCGCATTCCCGGCGCTGGCCGCCGACGCTAAATCCTGGGACCCGAAGGCTGCGGCCGCCTATCTGGATGGACGCATGGATTGGTGGGCCTCATGGGCGCCCGCTGCCCGCGATCACGATACCTTCTGCGTCTCGTGCCACACCACCTTGCCGTACGCGCTGGGGCGGCCCGCGCTCCGCAGCGGCGCCGGCGAGCACGGCGTGAGCGCCAGTGAACGCGCATTCCTGGACAATATGGAAAAGCGCGTGTCCCTCTGGGACCAGGTATTGCCCTTCTACAACGATGCCAAGAACGGCGCGCCCAAATCGGCCGAATCGCGCAGCACCGAAGCGGTGCTGAACGCCGTGGTACTTGCCCGCTACGGAGAGCCCGCGGCTAAAGACGCTCTGCGCAACATGTGGGCGCTTCAACTGAAGGATGGCGACAAGCGCGGCTCCTGGACCTGGCTCAACTTCCACAACGAGCCATGGGAAGCCGACGATTCCGCCTTCTGGGGCGCTACCCTGGGAGCCCTGGCCGCCGGGCTATGGCGGAGGGGACCAGCCCGGCGTGGCCCTTCTGGCCGGGTATCTGCAGCGCGAGCAGGAAAATCAGTCCACACTGAATCGCGCCGTGGCGCTGTGGGCTTCCGGGAAACTGCCCAGCCTGCTGACGCCGGAGCAGCGCCAATCCATCGTCGCCGAGATCCTCTCCAAGCAGCGCGACGATGGCGGCTGGACCGAATCCTCGCTGGTCATGAAGAGCTGGAAACGCCGCGACGGCACGCCTATGGACGCGAATAGCGATGGCTACGCCACTGGCCTGATGGTGGTCGCCCTGCAGCAGTCCGGCATGGCGGCGAAGGCCGCGATCGCCAAAGGGCGCGCCTGGCTGGAGCGCAATCAGGACGCCTCCGGAGCGTGGCTCGCCACGTCCATGAATAAGAAGCGGGATCCGGCTTCGGACGCCGGCCGCTTCATGAGCGACGCCGCCACCGCCTACTCCGTGCTGGCCCTGAGCTCGAACCCTTCGAGCCGGTAGCGAAATCTCGCAACGCGGCAGGAGCTGAAATCCGCAGCTACAGTTTTTCGATGCCGAACTGTGGCCGGATAGTCATGCTCCCGTAATTTCCCTGCGATAGATTTTCTAGGTCAAGGGAGAATCAACGTTGCAAAAGACACTTTTGGTATCCTCGATCGGCATTCTTTTGCTGGCCGGCACTTCAAGCGCTCAAAGTACTCCCCTCATCGGTACAACGACTCCCATCAAACACGTGGTGGTCATTTTCGGCGAGAACATTTCGTTCGATCACTATTTCGGTACCTATCCTATTGCACTCAATCCCGAGGGAGAACCCTCCTTTGTGGCGGCGCCAGGCACTCCGGGGGTTAACGGACTGACGTCGGCATTTCTGAAACGGAATCCGAACTCGACTGCGCCATTCCGCCTTGGCCGCAGTATGGAAACCACGTGCGATAACGACAACCACTACGCGGACGAACAGAAAGCGTACAACAGTGGTTTGCTGAATAAGTTCCCCGAAAGCACCAGCGCCACGGGCTCAGGATGCACGCCGGCCCTGAGCATGGCCTATTATGACGGCAACACCGTCACCGCGCTCTGGAATTATGCACAGCACTTCGCTTTGAGCGATAACTTTTTTGACACTGAGTTTGGCACCACGGTGATGGGCCACATCAACCTGATCTCCGGCCAAACGCATCAGACCAGTGTGCAGACGATTGCGGGAAAGGTCGCCAACGGTTCGATCGTCGCCAATGTGGAAGCCGGTTTCGACGACTGCGTCACCACGGCGAACGGGACGCCGGTGAAAATGACCGGCCAAAACGTGGGCGATCTGCTGAACGGCAAAGGAATCACGTGGGGCTGGTTTTATGCCGATTTCCCGCAGTCTTCCGGCAATCAGCCGATTGCATCCTGCCCATCCAGCTACAACAGCCACTACGATCCGTTTCAGTATTACCAGAGCACTTCGAACCAGCATCATTTGCCGCCCAGTTCCCTCTCCGCAATCGGGACGTCATCCGACCAGGCGAACCACAACTATGCGTTGACGGATTTCTGGAACGCCGCCAAGGCAGGGTACCTGCCCGCGGTAAGTTTCCTGAAGGCGGCCAAACCGCAAACCGGCCATCCCAGCGATTCGACGCCGCTCGCCGAGCAGCAGTTCCTGGTCGAGACCATCAACGCCCTGCAACAGTTGTCCGAATGGAAGGACATGGCGATCCTGATTGCGTACGACGATTCCGACGGCTGGTACGACCATGTGATGCCACCGATCGTGAACCAATCGAACGATCCGGGACAGGATTTTCTCCTGGGGCCCGCGGGCATGTGCGGAACCGCGGCCGATGGAGCCTACCTCGACCGCTGTGGCTACGGTACCAGGCTTCCCTTTCTGGTGATCTCACCCTACTCCAAACAGAACTACGTCAGCCACGGTCTTACCGATACCACGTCCATTCTCCGCTTCATCGAAGATAACTGGGGCCTGGGCCGTATCGGCGATCAGTCGTTCGACGCGCTGGCAGGCAGCATTCTCGATACCTTCGACTTCGAATCCGCGCCCCACGCGAAGCCCTATCTGCTGGATGAAGGGTCCGGCCAGCCGGTGAAAGTGAAACAAACCAGGAACTGACCTTGCGCTCAGAACTCCGTGCCGGCCTTGAGCTCGAACCCCTCCAGCCGGTAGCGAAAGCCAGGCCCGCGCGCCAGTTCGCCGGCGCACCAGGCCGCGCCCTGCTCCATCGCCGCCGTCTCCTGCTGCCACCACGCGCCGCCATTCCCCCGGCGGTAGAATTCGAGCGCCAGTTGCAGATGCCGGTGGAAGCCCGCCATCAAGCGCGCCCGGTAATGTGCCAGCAGCGGCTCGATCGCTTCTCCGCGGCTGGCCGCCCGGATCACCGCCGAGGCCAGAATCGCCTCGCGCACCGCATTCCCGGTGCCATCGCCACAGATCGGGTCGAACGCCATCGCCGCGCTTCCGCAGGCTAGCCAGCCTGGCCCGCACAGCGGATCGGCTATCCGTGGATACGCGGGGAATGCCGCCGCCTCGCCGCGCAATCCGCGCACCTGCCCGGCCACTACGCGACTCTGTGCCAGCAGTTCCTCAGGCGTCGCCCCCACCGCGATCAGCCAGCCCGGAATCAGAAACAGCCATCCGCTTTCCAACGATTCCACCCAGCACGCCGAGCCATCGAAATCCGCCGCCACCGCCCATGCCCGGCGCGAACCGAAATGGCGCTCCTCCACGCCTTCCGGCAGAGGCCGCGATCCGTACACCGTCCACGCGGCGTCCTGGGAATCGCGCCACTCCCCTTGCAGCCTCGCCACCAGTTCCTCTTCGGAAACCAGCACCGCCGCATGAGGCAATTCCACCGCCTCCGCGCCCGCTCCCCAGGCCACGATGCGGCGGTCGATTCGCGGCAGCCCGCCAAACAGATCCGGCTTCCCGAACACATCGCACATCAGCAACTGAGTGCCCTGGCTTACCACCACGGCGGGCACGCGCGGCCGCGTTCCGCGCGTCAGTTGCACACTGCACCCGCGTAACAAATGGGCACAACACGAAGCCGCTACGTTGGTCAAACCGGATGCCATTCCCAAGATCATGTTAACCTGCGCCGCCTTGCTGCTCCCGCTCGGGCGGCCAGCCACGCACCACGCCATCCCATCGGTGCGGTCGCCAAGGTCAATCGAACGCTTGCTCGCAAATATGTTTCGGCACGCGGGCGCACACCTTGGATGTCCGGCTTGGATGCCCGGCGACATTTCTACTTTGCCTTGACACCTGTTGGCGTGAGCTTGCGCGCCGCCCGGGTCGTGGGATATGCTCCACACGTATGTGTCGTACATGGTCCCTGCTGTCGATCGTTTTTCTGTGTGTATCTTCGCCGGCGCAAACCCGGCGCGCGCTGCTGGTGGGAATCGATCAATACGCCCCAACCGATCCGGCGCCGGCTCCCTGGAAACCCACCACGCTTCGGCCGGTACCGTTAAATGGTGTGTTCAAACAGGTGGTGTGGCCGAAACTGAACGGCGCTGTAAACGATATGAAGAGCATGCACCGCATGCTGCTCACGCGCGGATTCAAAGAGGCGGACATTATCGAGCTGAAGAACGAGCAGGCCACCGCCGACGCCATCCTCACCACCATCAAAAGCCACCTGTTCGACAAGGCCAGGCCGGGTGACTCCAGTTTGTTCTATTTCGCCGGGCACGGCGCGCGCATCGTGAATAAACACGGCAACCTGCCCGGAGGCGCCGATGTCACCATGGTCACTTACGATGCGCCCAAAGGCGTGCCCGCGCTGCGCGATAAAGAACTCGCGCGCCTGTACCGGCAGGTGCCCAAGGGCGTTTCGCTCACCGTGATTCAGGACAACTGCTACAGCAGCGGAGGCGCTCGCGGGCTTGCTCCGCCGCTGGTCACCCGCGATGCGCCCGAAGACAGCCGCACGGTGGACGATCCGCCCGACCCGAATCTGAAGCCTGTGGACCAGCAGGAAAATGCCGTGTTGATTCTCGCGGCCTCGCAATCTGACCAGAAGGCCGAGGAACTGGATGTGACCGATCAGCCCGACCTGACCGGCGATGCGGGCTTGCCGCACGGGCGCTTTACCTTCGCGCTGCTGGAAGCCATGCGCGATTCGCTGCCCAACGAAAGTGCCGCCATCATCTTCCAGCGGACGCGCAACTACATGCACTCCGGCAACAGCGTGCAGGAGCCTTCGATGCTGGGGGTGGGTCGCGGCGAGAAGGGTCTGTTCGGGCAACAGGCGGTGAGCGCCAGCGCGATTGTCCCGATGGTCAAAGAGCTGTCGGCGTTTTCGGTGATGCTGGATCGCGGCCAGGCCACCGGCCTGCGCGAGGGCTGCGAACTGCGCGAAGTCTCGGCTGTGGGGAAGGCCGAACCGGATCCCAAAGTGCGGCTGCAGATTACCAGGCTGGTGGGGCTGGATGAAGCTGAAGCTGCCGTGATGAGCGGCGCGAGCATAGAGGACGTGCACCGCGGCGACCGTTTCGAAGTGGACAAATGGATCAGCTTCAACGGCCCGGCGCTCTCGGTGTACGTTCCGCCCGCGGCTCCGCCTTTGGAAGATTTGCTGGCGCTCGCAGCCGAGCGTGAAAGCGGCCACCGATCAGCTCAAGCTCACCTGGGTGCTGGACCCCACCAGGCGGGTGCCTGATTCCACCATGCGCTGGAACGGACGCACGTGGGAATTGCACCGGGCCAAAGGCAGGACCGCCGACCTGGGCGCGAAGCCTGCTGCCGCTCGTCTAGCGTCCGAATTGAAAGGCGCCGCCGGCGATTTTTTCCTGGAGTTGCCGCCGCCCGCGGAGTGGCTCCCCACCGGCCTGAAGCTGGGTGAAGGCACCGAGAACGCGTCCATCGCGGTGAACACGAAATCGCCGGCTTCGGCGCAGTACATGCTAGCCGGCGCGTGGAACGGCGATCAGATCGAGTATGCCTGGCTGGCGCCGAATCTGACGCAGGATGCGCTGGACCGGCAGTTGCTGCATCTGAACCAGGCCAACGTGCCGGCCAACGTGGCGATGCCTCTGCGCACCAGGCCCGTGAAGGTCGCGGCCGGCAGTTCGCGGCCTCCTTATGCCTTGACCGACTACGCACTGCGGCTGGCCAAGGTGCGCGGCTGGCTGCTGCTCGAGCCGCCGGCGGAAACTTCCATGCCGTTTCCGTATCACCTCTCCCTGAAAGCAAGACTCCAGCGGCCAGTACAACGCCACGGGCACCGTGGTGGAAGACCAGTCGTACCACGTTGTGCTACAGGCCGACCAGAAGACGCTCGACGATTTCGTGGAGCGCTACAAGGATTCGCCGCACGGCGTGCCGAAGAGTTTCGTGTATGTGTTCGTGATCGATAGCAGCGGCAGCGGCGCGCTGGTGTTTCCAAGACTGGAAGATAACGGAGTGGTGAATCACCTGCCGGCGGCGCAGATGGGCGAAGGCAAGCTCACCCTGCCCCGGGAGATTCCGATTTCGACCACGCTGACCATCGGCGCACCTTTCGGTGTGGACAGCTATATGCTGTTGACCACGGCAACCGCGTTGGGAAATCCGGACGTTTTGAATTTCTCCGGGCCCGGCGGCTCGCGCGGCGCGGGCGGCGGTGCGTTGGAAACCCTATTGGGCGGATTGGGCGAAAGCCGCGGAGTGCGGATTCCGACGCCGTCCGATTGGTCGATCCAGCGGACGTTCATTCACAGCGTACCGAAGTGACTTTCGGCTACTTCTTCTTTTTGGTAGCGGCCCCTTTCGACGTCGGTTTCGAACTGCTGCCTGCGCTATCGGAACTCGCGGAGGCATCATTGGCCGCGGCAGGAGCAGACGCGCTGCCGCCGGCAAGCGGAGATACGACGATCCGCACAGTCACGTAGGTGACGTCGGGCAGACAGTTGGCGGCGCGCGTTTCCGGCGCCTGGCTGGCGGGGGCGTTCTTGTCCACCAGGTATCCCTGCGTCAAATCGATCTTGTCCATGCTCTTGCCCAACTCATCCACGTGGGCCTGCGGGACCAGGATGTAGTCGCCGGTGACCAGCGGCAGATACTGAGGCGTGCGAGTTTCGTCCTCTAACGCCTGTTGGGTAGCGACGGCCATGGTGAGCGGGCTGTTGAGCAGAAACGCGGTGTGCTGTTCGAGCGCGCTATAGATGGTGGTGAAGGCCTTCAGGGCGGGAATGCTGATGGCGGGGAAGGCGAAAAATGGCGCGGTGATTCCCGCGATGGTCTGCGCTTCCGTCAGAATCTTGTAGACGATCGATTCCTTGCGAACGGTGGAGATGTTGACCGCCATCTTGCCCATACCCCCGGGTAGGGTCACCTTATCTCCGGAGCATTGCCGCTGGTGTCTTGAAAGCCCAGGGTTTGCAGAGATGGGAGTTTGCCCGCCTTGTCGGGGAAGAGCGATGCCAGCGAAGCCCAGGCGAGCGGAGCGAACAGGTTCATCATGGGCCGGGTCTGCACGCAGTCCACGCGCAGCGAGCCCGATTGCAAATGCTGGAATTTGGTCTGGTCTGTTCTGGATGGCCGGAATTGGCCGAGACTGATCGTGACCTTGACATCGCCGGGGTGGTTCAGCAAGGAAGTCTTCGGAATATCGCTGGTGTAGGCGAGCCCCTTGGACCCGTGATAGAGGAAGCGGACTTCGCGTTCGGGCGCGGCGAGTTTCGGCGGTCCTCCACGCTGGCTATCGTAGAGTTGGTTCCAGAAGGAAATCGAATCGTGCGTACCCGGTGGCGGGATGCTTGGCGTTTGCGCCCAAGCGTCTCTCCGGGTCAGACTCGACAGATGCCGCGGCGGCGAAAATCTGGTCCAGAAAACTGCGACGGTCGATTGGCATGGCATCCCTCGCTTCAGAGTTATTGGGAGATTATACCAGTGGCAGCGAAGCGAGGGGTGCCCACTCAGGAAACTTCGGCTTCGCGCGGAATCAGTCCCCGCAGGGCCAACTCGGTGCGGTTCTTGACCTGCAACTTTTTATAGATCCGGTTCAGGTATTCCTTCACCGTGCCCTCGCTCAAGCACAACTCGTAGGCGATTTCCTTGTTGGCTTTGGCCTGACGAATCAGAGCGACGATCTGAGTTTCGCGGCGCGACAGATCCGGTCCATCGATCTTGTTCTTGGACCGTGGCTGCCTGCATGCCGAACAGACATATTCGCGACGGACTGCCTCGAATCTACTTCCACAACGGGCGCATGTCTTAGGTGTGACAGTCACATCGCGCTCTCTAGACATGGTCGAACGCATTTGGTGCATGGCTCTCCTTAAACTTCTGGAAGATTGGTAATTTTGAGTACCGTCAAGTCATGCAATTCGTTCGCCGTTTTCAGGTGAATCCCATTTCGATTGAAATGTGTACCTTAGGAGAATTCGGAGGTCAGCTATCAGGCGATTCTTACACGATCAAGGGATGAGGGCGTACATTTTTCCCGATTCGATCATCAATGGGGGTGACCGTGACCACAATTTTTGCCGAAGTTCCGTTATACGAAGCGATGATCGTCACGCCCCTGTTTTGGCTTACGGAGCCGGCTTTGATGCTGAAAGTGGTGGAACTCGTATTAGCGCTGATGTGATCGTTCCAGGCAACGTGAACAACGTGGAGCTGGCGGTAGCGTGACCGCTATACCTCCCGCGGTTGCCGCCGTCGAAAGTGTCACGGTGCAGTGACGTACTGGCTCCGGAGATCACAGTGGTTGGAGAGCAGGAGAATCTTGGAAACGGACACGGCCGCCACGATCAGCGACAAAGTGGTAGTTTTGGATGCTAAATTCAGACTTGCCGTGATGGTGGCCGATTGGTTCGTTGAAATGGTGCCGGTTTTCGCGCTGAAGTTGGCCGAAGTAGCCGCGGCGGCGACAGTCACCGAAGCAGGCACGCTAAGGCTGCCGTTGTTGCTGACGAGACTGACCGCGGCACCTCCGCTGGGTGCTGCCTGGGTCAATGTCACCGTACAAGTACTACTCGAATTCGATCCCAGGCTGGACGGAGTGCACGCCAGGGAAGAGACCAGGACTGGCGGCACCAGGCTGATGGATGCAGTTCCGGAACTGCCGTTGTAGCTGGCCGTGACCGATTGCGGTCTGGCTGACGGTGAGGCTGCCGGTAGTGGCATGGAAGCGTGCCGAGGTGGTCGCAGCCGCAGCCACCGTGACTGAGGCTGGAACCGTGAGAGCCGCTGCGTTATCGGACAGCGACACGAAGGCTCCACCGGATGGCGCCGCTTGAGTCAGCGTTACGGTGCAGGCGCTGTTGCCATTGGCGCCCAGGCTGGCAGGCGTGCAAACCAGGGACGAAACCCGTATTGCCGCCAGCACGCTAATGGTAGCTGTGGCTGTCCCGCCTCCATAACTGGCCGTTACGGTAGCGCTCTGATTGGTGGATGGACTTCCAGCGGTCGCAGTGAATGTGGCGGACGTAGCGCCTGCCGACACCGTCACGGAACCCGGTACGGTCAGTGCGCTATTGCTGGAAGAAAGCGTCACAACGGCATTCCCGGTGGGTGCCGGGAGCGGAAAGGGTAACCGTGCAAGTGGACTTGGCGCCTCCAGCCAGCGTCGTTGGCGAACACTGCTCGCTGACGCCGGCCGACACAACAGTGACGGTACCGCCCGTGCCTCCCACGGTGGTCGCATTGCCATTTGGCAGGGCGCCCACTTCTCCGGTCATCGAGATAGGCACCGAGGAACCGGCAGTGGCCGTGCCTAAGTTTACTGTCGCGGTTGCCACGGTGCCGCTGCCGATAATGTTGGTGTTCATGCCGGTGCCCACGCATTTGACCGCGCCGCTAACGGTGTTGCAGACGATTGTCTTCCCTACCGCGGTGAGCAGCCGGTCCGGCAGCCACGCTGACAGAGGCGACAGTTCCCGCCGGGTAGCCGAGGGTCCATTGCAGGTCCGCCGGAGCGCTGCTGCCGGCGGCGAGCGTGAGGTTCAGTGACACCGAACCGCCCGTAGTGGCAGAACCTGAAGCCAGGGTCAGCGAACTCTGCGCTACTGCCAGAGCGCCTGTGCCGATGAGGAGCAGAGCCAACCGCCCCGCGGAATGAGTGTGAAAGCCGAATGATCGCATCCTGTGAGAGTTCCCGGCGAAAGAGATTTGCCAAGTACTAACCGGATGATAGGCGTCAGGATGCGGATGACGCCAGATTGCAATTGGTTGGAGATTCTTTTATCCCATTTGACGGGCGAGCCCGCGCTACATGGCCGATTTGAACGAGTAGACGCCGGATTGCACTTCGAAGATGGCACTGCCGTTTTCCGAGCGCATATAGTTCACACCCCTGGCGTGGCCGGCGGATTTGCCGGATTCGGTTACCGCGGCAGCGCTCTTGGCGGGCACCCACACGGTGGCCGTCGTGTTCGGCGGCACGGTGACGTCCAGGGTGAAGTTCAGGGCTCGCGCTTCCACGCAGCTGGCGATGGTGCCGTACATGCGTCTTGTGCGATGCGCTGCACGCAGGTCAGATCGCCGGCCGGATACGGGTGGATGAGGATGTGCTGGAAGCCGGGCTCCTCGGGATCGGAGCGGATGCCGGCCAGGTATTCGTACATCCAGACGGCGAGATCGCCGATCTGCATCACGTGGTTGCCGGAGTTCATGGCCGGGTCGGCGGTGTCGCCGTTCCACAGTTCCCAGATCGTGGTGGCGCCCTGCTCCACCATGTAGCCCCAGCCGGGATAGGTCTTCTGCGTGGCGATCTTGTAGGCGAGGTCGGCGTGGCCGTTGTCGGAGAGCGTGCGCATGAGCCACTGCGCGCCCACCAGGCCGGTGCCGACGTGGCCGTGGCTCTCTCTGTCGATGTTGCGCACCAGGCTCGGCGACCACGCGCGGCGCGGCTCTCCTCGCGGCACCATCTCGAAATACAGCGGCAGGATGCTGGAGGTCTGCGTGCCGTTGTCGTAGATGCCGCTGGCCGGTTTGAAGAAGCGTCTTCTGGAACGCCGTCGTTCACCGCGGCCGGCCAGCGTGTCGAAATCGGCGGCGTCGGTGGGCTTGTCGAGCATGCGCGCGTAGCGCGCCATCAGGCGCAGCAGCTCGTAGTAATACGCCGTGCGCGATCAGCGTCTTATCGGTGATGCGCGCCGGGTCCTGGGAGTGGATCAGCTTGGGATCTTCCGGCGGCACGCACCAGTCGCCGTACTGGTCTTTGCGGCATCAGGCCGTCCTTGCACGAAGGTCTGCGATGTAATCGATCCACTTCTTCATGGCGGGATAGTCGCGCTCGAGCACGCGCTTGTCGCCGTACTGGTCGTAGAGCATGCCGGGCACGAAGAGGAAGGTGCTGGGCCAGGTGACGTCGTCGTTGTAGAGCGGCCAGTAATTCGGGGCGACATCGGGGATGCTGCCGTTGGGGCGCTGGGAGTCGGCCAGGTCGCGCATCCACTTGGAGTAGAACGCCGCCACGTCGAACATGTAGGATCTCGCTGCGGCTCACCTGCGAGCGGTCGCCCAGCCAGCCCTGGCGCTCGTCGCGCTGCGGGCAATCGGTGGGGATGCTGCGGTAGTTGCCGCGCGATGCCCCAGAAGATGTTGTGGTGGATCTGGTTGAGCAGCGCGTTGGAGCTGGTGAAATCGGCGGTCTGCTCCATGTCGTCGTGGACCACGCGGCCTTCGAGCGCGGCGAGCCGTGGGCGTCGCCGGGAAAGCCGGTCACTTCGACGAAGCGGAAGCCGTGATAGGTGAAGCGCGGCTCCCAGACCTCGGTGCCTTCGCCCTTCAGCGTGTAGACGTCGGTGGCCCGCGCGGTGCGCAGGTTGTCGACGTAGAGCGAGCCGTCCGGCTTCAGCGTCTCGGCGTGGCGCAGCGTGACCTGCGTGCCCTTGCGGACCGGTGACGCGCAGGCGGCACCAGCCCACCATGTTCTGGCCCATGTCGAAGATGAAGACGCCGGGCTGCGAGCTGCTTCACGCTGACGCGGGTGCAGCGTTTCGATCACGCGCAGCGGCTCGGCCATCTGCGGCGGCGAGCGCGCCCGCGGGCGCGGCCACCAGTCTGCGCGGCTCCCAGGCGGAATCGTCGAAGCCGGCGCGGCTCCAGCCGGCGCATCTCCATGCGGGCATCGTACTCTTCGCCGTCGTATTCGTTGTTGGCGCGGATCGGGCCGTCGGTGGTCAGCTTCCAGGATTCGTCGCTGACCACCGTGGCGCGTGGTGCCGTCCTCGTATTCGAGGTCGAGCTGCAGCAGCGGCTTTGGGATAGCCGAAGGTGCGCGTGTGCCGGGCTGGCTGCGCGGCGCGTAGTAGCGGCCGTTGCCCAGCATCAGCGCCGATGGCGTTGCGGCCCGGCGCTGATCCGGCTGGTGACGTCGTAGGTCACGTAGAGCACGCGCTTGTCGTAGTCGGTGAGGCCGGGCGAGAGGACGTGGTCGCCGACCTTGGCGCCGTTGAGGTAGAGCTCGGAAAGGCCCAGGCCGGAGACGTAGACGGTGGCGCGGCGCACGTTTGCTGATCGAGCGCGAACTCCTTGCGCAGCATGCGGGCGGGCAGGCGGTGCTCGGCGGCGAGGCCCACCGCCCCAGGGCGCCATGCCGTATTCGCCGAGTTCCGATGGCCGGCTGCCAGGCGATATCCAGGTAGCCGGGCTTCTCGCCATCCGTCTTCCACTTTGGCCGCGGTGCGCCAGTGGTCATCGGTCTGAACCGATCAGCGGGTCGCCCGAGTCGAACTCGATTCGCACCGTGGCGAGCAGGCCGGCGGGCCTGTCGGGCCGCAGAGTGCGGCACGTGGATGGCCACCACATTCTCGCCAGGGTGAAGCAGAGGCGCGATAGATGCCACGGGCGGGAGCAGGGTGTTGGAGTCGGGGGCGATGGGTTCGCCATTTAAGAACACGTTGGCGCGCGGATCGCCGGAAGCGATCAGAAAGGCGCGGATAATTTTGCGATCGGCGGGAATGGTGAAGCTCTGGCGGAAATAGCGCTCGCCGGCAGTGGCCGAGGTTTGCGCCGCGGCAGCGTCCCAGATCCAGCGCGCATTGTGGAGATACCGGTAGGGGCTGGCCGGGTCCTGGTAGATGGCGGCCTCGTCGCGGCCGATCCACTTGGCTTGCCAATCCGCGGCGCCAAGGAGTCCCATGGACCATTGCGCGGGTGCGCTCCATTCACTCTCGCGGTGGTTCTGGTCCCACACCTGCACCTTCCAGAATGCGGTGGCGCCGCTGGCCAGGGTTTTGCCGCCATAGACGATCTGGATGGACTGTCCGGAATCCACCTTGCCGGTATCCCACAGGTTGCCGTTGTTGGTTTTTAGCGCGGATTCGGTGGAGGCAACCAGAATGCGGTACGAAGTCTGTCGCAGCCCGCGGGCGGTGGGAGCGCCGCTGAGGATCCAACTGAGGCGGGGTGCGGGAACATCGATGCCTTCCGGATTGGTGCGGTACTCACATCGCAGATTGCCCGGGTGAATGGCGGCGGCGCCGAAAGCAACGGCGGCGAACGCGAAGAGAATAAGAGCCTTTTTCATGAATTGCAGACCCGAACGATCATTATCTCAGGGTGCGGGGACGGCTGGGGCGGTCTGCCGCGTCGCGTGATATCCTGGAACCGGCGCAGACCAGGGCGCCGCCGTGTCCGTGGAAAGGCACCGAGTGCCCCTGGAGTTTCCTTTGGTTCCCCGTTGGATGGCAGTGGACTCTTTTCCGCCCGAGCACACGGACACCGGGCGCAGTGGTTGATCCGGAACGGACAACCGGGAGAGGAGCTCATTGTGAAATTGCTACCCACGCGCAAACTCCCCGAACGGCCAAACCTGGAACAGCTCAGGCGTCAGGCAAAAGAGCTGTTGGATCGTTACCTCAACGGCGCCCCGGAGGCTATCGCGGAAGTGAACAGGTTCTACCGCGATGCCGCCAGGTCGCGCTTTGCACTGCACCATGCGCAGCTCGTGTTGGCGCGTAGTTATGGTTTTGACGGTTGGCCGAAGCTCAAGGCTTTCGTCGATGGAGCCACGGTCAGCCTCCTGGTGGAGGCGGTGCGCGCCGGCGATGTGGAGCAGGTGCGGGCCATCTTGCGCGTCCGCCCGGAACTGGTGAACCGCGAGGCGCCGTCGAGCCACGGACGCATGGCCCTTCACTACGCCGTGGTGGCGCGAATGCCGGAAATGGTGCGGGTGTTGATGCAGTCGGGAGCCGATCCCCACGCAACGACTGCCGGAATCTACGCGCTGCGCGATGCGGCCACCCCACTCCTCCTTGCCCGGGAACGGGACTACGCGGAGATCGTAGCCATCATCCGCGAAGAGGAGCAACGGCGCACCGCTCGCCGCACCGTCGAAGAGGATGCGCTGGCGGAACTGCGGTGCGCCCTGGAAGCCCGCGACGAGGACTCGCTGGCGGCAATTTTGTCTCAACGTCCGGATCTGGCCGAATCTCTCCTGCCGGGTAGTCCGTGGACGCTGCTCCATCTGGCCTCCGCGCTTCTTCTGCAGCGAACCGCGTCTCTCTTGCTGGATGGTGGTGCGGTTGTGAACTTGCAGATACGCGATGGATGGACGCCCCTGGATGTGGCCGGTGCGGGCGCGGGATTGACCCGGGGCCCGGAAATTCATCGCGATCCCGCAGAAAGCGCCGAAACCATGGCTATGGTCCGTCTCCTCCAGGAACGCGGCGCGAAACCGACGGCGCGGTCGGCCGTGATTCTGGGAGATGAAGCATTGCTTCGCGGAATCGCGGCGCAGGAAGACGTGATCGCGCCGCGCGACGATCGCGGCTGGCTGCTCCGGCTCGCCGTCGACTGCAACCGGCGCGGTATGTTGCAACTGCTTTTGGATCTCGGCCTCGATCCGGACGCGCGCGTGGCGGTGGAGGAGGGGGACAGTCCCACTTTTTCCTGGGGAATGCCGCTGTATCAGTGCGCCCGGTGTGGAAAGCACGCCATGGCGGAGATGCTGCTACAGCGAGGCGCTGACTCGAACGGCCAGGTGTATGCAGGCGGCACGCCGTTGTCCGAAGCTTACGGACAGCGGGACCAGGCGATGATCGCATTGCTGGAGCGCTACGGCGGCAAATCGAATGCCTCAATGGCGGGTCTGTACCGGCGAGCCGATCTGGCGCGGCGGCTCCTCGAAGAGTTCGGCGACGCAAGCTTGCCCGATGACGGTTTCTCCAGCGGTCCGGTAGCCGCACAGCTCCTCGGTGCGGCTGCGCGCGGGGGCGATCCCCAGATCCTGCGGATGGCCATGGAGCGGGTTGACATTCCGAAGGGAGATCCGCGGTGGAACGGGCTACTGCCGGCGCCGCTCGGCTTCTGGAATCACTGGATTGGGCCGTGGTGCCATCCCGAATGGGATCGCAGCACGTATCTTACATGCTTCCGGATGATCTTGGAAAAATGCGGTCCTCCCAACGCGCCGCTGAATTCCGGCGCCACGGTGCTGCATCAAATCGTGGTCATGGGCGAGCATGTGAACCGCGGAAGAGCGGGTTGCGTTTGCGGCCGCGGCCCTCGATGCCGGCGCGCGAATGGATCTGCGCGACGACCTGTTGAAGAGCACTCCGCTCGGCTGGGCCTGCCGCTGGGGCCGCGAGGAACTCGTACGGCTGTTTCTGGAGCGGGGCGCGGACCCTACCGAAGACAGACGCCGAACCCTGGGCAACTCCTCTGGCATGGGCCCTGAAAAGGGGACACGCCTCCATTGCCGCCCACCTCAGAACAGTAACTTCAATCCAAACTGGACTGGCGCGGGGCGTTTGCCTGCGAGCTGATGACGCCGAACTGGTTCGAAGTGAGGGTCGTGTTCGGCGTTCCGAAGACCACCTGGTTCAGTATGTTGAAAGCTTCGGCGCGGAATTCCACCGTCAGGCGCTCGATGGGCTTGAAATTCTTGAAGAGCGAAAAATCGATATTCTGCCCGGATGGCGCGCGCACGTCGGGCAGCGTTCGTCCGGCATTGCCAAACGTGAACGCCGCGGGCTGTGAGAACACCGACGTATTGAAATACTCGTTCAGCCGCTGGGAAATGGGCCCGCTGAGCTGCGGCGCTCTGGCCGTTGTTGTTGGGCCGCAGCGTGTTGACTCCGCAATTGGTGCAGGTGTTCTGCGCCGTCACGGAGATCGGAAAACCGGTCTGATAATCGTAGATGCCGTTCACCTGCCACTCGCCGATCAAAGCGTCGATGCCGCGGTTCCAGTTCTTGCCGAACGCCTTGCCGCGCCCGAATGGCAATTCATAGGTGCCGCTGATCACCAGGCGCTGCGAGCGGTCGTTCGAGGAGACGGCCCGCTCTGCTTGGCCGTCGTAGATATTCTGAATGCCTCCGGTGCTGTTGCCGACGTTGGAGATTTGGGAAAAGTCGTCGATCGAGTTTCTGGGCGGTGAACGAGAGAAGCGCCGTTCAGCCCGTGGTTGAAACGTTTTTCCACTTTCAACTGGAAGGCATTATAGTCACTGTAGCCGCCGGTGGGAAACGACGCGTAGACTGTGGTGAATTGCGGGAAGGGCGCCAGCAGGTAACTGAGAGGAATGGTGGCCGCCGATTCCGGACCCGTGGGGATAAGTCCGTAGAAGGGGTTCGCTACGCTCTGCTGCAGCTTGCTGCCGAGAGAGATCGCGGACGGAGTCAGTTGATTGAGGTTGTAATTGTTTTCGCCTGCCATGTTCAGGTGCACGCCGTGACTCCCCACATACGAGGCGTCCACCAGAATGTCGCCGGGCAACTGCCGTTGCACGTCGAAATCCCAGTTTTCCATGTAGGGAACCTTATTGTCTCCCGTTAGCGGATTCTCAAACGAACTGCCGATGCCCGTCAGAAGGCCTTGCGAGCTGCCGGCGGGATGATTCAATCCCGCTGGAAAGGGATTGCTCAGATACACCGAAGGCGTAAGCCCGTCTGGGGCTTCCGACGTAGTCGGTTGCGGCGCTGAAGCCTTCGTTCCCGATGGTGGCGTTGGCCACTCGCAAACTGGCCGAGTAGAATATGCCGTAGCCTCCGCGAATTACCGTGTTGGCCGCGGGTTGCCACGCGAATCCGAAGCGCGGGTCGAAGTTATGCCATTGCGGATCGAACTGCCGGCGGCTGTTGCCACCCACCCCGACAAACACGGTGCCGCCTGTCAGCCCGCTGATTCCGGTTGGCGCGGCCAGCGGCGAAGGAACATAGGGGTCGAAGGTCTCCATGCGGTTATAGCGCTCGGTGCGCGGAATGTCGAGATCGTAGCGCAGCCCCAGATTGAGCGTCAGCTTGCGCGTCACTTTCCAATCGTCCTGAATGAATGCGGCGATGTAGTGGCTTTGCGTAGCGGCATCCTTCGAGTCGATGAGCATGGAACCGCTGCCTACGCCGAGCAGCAGAGAGGCGATTCCGTTGCCGGCCGTGCGCGCTGGCCGCGTTGGGATTGGGGCCCTGCGTGATCGAATTGCTGAAACTGAAGTTCCCGGTGGAGGAGCCGGACTCGGTATCGTCCACGCGCAGCAGGCGGCCCTCCCATCCGAATCGCAAGGTATGGCTGGAGAGGATGCGAGTGTTCTCGACGCCGATCAGGTGGCTGTCGAAGGAAGGATCGCGCGTATCGCCCTGACCCGGATTGCCCAGGCTGTAGTAGTTCTGGGCCGCGATGCCGGGAAAGAGCAGGTGATCCGCGTTGGCGGCGATGTAAGTGGGGAACCCGAGCGTGGTGGGATTGAATCCCAGGCTGATGGAAGTGTAATTGAGCTTGATGCGGGCGAAGCCGTAGCGAACCTCCAGCAGGTCGGTTGGGCTGAGCGTGAGGGTGTAGTCGATGGCGGCGCTGTTGTTGGTCTGCGCCTGATTGTCGGGACTGTTCTGCGCCATCCGCACGGCAGACGGAAGCAGCACCGGCGCGGGTTGGTTTAAGACCGAGCCGCGAATACCGAACAAAAAAGCGGCTCTGGTCGCTCAGGTTCTCGTCGACTTTGGCATCGATCGAGTTGGTGTTGAGAACGCTATTGGTGGCGGCGTAGTAGTTGTTGACGCCCGTATTGGGCGCGCCCGGCTGGTTCGGCAGCGGATAGTAATTGACCACGTTCCTGGCCACCGCGTCGATGCTGCCCGTGGGAATGACATTTCCCGGGAAACGGCTGGCGCACGTATCCCGTGCCTTGCGGTGCGGTGGTGGTCGGGTCGTAAATCGTGACCAGTTGGCCGGCGGCATTCAGCGTATGCGAGAAATCGCCGGTGCGCTGCGCGGCGGTCGGCACGGTGGTGGTCAACGTTGTCGCGCTGCCCTGCCGCAGGCCCTCATAGGCGAAGAAGAAAAAAGTCTTGTTGCGTCCTTTGTACAGCTTGGGAATATCGACCGGTCCTCCCAGGCTGGCGCCGAACTGGTTGCGCTTGAAGTTGGGAAGCGGCACGCCGTTCTTATTGGCGAAGAAACCGTTGGAGTCCAGGTCGGAGTTACGAAGGAACTCGAAGACGCTGCCGTGGAACTGGTTGGTGCCCGACTTATAAATCATATTGATGATGCCGCTTCCGCTGCGGCCGAATTCGGCGGAATAGGTATTGGTCTGGACCTTGAATTCCTGCACGGCATCTACCGAAGGGAACACGGCGAAACCCTCGATGGGGTTGGCCAGCGCCGGCGATGACGGAATGCCATCCACCAGGATATCGGTGCTCCCGGGCCGTCCTCCATTAATCGAGATGTTAGCGCTGTTGTAAGTGAAACTGACATCCCCTTCCACACCCGGCGCGAGAAACACCAGTGAATAGGGATTCCTCTGGTTGAGCGGGAGATTGACGATGCTCCGCGTGTTGATGACCTGGCCCATCGCGGAAGTGGCCGATTCGATCAGGGGAGGGGCGCCCGTGACTTCCACGGTTTCGGTGGTGGCGCCGAGTTTCAAAGTAAAGTCGAGGCGCAGCGCCTGATTCACCTCGAGAGTGATTCCCGTGCGCACTTCGGTGTTGAAGCCGCTGCCCGTTACCGTGATGGTGTAGGGGCCGCCCGGAGGCAGGGAAGGGAAGGAGTAGCGGCCATCGGAGCCGGTTACAGCGCGGACTTCCAGGTTAGTCGAGGTGTTGACGGCGCGAACACTGGCCTTCGGCACGGCCGCTCCGCTGGGATCCAGAACCGTGCCTTCCAGCGATGCGGTGATAACCTGGCTGCGCAGGGGCGGGCCGTCACAGACCACGAAAAGAAGCACAGAGCCAGAGCAGCCTTGCGGATTTCATTCTTTGTCCCCCCTGAAGAGCCTTGCGCGAACAGTCGAATTCGATTGTATATCTGCTCGACGGCGCCGGACTTCGTCGCTGTTGCGCGAAGTACAATCGCCTTCGCGAAATTGTCTTCAACTTCACCGACAGGCGCGAGTTTGCGCGCATCGCCCGGTGCCGCGGCGGCACGGCGATATAATCCTGGTGGAGAACTCATGCCAGACACTAATGACGATCCGTTGCGGCGCTCTTTCCTGAAAGCCGGAGCCGGAGCGGTGGGCAGCGCGGCGCTGGGTGCGAATCTGTTGGCCGGACAGGGGCCGCAGGGACGGGCGCGGCCGAACCTGATCTTCATGACCACCGACGGTCATCGCCCGGATGCACTCAGCCTGAACGGCAACCGCATTCTCGAAACGCCGAATTTCGACCGCATCGGAAGAGAGGGTGTGCAGTTCCGGAATTCATTCGTATGCAACGCGCTTTGTCTTCCTTCTCGCGCCACCGCGCTCACGGGTCTGCATAGTCACAACACGGGCTGCGTGGATAACCAGAACCGCGCGATTCCCACCGATATTCCGTTGTTCACGGATCTTCTGCGGACCGCCGGATACGAAGTGGCGGTATTCGGCAAAGCCCATGTCCGCGACCTCGGAAAGCGCAACTTCGACTACTATTTCGGCTACCCCGGCGCCGCCACGGACTACTTCTGGCCGGTGATCACCGAAGGCTCTCACGGCGACCTTGGCCCGCCCACGATTCACGAGGGCTATGTGGAAGACGTGGTGACGGACCGGGCGGTCCGGTGGATCAAAGAAAAGCGGTCGAAGCCCTTCTGCCTGATCTTCTGGTTCCAGTCGCCTCATGCGCCGTTCTTCCGGCCGCGGCGCCTTCTGGACCTCTACAACGGCATCCCGATTCCCAAGCCCGCCACCTTCGACGACGACTTGAAGGGATATCCCGGCAAGCCCCGCGCCTTCGCCAATGCGGACGACAGCATCGGCACTTATACCAGGAATTCGCAGACCAAGAGTAACTGCGCCCGCACGCTGGAAGAAGTCGTGAAGGATTATTACGCGGGAATTGTCGCCGCCGACCAGAACGTGGGCAAGTTATACCAGGCACTTACCGATATAGGTCAAATGGACGACACCGCCATCATGTTTTCGGCGGACCACGGCTTCTTCCTCGGGGAATGGCGCAAGTATGACAAGCGCTTCATGCATGAACCCTCCATCCGGACCCCCATGCTGATCCGGTATCCAAGAATGGTGCGCGCCGGAGCTGTCCTCGACCCGATGGTCACGAACCTCGACATTGCGCCAACATTCCTGGAATTGGCCGGCGTCCCTGTTCCCCGCCGGATGCAGGGCCTGAGCATGGTCCCATTCCTCAAGGGCGAAAAGCCCAGGACCTGGCGCAAGGATTGGTTGTACGAATACTACGAGTATCCCGGACCGCACAACGTGCCCAAGAACCGGGGCGTTCGCACGGACCGGTATAAGTACATTCATTACTACGAAGCGCCGGAAGAGTTCGAGATGTACGACCTCCAGGAGGACCCCGGCGAACTTCATAACCTCTACGGCGATCGTGCTCACGCCGGGCTGGCCGCCGACTTACGCCGCCGCCTCGCGGAACTCCGCCAGGAGACCGACGATCACTATGTGTTCCAGCCGCCGCCCGGGCGCGGGTAAGTGACTTACTGCCTGGATTTGTCCGGCGAGATACGAATCACCAGTTGGTGATTGGCGTCATTTGAGATCCCGAGCGCCAGGGGCGGGTCAAAAGTCCCGACCGCTTTGGCAAGGGCGAACGATTGCTCCTGGGTCAGGCGGTCTCCCAGCCGTACCGGCAGGCGTTCGGCCAGTTGCTTTTGCTGCACGTCCGTCAGGCCGGTAATGTCGATCCGGGAGACAATGATGCCGGGTTCGCGCACCTCTAGAGCCCGCGCATCCTGGGCCACGGCGAGTTTCTTTTCGAGGTCGGCGACTTGGCCCGGTTCGGTGGGGTTCTGCCGCGCCTTCGCTAATTCTTCCTCCAGGAATTTCAGGGTCTGGTCGGTTCGCGAGACACTAAAACCGTACTCCGTGCCGTTCATTCTGACTACCCTGTTTTGCAGTTGTTCGCCGTCCTTTTGCGCCTGTTCCCACTGAAAGTTGATGCTGACCTGGCGGATGCTGCCCGCGGGAGCCGACGCGAAATGCCACTCCAGGACCGATTGCAGGGCGTTCTTGCGCAATTCGGCGGGACCCGAGAGGATGCGCGCGTCGCTGACATTGCCGTGCGCGTCAAGCGTAGCTTCCACTACCACGATGCCGCCGATCTTGCGTTCCCAGGCATAACCGGGATACTCCACGCCCGTGCGCTCGACGACCGTTGCTCCTCCGATATCGACTTGCACGCCGGGACTGTCCGGACTCTCAGAACGCCGGCAACCGTTCCCTGCACGCCTTGCTCCTGCGCGCGCGCCCAGTTCATATTGAGCCCGAGGCAGGCAACGCCCAGCAGCAATGCGGCGATCGCCGGCAGCCGCGACGGCGCCGTTTCGCGCGACTGAAGACCCATCAGCCGGCGGATTCGAAACAGCAGCGAGCCGCCGGTGCTGCCCATGGCCAGCGAGACTCCGGTAGGCGCGCAGTTTCTCCAGCACCGTCAGAGCGCGCGCGTAGCACAGGGCGTCGCCGCACGAATCCACTGCCGCGTCGTCACAGCAGAGTTCGCGCTCCTGGCGCATGCGCTCGCTGGTCCACCACACCGCGGGGTGGTAAAAGAGCAGCGTTTCCACCAGGTTCTGCAACAGGTTCACCAGGTAGTCATGGCGGCGAATGTGCGCCAGTTCATGAGTCAGCACGGCTGCCAGTTGTTGTTCCGAAAGGCCGAGCAGGGTCGCTGCCGGCAGTAGAATCACGGGACGAAGCCAACCCACCACGCTGGGGCCGTCGGTCTGCTGCGTGATGACAATGGCCACCGCGCGGTGCAACCCCAATCGCTTCCGCAGGCCGGCAGCCATCGCCAGGACGGCCCCGGCGGCGGGTTCCCCGGTACGACGCAGCACCGACACCTGCCGGCATCCCCACGCCAGCCGCAGTGAAAAAACAAAAACGCCCGCGAACCAGAGAGGCAGCGCCCATGCCTGCAATCCCTGAAGCCAGGCAAATTGCCCGCGCGGTTCGCGGTAGCGCTGGCGGCGGAGTGCCAGACCGCCGCGACGAAACCAGCCGCATCGCGCGCTGGCGTGGAACCGCGGTACAGCACCCATGTGGTCACCACCGGCAGTATGGCGAGCGCGGCCAGGGCAGCCGAACTGGCAAGATATCTCGCGTTGGCCGGCCTGTTTTTCAAAAGAAAGAGTGCGATCCAGAGCAGGAACGCGACCAGCAGTCCCTGCCATACAAAATGCAGAAGAGCTGCGCTGAGTGCCTGGGCGATGGGTGTCATTTCTTCTCTCCTTCGATGCGATCCAAAAGCTTTTCGATTTCTTCCAACTCCGCCGCGGACGAGTTTTTGGTGGAGAGCGCCTGCAGCACCAGCGTCTTCACCGAACCGCCAAAGGCGCGCTGCACCAGATCCCGCACGAGCTGGCGCTGCGTCTGCTCCTGCGAATGGCGGGGACGGTAAATCTGCGGCCGGACAGTTTCATCCCGCTCCACCAGGCCCTTTTCCGTCATGATCTGGATGGTCTTCAGCACCGTGGTATAGCCCGTGGCGCGGGTTTCATTGAGGATGCGCTGGATGTCCCGTACGGAGGCGGGGCCGTTGCTCCAAAGCACCCGGAGGATGCTCAGCTCGGCCTCGGTGGGACGGCGCTGATTGAACTTCATGTGGGTATTATTGACGAAGAGCTTCGTCAAAGTCAACGAAAACTTTCGTCAATGCGCGGAAGGGCGCAAATGCAACAAGTCTTTCAGCCGGTCGTACCAGAAGGGAGTGCCCAGGCTGATCAGCACCCAGGAGAGCGTCAGGCCGGCCCAGTGGCCGCCGTAGCGGAGGCGGAGAAACTGGAGCAGATCGATCTGCGCCGCTATTACCAGCAGCAGGGCCAGGAGAGAGGTGACCATTCGCGCGCGGAGCCGGTACCGCGAGGTGGCGCGGACCATCGCCGGCCCGTACCACGTATGAATGAGCGCCAGCAGAGGATGAGCACCGAAGGCCGCGATAACGGCCCTGCGTATCGCGGTCGCTGGCCGGTTCGCCGGGGCACTCCCGCTCCAGCCGGAGCGACTCCGCGCCGATCGCGCGAGCCAGTTCCCGCGCCTCTCCGGCGCCCGCGAAACCAAAGCTCCGGCGCACCCGCCGTGCCAGAGGCGAGGAGCCGGAGGCCATTTCGATCAGCAGGCGGACAAAATGGTCCCGCCGCAATTCGGCGGCCGAGCCGTCCGCGTGGCCGCACAGCCACGGGTGAGTCAGCAGCCACGCAGCCAGTTCCCGCGCGTCGTGCGTCGAAAGATGCCGGGGATCCAGTTGGCGGAGCAGTTCCTCCAGCGCCCGGCGCAGGTGCCGCGAGCGCATACGAGTCACCGCCGCCACCAGTTGGGTTCCGGCCGCCACCACGGTGCCGGAGGCGAGCATAAGCGAGATGAATCCAAAAAGTAAGTCGAGATCTTGAAATAAGGGCATAAAAGAAACGGGCCAGTTAACCAGACCGGCCCGCCAAAATGGAAGATACAACTCGAAACCACTTACCTGACTTTATTCTGGCACGCAGCTCCCGCAATTTCAGGCCTGTATATATGATTCGCCGGCCTGACGTATGATTGAACATATGCCCTTGAGAGCGCTCTGTCTCTTCGCCATGCTGGCCGCCGCGGGGTTCGCGCAAGCCGAAAGCGACGTGATTTACCGTCAGAGTTTTCAGGAAGATACGGGCGCGTGGACAGCCATGGGCGAAGGCGCTTCGGTGAACCGCGCGGCGGATGCGCACGCCCTGGTTTTCACTTACGAACTGGCGCCGAAAATATTTTCGGGAGTGGTGTCACCGGCTCCCGCGGACTTCGCCAAAATGCAGCGGATTCGTTTCCGCGTGAAGACCGACCACGCCACGGCCATGGGCCTGCTGCTCAGCGAAAAGAAGCCCGGAGGCGGCAATTACTCAGCCTGGTTCTGGTCGCCCGCGAACACCTGGCAATGGGTGGAATTCACGCCTGCCGATTTCAGCGTGAACGATGGCCCTAACGATGCCAAGGACGCTGACGGCAAACTGGACCTGGCCGACGTGGAGGGCATCGGCCTGTTCGACCTGGGACAGTTTTTCGCGCAGTTGCCGGCTACCCCTGACTTCCCCGTCGTGGTCCATTTGGACAAGGGCCAGCACACCGCCACTGTGGATGACTTCGAAGTGCTGAGCAGTCCCGCCGCGCCGCCGGGCGTGCCCGCCAATGGCCTGCGACTGGGCATGCTGGACCGTAACTTTATCGACTGGGTCACGCTGGGCGGGATGGATCTGAAATTAGACGCCGGACCGAATCCCTTGCACGCGCCCGCTCTGGCGGCCAGCTATCAGCAGTCGGAGGGGCATTTTCAGCTCCTGCTGCGCCGCGTCACAGGCTCGCAGATGGCGCAGGCCAAGCGCCTGGTCTTCGATATTGCGTCCGAGCACGAGATCACCTTAATGGTGGCGCTGGAAATGAACAAACCCGGCGGCGGCCAGGGTCCGCGATTCACTCTGCCCATCTACCCGCCCGGCAACAAAGAGGTCTTCCACGTGGACCTGAAGCTGTCCGATTTTCAAGGCGACGGCAAGTTCGATCCGGCCCAGTGGCGCTCGCTCGCCATTGTCGATCTCACGGCGGTGGGCGGCGGCGCTCCGGAAGCCAACACCATCTGGATTGGCAACGTGGCCGCGATGAAAGAGTAGCCGTCGCGATAACATAAAACCGACAGGCCAGGAGGCCTTCGGTACGGGTTCTTTGGAAGCCCTGCTCTCTCACCTGATCGATTACGCCGGTCTTTATCCACCGGCCTCATTGCCGCTGGAAGAGACCTGCGCCAACTACTCCGCCTACATCGCATCGCACCAGGCGTGGATGCTGAACCGGCTGGTGCTGCCTCTACCCAAACTGCGGCTGGGCGAGGGATGGCGCATCAGCCTGATTGTCGAAAGCGAGCCCGGGCAGCAGCCTGCGCAGGTGGAGACCTTCGAGACGAAACTGCCCCGCCGGCTTTCTTTGCCGACTTATTGCGAAGCGCCCCTGGCGGCCATCGAAAGCGGTTTCGCCAAGATCCGTACCTCGGACATCGCATCGGAGCAGGTCGCGGATTTTCTCCATGGCGCGGCGGCGCGGCGCTTGCCGTTCAAGGCCACGGCGGGGCTGCATCACCCCATCCGGTCCGCGGCGATGCATGGTTTCTTGAACGTGTTCACGGCCGCGGCCTTCGCCTGGCACGGCACTGAACGGGCCTTGCTTCTGGATGTACTGGACGACGGGGAGCCCGGCTCGTTCGAATTCGCCGATGACGCGCTCCGGTGGCGGGGACACGCCCTGTCTACCGCGCAGATTCAGGCGGCCCGCCGCGATTTCGCGCATAGTTTCGGCTCCTGCTCGTTTGAAGAGCCCGTCGCCGATTTGCGCGAATTGGGATTCGTGCGATGATCGACCACACTCACGATCCGGCGCTCCAGAGTTGGGTGGAGTCCGCCAATATGGCGGGCACGGATTTCCCCATTCAGAACCTGCCGTTCGCCACGTACCGGCGATTCGCCGGCGATTCGCCGCGCGCCGGCGTGGCTATCGGCGATCGCGTGCTCGATGCCACGGCGGCATTCCAGTTAGCGTCCCTGCGCGATCTTATGGCGATGACGCAGGCCGAGCGCTTGTTGCTCCGCCACCGCGTCAGTCAGTACCTGGCCACTCACACGGCGGGCGCCGAAGCGCTGCTCTCTCCCCTCGGCACGGCCAGTTTCGAACTGCCCTGCGAAATCGGCGACTACACGGACTTCTATGCGTCCATCCACCATGCCACCAACGTGGGCCGCATGTTTCGTCCCGATCATCCGCTGCTGCCGAATTACAAGTGGCTCCCGGTGGGATATCACGGGCGCGCCTCGTCCATCGTAGTCAGTGGTACGCCCATCCGCCGGCCGGGCGGACAGATCGCCGCCTCACCCGCCGGGCCGCCCGTCTACGGTCCAAGCCGCCGCCTGGATTACGAACTGGAGGTCGGCGCGTTCCTGGGGCCGGGCAATCCCATGGGCCGGCCCATTCCCATCGCGCAGGCCGCCGGCCATATCGTAGGCGTCTGCCTGTTGAACGACTGGTCGGCGCGCGACATCCAGACCTGGGAATATCAGCCGCTCGGTCCGTTCCTCGCCAAGAGTTTCGCCACCTCCATTTCTCCCTGGGTCGTGACCATGGAAGCCCTGGAACCATTCCGGCGCCTGCCGGAGCCGCGCGCGGAATCCGACCCGCAGCCGCTGCCGCATCTCAATACCAGTTCGCCGGACGCACTGTCCATTACGCTCGAAGTGTGGCTGCGATCGGCGCACATGAGCAGCCCCATCCGCGTGAGCCACGGCAATTTCGCGCAGCTCTATTGGACGCTCGCCCAGATGGTGGCGCATCACACTTCCAACGGTTGCAATCTGCGCCCCGGCGACCTCATCGGCAGCGGCACCGTCTCCGGCCCTGAGAAGGAAAATCGCGGTTGCCTGCTGGAACTGACCTGGCGCGGCGAAGAACCGCTGCAACTGCCCACGGGGGAAGAGCGGCGTTTTCTCGAGGATGGCGACGAAGTGATTTTCCGTGGCTGGTGCGAGGCTCCCGGTTATCGCCGCATCGGCCTGGGCGAATGCCGCGGCGTGATTTCCGCCTGGAGTGGAGTTTGAAAGTTTTTTTCACCACGGAGTCACGAAGAACACGGAAAAAACACGGAGAAAGGCAAGCCAAGAATTGATTTCGCCGTGCTTCCTATGTGTCCTCCGTGCCGTGGTGAAGGCCCGTTGTCAAACAGTGAGGCAGGCGAATTTCTCCCAAATCCCCTCTCCTCCGCGTCTTCCTCCGCGACTCCGCGATGAATTCCATCTCTCTCCGTGTCCCCTCCATGTTCTCCGTGCCTCCGTGGTGAAAGAATAATGACAATGAGACGACGCGAGTTTTTCGGCATGGCTCTGGCCGCTGCTCCGTTCGGCCGCGGCGCCGGACGCTTGTTCGATGTTCGCGAATACGGCGCCCGGGGCGACGGCAAAACCAAAGACACCGCTTCCCTCCAGAAAGCGGTGGAAGCCTGCGCGCACGCCGGCGGCGGCACGGTCTATCTTTCACCCGGCACGTATCTTTCGGGCACCGTCGTGCTGAAGGACAACGTCACCTTTCACCTCGAGGCCGGCGCCACCCTGCTCGGCAGCACGGATCTGGCCGACTACACGCTGCAGCCCGGACCGCCCGCCAAAGGCGATGCCAACGGCAAGCATCTGCTGTTTGCGCGCGACGCGGAAAACGTCACGCTCTCGGGCAGCGGGCGCATCGATGGACAGGGCCACGCCTTTTGGGTGCCCGCCAATCGCGTCCCGCCCAAACCGGACGACCTCTGGCGCGACGTGGCGACTTACGATTGGAAACCCACGGACCGTCCTTCGCCCATGGTGGAGTTTTTCAATTGCCGCAACCTGCGCATTGAGGACGTGACCCTGGCCAACTCTTCGGGCTGGACGCTGCGGCCCATCGAGTGCGACACGGTGCTCATCCGCGGCCTGAAGATTCGCAACCCGGTAATCGGTCCCAACACCGACGGCATCGATCCCACCTGCTGCCGCAACGTCTTTATCAGCGATTGCGATATCGCCACGGGCGACGATTGCATCTGCCTGAAGAGCGAAAGTCCCTACGGCCGCCTGGGACTTTCCAAAAACATCACCATTACCAACTGCGTGCTCACCTGCTGCTGCAACGGGCTGAAGTTCGGCACGGCCACGCGCGGCGGGTTTGAGAACGTGACCTTCAGCAATTCGGTGATCTACAACGACGATGTGCCGTTGAACGCGCGCGTCATCAGCGGCATCGCGCTGGAAATGGTGGACGGCGGGTGGCTGGACGGCGTGGTCATTTCAAATATCCGCATGCAGCGTGTCCGCACCCCCATTTTCCTACGGCTCGGTGCGCGCAACGGCATCAGGCAGGATGCGCGGCGTCATGATTGAGAACGTGCATGCCACCGGCGCCATCCTGACGTCTTCCATCACCGGCATTCCGGGGCACGCCGTGCAGGACGTGACGCTGTCCAATATCCGGATCGACACCGAAGAAGCCGGCAAAGCCGCATGGATGGACCGGCCGGTGCCGGAGCAGATCAAAGCGTATCCCGAAGCGCGCATGTTCGGCCGCCTGCCTTCGTATGGCTTCTACTGCCGTCACGTGGCGGGGCTCACCATGGAGAACGTGGCCATTTCCACATCGCCGCCCGATGAGCGCCCGGCGCTGCACTTCGAGGATGTTCAGGGCCTGCATCTGGATCGCGTGGACGTCGACGCGCCTGCGACGCCGCAACCGCTGGTGCGCCTCGTCGATGTGCAGGACGCGGTGGTGATGGCGTGCACTGCGCCGGCCAACACCAGCGTGGCGGTATCGCTGGAAGGCGCGGAGACCAAAGGTGTGCGCCTGGTGGGCAACGATTTTTCGCGGGCAAAGACGCCATACGAGTTGCACGGCGGCGCCGCCGCGCCCACGACGCTCTGAGCGCGGGACGCTACAATGAGCGTTCCGTATGAGGATAATCAGGCTCTGTACTCTTGGCGTTGCCTTCGCCTTCGCCGCGCTTGCCCAAGCGCCGGCGCCGAAACTTCAGGCGCTGATCGTGACCGGCCAGAACGGGCACGACTGGCGCGCCACCACCCCCGTGCTGCGGAAACTCCTGGAAGATACCGGCCGCTTTGAGGTGCGCGTCACCGAGGAGTTTCGCGGCGCGGGCGCCGAAACGCTGGCGCCCTATGACGTGGTGATCCTGAATTACTACGACAGCAACAAGCCCGCCCTGCGTTGGGGCGAGCGCGCGGAGACTGCCCTGGTGAATTTCGTCCGCGGCGGCAAAGGGCTGGTGGTGTACCACTTCTCCACGGCGGCTTTCGCGGGCTGGACCGAGTTCGAAAAAATGTGCGGCGGCAACTGGCGTCCCAACAACGGCCATCACTCCGCGCGCCATGATTTCACCGTCGATATCAAAGACCCGTCCCACCCCATTACGCGCAGGATGAAAGCCTCATTCCCGCAGGCCAACGACGAGCTGTACGCCAACTTGAAGTGGCAGCCCGACGGCGCCTTCCACGTGCTTGCCACAGCCTGGGACGACCACTCGTTATACAAGCCCGGCGAAAAGCAGCCAGTACCCGGCAAGGGGCTCAATCAACCCATGCTGTGGACCGTCGATTACGGCCAAGGGCGGGTGTTTGTCACGGCGCTGGGTCACGACCCCGATGCCATGCGCCTTCCCGGTTTCGTCGCCACACTCACCCGGGGCACCGAATGGGCGGCCACCGGGCAGGTCACGATCCCCGTGCCCGAAGTCTTTGCGATAGGCGGAAATCCGAATTCCCGCGGGCTACGTAACACTACTGAGCTTCGCAGATTTGAGTGACAGCCAAGTGGGGCGAGGCTTCAGCCTGCGCGGGGCTTGAGCCCCGCAACCGCGTCACCGTAGCATGCAAGCCCCAACAATGGCCGTTTCGTGCTATTGCTAGCAGTAGCACGTTTGTGAATTTCGTAGCACGATGAGAATAATCGTTTTCAGCCTTCTCCTGCTTGCGGGAGCGCCATTGCCAGCGGCCGTTCTCCGCGGCCAACTCACCGATCCCCAGGGAAAGCCGGTGGCGCAGGCCCGCGTCCGCCTGATGCCCGGGCGAGTTCCCGAAGTGTCAACCGGCGCGGGCGGTACGTTTGTCTTCGCTCCCGTGCCTTCCGGAGACTACCAGTTGGCCGGTTCGGCGCCGGGGTTCGTCGATGTCCGCCAGGCCATCCATCTTTCCGAGGGGCAGGTTCTGACGGTGGATCTGCAGTTTGGGCGGTTGGGCGCTCATTCCGACGCGGTCACCGTGACCGCGGACGTGAGGACCGGGGACGTGCAGAATCCCGACCCGGCGCAGCGCGTGCTGATCCGTGACGAAATCCTGGACGCCAACCCCGGGCGGCCGGGTGCGCCGGTGTCCCTGCCGGGGTTGCCGGTCGAAACGGCATCGGGCGGCATCAAGGCGCCGCAATATTTTTCCCCCGGTGTGGCCGGGGACCACGGCGAGCCCATCGCCATGTTCCTCCGCGTGGGCAGTTTTCTGCTGCCCAATAACTTGAGCGCCAACGCTCATGGCAATGGCTATGCCGACCCCAACATCATCGTCCCCGACCTGATCGAAAGCGTGCAGACCGACGGCGGCGCATTCAATGTGCGGGAAGGAAATCACTCGGTCGATCTGGCGGCCACCTATGGGCTTCGAACCAGCCTGGATCCCTACGCGACCTTGACCGCGGATTATCGGGATGTGGACCTCAGCGCCGGATGGAAGTGGCTGGCTTTGCAGGCTTCGTACGGCAACGGTTTCCTGGATACGCTCGAACACCGGCAGCAATACAAAGTCAATGCTCTTCACGGATGGGACCTGGGCCGGCACCATTTGACCGCGCTTGTTCATCGGTTATTACGGCCAATCGAGGATACCTGGGTTGGTGCCGATAAATATTCCGGGCCTGCATGACACCATCGACCCGCGCCAGCGCGACCAGACTCATACCGGTGAGATCGCTCTCAATGATGTGTGGCTCGTCACATCCGCGAGCGAACTGCAATTCTCCGGATTCTTCCGGACCTACAATCTCTCTCTTCTTTCGGATTTCGGCGATGGTCTGATCCGGCAAAGTGAGTTCCGAACCGAAGCCGGCGGCAACACTACGTACGTCCGAAAGGTGAACCGCCACTCTTTCGTTCATGGCCGGCCTGGATTACTTTCGGGAGGCTCCACGCCGCGACGATCTGGATCGCTACCTGGCGGCTGGCTCCTTCGAGAACGTGACGGCCAACAACGTCACCATCGGCCTGGTGACTCCCTTCGTTGCGATCGACGGCAGTATCTTGCCGTGGCTGCATTACAACCTGGGATGGCGGCGCGACCAGGTCGGCTTCGATGAATACCGACCTGCTGACGCCGGCAAATTCGTTCCACCGGTGGATCGGCGTCAATTCGCCCAAAGCCACCCTGTCCATCGAGCCTCCCGAAGCTGTTCCGCTGCCGTCGGTCTCCTTCAGCTTCGGCCAGAGCTTCTTCACGAACGACCCGAGGATCGGAACCGGAACGCAACAGGGCAGCCTGGTCAGCCGGGCTCATGCCTACCAGGCCGTCGTCGGTAAGACGCTCTTCGGCAGCGATTTCCGCGTGACCCTGGGGCACGTGACGCAGGAGGCGTCGCTCGCCAAAATCGATCCCGACACCGGGCTGCAATTCGACGAAGGACCCGGCCGCAATCGGTACATCACACTGTCCGGCCGCCATTACTTCGGCGCCGGCCTGCTGCAGGTCTCGGCATCGAAGGCCGATGCGCGTGAACTTTCCGGTGGCGGCCCCGTGCCGGAAGCACCCCGGCGGATTGTCGATGTGCTCGGGACCTTGGACCGCCTGCCGTTTCAACTGCACGCGCGGGCGGAGTTCGAGGACGTGGGGCGCACAGCCCTTGGGGGACGGATTTGCGAGCGTTCCGGTGCGCGAATTTCGCGGCGCGTTGATGCGAAGTTTCCAGGGCGGCCGGTTTCAGGCGGGCATTCACTTTCAAATCGCCGCCGGTTATACCGGCCAGACTACCGAAGTGCTGGCCCTGCCGGGGGAAAGCGATTCCTTCGAGCGCGTGGTGGGAGTCTACATTCCGTCGTATGCCGCTGCTTCCTTCAGCTATCGTTTCGGACGGCACCTCTAATGCTCCACTATGTCCGAGACCTCATTGCCCCTCCACAATTGCCCCTCCACAGGTTGACACCGTGCCCCCGCTTTGATAAAACTCGCTGGCATTGAGAGTGCCTCGTGACCAAAAAAGATCTGATCGGAAAAATTGCCATCGAAGCGCGATTAACTCGCGCGCAGGCAGCAACCGCGTTGGACGCGATTCTGCACGGAATTCAGACCAGTCTGGTTCGAGGGGATCGGGTGACCCTGTCGGGTTTCGGGACATTTGGAGTCTCGCACCGCAAAGCCAGGCGCATTCGCAACCCGCGCAGCGGCAGCGCCATTGAGGTCGCGGCGAAACGGGTGCCGCGCTTTGCTCCGGGGGTGGATCTGAAGTCCGCGATCGATAAATCCGCGCCAACCCGCTGATTCACGGCAGTTGCGGTATGCTGGACGCGACACATGCCCGAAGGCGAGAAACCCAATCCCCACGGCGAAAGCGGCAGTCTGGGTTCCATCAAACTGTTTGGCGTCCCCGTCCGCCTGCATTTCACATTCGTCCTGCTACTGGTGTTTCTGTTGTTCATCGGCGTGGGCGACCGGCAGTCCGGGCCCATGACCGCCCTCTACATTCTGGCCCTGTTCGCCTCCGTGCTCTTGCACGAGGTCGGCCATACCCTGGTGGCGCGCAAGTACGGCATCCGCACTCTGGAAATCGTCATGTACCCCATTGGAGGCGTATCCCGCCCTGAACGCCAGCCGGCCGCTCGCGAAGAGCTTTGGATCGCGCTCGCCGGCCCCATGGTGAACCTGCTCCTTGCGGTGTTGCTGGTGGCATGGGTGGCCGCTCACCAGGGTTTCCAGGCCATCCGCGAACTGGCCCAACCCACCGATGCGAACCTCGCCGAGCGCCTCGCTCTGGGCAATATCCTGCTCTGCGTCTTCAACCTGCTGCCGGCCTACCCCATGGATGGCGGCCGCATCCTGCGCTCGTTTCTGGCCCTGCATCGCTCCGAAGAGGAGGCCACCCGCATCGCCGCCGGAGCCGGACAGTCGCTGGCGTTCCTCATGGGACTGGCCGGCCTCCTGTACGGTAATTACATGCTGGTCTTCGTCGCCCTGTTCGTTTACCTGGGCGCATTTCAGGAAGGCGCTGCCGCGCGCAGCCGCATCCTCACCGCGGGATACACCGTGGGCGCCGCCATGATCACGGACTTTCGCACCCTGGAACACGGCGCCACCATCCGCGACGCCGGCGATCTCCTGCTCAAGACCTCGCAGCACGATTTTCCGGTGATGCACGGCGGCCAGGTCATCGGCCTGCTCACCCGCTCCGCCCTGGTGCGCGCCATGATGACCGCCGGACCCGAAAGCTACGTCGCCGGCGTGATGGAACGCGAATTTGTCCGTCTCACGCCCGAAATGCCCCTTACCAGCGCGCTGCCCCAGTTGTCCGCTGCCGGAGGAGCCGCCCTGGTGATGGACGCCGAAGACCACCTGGCAGGTATGCTGACCAGCGAGCATCTTTCCGAATTCATCCTCCTCCGGCAAGCCACCATCAGGCAGGCCTCCGGCCCGGCTTAGCCGCTGCCTTACAATGAGGACTGCCCATGCAAGTGCGTCTCGCCGCAGTATCTGAAGCTCCCGCCCTGGTCTCCCTCATCAACGCCGCTTTTCGCGTCGAGAAGTTCTTTATCGATACCGAGCGGATCGATCTGGTTCAGGTGGAGGCCTTCTTTCGCGCCGGTTTCTTTCTGGTGGCCGACGATGGCGGCATGGCAGCCTGCGTCTACGTCGAAAAGCGCGGCGCGCGCGGTTACTTCGGTTTGCTGTCCGTGGACCCGGCGCGCCAGAAAAGCGGGTTCGGCAGGCGCCTGGTTGAAGCCGCCGAGCACTACTGCCGCGAGCTCGGCTGCACCGCCATGGACATGCAGATCGTCAATCTCCGCAGCGAACTTCCCGCGTTTTACCAGCGTCTGGGCTATGCTGAAACAGGCACCGCGCCGTTTCCCCATGACGTAGTTACCAAGCTGCCCTGCCACTTTGTGAGGATGTCGAAGCCATTGTGAGACTCGTAAAGCGTACGGCGATTGCTTCTCGCTTTTGCGCTGGCTGCCTTCTATGGCGCGGACTACATGGTCGCCCGCAAGCAGCCTCTCGGCTCGGTACAGGTGCAACCGTATTACGCCGTACCGCAGAAAGACGGCAAAACCGAGTTCATGATGCTCGATCCCGAAGTCGATACCTGCGTCCAATCCCTTCTCCCGCACTTTGGCCATACCGCCCTGCTGGCAACTCAATAAGCACAAAAGTAAACGCATCGATCTGTAACGCGCGAACCGGTGACGCAATTCGGGCGAATGGGCCCCGTGATCAACGGCGGCCATTTACCGCCCGCCGGTAACGCACCGTCCATGCACCCGTCTCACCAGCAGGTGTATCGACTCACTCGATGTTTTGCGCCATCCTGGCTCTGGCGAGTTGCGCCTGCGCCGCAGGCTTGAGTCCCCAGCCCGTCGCCCCGAGGTCCCGTCGTGGTGCCTCTCAATGAAGAGCGGATCCTGAAGGTGATTCCCGACTATCAGACCGTAGATGATACGCACCGCCTGATCGCGCCCATGACCGGGAAACGAAAAGTGGAACCTTGCCTGGAAAGAGCTGATCGATCCCTTTCAACAATGCCAGCGCCGTATTGGCCGCCGCCATGTCGCAGGCCGGTAACGAGACTCCCCGGTACGGCGAGGGCGGCGCCGCATACGCCAAAAGAGTGGGCGCCGCCATCGGCGATTTTGGAACCCAGAATTTCCTCTCCGCCGGCGTCTTCGCCTGCCTTCTGCACCAGGACCCGCGCTATTTCCGCAAAGGACCTCCCTCTGGCGTGGTCGGCAGGGCGCTCTATTCGGTCAGCCGCATCTTCGTCACGCGGCAGGATTCCGGACGCAACGCCTTCAATGCATCGAACATCCTGGGCATGGCCGGGAGGAATCGGCGCTTCCAATCTCTATTACCCGGCCGGCAGCCGCACCGGCGCCGTGATGGCTAGCCGCGTAGGCACCAGCTTGACCGGTGACGTGATGGGCAACCTCATGTCCGAATTCTGGCCCGATCTGCAAAAGAAGTTTTTCCAGAAGAAACACAAGTAGCGCCCAGCCTCGCCTCGCCCGGACTTGTTCAGCATGTAAGCTGAATTTATGCGACTTGTTCCGGCACTGCTGCTCGTTCTGGCCGTGTGTGCCCCCGGCGCCGAAAAGACGCTCCTGCGCAGAGGATGGGCCATCCAATCCTCCACCGATGTCCGCGAGACCGGCGCCGCCATCTCGCTCCCCGAGTTCAGTACACGCGGCTGGTACGCCGCCGCCATGCCCTCGACCGTCCTCTCCGCCCTGGTGCAGGATCACGTCTATCCGGACCCCTACACCGGCATGAACCTGCGCACCATCGCCGGCACGTCCTACCCCATCTCCTTCAACTTTTCCAACGCGCCCATGCCGCCCGATAGCCCGTTCCGCCACCCCTGGTGGTTCCGCACCAGCTTCCAGATACCCGCGGACTATCGCGGGAAAACTGTGTGGCTGGGCTTCGACGGCATCAACTTTCGCGCCAATATCTGGCTGAACGGCAAGCCGGTGGCCTCCGCCGATCGCGCGGCCGGCGCCTGGCGCCTGTTCGAATTCGACGTCACCGGCGCCGCGAAGCCCGGCGAAGCGAACACTCTGGCCGTTGAAATTTTCCCGCCGCAGCCCCACGATCTCGCCATCACCTTCGTCGATTGGAACCCGCAGCCTCCCGACAAGAACATGGGCCTCTGGCGCGATGTGTGGATCGCCGCCACCGGTACCGGTCGCCATCCGCTATCCCTCAGTCGCCACGCACTTGCTGTCGCCGGACCGCGCCCGCCTCACCGTCCGCGCCGAAGTGACCAATGCCGCCGATCAGCCAATCGAAGGCGTGCTTCGGGGCAAAATCGAATCGCTCGCATTCTCTCAACCGGTCCGCCTGGCCGCGCATGAAACGCGCGTAGTCCACTTCACTCAGGAAATCGCCAATCCCCGCCTCTGGTGGCCCGCCCAGGTGGGCGAACAGAATCTCTACCCGCTCGATCTCGCATTCGAAACCGGCGGCACGCGTGTCCGACAGCAGCCACATCGAGTTCGGCATTCGCGAAATCACCAGCGAGGTGGATTCCAAACTCCACCGCGTCTTCCACATCAACGGCAAGAACATCCTCATCCGCGGCGCCGGATACACCTTCGACATGCTCCTGCGCTCCACCCCCGAGCATCAGGACGCCGAACTGCGCTACGTCCGCGACATGAACCTCAACGCCATCCGCTTCGAGGGCAAAATGGAGGACGACCATTTCCTCGAATTGTGCGACCGCTACGGCATCCTCGTGCTGGCCGGCTGGTGCTGCTGCGACCATTGGGAGCAGTGGCAGGGCTGGGACCAGGAAGACGAGACCATCGCCGCCGCGTCCCTCCGCGATCAGCTACGCCGCCTTCAGCGCCACCCCTCGCTGGCCGACTGGATGTACGGCAGCGACAATCCGCCGCCGCCCAAGATCGAAAAGATGTACCTGGACATTATCAAGGAGGTGGAGTGGCCCAACCCCTACCACTCTTCCGCCACCGCCAAGAAGACGCCCCTCGGCGGCGACACCGGCGTCAAGATGAACGGCCCCTACGAGTACATCGCACCCTCCTACTGGCTCCTGGACACCACGCGCGGCGGCGCCCACGGCTTCGCCACCGAAATCGGTCCGGGACCCGCGCCCCCTCCCGTCGAAAGCCTGCGCCGGATGCTGCCGCCCGAGCATCTGTGGCCCCCGGATTCCTGGTGGGACTATCACGCCGGCGGCGGCGCCTTCAAGGATCTCCACGTTTTCAACCAGGCGCTCAATGCCCGCTACGGCACGGCCGCTTCCCTGGAAGACTATTCGAAAAAGTCCCAGATGATGGCCTACGAAGGGCACCGCGCCATGTTCGAAGCCTTTGGCCGGAATAAGTACACCGCCACCGGCGTCATTCAGTGGATGCTCAACAACGCCTGGCCCGGACTTATCTGGCATCTCTACGATTGGTATCTCCGCCCCGGCGGCTCTTACTTCGGCAGTAAGAAAGCCAACGAACCGCTGCACGTGCAATACTCTTACGACGACCGCTCCATCGTAGTCGTCAATTCCTTCTACCGCTCGTTTCCGGCGCTGCAAGTTACCGCCAAAGTCTACAACCTGGACATGCGGGAGAAGTTCTCCAAGACCGCGAAAATCGATTCCGCCGAGGATAGCGCTACCCGCGTCTTCAAGCTGCCCGACTTACCCGGTCTGACCATCACTTACTTTGTGAGCCTCACCCTGGAAGATTCCTCCGGCAAAGTGGTAAGCCGCAATTTCTACTGGCTCTCCACCAAGCCGGAGACTCTGGATTGGGATAAATCCACCTGGTATTACACGCCCACGAAGACGTTCGCCGATTATTCCGCGCTGAATACGCTGCCCGTCGTCGACTTACAGGTAACGTCGAAGACGAGCCAGGAGGCCGCCGCCGTCACCGTTTCGAATCCCTCGAAGACCCTCGCCTTCGCCGTGCATCTGAAGGTGAAAAAGCCCTCCGACGGCGAGGAAATCCTGCCCGTGCTGTGGGAAGACAACTACTTCCCCTTACTTCCGGGAGAGACGCGCCGCATCGCCGCAACTTATCGGAGTCGGGAAATTCCCTTAGTCGAAGTCGACGGCTGGAACGTGAAAACCAGAACGTTCCCTAACTGAAGTCCCGACGGCGACATGCTGTACGAGCGCGGCGAAGAAATCACCAGGTATCTCGAAGAGTACCAGCAGTTCATCAAGAGGAGCACGGCGAACGTTCGGGACAAATACCCCTACGCGTTCATCAATAACTCACATGATGATCACGAACACCTCGGGAGGGGCGTCCCGCTCACCGAAAAGCAACGCGAGTATCAGGAGGCTCTGCGGGATTCGTTCAAATACAGTCCGGGATCGATGGAATGACACCTCCGATAAGAAGGCGCTGGAGGGTTGGGCGGCCTATGCCGGCCATCGGGTCGCGAAGTTCAAGAGCAAGATTCCGCTAGCCCTACCTGGACGGGCTCGACAAAGCCATCGACGATCTCACCTATATCCAGGCGTTTCACGATATCCCGCACTACTACTGTTCGTGACCGGATGCCCGATTCGCCGCGCCGCATTCCGGTTACCATATTCGTTCATGTCCAAGCGAATCGTAACTTTCGGTGAGATCATGCTCCGCCTGGCGCCGCCCGGCTTCGAGCGATTCCTGCAGACTCCGCAGTTCTGCGCCACCTTTGGAGGCGGCGAAGCCAACGTCGCCGTCGCGCTCGCCGGCTTCGGCCTGCCGTCCTCCTACGTCACCGTCCTGCCCCAAAACCCCATCGCCGACGCCGCCATCGCCGAACTGCGCCGCTTCGGCGTCGATACCTCCTGCATCGTTCGCGGCAAAGGCCGGCTCGGCATCTACTACCTCGAAGCCGGCGCCAATCAGCGCCCCTCCAAAGTCGTCTACGACCGCGACAACAGCGCGATCGCCCTCGCCAGGCCGGGCGAACTCGATTGGGACGCCATCTTCGAAGGCGCCGGCTGGTTCCACGTCACCGGCATCACCCCCGCCATCAGCGCCTCCGCCGCCGCCCTTGCCCTGGAAGCGGTCCTCAAGGCGCGCGCCAAAGGACTCACCGTCTCCTGCGACCTCAACTATCGCAAGAACCTCTGGAAGTGGGGCAAGCCCGCCGTCGAGGTGATGCGCGATCTGTCCCAATCCGTCGATATCGCCATCGCCAACGAAGAGGACGTTCAGATGGCCCTCGGCATTCAGGCCGAAGTGGATGTGCATTCCGGCAAGCTCGACCCCGCCCAGTACGAAAAGCTCACCGCGAAGGTGATGTCGGAGTTTACCAATCTGAAGGCCATCGCCATCACCCTCCGCGAAAGCCACAGCGCGTCGCACAACGGCTGGTCCGCCTGCCTCAACAACGGCAAGGAGTTCCTGGTGAGCCGCCACTACGAAATCACCCACATCGTCGATCGCGTGGGCGGCGGCGACAGCTTCGCCGGCGGCCTGATTTACGGACTCACCACGCTGCCCTCGCCTCAGGAGGCGCTCGATTTCGCCGTGGCCGCAAGCTGCCTCAAGCACTCCATTCTGGGCGATTTCAACCGCTCCACCGTGGACGAAGTCAAGGCCCTGCTCAAGGGCGGAGGTTCCGGCCGGGTCCAGCGGTGATATGCTGTCCCCATGCACTCGAGACGTTCGTTTCTGAAGGCCGCCGCCGCGGCCCCGGCCATCCTGCATGCGGACGATAAATCCGGCTCCCGCGCCCCCATCCTCGGCTCCGGCGAGCATACCTACGAGGCCATCCACGATTGGGGCGAACTGCCCCGCGATATCGCCTACGGCAACACCCACGGCGTGGTGGAAGACTCGCAGGGCCACATCTACGTGCATCACACCGTCAACGCCGTCAGCGAAAGTTCCGACTCCATGGTGGTCTTCGACGCCAAGGGCAAGTTCGTCAAGTCCTGGGGCAAGGAATTCAAAGGCGGCGCCCACGGCCTGCACATCCGCAAAGAGGGCAGCACCGAGTTCCTCTATCTCTGCGACACCAAACGCGGCGTGGTGGTGAAGACCACGCTTTCCGGCGAAGAGGTGTGGAGCATCGGCTACCCCGAACAGAGCGAAGCCTACAAGCCCGGCGCCGATGGCAAAAAGCCCAAGTACAGCCCCACCAACCTGGCCGTCGCGCCCAACGGCGATTTCTACGTGGGCGACGGCTACGGCTCCAGCTACATCAATCAGTACAACAGCAAGGCCGAGTACCTCCGCACCTTCGGCGGCAAGGGCAAAGAGCCCGGCAAAGTCGATTGCCCGCACGGCATCGCCGTCGACACGCGTGGCGGCTCGCCCATCCTGGTGGTCGCGGACCGCGCCAACAATCGCATCCAGCGCTTCACGCTCGACGGCAAGCACATCGATTTCATCGGCGGCACCAACCTGCCTTGCTATTTCAGCTTCTACAAGAACGGCGACGTGGTGATTCCCGACCTGGGCGCGCGCGTCACGCTCATGGACAAGAACAACCAGGTGATCGAGCACCTCGGCGACGATTCGACCACCAAGTGGAGCGACACCCGCAAGCTCTCGCGCGATCACTTCACGCCCGGCAAGTTCGTCTGCCCGCACGGCGCCTGCTTCGATCACGCCGGCAACATCTTCGTGGTCGAATGGGTGGAAGTGGGCCGCGTCACCAAACTGCGCAAAGTCTGATGGACCTCCGCTTCGCCCTCCGCTCTTTCGCCCGGCGGCCCGGCGTTCACCGCCGTCGCGGCTCTCACGCTGGCCCTGGGCATCGGCGCCACCACCGCCGTCTTCAGCATCGTCTCCGCCGTGCTGCTACGCCCGCTGCCCTACAAAGATCCCGGCCGCCTCGCCGCCATATGGGTCACCAGCACGCGCGAAAAGGGACTCGCCAAACTCTTCGCCACCTACGCCGATTACGATCAGTTCCGCCGCCACGCCCGGTCTTTCGAGAGCCTCTCCGCCGCCACCTGGGCCGTCAACACCGGTCGCATCCTCACCGGCCACGGACCCTCGCGCACCGTAATGACCGTGCCCGCCTCCGCGACCTTCTTCGATACCCTCGGCGTCCCCGCCGCCCTCGGCCGCACCTTCCGCGCCGGCGATGAGACCCGCGGCTGCTCCCTCGTCCTCTCCCACACTTTCTGGAGCTCGGCCTTTTCCGCCGACCGCGCCCTCATCGGCCAGACCATCACGCTCGATCAGGCTCCCTGCACCATCCTCGGCGTCATGCCGGCCACAGTTCGTCTTCTACCCGCCCGTGGCGCAGGCCTGGATTCTGATCGGTCCCAACTTCCAGCCCGATCAACCCCACATGCTGGTCGGCATCTTCGCCCGCCTGAAACCCGGAGTCACCCTCGCGCAGGCGCAGACCGAAACCCGCGGCCTCTTCCGCGCCCTCCACACCTCCGGCGAAACGCGCGACTTCGAACCCATCGTCCTCGATCTGCATGGCGAATTCACCTTCCTGGCCGGCCGCACCCTGCGCACCACGCCTGCTCATTGTGTTCGCCGCCGTCCTGCTGGTGCTTCTGATTGCCTGCCTGAATGTGGCCAACCTGCTGATGGCGCGCCTCTCCGAGCGTCACCGCGAGCTTGCCGTGCGCGCCGCTCTCGGGTCGCCGCAAAGCCGCCTGGTGCGCCAGTTGCTCACCGAAAGCCTGCTGCTCGGTCTGGTCGGCGCGGCGTTGGGCGTGGCGCTTGCCGGCGCCGCCGTGCAATACTTCCGCGCCGCCAGCCCCATCGAACTCACCGCCGGCGCCGATGTCGCGCTCAACCTGCCGGTGCTCCTGTTCAGCGCCCTGCTCGCGCTTCTCACCACCCTCGTCTTCGGCCTGCTCCCCGCCGTGCGCGCCTCGCGCGTCGATCTCACCGAGCGCCTGAAATCCGGCGGCCGTGGCTCGGTCCGCGGCCGCCACGGCTTCTCCCGCGCCATGATCGCAATCGAAATGGCCATGTCTTTCCTGCTGTTGATCGGCGCCGGCCTGCTCATTTCCAGCGCCTTCCGCATGGCTAACGCGCCGCTCGGCTTCGAGCCCGATGGCGTGCTCGCCACCCGCGTCGCGCTGCCCGTGCCCAAGTATGCCCCGTCCGCCGCGCGCATCCGCTTCTTCGATCAGTTGCTGGAACGCCTGCCCGGCGCCTCGCTTTCTTCCAAAGTGCCGCCCGATGCCGGCGGCAATCAGACTCTCGAAATCGCCGGCCGACCCGTTGCTGAAGGCACTGCCGTTCACGATGTCGGAGCCGATGCCGTGTCCCCGGCCTTCTTCGACGTCCTGCGCATTCCCCTGCGCCGCGGCCGCGTTTTCGATTCCCGCGATCGCGAAACCTCGCCGCCCGTCGCCATCGTCAACGACGCCCTGGTGCGCGAGTATTTCCCGCAAGGCGATCCGCTGGGCCGGCAGATCCGCATCCCCGGCGGAAACATGCCCTGGCTGACCGTAGTCGGCGTGGTCGGGAATTTGAAACACACGGAACTGATGAACGAGATGGCCTGGGTCGAAACGCCCATCCTGTACCGCCCGCTGCCGCAGGAACCGCGCCCCTTCGTCCAACTCGCCACGCGCACCGCCGGCGCACAGGAGATCCGCGCCCAGATTGCCGCAATCGATCCCGCCATCCCGATCGGTGAGATCCAGACGCTGCGCACGCGCCTGGCGCGCCTGCTGGCCTATCCGCGATTCCGCGCCACCGTCCTCGCCGCCTTCGCCTTGGGCGCCCTGCTCCTGGCCGCCGTCGGACTCCACGGAGTGCTCTCGCAACTCGTCGCGCAGCGCGTCCCGGAGTTCGGCGTACGCCGTGCCGTCGGCGCGCAGACCCGCGACCTGCTCTGGCTGGTAGCCCGCCAGGGCGGCATCCCGGTGCTCGCCGGCCTCGTCCTGGGGATCGGCTGCACCGTCGCCTTCAGCCGCGTTCTTGCCAATCTGCTCTACGGCATTCAACCGGCGGACCCTGGCACCCTGGCGTGGGTCTCGCTCCTGTTGCTTGCCGTCGCGGCCGTCGCCATCCTGCTGCCCGCTCGCCGCGCCGCCCAAGTAGATCCCATGATCGCCCTGCGCGAGGAGTAGTGCGGCGACACCCTACAGCAGATCGTGCCGCTCGCGCTTTTCCAGCGCCTTCACTACCTCGCCCACCTGCTGCGCCCGGTCCCGGCTCGCTACCAGCAGCGCATCCGGCGTATCCACGATGATCAGGTCCTTGACCCCCAGCAGCGCCACCATCTTCCCGCGCGCGTCCACGAAATTATTGGACGCATCCAGGCAGACGGAATCGTGTACGGTCACATTGCCCGCCGCATCCTGCGCCATCAGTTCGTACACCGCGTTCCAACTGCCCACGTC
>CAVVLD010000060.1:0-125041 GCA_963748795.1 uncultured Solibacteraceae bacterium
GCGGGAGTGGTAGTGGGATGCGTAATGGCGGTTTTCGCACTCCTCTGGGTTCTAGAAATGCGTCTAAGCTATCTTGCCGCCGAGATCGAACTACTGCATCGCGGTGGGGTGCCGGGCATTCAGGGGCGCTATTTCATCCCTTTTGCTCCGGTATTCTTTCTGCTCCTCGCTAACGGCTGGGCGCGGGTGAAATCCAGTTGGATCGTCCTTAGTTCCGCGGCGATCGTGCTGGTGAGCGGCGGCGTGGCGCTGGCCGCGGTACACAACGCTTACTACTACGCCGGCGGCGATATTCCCGTGGCCGGGGACTGGAACGGAGACGGGCAGCGCAGAGATTGGGATCTATCGCCGCGGCTCTGGATATTGGACTGGGATGGCGACCGCCGGTTCACTTCAGCCGACCGGATCTTCAGCTTGGGTGGCGATGCGGAAGACGTACCCATTGTGGGCGGATGGAGCGGCGGCTCCGACTGCACCGACATTGGCGTATACCAACGTGGAACCTGGAAAATCCACCTGCGCGGCGATCCCGCCGCTTTGCTCATTCACCAATGGGGCCGCGCCGGAGATACACCGATAGCGGGCGACTTCGATGGCGACAGGAAGACTGATTTCGCCGTGTGGCGGCCCTCTAACGGGGTCTGGTATATCGTGCCGAGCGGCAATCCGAGTAACGCGATCGCCAGGCAATGGGGCTTGCCCGGCGATATCCCGGTAGCGGGCGATTTCGATGGCGATGGAAAGAGCGATCTGGCCGTATGGCGGCCTTCTAACGGAGTCTGGTATATCGCGCAGAGCGGCAATCCCGGTAACGCGATCGCCAGGCAATGGGGCTTGCCCGGCGATATCCCGGTAGCGGGCGATTTCGATGGCGATGGAAAGAGCGATCTGGCCGTATGGCGGCCTTCTAACGGAGTCTGGTACATTCTTCCCAGCAGCACTCCAGGCACGCCACTGACGCTTCCGTTTGGGCTTCGGGGGGATGTTCCGTTACCCTACGACAATGCCGGTAAAGCTGCCCCGGCAGTGTGGCGGCCGGTGAATGCCACATGGTACATTCTGCCCTCGGCAGCGCCGGGCCCTTCCGAGGTGCAGTGGAACGTGCCGAACGAGCTGCCGGCGTCCCCTGCCCGCTAATGGACGACCCGGAACGGTACCGGGTCAAACTCCCGCACTCCGCCGCCGTTGCTCTCCACGCGCATCATCATCTGGTGATCGCCGTCCGCCATTTTGGAAACATCCAATACGAACGTCCAACCAGCCATATCCGCGCCCGGAAAATCTTTCCCGTAGATTTTGCCGACGTCCGGACGTTTGCCTCCGGTCTCGGTATAGCGAATCAGCTGGTGATCAATATAAATGCCGACCCTTTTCACTCCGTACTTGGCCACCGCCCATCCGCCGACGATGCCCGTCTCGCGCAACGTGCTTCCGCGCGCTGGTGCATCTAAAGAGCCCAAAATGGGTTCCGGGTCGTGTCCCTTTGGTCCATTGCTATCCGGGTTGGAACGGCACCCTACATTTGCTCCCAGACCAGCCGCCAGGATCAAAATCAGCCACCTGCCGAGTTTTTTCATATGCCCTTTCCTGCTTGAGAAACCACACCGTTTTCCAGCGAGACGGCATCCCAGTAACTGATCAGACCACCATTCGCATTGCCCAGTTTGAGCCAGACCGCCCCATCGGCCGGCGCCTGAAACGAGGCTTCGAACGGCTGCCAGACGCAGCATACCGAAGGCGTGGCATTGAAGTGGGCGAATCGGCGCTGCCGGAGATTTTCCAAAACCATCACCAGGTTCCCTTTGAGCGTGCACTCGCTAAATACCATGACCCGGACGCGATACTGGCGACCCGGCGCCAGATTCCGAAGCAGTTGCTCAGCTCCGCCGTTCTGCCCGTCGATTCGCAGGCTCGCCCTTCCCTCGAAACTGTGCAGCCGGCTCATTTGAATTGCCGCATCGTGCAACGGGTCGAACCGATGTCCCGGAGGTGTCTGAATGCCCGCGTTGTCATAGGGATGCCAGGAAAGCGGCACCGCATCTTCGAACCCACCATCCGAGGGTACATTACCCTCCAGAGTGACAAACCAGCCCGGCGGGTTAATGGGAATGGTAATCGCCTCGATCGGTTTGCCGCTGCGCATCTGGCCATGCCAGTCGTGCAAAAGATCCTGGTAGAGATCCCAATGCAAAGCGGAGAAGGGTGGAACTTTGAAATTTCCCCAAATGCCCCCGGCAAACAACAGAACCAGAAGCAGCGACTTGCTCCGGGCTGAGATTTTCGCGAGAAATACCTCGATACCGATTGCCGCCAAGAGTACGCAACAACACGCCGCCAGATAAAAATACCGCTCTCCGCCGAAAGTGATGGTTTCCTCAGCCCGAAGCATCTTGCGGGCACCGATGGCAAGCGTCCCCGACGCCAGTGCCAGATATACACAAACCAGGATTTTGACCTTCGTGGCGCGGTTCGCCTTCCACCACAGCAATCCCAGTCCGATCAGAGCCGATAGTCCCGCCAGGGCGGTATACAGTACGATGTTCTTTCCGCAAAGCTCCATGGCCAACGGGCGGCCTGTTACCGAACACAATACCGGCCGCGCCGCCAGGTAAACGAACAACGTGCGCATCAGGTCATGGGCCTGAAAAACAGCACTCTGCCCACGGGAGTCTCCGGCTTGAACAAACAGCGCCAACTGGATGGCTACGCCCGCCAGCAGGGCCAGGCCCGGCATCATTCCTTTGTGCCGCAGCAGCAGCCACAGAGCCAGCGGAATCGCCAGAACCAAAAGTGGGCAAACTTAGCGCCAGCACCAACATCAGCAATCCTTCCAGAATCCGCCCTGCCAGGCATGGCTCACCTTCCCTGATCCAACATCGGACGAGGAGCAAGATACCGATGAGTTGCAGGAACCATTGAATCTGTGTGATGGTCCCGATTAATTCGGCGCTATCCAACGCAATAGCGAACAGACAACAGACCACAAAGCGGAGCAGATCGGAACGGACGACCGCGCGAAAAACGGGCAGCACGAAAAATGCGCAACAGCATGCGGACAGGGTCAGAGCCGTGATGTTATAAACCGCGGGTGCCAGCGCGGAACCAAAAAAAGAACCCAACAAGGCAGTGAGGCGCTGCACCGCCAGGACGTAGCCGGCATGCGGGATCCACAGGGCTTGCCATATGCCGAACAACAACTGGTCATGAAAAAAGACCACTCCGTCTTCAGCGAAGAATTGCGGGGCCGTCAGGGCGTCGGGGCGGCGCAAAAATAGTAATAGGAATATGACACCAGCCGTGCGTGAAAATGTCCAAAGCGCTACGGCACGGGATGTGGGCTTCCCGGTCAATACATTTTCTAGAAGCATGTGTCAGCCGGTAGAACACGCCGCCTGCAGACTCACGGCATTCTTATACGCTTCGACTACACGAGTGATCGGCCCGTACTCCATCAAGCGGCCGTGATCCAGCCACATGGCTCGATCGCAAAGCCCCATCAGAGTTTCATTCGAGTGCGACACGCACAGCATCGTTTTGCCGGCCTGCCGGAATTGCATAATCCGTTCCAAACATTTGGCCTGAAAAGACAGATCACCTACCCCGAGCACTTCGTCGATAATCAGAATGTCGGGATTCACGCTCACTGCCACGGAGAATGCCAACCGCATCATCATGCCCGTGGAATAAGTGCGTAGCGGTTCGTTGATGAAATCCTCAAGTTCGGAGAACGCGACTATCTCGTCGAACTTCTCCCGAACCTGCCGCCGCGAAAAGCCCAGGAGAGCGGCATTGATGCGTACGTTTTCGGCTCCGGTCAAATCCGGGTGAAACCCGGACCCCAATTCGAGCAGCGCAGCGACGCGGCCGTTCACCTCGACGCTGCCCTGGTCAGGCCGGCACAGGTTTGTGGCCAGATTCAGCAGCGTGCTCTTACCGGCGCCGTTGTGCCCGATCACCGCCATACTCTCACCTTGATGGATCAAGAAAGTAATATCCCGGAGAGCATGAAACATTTCGTGGGCACGTGGACGCAGCAACTGTTTGAGCCGATCGCGAATGAGCATCTGGCCCGTATGCCGGTTAAATGACTTCCACACCCCGTGAAACAGGATCGCTGGCTGCTCGTCAGATATGCTCATAGAATCTAGGCTTCATGCGGCGAAAGCACAGCAGGCCCACGGCTAACACTGTGAAAGAGGCTCCCGCAAACTTCCACAGCGTGTGAGTGGGACCGTCCGGCCCTTCGGCTTGCAGCAGGATTCTGCGCAGCGTAAGCACCAGGGCGGCTAATGGATTAATTTCATAGAACCCCCGATACTGCTGGGGAACGATGGCGGAATCGTAAATGATGGGGACCAGCCAAAACAGCACCGTATTCGCCGATTCGACGATGTACCTCGTGTCCCGGATATACACGTTGACGGCGGAGGACAGCAGTGCCAACCCGGAGACGAAGACAATCTCGAGACCCCATACCACCGGCAGCCAAATCCACTGCCGGTTGGAACCATAGAAGTAAAACACCAAGCCCAGCAACAGAGCGATCTGCACCAAAAGATGGACGCAATTTGCCAGCACGGTGGTGATGGGAACGATCTCACGCGGCACGGGCACGCGCTTCACCAGACCGGCGTTGTCGATAATCGAAGTCGTGCCTGAGATCCACGCAATCGAAAAAAAGTTAAACGGGATCATTCCGCAGAGCACAAATACGGGATAGTGCGGGATGGCATTGTTGGCGAAGACCCTGGTGAAAACGAACGTCAGCACCCCCATCATCACAAGGGGGTTCACAAGCGACCACAACATGCCCAGCGACATGTTCCGGTATCGAATGCGAAAATCCTTCAGAATCAGGTTTTCGACCAGGTAAAGATAGTCACCCCGCCACATCTGCCGACTCGATTAGGAAAATACCGTAACTGCGGAATTGTTCAGTATAACAAATGCCGCATCTCTATGATTCTTTTTGGGATCAGGGCTGGCGCCCTATTCTTCCAGGCGGAGTGATGCGTCCTCACGCATGAGGACGGTGGAAGGGATCTCCCTGGTCAAGTTCCCTGGCCCGGCGTGCAGTGCTGGTGGGATTTTTATTCTTGCGACAGCCCTTAAAGTAGAGCTCTTTCCGGAGGTTAGGGAATCGACGGAGCGGGCGGGCCAATCTGTCGTGGCTTGGAGGTTCATCGCTTTGATTGCTTTTTCGGTCGTGGGATTGCCCGGACAATTTCTTCGATCGCGGAGATCCGCTTGGCCAGAGCAAAGTGCTCCGGCTTGCTGACGAATTTGGTAGACAGCTCCTGGGCTATTATTTGAGAGTCCGCCGTTTTCCTCACTGCCGACTCGAAGGATTTCTCGAAACTAGCATGGTCTCCTGGCACTCGGCGGCGAAGGCGCCCCAAACGCACCGGATGACCGCAAATACAGGTCAGGCATCTGATCCCGCCCTCATCTGTGATCAGCAACAACTCATTGCCAATTGATGGCGGCGGGGACAGCACATCCATGTATTGGCGAAAGCGGTTTTCTGTGAACATCATCGAACCGCATTTTTCGCAGTGGAGTTGTTCAATTTCCCTCTTGGCCATCGCCGCCTTTCTTTGGAGTGGCCTTCTGCTTTGAGCCACTACCGATGCGCTTCGCGTTCTTCCCCTTGGTATAGGGTGGGCGCATCGAGAGGTCGATGTTCGGTCTCTGGAGATCCTGGACTATCTTTTCCATATAAGAGATTCGTTCGGCCAGAGCAATCTGCTGCGCATTTCCCGCAAAGACCGCAGCTAGCCGATCCGCGATCGCTTCCGGATCTGCCGTTTCCCGGTGCCGAATTGCCATTTGGATCGATTTCTCAAAGCTGGCCCGGTCGCCCCGGATGTGGCGGGACACCCGCTCCAAGCACCTCGGATGGCCGCAAATGCAGATGGTTGCCCTTATCGGCAGCCCTTCGGTGATAGCCTGCAAATCACCACCTGGGATCGAGGACGGCATCTGTGTATACTGCCGGAATTCGCCTTCTGCGAACATCGTAGAGCCACATTTCTCACAGTGGTATTTCCCGTCTTTCCATCCAGCTATTGCTTCGGCCAATGGTGAATTCCCGCACTTCTTCAAAAACTTGCGCAAGGCTGCGGTGGGCTGGAAAGCGACTTTGGTGTGCTGCCGGAATAGCGTCTGGATCCGGCCAAACCGGGGACGCGGCCGTTGTGGAGGCCGCGTTTTGACAAAGAACTTGCCCAGCGGCGGCACATCTACGCTATCTCCCCGGTCCAGACTCCGAATCATGCTATCCAGAATTTCCTTGACCACTTTCCGTGCGTCTCGAAAACTCACATCGTTTTTCTGCAAGATCAGAGCTAGGCGGTCCCGGGTAAGTGTCCCGTTGGTCCCCGAAGCAGCTTGGCGGGTTGGCCACTGCCAATACCTACCCGGACCGCCTCGCTGCCGGCGACCGACTTCCTGCTGCAGAATAATCAAGCGATTATCCAGTGCCTTGAGGTTCTCGATCGTAGCCAGTTGTTCCTTTGCGGCAACAACAACGGGATTGCCATCCTGATTCTCCCGGATCGATTTCCGGCCCTTCTGGAGCGATTCCAGAAATTGAGTCAATTCCCGCCCGGCCGTTCCTCCCCGTTCGGCCCCAATTAAAGGTTCCAGCGGCATCCCACACAAACAGACTCCTACCGTCATGGGCGTGAAGCTGGCTTGGCCGGCCAGATCCGGCCAATTAGGACAGGCAGGATTACTATCCTCCATGAGGAACGCATAATAGGTGGCTTCCCGGAACCAATCCCCGCCGCAAGCTGAGCAGGTTTTCAAGAGCACTTTCGTGGTGCGTCGGTGAGGAGAATCATTCATGGGAAGGCTACTTCAGTCCTGGAAGGGCGTTCTCCCTTAAAAAGTATAGGATTTCGATCTCATTGCGGTGAGAAAAAGGGCGAAGGGCTGTCTCAAGTTTTTATATAAATGCCCTACTCTCAATTGTTTGCATCATCTCGGCCAGGCGGCTACGCGCGAAGGGATGCATTCCGCAACGCGACGCACACCCTACTTACAGAATAAATCCTTGTGGGTTATGGAGCAAAATCCATCTCCCAAAGCCGGCGTATAGTCGGCGATCAAGTTCCGGCTATACCGGGTGCCGTCGCTCCGGGAGCGCCAGATATAGATGGCGTTGAGGGGTTGATTGGGCTGGCCGACGTCGACGATCAAGGAACTGGAATTGAGGATCTGGTCGGAGATCTGGTTGATGATCAGGGGATTACCGATCCCCAGATTGTTGATGTAGTTCTGGACGGCGGTGGTAGCGGCCGCGATGGCCGTTTGCTGGTCGGTAGTGGTGGCGCCGGACTTCAGTTCAATGGTGGTTTCCAGGGAGATGCCGACCAGGTCGGGATTGAGGGCGGTGCCGGTCGCCGGGTAAGCCGCATTATCGTTGAGGGCCTGCTGGACATTGGCCAGGAGGGAGGCCGATGCCAGTGGAGAGATGGCATAGACGTAGCAGTAGAAAGTACCGGCCATGGAAGTGAAAACTACATCTTGAATGCCGGGAATGGGGAGAATCTGCGATCGTAGAAAGTCTTCATTGGCGCTGGCCGTGGACAGGATCTTGAGACGAATGCGGGAGCGGTAGCTGTCGTCGTCTTCCTGGTCGCGGCCGCCGGTGATGCCGGTGGAGTTGGTGACCAGGAGAGAACCGAACCGGGCAAACGGTCCACTGCCGTTGCGAAAATCAGTTGACAGTCTTCTCCTGTTTTTGTTTCAATAGTAATAGTGAAACACAAAGAGGCCCTCCGTCAACGAGAAAAGCTGGCCTCAAAGCTCCCTCCTGCCGGCGAGATCCTGCGCGGGTCATTACTAAAGCGCACCATCCGTCATAAGACCGGGTGTGCGAAATGCGCCAGTGGTGGGGGGCATCCAGCCTGGATTTTGACGGTCGGCTACCCCGGCGGCATAACCAAACAGTACAGTATCCGCCCGGAAATGAAGCCGCAGGTCGAGCGTTGGCTCGAGAACTACCAACTCCTGAAGAGCAAGTTGGAGGAGATCTGCGAGTTGAACCACGTTTTAATCCGGCCTGAAGAGTAGGCTGTTTTCTTGTGCCCTGTTTGTTTCATCAATAACAATGAAATATTCCGAAGACTCAAACCATTAGGAGCAATACCAAATGAATCCAACCATCCCCTCCCCTGAAGTGCCGCTGCACATCCTCCTTCGCCGCCGCCGCGAAGAGCTCAAGCTGTTGCAGTCGGATGTTGCCGAGGCGCTCCGCGTCAGACCCGAATGCGTCGGCTTGTGGGAAGCCGGCCGCCGCAGAATGGAACTCTGCAAGATCCCACGCCTCGCTGCAGTCCTACAGATCGACCCCCAGCAACTGTGCGCCAAGGCGTTGGCCGAGTTCCACCCGGCTTTCTATATCACCCTCTTCGGGGATTGCGCGGAAAAGTTGACCGCTTACCCGCCGGTTCAACCCCTGCAAGCGCTCCGCTGCGACACCGATTCCGTCGCCGCCCGGAACAAGCTGAAATCATTGCTGGCAGCCTGCGAGAGCTGGTAAAGCTTGGCCAGGAGATCTTCCGTACCGGAAAACTCGATGTGCAAGTGGCCGGGCTGCAGCACGATCTCCTCCGACAGCGTGGCGATCTTTGGGCTCACCACGTCAGCCTGCACCGGGATCCTCACACTCTGCGCGACGCGCTGCCGGTGGAGTTGATCGACAGCCTGGTCCAGTCGTTCTTTGCGGCGCCTTTCCACCTGAAACTCCTCGCCCTCCGCCAGGCGCCGCAGATGTTCGATCAATACCCGCCGGTCGACCAGGAAGGTGCGCCCAGCCTGATAGCCGCCGAAACGGTGCAGCAGTTCGATGGCCCGGCGGCGACGCAATCCGAACAGGTGCTCGATCACCGCCCGGTCCACCACCGGCACATCGAACGACTCCAGCATCGCGATGATGTCAGGAATATGCAATAACCACGGGGCTTTGGCGGGCATCGGACCGATCTCCCTCTCCCTGATTATGTTGGTGCACAGTTGTGCCGCGAAAGGGAATTTCTAGCGGATGATAATCCCGCTTATCGATTCCTGACCCTGACTAACTGTCAGGACCTTCCCTTCCATCACGTGCGACAGTAGAGTCGCACCATGGGGCCAACCGCGGTCATTGTCAGCGAAGAGGGAGGCCGGCGGAACAATGATCGGTGGAAAATCATCACCTCGCTTGTACTGGATGGCCTCTCTTCGCGACACACGCGCCGCTCCTATTCTCAGGCCCTGGACGAGTTCCTGATCTGGTTCCACGACGAGCCTGGGTCGCTCAGTTCAACAAGGCCACGGTCCAAAAGTACCGTGCAGAGTTGGAAACCAAAGGACTGGCGCCCTCCAGCATCAACGTCCGCCTGTCCGCAATCCGCCGGCTTGCCCTCGAAGCCGCCGACAACGGCGTGATGGCACCGGAACTTGCGGCCGGCATCGCACGGGCGAAGGGCGCAAAGCGAAGCGGCGTACGCCTGGGCCATTGGCTGACAGTGGAACAGGCAAAACAGCTTTTAGCACTGCCTGATTTGACGACGCTCAAGGGAATCCGCGATAGCGCCGTGCTCGCTACTCTCCTCGGCGCAGGTTTGCGCAGGTCCGAATTGGCGGGCCTCGACGTCAACCAGATTCAGCAGCGAGACAGCCGCTGGGTCATCGTCGATCTGGCCGGCAAACAGGGCCGGATCCGGAGCGTGCCAATTCCGTTGTGGGCTCATGCCGCTATTACCCGTTGGAAAGATGCCGCCGGCATATCAGAGGGAGCCGTTTTCCAAAGTGTTACACGCTACGGACGCGTAACATCACGGCAACTCTCGGCCCAGGGCGTCTTCATGATCGTGAAGACCTATGCGGACCAACTCCACATAGCGATCCGCCCTCACGACTTGAGGAGGTCGTTCGCGAAGCTCGCACACGTCGGCCAAGCACCGCTCGAACAGATACAGCTTTCTCTTGGACACGCCTCGGTGGTCACGACGGAGATCTACCTCGGCGTCAAGCAGAACCTTCACGATGCACCGTGCGACCGCCTGGGAATTACCCCCATGACAGGTGGGCCTGATGTTGATCGACGGGGCGCCAGCGCGGAGCGGCTGGATGCGGAAGCTCTCTCATCCCATACTTTCCAGCCATGATATGGTAGATCATGGCTGTGGCTATGCGAAAAACCGTCGATGAACGGTTTTACCTGTCCAGGGCCAAGGGAGGTGGAATGTTGCGCCGGGAGATTTGGGTGGATGGGTACGGGCGCGTCGTCCGGTACAATCTCGCATACATCAATCACCTGGTCTTTGCGGACGATAACGGTCGTGTGCTGGGCTATGATTCCGCTCACGGATTCCACCACCGTCACTACCGAGGCAAGGTAACCAAGGTCAGATTCGAGGGGTTCGAACAAATCGAAGTGCGATTCCAAAGAGAGTGGAATCGGCTGGCGAAGGAGGTCCGAGGTGCCCAAGGCTGAAATTCGCGTGGAACGAGTGGACGTGTTCTTTGAACGGGGGCGTAGACTTGCGAAGGCGGCGGATCAGGGTGATGCCATTCCGCCGAGTAGAGTAGTCGCCTTTGAAGACGTTGAGTCTCTCCTGCATGTTCTGACTGAGAAGCGAGTGCTTCTGCTCAGGCAGATTTGCCAGACGCCGACATCGATCAGCGTCCTGGCGAAGAAACTGAAGCGTGACAGGAGCGCAGTGACCCGCGATATCCACGTCTTGGAGCGCTTCGGCGTGATTCAGGTCACCGAGAAGCCGCTTCCGGGGCACGGCAGGCAGAAATGGATAAGACCGCTGGCGGGCGAGATCCACCTTACAGCGGTGCTGTAGATCCCATCTCCGCAGGAAGTCGGCCGCTTCGGTGGTCACGACGGGATCTGCCTCGGCGTCAAGCAGAACCTTCACGATGCACCGTGCGACCGCCTCGGAATCATACCTGCGCTGTGAACTTCTTCAGTTCTTCGGTTTCCGCTGTGCCCTTCGCCAGGTTGGCTCCGGTTTCGGATACCCAACCCCGTCGGGTCCACTTTAACTATCACCTTTTTGAGCGACTACTCAAAAATCGGCGCCACCTTTGCCAGTACCTCGTCCATGATCGCATCGGAAACGCTTTCCAGCTTCTTGCCGCCGCGCACGGCAAGATCGAGGGCGCGGGGCTGGTCACAGCGGACAATACCGGACGTTTTGGTTCCTTCCAGCGTCACGGCAAAACCGGCCGTTCGCGCGAAATTCCCGCCGCTTGTGATCGGGAGAACCACGGGCACTTTCGTTACGCGGTTGAACGCCTCCGGCGACACGATCAGGACCGGACGACGGCCCTTTTGCTCGTGTCCCAGCGTGGGATCAAGCCCGACCAGCCAGATTTCGCCGCGCCGCATCAGAGCAGCTCGCCGCCCACCGGTTTGTCATCGAGCCATTCGTGCTCTTCCTTGCTGTGCCGGGCCCTCGGATTGCATTGCGCCAGCAGCTCATCGAGCGTATAGCGCGGCCTTCGCTGTGGCTCCACAACCAGCCGGCCGCTTCGCACCACCAAGCCTACCTTCTCTCCCGGACGCAGGTGCAGAATGTCGAGCAGCGCGGGCGGTACGGCCAGCATGATCGAGCCGCCGACCTTGCGGAGATTGGTTGTGTGCGTGGCGTTCTCCTGAGTTATATTTTAATATAACATCTTCAAGTCCGAGCTTCTTCCTCTGGCCGTGCCCGTGGCATGTCGTCGTCATCGCTCAAGGTGCAGTTCCCTTGGCCGGAGGTCATAACTGCCCTGCCGCTTTCAGGCCGTCGGCGAAGGTGGCGAGCGACATCACAAGCGTCAGAGGCTTGTTGCTCAAAGGCACAGCGCCGTAATTGGTGTACCACCGAGCCGCGTGGTCGTTCTTTGCTATCGATGATGAGCACAACGCCCCCGACCTCAGCCGCGGCGCGTAGGCAGCGCCGCGCGGCGGCGGCGAGGAACTGGCCGCCGAGACCTTGGCCCTGCCAGCGGAGGTCTGTAGCAATGCGCGCGAGCCGGAACCCAGGCACATCGTGCCGGGCGAGACCGCGGCGAACCGTCTCCGGCGTATCGGCGTAAGCCAGAGCGCCCGGAGCCAGGCTGTAGAACCCGAGGATGATCTTGTTGTCTGCGTTGTCAATTGCGAGAAAGGTTTTCGCGGCCCCGGATTCATGGCTCTGGCGGGCGTAACGCTGCAAGAAGTCATTCATGGACGGATCGCCACAGTCGAAAGACTTCCGATCATGCTTTTTCGAGATCGGCTCTTCGTGCCAGGCGGGAAGGCTCATACCCGCTTCCGCGTCGGTTTCGGCATTGCGGCGATGGCTGCCCGCAGCTTGGCATTCGGCGCAGGCGGGTTTTCGAGCAGGTTCAGCACCAAGAGGCTATCGCGCTCGGACAGGACGATACGTTCGGATTCCTCGATCACCGCCTTGGCCTCCCGCAAAGCAGGTTGCAGAACAAAGTCCGTCAGGTCCGTGTGCCTCAACGCCGCTGCGCGCATGAGCGTGGCCTTTTGCTCCGGCCGCAGCCGGAGGTTCATTCGCTTGTTGTCGTCCACGGCCACTCTAGGCATGGGCATCTCCTCACGTACTTATTAAAAGCGTACATAATCTCGAAAAGCCTTGTCAAATTGTGAGCATTGAAGGCGTACAGGAAACCTATTAAGTCGGTTGAGGATCATATGAAGGTCAAAAGGAATGTCCCCTGCTGGCTCGGGTGTTGGTTCCGAACTGTGGCTGGTCAACCACGGGCTGCTGAGGCGAATTCGCCACTAAGCGGTCGGGTTGACCGGCGGGCGGATTTATGGTCCTGGTGCGGTTTCCAGCCCTGGCTGATGAGCTGGCGCATCCGGACACGGACGGCACCGTCGTTGATGGCGTTGTCCGGGTTGGCTTTGAAAAATGCAGCCATGCCGGGGTAGCTAGCGAGGATCTCGGTTTTGGCCTGTTCAAATAGGGCTTGGCGGTCAGATTCCGGCAAGGCGGTTATTTTGCCGTCCAGTTTTTGGCGCTCGGCTTCTTCGGCCTCCTGCGCGGTCTGGCGCTGCTTTTTGAGGGCCTCTGCTTGCGCAAATTCTGCCTCCTGGCGTTTCTTTCGGGCCTGGGACGACTCGAAGGTCGGAGGGACCGGAACATCGCGCTGCAGGAGGGAAATATAAAAGCCAGGGGGGTTGGTGATCTTGCCTTTGGCCTGGTCAATCTGGTAGTCGCCCCATTCGAGCTGGTCAAGGACTGGCTGGCCAGTCGCGAGGGTGGCCAGGAGTTGGCGGGCGTCAGACTCCCCTACTCCCCTTTTGGCCAGTTCGGCAATGATCTGGTAATCGATGATGACGGCCGGCTGGGGTTCGGCTGCCGGAGTCAAATGGAGGCGGCGCTGCCGGGGGCGGCGCTGTGGAGGGGTGGTTTCCCCTACCAGCAATGATGGTGCCATAACGGCATCGAGGATATGGGTTCTCTTGCCGGGCGAATTGTGATGGTTATATTCTGCGTTGGCTTTCGGGCCAGGCACGTAGCACATGATCCAGTCCGGTTTCCCCCGGTCGTCCGTCGTCTCGGTGTAATGCACTTTGGTGATGTACCCGGACGCCAAGTGTGGCCGGTGAATTTTGTACATCTGTTTTTTGAAATGGTCGTAGTCGAAGTAGCGTTGCTGCGCTGAGAACGTGCAGTACTCGGAATACGGCAGCTTGGCGTACGCGTGATTATATTTGATGGCGGGGAAAATCTTGTAGCTGACGATCTCGTAGAAACGCTGTGCGGCCGGCGGCAACTGTCTTTTGTAACCAAGGTCGAGGGGGCGCACCGGTGCGCTGTTGAGCACTTCACGATAGGGCGGGTTGAGAAGGATGTAAACAGCATCAGCTTTGGTTCCGTCTGGAAATTTCTCTCCTGTGAAAACCACGCTGTACCGGGTGAAGCCAGCTTCAAGGGTTCGCTCCACTTCATCATTACCCTTGTATTTAAATTTGGCTGTGATAGCGGCAAAGGCGTTTTGAAGAAAAGCCCTTTTGATATTCTTGGCGGTTGGGCCTTGGTGAGAATCCAAACCCATTTCCTCTGCAATCTGGTTGAGACTCCCAAGGTGAATTTTCTCTGGAAGCGGGCGGCCGGCTTCTTCGATGCGGCGGTCAATCACGATCGTGTCAAGCTTGTAAGCAAGTTGCCGGGCCTGACCGTAACGCTCGTTATAGGAGACCTCCCATTTGAGTTCAACTTGGCCGCCGGGCCCCGCTCGGAAAATCTGGATATCGACTCGACCCTTTTTCGCCAGATTGTGAACGGGCAATTTCGAAAGGACCGTCTCGGTACGGATGACGTCGAGCGGTGTCGGCTGGGATAAGATCGCGGGCGGTGTTCCCTCCCCTACTGGATTGTGTGGGCCGGTTTCCATGGGAACGCTTTTTGTTTCAACAACATCAGTGTTGTTGTCTTAAACAGTCTAACAAAGTCAAAACAGTCTTGCAAGACGATCCCTTTTGTTTTCAGTAGCTTTGGATAAAATCGTCTCCCCAAAATACACCCTTCGTCTCCTCAAACTACACTTCTGGTCTCCCCAAAATACACCCTTCGTCTCCTCAAACTACACTTCTGGTCTCCCCAAAATACACTCGTACTTTGGGGAGACGAAGAGGAACTTTTAGCTTCAGGGCGTTCGGCAAGAGGACCGCGCAAGAGGGAAATGGGAGCCAATAAAAAGCTACGCTGTGATACGCTTTTACAGAGAATCGTAAACCAGTAGAATCGTAAAAGGGTGCACATGATAATCGCCGTGCTCAATCAGAAGGGCGGGGTAGGCAAGACCACAATTGCAATCCATCTCGCTATGGCTTTTGCGCAGCAGAAGGGGACGAGAGTTTTGCTGGTTGATGCCGACCCCCAGGGGAGTGCTTTGGATTGGTCTGCAGCCAGGACTGCCGACCCGCTTTTTCCCGTCATCGGTCTCCCCAAAAAAACTCTGCACCGGGAACTACCCTCGGTGGCTGCCGACTACACCCACGTTCTCATTGATGGCCCCCCGCGGGTGAATGAGGTTGCGCGTTCGGCAATCCTTGCATCTGACGTCGTCATAATTCCTGTTCAGCCGTCGCCCTACGATGTCTGGGCCGCAAAGGAAATTGTGGATCTTCTGAGCGACGTCACCAGTTATAAAGAGAAAATTAAAAGCGCATTTGTGATTAATCGTAAAATCGTAAATACGGCTATTGGCCGAGACGTCACTGAGGCTCTGTCAGCATATAACTTGCCGGTTTTCGTCTCCCAGGTTTGCCAGAGGGTGAGTTTTGCAGAAAGCGCCTCAAGCGGACAGACTGTCCTTGAGATGGATTCGGGAAGCCTAGCCAGCCAGGAGATTTTAGCGCTCGTTCAAGAAATCCGGGAGTTCAGTAACCATGGCTAAAAAAGTAATCATCGGAGCCAAACCGACCAAGGTGGCCGGAGAAGTGGCCAGCGCGGAACAGTGGGTGGAATCGGGAAAAACCCAGACTCAGGGCATGAAGCGGTTTACCATCGATGTCCCAGAGAGTCTGCATCGCCGCATCAAGCTTCAGTGTGCAGCCCAAGGGCTGAAAATGGCCGATGAGATTCGCGCACTTTTAGACAAGCATTTTCCACCCAAAAGTGTGGAATAGAAGTTTTTTACGATTGTAAGTTTATAAGTTTTTACGGCGATACGTTTCGCGGGGGGTTGACATAGAGATTTAAGTTGCAAAATAAATGGCGCAAGACTTTGCACGCTATTTGGCGTACGCCCGTGCCAGCAGCCGCGAGACCGTAGCCGGGTGAACCTTGAAAAGGCGAGCAACGTCGGCTGCCGTCTTGCGACCTTTTGAAACCATCTTCCTGATTTCGGACTGCTGCTGGAGTGTCAGCTTTGGCGGTCGCCCGCCGATGCGTCCCTCTCGACGGGCGGAATTCAGACCCACCCCTGAGAACGATTCGCGCGAAATCCTCACGCAGGCCTTAATGTTTGACCTGGCTCTTGCGATCAGATGGGCTCAAGGAGTCGGCGGATCGAGGTCCTGGTGGCAAACAATCGACCTGGGAAAGGGGTGCATCCCAAGTGGGATGCGGCAGCCGAAAAATGCAACCCGCGCGAAGCCTCTCAATCCAAAGCCCCAACAACCAAAAAACACGATGCGTGCATCCCGCTCCCTTTATGTTCCACTACCAGCTCTTCGCTGCCTCTGACCACACTGTGGCTTCATTCCAGTTGAAACTTTCTGAAACATGCTGAAACTTCCCGAAAACCCGGTGTTGACCCGCCCAAAAACTGAAATATCCCGAAACTATTTGGATACTTCGTGTAGAATCTCTGAAACTGTAGCTCAACAATGGTCGAATTGCCACCTCTCATGCAGGAGTTAATGAACCGCCACCAGCTGCCAGACGGGGCATAACCACCGCGCCCGTCTCGACGTTCGGAGGCTTGCGGACAAACGGCAGGGGCTCCGGTGTTCGGCTGGAATGGAGTTGGTACTGTCCGAACCGGTTAATATGTGACGTCAGATAAGGACTGAGCGCAGCCAGCACCTCGTTGGAGATCTTCTGGTCCTGTGCTTTCAACAGGTCAATTGCCTTCGTCATCGAAACGAGGTTGTGGAAGGCTAAGATGTTGGCAACCAAATGGTTGTATTTAATGAATTTACGCTGTTCATCCCGGACATTCTCGGCGATCACGTTGTCGCCACCAAACGCGATCCATTGTACGAACTCGTTAAACCGTTCGCTCTTGTTCGTGGCGACTTGAATGGCTTGCCGCAGTTCGACCTCGGAAATGTAGCGCAATAAGAACATAGTCCGGACAACCCGCCCCAGTTCACGCAGGGCGAAGTACAGCTTGTTCTTGCGGGAGTAGCTGCCGAGCGGACGCAGGATTTCGGATGGCAGGATCGCGCCGGCCTTGATGGAAACCGCTACCCGCAGCAACTCGGGCCGCATGGTCTCGATCAGGTCCCAGTCAACTTGAGCCGTGAAGAGGGAATCAATATGTTCGAAACGCGTCTCCGCAGATGCGCGATAGAAATCCTTCCCCTTCCAGTTCCGAATCCTCGGCATGAGTTGGATACCAAGCAGGTAGGCGAGCCCGAAGATCGCGTTGCTTTGCCCCTGCGTATCGGCGTGGATCGTGTCCGGCTTTACATCGGATTCATTCTCCTTCAGAAAATCGAGGATGGCGTGGCCCTCCCAGGCGCCGCACGTGGTCCAGCGGCTCATCAGTGCGATGTAGTTGTCGGCTACCAGGTAGTAGCCGATGCCACCGTAACCCCCATATCGGATGTGATATTCCGACATGAGGTTCTGCCGGTATAGATCCCACTTCATTCCATCGGCGGAGGCGGACTGGCCGGTGCCCCAAAGGCTCTGGAGCGGGAACTGAACATAGGCGTTCACAATTGTCGTGATCGCTTCATTCAGAAACTGCTCCGTGATATGACGCTGATTGACAAAGGCAAGCTGGAAACGGTTCACCCCACGCACCGAGCGTGCTGTTTGCACGGGCCCAAGATTGCAGCCGTAACAGAAGACCGTGAGCAAATACCGCTCACGAGCTTGCTTGAGCTTGGTCTCCAACCCCGAGATGGGGCCGAAGGCGCGGGTCCAATTCAGCCAATGTTCGGTGTCGTCAAAGGCGTCAAGAATCTCGATCGGCTCCAGACGTTCCTTGATTAAGGGCAGGACACGATCCAGACCTTCGGGGTCCGGTGCCGCCTCAACCGGCGTCAGTATCGGTTCGCCGTTTTCGAATCGGAGATAACGATTGGCCGGAAAGCTCTTGTCTGCTGTCCTTCCGCGCTCCTCCAACTGCCTGCGAAGTTGCGCGACAAACAGCTTCGGTTCTGTTGCGATACCGGCTTGCTCGCCATAGTTGGCCAACTCTCGCTCCACCTCCTCCCACGACAACAGTTGGAGGCGGTAATCCCGGAACTTGCCCCCCTCGGGAATGTACAGATCCCCGGACTTGAGGTCGTTGGCGACCTGTGTCACCACGCACAATTCAAACAATCGCCGGTCGATCTGCGAAACCGTTGACCTGGCTTTCAGGCCCGTCACCAGCGGCCACCACGCACCGCTGACGAAGCCGAGATCGAGTGGTTCTCTCTGGTCGCTGCCAGCAACGGAAACGTTTGCTTCGCGAACGTTCTGATTCGCAAGCACGGACGCGATGGCATCGACCACACTGCGATTCTGCGATGTGGAGCTTAGGGGCAAATTTTCCAATAAAGCCAGCAACGCCTTTCGGGGATGGCCGAAACACTGGGGCAAGAGCCGAAAGTGGTTGCTGGCTGCCAGCGCCACGTGTTCTTCACAGCGCTGCAGCAGTTCTTGGACGTCCGGCCCAAGGAGCACCCCGATGGATTGAAGCCGCTCCGTTTCCGATCCACCGCTGAGGTACGCCAAGCCCACATCACGCAGCTTCGTTACCAGATCTCCCGACTGTTGCAGGCGAGCGGATTGGAGCAGTAGGAGCTTCTCCTTGGCTGTGTTGTGCATCCGCTGAACCAGACGGATCAACATGTCGGCGGCATCGTCCAGTGCCCGCGCCCGCTGACGCTGGATCAATGCGACGGCGAAAGCATACCGCTTGTCCGGTTGCGCCTCTTTCATACGCGATGCATTTAGACCACGCGCTTCAACGGCGAACCGCTGCAACTTCACAACGGGAATCCCGGCGAGTACAGTGAGATCGACGGTCTGTTCCTTCAGCCATTTGGCATTTTCCAAAAAGCGCTTGACCCCCTTCACCGTTGGCTGGCCAGGCTCGTTTTTAACGGTATCCCAGGGAGTCTGTCGGGCCCCGTCCGCCTTGTCAAAAAGAGCATCGATACGCGTTCTGGTTTGCGGATCAAGGGCTAGGCTGATGCGGCTGTAATAGGACCAATTCGCCGTCGCCCGCGCGGTGCGGGCAGCACGGAACAGTGTGGTGAACCCCGGCAATTCATACCGCTTCCGTAATAACTCCTCGATGGCGATATTGATAATGTCGGCCAGGTCTTCGCGCACGCGAGACGCATCCAAACACGATTTGACGATGATCTTGAAAGCGGCGCGGTCAAAAGCAGACACGCCAGTCCAGGAGCGGACGAGGGCCATGTGCCGCACTCGGAGGGTACTTTGGTCGTGGTCATCCAACCCATCGGGGGCCGCGTCATAACCTGCTGCTTGCGTAACCGTCCGAACGATAGACCGAGGAACATCGGCCAACTTCACAAAATATCCGAGCCGCTGAAATGTCTTCAGCAGCACCAGGAGGCTCACACGAGGAGCGGACTGGCGAGTATTCTCTTCGGCGAACTTTAGCTCGAACACGTCTGGCGTGTAGGCATCCGTCAGTTCGCTCGCCGAAGGGTTGGCCGGCAGGACAGGATAGGCGGTGTCCGTGGGACTGATCATGGCAAGATCAGAACGAGATTAGCATATGACCATAAACTAAAGTTTTAAGCCATACTCGGATTAATGCCGAAAACCAGCCGAAAACCGAGTGTTTCGAGGGCTTCGCGGAAGAGGGTTTTTGGCCAGGGGGAAAAGAAGCCCCGCGCCGGGCTTTACGCCAGAGTTTCCACGCATGATCAGCAAACCTTGCCCATGCAGCTTGCCGCCATGCGCGACTATGCGCGAAAGCGCGGCTGGGACGTTGTCGTCGAGGTCAAGGACGTCGGCTCGGGTGCGGTGGTTCGTCAGAAGCGCGAGGAATTGTTAGCGGCTGCGAGGCGGCGGGATATCGATCTCGTTGTGGTCTGGCGCCTGGACCGCTGGGGGCGTTCCCTGGTGGATCTGGTGAACACGCTTCAAGAACTGGTGTCCCTCAAAGTCGGATTTGTCTCGCTGAGCGAGGCCCTCGACCTGACCACGGCGAGCGGCCGGGCGCTCGCCGGCATGCTGGCCGTTTTTGCTGAGTTCGAAAGGGACATTCTGCGCGACCGGGTCAAGGCGGGCATTGCCCAAGCCCGAAAAGAGGGAAAACCCCACGGCAGGCCAATTACGGCCGGGCTACACCTTCAAAAGGTCAAGGAACTCTTCCGTAAGGGCCTGTCCAAGCGGGAGATCGCGAAGCAGATGGGGATCAGCAGGACCTCGGTTCGCCGACTCCTTGTGCCCACTGATCACAAGGTCCGGCTCAAACATTAAGCCCTGCGTGAGGATTTCGCGCGAATCGTTCTCAGGGGTGTACACCGGAAAGCGGCGCGCCAATCCAAGGCGGCCTGACATGTTCCATCCGGCAGTCACTAACGATCCATCCACGGGCGAGGTGCGTTCGGAGCCCACCAATCACGCCCGCTTCGGGGCATTCTCGGAAAACCCAGCTCCAGCAGGCCCAACGAACCCATCCCCCATGCTCCGCAAGGGCCCGACCCGCTCGCCATAGCGCTTCATTCTAGCGGATGAAACATACCAGAGGAGCGGTGTGTCTCCAGTGGTCTCTCAACTCCCGTATTATCAATGGTTTCGCGACAGAAACTAGCTAGCCCTGATCCACAGCCCCCGGACTATGCCGCATTCTGAATGGCACTTGTGCACGCAACCCCATATTCTGCGGGTCTTGGAGCACTCCGTTTGGATCCCCGCGGCATAGTCCGGGACGCGGCATAGTGCAGAGCATTATTAGCCCGGCGGGCGCGGCCGCACTGAGCTGGAGAGCAAGGAGAAGCGTCAGGGCCGCGACGGTGGGCTAAAAATGCTCTGCAATCCGCTGAATTGCACACCCCGGGGCTTTACTGACCTCGGCGTTATTCTTTTCCAGTTGAGTTTTTTCAGGAGGCGAGGCTCCGGGTCCGATCTTGGCAAGGTCACCCAGAGCAGTGCCACGATGTATCACGATTTTGTTTATCCCACTTTCGGCCGCGCAATACAACCTCGAATCCGATTGGGCCGAGGCCGGTCCGGAAGTCATCCAGCGCCTCCGCCCGAGAACTCCACTTGGCGTGTAAACAGCGACCGGCAATTTCTGGTGAGCTCGCGCGCCTGAATAGTGCGGGTGCGCCAACGGTCCAGCAGATAGCCGAGACCGACGCGGTGGAGGCTCGGCCGCAGGCGCGGATCTGGATCACCGATTCCGGCCGGTAGCGGCCCTCCACGATCCGGATGGCCAGATCGTTCGCGATGTGGCGCGCCGTTTGGGGATCGCCTTCGTCGAAAAACGGCTCTGCCTGTTGGAGCGCCAGCGCAAAATGCTGGTCCGCAGCCAGTAGCAGGTCGAGATCGTCGTCGGAAAGATCGCGCGGAGTCCGTATCCTTCACTCCCAGACTACCAGCGGGCCGTAGCGCGCGAGCAGCGCATCCTTGGTGGCCAGAGTCAACCCTTCGGCGAGCGCCTGAGCCACCAGAATCCGGTCGAACGGGTCCTTGTGGAATTCTGGCAAGCCTGCCAGCCGCCGGACATGCGCCGTGCGGATGGCGAGCGTCGGAATCCGCGATCCGATGACGTATTTTTCCCACCAGGGGAGCGGATCGGCAACCAGCGCACCCGGCTTGCGCGACTTGAGAACCAACTCCCAGAGATTGGCGACGCTCGCCGTAAACGGTGATGCGGCGAGCGCGGCGCGCGCTCCGGCGCCTAGGGCGGCAGGATCAGATAGCGCCCAGACCAGGGTGTGGGTGTCGGTTAGGACCTTCACCGGCCCTCAATCCACTCTTCGGCTTCGGCATCGCTCATTGGCTGCCACCACTCGTCACCAGCCGCGACCAGCGGTTCCTCACGGGCGATGCCGAACGGAAAGCCGGCCTTCCGGCGGGCGGGGACCAACTCGGCTACCGGCTCTCCGTGCCGGGCGATGATGACGGTCTCCCCTTCCTCGACCAGTTCGAGGAGCCGGGAGAGCTGGCTTTTGGCCTCATGCACGTTCACCTGCATGGAGACAGCTTAGTTCATTTGGTTAGCTAAGTCAAAAACGTGGATCCCAGGCGGAATCCCAGGCGCTGTTGTGATTTCTCTTAGGGCAGCCGGGACCATTTCGGGACTATTCCGGATTCGGAATACTCCCGACTATTCCGAGTCCTGGATTATTCCGGGTAGCGGCGGCGAACGAGTCTCGAGCGAACGTTTCATGTGGGCACAGGCGGAATAATCAGAGCCTTGCTAAGAAGGCAAGGAGGGCGTCATCCGCTTTGAATCGCTTTACTGATCCTTGTACCGGCGCCACCTTCTCCAAAGCGCGCTCCTTAAGCGCCGGGTCCGCTTCCAGATAGATGTGCGTCGTCTCGATGCTCTCGTGCCCCAGCCAGAGAGCGATGACGGTGATATCGACACCCGCTTGTAACAGGTGCATGGCTGTCGTGTGTCGACTATGTCTTTGAAGACATAGCCACCACAGCACGGCGGTTCATCTTCTGGAGTCCGGCGTGGAGGTGAATGTCATTCGCGCTTGGCTCGGCCACGCGAGCCTGGAGACCACCAATCTGGCAAACTGACGTCGCCCTGCTGGACTGGCTCCGATCGTTGTAACGTTATGTTGCCGAAAAGGAGCCGATCCCCCTGATTCGCCCCCGATGGCTGCAGGCCGGACACATAACGCGGAAGGGCACATTACATGGTCAGCCTCTTCTGTGGCAACTGGGAGTCTCCACTTACCAGTGGAGTCCAGTCGCCACGGCTGCCCTACGCCGCCATTCCAATCCGATGCCGATCACCGTTCCGAACTACAACCGTAAGACTGATCGGCATCAGTTCGGAACACTGATCGGCATCACTTCGGAATGGTGATCGACATCAGTTCGGAACGCTGATCGCCATCCCCCGGAATCCGCACAGACCTTCGCCGACCTCGCTCTTTCTGGCCGGATCTGCTTCCGCCATGAACTGCTCATAGGCCGCCGTCAGTCTGGCCCGCGCTGCCGCTTCCGCTTCGACGCCCCGCTCGGCAAGTGTTACCAGGGCCCGGCTCATCGTTACGTTGCGCTCCTTCGCCACGCGCCGGACTTCCCTCGCGAGTTTTGCCGGAATCGTCACACTTTGACGCATGGAAGCGCTTGTCCTTCTCGCCGCGGGCTTGCGTCGGGTCTGCATAATTTTGATTATATGTCATCTGCACCACTGTGGTGCACTCTTCCGTCAACCATTTCCAACACCAGTCTCACCGCTTCGACCACATCCGGCGCCACGAAATCCGCGCCACAGGGCTGTTCGGCGCCGTAACCGGTGAGGACCTGGATGGTGCGGGTGCCGGCGCGCCGGCCGCATTCGATGTCCAGACTCTTATCGCCGATGAAAAAGGATCGCGCCAGGTCAAGGGAACGCTCCGCCGCGGCCTCCAGCACCATTCCCGGCTCCGGCTTGCGCCGGCTGGAGGGTATTCCGGGCAGGTCCGGGCAATAATAAGTTGCGTCGATCAGGCCTTCGCCCACCTGCCGCAGAAACTCCTCCTGCACCGCGAGATACTGTGCCTCCGTGAAATATCCGCGGCCGATGCCGGCCTGATTGGTGATCACGATGGCCGCGAATCCGGCCTCCTTCAGCTTCCGCACGGCGCCCGTCACTCCCGGGTACACGTGCACGTCCGCGGGATCGCAGCAGTATTTCACCTCTTCCATTAAGGTGCCGTCCCGGTCGAAGAACACCGCCCGCCGTCCGCTCATAAGGACGTAAAACTGGCCAGCAGTTCCTCGCGCGTCGCGGTGGCCGTTCCCACTTTGCCCACCACAATGCCGCTGGCATGATTGGCCAGCTCGGCGGCTTCCTCCGGCGTGGCGCCGGCGGCGAGCCCCAGGGTGAAAACGCCGATCGCCGTATCGCCCGCCCCTGAAACATCGAATACGGCCTGCGCCCGGGTGGGCGTGTGATAGGGGGCGGCATCGCGCCGGAACAGGATCATGCCCTGCTCCCCCAGCGTGATCAGCAGGCAAGCTGTCTTCCAGCGTTCCAGCAGGCGGTTACCGACCTCCAGCAAGGCGCGGTCTTCCATCGGCGGTCCCGACGGTTCCACTGGTTGCAGGCCGGCGGCCAGAAATGCTTCGGCGCGATTGGGCTTGATGGCCGTGGCGCCACGCCAGCAAAGCGCATGGTGAGGGTGCGGATCCACCGTGAGGATCTTGCCGTGGGCAGCGGCCAGGGCGCAGATGCGGTCTGCCAGCGGCTGCGAAACGAAGCCCTTGCCGTAATCGGAGATGACCATCCCATCCAGGCTTTCGACGATGGAATCCAGGTGCCGCATGGCCCGCGCCTCCTGTTCCGCATGCAGCGGCGCATGGCGCTCGCGGTCCACGCGTACCACCTGCTGGTGCCGGGCGATGATGCGCGTTTTTACAGTGGTGAAGCCGGCCGCGTCCTGCTGCACCCCGGCTGTATCGATGCCGCTGGTTCCCAACAGCCGCACCAGCCGGTCGCCGTGAGGGTCGGCGCCGGTGATACCCATGACTCGTGTATCCGCCGCAAATTCCCGAACGTTGCGCGCCACATTGGCCGCGCCGCCCGGGTAGTACGATTCGGCAGTCACATCCACCACCGGAACCGGAGCCTCCGGCGAAATGCGCGACACTCTCCCCCAAATGAACTCATCCAGCATCAGGTCGCCGATTACCAGAATCCGCTGTTCTCCAAACCGGCCGGCCACCCGGTTGAAACGCGCCGCATCCATAGTTGAATCGAAATGATAGCAGTGTTCGAGCCGTGCGCAGAATAACTGCGGCGCGCGATTTCGCCGCCACCGGGCAGCGGTGAATTGTTAAACTGGGACTCGCCGTTTCTTTTAATCAAATGCGCGTCACTGTTGTAGGAACCGGGTATGTGGGAACCGTCACAGGGGCCTGTTTGGCCTACATGGGTCATCGCGTAACGTGCGTTGATACCGACGAAGCGAAAATCAGCGTTCTGCAGCGTGGAGAATCTCCCATTTACGAGCCATGCCTGGAAGAGTTGCTGCGGTTAGGCGCGCAGAAAGGCGGTTTGGATTTCACCAGCGATCTCAACACCGTCGTGGCTGAGAGCGATGTGATTTTTATTGCCGTGGGAACTCCTCCCCTGCCCAGCGGCGAGGCGGATCTGTCCTATCTGGAAGCGGCCGCCCGAAGCATCGGCAGGGCCATGGACACCGCGCGTTTTCACGTGGTCGTGAACAAATCCACGGTGCCGGTAGGTTGCGGAAACCTGGTCGAGACGCTGGTGCGCGAGGGCATCGAGGAAGTACATCCCGAAAAGCGCCGTGACATCCGCTTCGGCGTGGCCAGCAATCCCGAATTCCTGCGCGAAGGAAACGCGGTTGCCGATTCCCTGTATCCAGACCGCATCGTGGTGGGAGCCAGCGACCGGGAAACCATGGAAACGATGCAGGAACTGTATCGCCCCCTGGTGGCCCAGGCTTTCGCTCCGCCGCCCGGCGTGCCGAGACCCGCTGGCATGGATCAAGTGCGATTGCTCGCCACGGACCTGACCAGCGCGGAGATGATCAAATATGCGGCCAACGCTTTTCTGGCCATGAAAATCGGGTTTGCCAACGAAATCGCCAATATCTGCGAGCGCGTAGGGGCGGAAGCGCCGGAAGTGATGGCCGGAATCGGGCTGGACTCCCGCATTGGCGCCAGGTTTCTCAATCCCGGGGTGGGCTGGGGCGGCAGTTGCTTCGGCAAGGATATTCACGCGCTCCTGCACATGGCCCAGGAATACGGCTACGACAGTAAACTTTTGAAGGCCTCGCTGGAAGTGAACAACGCCCAGCGCCACATGGTGATTCAAAAGCTTCAGGAAAAGCTGTACATCCTCAAAGGCCGGACTATCGGATTGCTGGGACTCGCCTTCAAACCCGATACCGATGATTTGCGCGACGCTCCCAGCCTTTACATCGCCGAACGGTTGCTGCAGATGGGTGCGCGGGTCAAGGCCTACGACCCTATCGCCATGAACGCCTGCAGGCAGCAGCGGAGCGACCTGAAAATTCGCTACTGCGAATCGGTGCCGGAAGTCGCGCAGGGATCCGATGCCCTGGTGGTGGTGACGGAGTGGAGTGAATTCCGCGCTCTGGATCTGCCTGCCCTGGCTGCGGTGATGGCGAATCCGATTCTGGTTGACGGGCGAAACGTCTTCCGTCCCGAGACTGCCGCGGCGGCCGGCTTCGATTACACCGGGGTAGGCCGCAATGCCCGCCCGCGCCAGGAAATCGGAACATCTACGGCAGTGAAAAAGTAGCCTGACGGGCCGGTGTGCGAAAATGGCGGAGAATGCCTGAATCTCAAGCCGTAACAGCATCCGCAGGGAAGGTTCTGGAACAGAAGATTCTCAGCCGCTCGGCCCGGGTCGGTATCGTCGGGTTGGGGTACGTGGGACTTCCTTTAGCCGTAGAGTTTGCCCGCGCCGGTTTCCACGTGACCGGAATCGATCTGAGCGCGGACAAAACCAGGCGCGTCACCGCCGGCGAGTCCTACATCGGCGATATTTCCAGCGCCACGCTCGCACCCCTGGTGCAATCCGGTAAGCTGGACGCCACCACCGATTTTGCCGCCGTGCGGGAACTGGACACCATCAACATCTGCGTGCCCACGCCGTTACGCAAAACCAAAGACCCGGACATGAGCTATATCGTCTCGGCCTGTGAAGAAATCGTCAAATACCTTCAACCGGGCACCCTGGTCATCCTGGAGTCCACCACTTATCCCGGCACCACCGAAGAACTGCTGCGGCCGATGCTCTCCAAAGGCGGCCTCGAGGCAGGAAAAGACTTCTTTCTGTGTTTTTCCCCGGAGCGCGTGGACCCCGGCAACCCGAAGTTCCAGACCGCGAACATTCCCAAGGTAGTGGGTGGATGTACGCCGGCCTGCACGGAAATAGGCCGGCTGTTTTATGCGCAGGCCCTGCAGCACGTGGTTCCAGTGAGTTCCACCCAGGTGGCGGAGATGGTGAAGTTGCTGGAGAACACCTTCCGCATGATCAACATCGGGCTGGTGAACGAGATTGCGATGATGTGCGACCGCATGGGCATCAATGTGTGGGAAGTGATCGAAGCCGCCGCCACCAAGCCCTTCGGATTTATGCCGTTCTTTCCTGGGCCGGGACTGGGCGGCCATTGCATCCCCATCGATCCGTTCTATCTTTCGTGGAAAACCAAGCAGGCGGGCATTGAAGCGCGCTTTATCGAACTGGCGGGCTACATCAACGGGCAGATGCCGCACTTTGTGGTGGACAAGGTGCAGAATGCATTGAACGATGCGAGCAAGCCGGTCAAAGGCTCACGCATCCACGTGATGGGAGTGGCCTACAAGCGCGACATCGACGACATGCGGGAATCGCCCGCGCTGGACGTGATGATGCTGCTGGCGCGGCGGGGGGCGGTGCTCACTTATAGCGACCCGCATGTGCCCAGGCTGAATCTGGAAGGTTTGGAGATACAGGCAAGTCCGGAAGCGGCGGCGGCGGAATCGGACTGCGTGGTGATCGTGACGGATCACGCCGCATTCGATTATCGCGCCCTGGTAGAAAGGGCCGCGCTGGTCGTGGACACGCGCAATGCGCTCAAGGGCGTGAACTCGCCAAAGATCGTCAGACTGTAAGCGCAGTTACAGCGACATAATCCGCCGCCGATAAACGCCGATTCGAAGGTAAGTAACATATCTGTGTTCATCCGCGTTGATCGGCGGCCCACTCATTTGCCTTTTGTCACGGTGGCCGATTTGGAGCACAGCGCGAAGCGCAACGTAGTCCGAGTGCGGACAGTACCAGGAGGCCTTATGAACAATCGACCGATGGACGACAACGATATGCCCTCCGAAATCGACTTCACGGAAGGAGTCCGCGGGTTGCATCACATTGCCCCCGGCGTCAGGGTGCTCATGCCGGTGTCCATCGAGAGAGGGTCCGGAACCATGCCGTCAAAAAACCCAGCGAGTTGTAGGTTGCCGGCCGAACGGACCATTGTTTCCTAACATGTCGCGCCGTGATGCGCCTCAAGAACTCGTCGTGCACTCGCAAGGGCAGCTATGGCGCATATTGCCATCGAAATGAGCAATGCATTTCGTTTTCGCAAAAAAGCGCGCCCGAACACTCGCGGCTTACCGGGCTATTTTGCAACACTCAGACATGTCAATTCTCGATAGGCGCCTTATCCGCGTGGTCGATCACCAAAAACTCGACGGGCCGCTTGTCTCTTTCAAGTTTCAGGCCCAACTGCCTTCCGAGGGATACAAAGAGATCAGGACCGCTGCCACGAGGGTGGTCGGCAACTCTCTCCGGGGAGGATTGTGACGGGATGGCGCCGCTCGTGATTAATGCCGCGACTTGCGCTGGCGACGATGGAAAGATCGAGCCAGCGAACTCCAACGTAAACTCAAATCTATCCGTTAGCCTGGTCTCTTCGACAACAAATGGTGCGGGCGGACCACCCCTAATAATCCCATCACCATTCGACATGCTCACCAATGTCCCTAAGCCAAGCGCGAATTCTGGCATCGTTTGCCGATAGGTATAATACGCCATCCCAGGACACCACTGGTGTGCCTCTGATTTCCCTGGCCGCAACCGTGGGAAACGATTCGTCGCTCTGGCGTCACAGGTCGGAGCCTCCGGGGCGGCGTCAGTGGGATTTCCACGCACCGCCTTCATTTTTGGGCCATCCGGCGCTACAACAAGAACGTAAACCGGCACTGTCTTCGTCTCGTGGTGAATCCGCAGATGAAATCGCTCCACCAACAACTCCTGAAGCATTTCGTTGAATTGGCCTTTGGTGGTATTGGGCGGAATCTTGGCCGCGATGCTGTAGGCCGCAGTGTTGATCCAATCCGGCCCAGAGACCTGATCGATGCGCACCGCATACGCATCTGCAACGAGGCCTCGTAGGGAAGCCTTATCATAGGTTACCTGCCCTGGGTCGCTCGTTCCCGGACCACCGCGTGCCGTGGTATCCCCAGCGCCATTTGTAGATAGCTTGACTGAGGCGGCCTCGAACTCCGGTCGTCTATTTGTCGCTTGGCCATTGGCGAACTCGCACCAGATCAACACCGCCACGATCGTTCCCTCGATTGATCGCGCCATTTCTCCATACTCCTTTCGTTCGACTACTGGCTCCCGTCACGTCCCACATTAGCCATCGATGGACCATTCTACATACATTGGCTTCGGCGTAACACGCCTCGGTATCCTACTCTTGTAAACCCTTTCGACACAGCGTTTTCTCGTCACAGCAATCTCATTCGCCGGCAGTCCTTGCCATCTGAACGGGCCCATCTCGATTTATCACCCACAACGTTCGGCTACTACTTCGGGTGCACATGCGCAGACGGGCCTCTGCTGCACTGGCCCGCCTGGTAGCGGCCAAAACTGATCGCTGCAACTACACTACTATAAGACAGGCCCACCCACCCGCTACCTAATCTTCGATTTTGATAAAAGATCTGCGGTTTTGATAACGGTTCGCACGCTCATTCTGTACACCAGCCACACTATACTGTTCACCAATGACTACGCTTCGCCACTATGTCGTTCTTATTTTGAAGACCTCTATCTGGTGCCTAGGAGCAGCCGTACTCGCCCAAAATCTCTTCCTCGTTCAGCAAAATCGTAGCCTTAAAATACGTACCCAGCCCAAGCTGCTCGTATCGGGAACACACCTTCCTGCTAAGCTTCTTAGAGCCACCACACTGGACGGCCTGTTAACGCCCCTGAACGTGTCCTTGCAAACAACACATAAGCTCCTGCTCATAACCTTTTCTCCAACCTGCCCCATTTGTCGAGACAACCTGCCCAACTGGCGCCGCCTTTCAGAAGCTTTGCAAACGAGGGATGATTGGAGGGTGCTTTGGATAAGCCGCGACTCTATTCAAACAACTCGAGACTACTGTATCGCCCATCAAATCCCCTCTTCTCTGGTTCTAGCAGATCCACCGTATAGAACCTACGCTGAGTTGGGACTTGATGCTGTACCGCAGACACTGGTAGTTACGGATAAAGGCCTAGTAGACAGGGTGTGGATAGGCACTCTGAACGCAACGGCTTTGACCGAGATGTCTGCTTACTTCAAACTGGCTTTGTAATGGCCACCTATTTACTCACAGCGCATTTGGCCAACAGGTGTGAGGATCACCCGCGCGGCCCGATTCGCTTTACCCATAACCCTATTTGTAAAGGAGATGTAACATGACTCTAACCGTTTCAACGACGATCAGGCTCATTAAGGGCGCTATCGTTATGGGCTTGTTCGGAACCATGCTATGGACAGGCGCGAACATCGCGCAGGGCGGCGCGCTTGGAAGTGGATGCTCGGGCTCCGGTCTCTGCACCGGAACCTGCACGCCTAAAGACGGAGGCAACGGCTGCTGCGCCGCAGATCCTAGCAACAATGATAAGTGCACATGCTACCCAGTGAACAGCGGTTGTTCTTAACGAGGGCCTGCAGGGCCCGCCTTGTGGCGTATGTCGTCTGAGCGGAGCAATCCAGCACAACACCCTGAGCAGGCATTTCTCGTCTGCTACTCTCTGCTACTATACTATCGCACAGTCGTGGCGTGAAATGCCTGCCGACGGGTTCAGTTGGGCTTGTACGTTCATTTAATGCGGAGTGTACCTACCTCTTATGCGTCGGTTATCTGATCTTCTCGTCATTATTACGGTAGTAACTATTGCTGCCACGGGTGGAGACCTATTCATCCGCCGCTATGTGAACGATAGCGCCCCATCCATCCCACTCAGGTCGTTAGAGCCAGGCTCGCGCGTTGCCATCATTCCCGGCCACCCATGGGAGAAGTCTTCCTATACTTTGGTGCTTGGACTACGCCTAGGATGCCCGTACTGCGAAGCTAGCATGCCATTTTACCAACGCCTTATACAACTGGAACGCTCTGGTAAACTACGCACTCACATAATCGCCGTCTTTCCGGACCCAGGTGAACGGTTATTCCGTATATTGCCCGACGGGCTTACGGGGGCGGATGTCATTGCAGGGGTCACGTTGGGTAACATCGGCATTCGCTCAACGCCTACCGTTATGGTGATCGCTGCTGATTCGACTTTGCTGAACGTTTGGCGAGGCCAATTGTCGGATGACGGCGAAGAAGAGGTTCTCCGCGCGGTGATGCTGGATGATAGTACTAAGATGCAATTAGTGCTACCGAGGGGAGCACTACCTAATAGGGTGAAGTGATCAGCAGCTTACGATGTTGCATAGTGATTAATTGCAACATCGTTTTGTAGAGCATCCAGTGGCGTACGGCCAGTTTCTCGTTTAAAATCCCGAGCAAAATTGCTCACATGCCAATACCCAACTTTCCAGGCTACTTCTTTGAGAGTAAGCCGCTGGTCGGTGAGGTAGACCACGGCATGTTTAATCCTGGTTTGTCGAAGGTGGTCACGAAAGCCCATTCCTGTCAATGAGCGAATGAGTGTTCCTAAATATCGATCGGATAGGCCTAATTGTACCGCTACGTCTCCCAATGCGATATTCGGCGTGGAATAGTGCTGTTCTAACGATGCCAGTGCTCTGGCGACATGATACCTTGTGTGTCTTAGGGATCGTACGCTCGGCGATTGTATTAAATGAGCCGTGTTGGCCATAAAACTCCTTGCTTAACCTCGAGCGGCCTATAAGCCAAGTTGTTTTTGATAGGGTGGCCCAATAAGACGAGATCTAAACCGCCCAGTACTCATAGGGTGTATCAGGAGTATATGTCTATAGGTCGGCGCGGACAATAACAAAAGGGAGTCAGCTCTAGCGCTACAAGTGCGATAGCGCACAGATCAACGGTGTTGCGCCAGTTGGACAGTTACTGGTCGTTGCAGCCAGGGCGACAATGTGAACTCCTTTCGCGTTACATCGGCCAGCACCTCCGCAAGGTCGTCGAGCAGGACATTGGTTTTCGCGGTAGAGGACGCGACAGCCTGCTGAATGGCGGCGTACCCGATCGCATGAGCGTCGTTTTACCGGTGCCGCCGGTGTCGCCCGGCCCCACGATGACAAAGACGTTGATGCGTTCGGGGAAAGCTAAGCAACGTGGCATCAATCTTTCCGAACTCTTGACGGAAATTCAACGAGGCTCTAAGTAGAACTCAAGTCGATGATCACGCTCGAATCGAGCAGGAATGTGGACATTTTTGGCTAGCGGCCGGTTTGTTTTTGAAAGCGATCTTCGTCCTGCCGCCGGAGCTTGGAAACATATTTGGAGGCTCCCTGCTTGAGCTCGGGATGGTCCTTATCTTTCCAGGCCCCGGTTGCGGCTTCAATGGCTTTAAGCTGGCGGCAGCGCATCAGCTCTTTCTCGGCCGCCTGGGTGATAAACGTGCTGCGCTTCCTGCTGCCCACCATGGCGTCAATGTCCTTGACCAACTGATCGGAAAGCACGACGTGTGTTCGCCTGTTCATACGTTCCGTAGTCCCACTTGCATGTTAACAAATTGTGGGGTTTGCGGTCTCCCGGAGTAAGTCAAGGCGCTTTTAAGGGCGCTGTTAGCGCTGTTTGTTATGCGGCCCACGATAACCCGATTTATCACGGGCGCCCGAACCGCCGGTGTTCGGTTGTCTCTGGTAAACTGCATATTTTAATGAAGCTCACCATCCTCATGCCGGTCTACAACGAACGCACCGTTGTGGAACGCTGCATCGCGCAGGTTTTGGCCGCTCCGATACCGGAGAGCATGGAAAGGGAACTGGTGATTGTGGATGATTGCTCCACCGACGGCACCTGGGACATACTCCAGCAGATCGCCTCGAATTCCCCGCAAATCCGCCTTTTCCGGCACGAGAAGAACAGCGGAAAAGGCGCGGCCGTGCGTACCGCCATCCAACAGGCCACCGGCGATTTTGCCCTGATCCAGGATGCCGACCTGGAGTACGACCCGTTCGAGTATCCCCGCCTGCTCCGGCCTCTCCTCGATGGCCATGCCGATGCCGTGTTCGGCTCCCGCTACCTGGCCGGCGGGCAGACCCGCGTTCTGCCCTTCTGGCACTCCATGATCAACAAAGGTCTCACCACGGTTTCCAACATGTTTTGTAACTTGAATTTGACCGACATGGAAACCTGCTACAAGGTGTTTCGTACGGACCTGTTGAAAAGCGTCCCGATCCGCTCCGACCGTTTCGGCTTCGAACCCGAAATCGTGATGAAGAGCGCCAAGCGTAAGTTCCGTATCTACGAAGTGCCCATCAGTTATCACGGCCGCACTTATGAAGAGGGCAAGAAGATCGGCTGGCGCGACGGTCTGAAGGCGCTCACGGTCATTTTGAAATTCTGGATCATCGACGACCTGTACTCTTCGCCCTACGGCCGCGGTGTCCTCAATAACCTCACCGGCACCCCGCAGTATCTGAGCTGGCTGGCGCGCAAACTGCGACCGCACATCGGCGACTCGGTGCTCGAAATCGGCGCCGGCATCGGCAACCTCTCCGGACGCCTCATGTCCCGGCGTGTTCTGTACGTGGCCGCCGAGAAGGACCCGCTCCACCTGCATGCGCTGCGCAACCGCTTTCTCCGAACGCCCAACGTAGTGGTGCAGCGCGTCAATCCGGAAGTGGCTGAAGATCTGGCGGGCATGGAAAACTGCTTCAACACGGTCCTCTGCCTCAACGTTTTGGAATACCTGGACGATCCCGGGGCCCTGGTTGCGTCGCTACGCGCTACGCTGAAGCCGGACGGCCGGCTGCTGATTCTGGTGCCGCAAAATCCCGGGCTCTTCGGCAGCCTGGACCGGAGACTGGGCCACAAAGCGCGCTATCGCAAGGCGGATGCCCGTGCGCTTCTGGAGTCTTACGGTCTGGAGATCGAAACGGTTTACGATTTCAACAAAGCTGGGGCGCCGCCCTGGTGGGTATACAGCAAGGTACTCAGTTCGAAAAACATCAACAAGCCGGTGCTGAAGGTTTTCGATAAGACCGTCTGGTTGTGGAGCCGCATCGACTGGTTGATACCCTGGCACGGGTTATCGTTGATTGTGGTGGCGCGCAAAGCCCCGGAATCCGATCCTACGGCGGCGATTCAGTCGCACGAAGCGGCCCGCAGCCGCATATGAATTTCACCCTGGCGGATGTGGCGGCAATGCTCGCCGCAGTCTGCCTCTATCCTCTCTTTGTATTCATTCCGGGATATCTTGTGGCGTGGTCCGGCAACCTGTTCAATTTCCGCCGTCGCACTTTGATTTTTCGCCTCGCGCTCAGCCTTCCGCTCTCTATTGCGCTGTGTCCCATCGTGATCTACCTGGTGGGCCGGTTCGGTTCGATGCACGCGGTCTGGTTTCTGTACGCTGCCTGTTGGATTGGCTTTGTTCCGGTAGTTCTGTGGGATTTGCGGCAGCACCGGTGGCTCCTCCGGATCGACAGGAAGTGGTGGATCTTCGCTGGCATCGCCGCCTGCTGGCTGATCCTGGCGCTGTTTTCCTCGGTCGACTTGCAACTTGGCGAACGCGACTACTTCCCCACCATCGCTTTCGACTACGCGCTGCGCACGCAATTCGTCCACGCCATCACCGCGACCGGAATTCCACCTGACAATCCTTACTATTTTCCGGGCCACCCCGTGCCTCTCCGTTACCACTATTTCTGGCTGCTCTTCTGCAGCCTGGTGGAGCAGGCCGGCGGCGCTTTTGTGGGCCCGCGCCGCGCGTGGATGGGCGGCACGGTTTGGTGCGGTTTCGGCTTCCTGGCGGTCCTGGCGCTGTACTTGCGCCTGTTTTTTTATCGGGGCGCCGCGAGCTTGCGTCGCCGCTTGCTGGTGGCCTACTTTCTGGCGTGCATCACCGGTCTCGATATCATTCCGACCGCACTGCTCTGGCTGCTGCGGGCCACGGGCATGAAGAACGCGGTGTTCCTCAGCGTCGAGTTCTGGAACGAACAGGTGGATGGCTTCGTCTGGACATCCCTCTGGACGGCCCATCACCTGGCCGGTTTGATCGCCTGCCTGACCGCTTTTCTTCTGCTTTCCGAGGCGGTCAAAAAACTCCCGTACGCAGTTCTGGCCGGCATTGCGCTGGCGTCGGCGGCGGGTTTGTCCATTTATGTCAGTTTCGCGTTCGCCGTTTTCCTGGCCGCCTGGGCCGTGGCCGCGATGAGGCGCCGCTGGTGGCGCGAAACGGCGGCCCTGGCGATTGCCGGCGCTGCCGGATTGATTCTCTTGTTGCCGTACGCCTTGAGCCTTCGTGGTCCAGGACTGTCCGGCAACCCGATCGAGCTATGGATCCGTCCGCTGCACCCCGCCACTTTTGTGTTTCAGGCGATGCACCTGAGCCGCCCGGCGATCAACCTGCTAAACGGGCTGCTCCTTCCCGTGAACTACTTTCTGGAGTTCGGTTTTTTCCTGGTGGCCGCCGTGATCTGGTGGCGCACGCGAGGGAGAAACCCGGCGCCGCTTTCGCGCCCCGAGTTGGCTCTCGCCCTGATGGCCGCGACCAGCACCATGGTCTGCACGTTCCTGCGATCTTCGGTCATCGCCAACAACGACCTGGGCTGGCGCGGATTCCTGATTGCCCAATTCGCCCTGCTGCTGTGGGGCGTCGATGTGCTGATGGATCACGGGCGCCCGCGCCGCGCCCTGCTCTCCGCACTACTGATCCTGGGAGCCGCGGGCACCACCTACGATGTGCTGATTCTGCGATTCTTTCCCGTGCTGGCCGACCAGGGAATCACCGCCAAATTCCCCTGGATGGCCGGCGATCTCGACCTCGGCAAGCGAAACTACGCCGGCCGGGAGGCGTTTGAGTGGACCACTCGCGCCACTCCGGCCGGAGCCGTGATTCAGTTCAATCCGAAAGTCGTCTTTCAGGACATGCCCGCGTTTCTCTACTCCGCCCGCCATTTCGCTGCCGCCAGTCAGAACTGCATGAGCGCCTTTGGCGGCGATCCGGCACTGTGCCCCGCCATCATTAGCAAGCTGAACCTGCTCTATGCCAGCACCCCCGCGCCTCTGGCGAGCGTCTGCGGCAGCCTGCCGATCGACATCCTCGTCGCCAAGGATACCGACCCCGCCTGGGCCGACCGGCAGGGATGGGTCTGGACCAACCAGCCTCTTTACGCGAACAGCTATTACCGGGTATTCCGGTGTAAAATCAACCACTGAATGGTTGAATTTCACCCATGATCGCGTGACCGCGCGGGGCGGCTTTCTACAGGAACAAATCGGTAGAGACCCCAAAGCGCTCCGCCAGCTTCTTCGCCGCGCTCTTGCTGACACCGCGCTTGCCGCGCAGTACTTCTGAGGTCGTTCCCTTCGAACCGAAAATCGAGTACATGTCTTTGGGCTTCAGGTCGTTCGCGCGCATCAGCTCGCGCAGAATATCGTCGGGACGCGCTCGCCGCTTTGGCGCGTGCGCCCTTTCGTATTCCTGAATTAGCGCCAGCAACAACTCAAGCAGTTCCTTCTGCTCGGGAGAAACCTCCGCCTGCCGGTCGAGTTGCTCCACCAGCATAAGCAGGCGCTCATTCTCTTCATCGGTGTGCGGCACAGTCGGATGCGCCGTGCTGAGCAGGTGCACGTACTCGGAAAGATTAAATGCTTTCGCAGCCATACTTCCAATTACCTTCATCGTATTCTTTGTGCGTGTAAATGCCTCGAATGTAGACCAGTTGCCAGTCGTAATTGATTCTCGAGATCAATCTATACCGGTTTCCGTGAATGTTAAAAACCGTGCATCGTCCTACGGCATCAGCGTGAGGATAAATTTTGCGAACATCCGTTAGAGACTTCCATTGGGCGTTCACCGTCATCCGATACCATGCATCCAAGGAAGCCGTCGAGGCCGGACTCGCATTTTCTAATCTTGAGGGATCAGGCTCAATAGGGCTCACGTGCTCTAGGTTCTCATATTGAGAACCTAGAGTCAAGTGTATTCTGGTGTAAAATCAACCACTGGATGGTTGAATTTCACCCATGATCGCGCGATTCCTTAGGGATTCAATCGAGACCGCCCGGAAAGATACGCCTGTAGTTCTGCTGCATGGGGCCAGACAGACCGGCAAAAGCACCCTGGCCCGCAGTTTTGGCATACCCTACCTGACGCTCGACGACACCGTCGTGTTGAGTTCGGCCCGCGAGGATGCCGCCGGCTTTGTCGCCGGGTTGAAGGGGCCGGTGGTCATTGACGAGATTCAACGTGCGCCGGAACTGTTCCTGGCGATCAAGGCAGAGGTGGACCGTCATCATGAAGCCGGGCGTTTCTTGTTGACGGGTTCGGCCAACGCCCTGCTTATCCCGCGCCTGGCGGAGTCGTTGGCCGGGCGGATGGAGATTCTCACGCTGCGGCCGTTTTCCCAGGGAGAACTGGCGGGAGCGCGGGAAGCATTCGTGGATGGGCTCTTCGCGAAAACTCTTCCCGGGTGGAAGGCGCCGCCTGGAAAAACTGTCAGCCTCGCGCGAATCCTGCTGACTGGCGGATATCCGCCCGCAGTGGAGCGTCCAAATCTCGATCGCCGCCACGCCTGGTTCGATTCCTACGTGACTACGATCCTGGAACGGGATGTGCGCGACCTTTCTCACATTGAGGCGCTGCGGGCGCTGCCCCGTCTGCTGGCGCTGATTGCGGCACGCTCCGCCTCGCTGCTGAGCTTCGCCGAGTTATCCCGCTCGGCCGGGATCGCGCAGAGCACTTTGAAGCGCTACTTCGCGCTGCTGGAGACCACCTTTCTGGTACAACTGGTTCCGGCCTGGTCGAACAATCTGGGAAAGCGCATGGTGAAGGCGCCGAAGGTGTACGTGCCGGATACCGGGCTGGCGGGATACCTGCTGGGCCTGGACGAAGCGCGCTTGGAGACGGAGCCGAACGTGAGGGGGTCGCTGCTGGGAACCTTCGTTGCCGCCGAGATCTCCAAACAGCTTGGCTGGTCATCGAGGCGGCCGCGGTTGTTCCACTTCCGCCAGTCCACCGGGCAGGAGGTGGACCTGGTGCTGGAAGAGCCATCCGGAAAGGTTGCCGGGATCGAAGTGAAGGCCAGCGCTACGGTGACGGGGCACGACTTCCGCGGGCTGCGCGCGCTCGCCGAAATCGCAGGTCCCCGCTTTCGGTGCGGCATCGTTCTCTACACGGGAGAGACGGCCGTGCCCTTCGGAGCCAATTTGCATGCTCTGCCTCTCCGTAGTTTGTGGGCTCCTCAGCCCGCCCATTGATCGCATGCGTCGGAAAAAAGAAGTGATCGATGGGCATGGAAGTCGTGCCACGCTGGACGCGCTGGAAAACGGGCGCGCCGGGGAATTGGGCTTTTCGAAGGTTGCCAAACTGCTGGCCGCGCTTGGCCTGGAGCTGACGCTCCAGACGGCAGGCTCGCAGCGCCCCACCCTCGACGAGTTGATGCAAGAGGATCGCGATGATAAAGGTCTGGACCGACGCCGCTGAGGCGGGGTTGCTTGACCGTTACGCCGAACGTGGCAGCACGTTCGCCTCCCATCGTGGAGCGTGCCCTTCGGTCTGCCTCCCATCTTCGAGATGAATCTGCCGGAGGGGTCTCTGCGCGAGCGCCTGCGACTTGCTTTTGCAAAAGCCACCGGCACCTTTGACGAATTCGATCTGCTGTCGATTGTCGGCCGATCGGAGGTCGGCCGCATCCGCTATACCGGCGACAAGGAACAACTGCACGAAGACGTGCCGTTTCAGTCGGTGGGCGAGATCCTGGAGCGCAAGCGCGGACTCGACGTGCCCCCCTATCGCCTGGCAGAAGACGGCATGGCCCTGGTCATCGACCGCTTCGATCTGCGTATGGACGGGACCCATCGCGGATTCGAGGATTTCTGCGCCCTCAACGCCCGCAGGACTGACGAAAAATACCGTGGCAGTTACGAGACTCAGGTAATGAAGCGCTTCGCTCAGTTCGCCAACTCCACCCACGTCAACGAGGACTTGGAGCGGCTCTTCGTACAGGGCGAAGCACGGCTCGCGCCGGCCTATGATCTGGTGACGACCTCCGTGTATCTTCCCAAAGACAGCCTGGCACTGACGCTCAACAGCTCAACCGCATGGCCGGCGGCAAAGGCACTCAGAAGGCTCGGTGAGACACGGGGCGGCGGTACGCCCGCGAGGATCAGGCAAATTTTGGAGCGTATCGCAGAAGCGATTCGGGAAACTGCAATCGAAGTTCGCTCCTATACGAAGGAGCATCTCGCTGTGCGGATGAAGGTCCTGACAATGCGGCCACAATAGCGGCCTGTTCTATGCTTGCAGAATGTGTATGCTGTTGATAGACATATAGTTGCCATAAACCACATAGCGGCCATGGAAGCGGACAGGAAAGCGGCGGATCGGGGCGAGTCGGTTACCCTGATGGAACCATTGCTGATCGGTGACGCCTCCCGCCACCGGGGGGCGATCACCGACCTTGCGCTGGAGCTTACCCGGAAGGCCGCGGGTTTCCGCCGCAGCCTGCCCCCTTCCCTTCTGGCCTCGCTCGCCGACCTCGTGCGGGCGATGAACTGCTACTACTCCAATCTCATCGAAGGCCACGATACGCACCCGGTGGACATCGAGCGGGCGCTTAAGAACGACTACAGCCAGGATGCCCGCAAGCGCGATCTGCAATTGGAAGCCAAAGCGCATATCACCGTCCAGAAATGGATCGACGGCGGTGGCCTCAAGGGAGGCCTTGCCATCAAGGCCGAAGGAATCCAGGAAATTCATCGGCGCTTCTGTGAATTGTTGCCCGAGGATCTTCTCTGGGTCGAAGATCCCGTCACCAGGACGAAGCTCCGAGTAGTGCCCGGCGAATGGCGTCAGCGGGACGTACAGGTCGGAACCCATCTCGCCATCAGTCCGGGCGCCGTTCCCCGCTTCCTGGAGCGCTTCGAGCGGGTGTATGCCAATGTTGGCAAGACAGAGTCGATCATTTCCACCGCCGCCTCGCACCACCGCCTTCTGTGGATACATCCCTTCACCGACGGCAATGGCCGGGTGACGCGACTGATGTCGCACGCGATGATGCTGGAACTGCTCGATACCGGCGCCGTATGGTCCGTTGCGCGTGGCCTCGCCCGCCGCATCGCCGATTACCAGGCGCTTCTGGCCAATTGCGATCTCGCCCGGCGCAACGATCTCGACGGCCGCGGAACCTTGAGCGAGGAAGCGCTGGCAGAATTCACGCAGTTCTTCCTCCAGGTGTGCATCGACCAGGTGGACTTCATGGAGAGCCTTGTGCAGCCCGACCGCCTGCGCGCCCGCATCCTGATGTGGGTGGAAGAGGAAATCCGGCTGGGCCATCTGCCCGCGAAGTCCGGTACCCTTCTCGAAGCGCTGCTCTATCGCGGCGAGTTGCCGCGCGGTGACGCCGACGCTATTGCAGGCACCAGCGAACGGCAAGGCCGGCGCATTGTCTCGGCGCTCCTGGAGAAGGAAGTGTTGACCTCCGAAAGCTCGCGCGCCCCGCTACGCCTCGCCTTCCCTGCAATTCTGGCCTCGCGCTGGATGCCGGGGTTGTTTCCCGACAAGTGATTGCCTGGAAGCAGCCTTACCCCGGCCACTGATTGCAGGCGTCGATGACGCGCGCGATCTCGGCGTCTTGCAGATAGGGATGGATCGGGAGACTCACTTCCGAGCGGCAGATGCGCTGCGCGGTGGCGAGGCCGCCGATCGTTTCGAACTTCACGCCGGCCATGGCGGGTTGATCGGGAATCAGAATCGGGTAGTGCTCGCCGCAGCCGACTCCCTGGCCGGCCAGCCAGGCCATAAAGTCCCGCTTGCGGGCCGCGTCCACCAGCACCGGGAACAGATGCCAGCAGGAGCACGAACCGGCGGGCGCGCCCGGTACCTGAATGGCCGGATTCCGAATGCCCGCCAGATACGCGGCGGCGATCCGGCGGCGGGCTTCGATCCAGGCCGGCAATCGCCCCAGAGAGACGCGGCGCAATAGCCCGGCTTGCAGTTCGTCCAGGCGGCTGTTGTAGCCCACCATTTCGTGGCGATACTTGGCGCTCTGCCCGTAATCGCGCAACATGCGGGCGCGCCGCGCGTATTCCTCGCCACGCGCCAGCACCGCGCCCCCGTCCCCCATCGCGCCCAGGTTTTTGGTGGGATAGAAACTGAGCGCCGCCATGTGTCCGGCCGATCCGGTGACGATTCCCTGAAAGCAGGCGCCGATGGATTGCACGCAGTCTTCCACCATGCCGCAGCCCAGCCTTTGGCGTAGCGCCTGGAGCCGCTGCATGTCGAGCGCGTGGCCGTAGAGATGCACCGGCACAAAGAAACCGATGTCGGGCCGCGATTCCAGCACAGCCTGGCAGGCGTCCAGATCGATCTGGCCGTAGGGGTCGGTATCCACGAAAACCGGGACTGCGCCCAGATTCAAAATTGCCAGCGCGGTGGCGAAGGCCGAAAGCGGAGTGGTCAGGACTTTATCGCCGGGCCCGCATCCCAGGGCTTTCAGGGAAATTTCGATGGCGTCCAGCCCGCTGGCAACCCCCACCACGTGGGGCAGGCCCCAGTAGCCGGCCAGCGCCTCTTCGAATTCGCGGACTTCGCGCCCCAGAATGTACCAGCCGCTGGCGCCGATTTCCTCGAAGGCCGCCAGGGCATCTTCGCGCGTGTCTTCCCACTGGCGTTTGAAATCGTTCAGGGGAATCAATGGGGCGCCTTCAGCAGTTTCACAAACTCGTCGTAATTCCGGATGTAGTCCGCGGAGTCGTACTTCTCCGATGCCAGGACCAGCAGCACAGCGTCCGGGGTGAAGCGGTGTTGCACACCCCAGACCATGGGCGGCAGCAGGACGCCGATCGAAGGACGGTCCAACAGAAAGCTCTGGCGATTCGCTCCATCGTCGGCGATCACTTCACAACTGCCGTGCACGCAGATCAGCATCTGCCGGAGTGTGAGGTGCGCATGCTCCCCGCGAATGTCCGCGCCCGGCACACCGCTGACCAGGAAGACGCGCTTCACTTCGAACGGAATCTGGCCGCCCGATTCAGCCACGCTGAGCAATCCACGGGAATCCTGGAAGTGCGGCAGTTGGTACAAAATCACACCGTTAACTTTGGTGTTTATTGCACAACTATCAGGCCCCGCGATTTGTCGGGTAACAGACGCAACCATCGGTAAACCGGAACAGGCTATTGTAGTTGAACATTCAAACGTATAGCAAATAACAGAAATGACTATCCTCGGTACGTTATCCATTGCGATCTTGTGTGGATCCCGCCCGCCAACAGACCATACAGAAGGATGCCTGTGCCGAACTTCATGCTGGAGGATCTGTCGGGAAGTCTGCGCGCCATCTACCTGCTACCCCTGTTCATCCTGGTGCCTGGGTACACCATCGCCTGGTTGTGCGATCTTTTCGATTTCCGCCGCCGCTCCGGACCGTTCCGGCTGGCGCTCAGCGTGCCTCTCTCCATTGCCATCTGTCCCATCGTCACCTACCTGCTGGGACGCTTCGGAACCATGGATGCGGTCTGGGCCTTCTACTGGGCGGCCGCGCTGGGCTTTGCGGCGATCCAGGTAGTATCGCTGCGCAGCGGCGTGCGGCTCGGATTCGGGTTCGGGAAAGACATGCGGATCTTCGGCGCGATCGTGGCGGCGTGGCTGGTGATCTCGCTGGGTTCGCTGATCGATCTGCAGTTCGGCAATCGCCTGTACTACCCCACCAACGCGCTGGACAATTCGCTGCGCACGGCATTTGTCAACTCCATCGCCACCACCGGCATTCCGCCGCAGAATCCGTTTTTCCACCCGGCGCAACCGGTGTCTCTGCGGTATCACTACTTCTGGCTGATGATGTGCAGCCTGGTGGAGAAGGCCGGAAATCACGGCGTCACTCCGCGGCAGGCTTTGGTGGCGGGCACTTTCTGGTGCGGCGTCGGATTGATGGCCCTGGTGGCCCTCTATCTGCGCCTGTTCAGCCCGGGCGATCCGGCGCGCTTTCGGCGCAGAGTGCTGATCGCCGTATTGCTGCTGTCGATTACCGGACTGGATATTCTGCCCACTGCTGTATTTGCTGGTGCTTCACGCCAAGGGCGCGCTTCCGTTCGTGCTGCCCAGCGTGGAATGGTGGAACGAACATGTGGACTGGTTTGTCTACACGGCGTTGTGGGCTCCTCACGCGTTGAGCAGTCTGGTAGCCGGGCTCACCGGCTTCCTGCTGCTCTGGAAGGCTCCGGACGCGCGAGGTGCGGGCGGAATGCTGCGCTACAGTTTGCCGGCCGGTTTCGCGCTGGCAACCTGCGTGGGCGCCTCTATCTATGTAGCTTTCGTGTTAGGCGTATTCCTGGTGGTGTGGACGGGCATTACTTTCTGGAAAGGCTGGCGCCGCGAGACCACCGGGCTGGTGGTGGCCGGCATTTTGTGCACCGCACTGGCTCTGCCGTACCTTCTGGGACTGCGCGGCCCGGCGGCCGCCGGTTTCGGCAGTTCCCCCATCGAGTTCACGGTTCGGGCGTTTTCCTTCGCGGCGCTGATCCCCCGCTTTGCCGGCATGAGCGAATCGTTGCGCCTGCTGGTGGTCAACGGTCCGCTGATTCCTGTGAACTACCTGATGGAGTTAGGCCTGTTCTTTTTGGTAGGAACCATTCAGTGGCGCAAGTTCCGTCGCCGCGGCGGGCCGCTCTCCCGCCAGGAACTGGCTTGCACCACCATGATTGCCACCAGCATCCTGATCTGCACGTTCCTTCGCTCCAGCGTCATTGGTTGCAATGACCTGGGCTGGCGGGGCTTCCTGCTGGCCCAGTTCATGCTCCTATTGTGGGCCGTCGATATCGTGAGTGAGCGCAACACTCCCGGTTTTTTGACGGCCCGCCAGATGCGGATGGCGATGGCTTTTCTGATTCTCGGCGGTGTGGGTACGGTGTACGATCTGACCTTGACCCGCTTCTATCCGATACTGGCCGACCGCGGCACGCTGCCTCCGCTGGACTGGATGTCCCCAGACCGCCAGTTCGGCGAGCGCACCTTTGCCACGCGCTCGGCCTATGAATGGATTCAGGGCATGACGCCCGATACGGCGATCGTTCAATCCAACCCCAGAGTGGTGTTCCAGGACACCCCGGCGCTGCTCTACGCCGACCGCCGCACCGTGGCGGCCGATACCGGCTGCAACACGGCCTTCGGCGGCGACCCGCGTCTCTGCGCGCCCATTGTTTCGCGCCTGGAGCAGATCTATCCCGTGGTGGGCCGCCCCGCCGCTCCGGGACTGCGCGATGTCTGTCTCAATCTGCCCATCGACCTGATCGTCGTCAAGGATACCGACGCGGTCTGGAACGATCCGGCGAGTTGGGTATGGACGCGCAAGCCCGTATTCGCCAACCGCTACGTCCGCTTGTTCAGTTGCGGGGATGGCGGTGGGGAAGTGAAGGCGGAGCGGTAAGGCCGCACCAAAATCCACAGCTACTGTGGAAATATACCGGAAATCCTACTGCGATTGCACGCCAAATCCTTGACATTACAGTAGCGTTAACAAAATGCACAAAACACGGGCATCCCCTAGGGCGTGTTACGTGGTCTTCTCTTCGTGATAATCCGTTTCCGTGTTTACCTGCCAAAGGGCCGCCTTGTCCGTTTTGCCGGCGATGATGTTGTCCACCGCCATCATCGCGGTGAGCATCGAATGGTCCTGGTTGTTGTACCGGTGCATGCCATTGCGGCCGATGAGGTACAGGTTTTCGTAGCGGTCTACAAAGTCCCTGATCTCGCCAAAGCGATCGTACGTGCCGAAGTATGCGGGATATGTTTTTTCCATTCGCAGGACGGTGGAATCGAGCACTTCACTGGTGTTCACGATTCCCAGTTTGCTGAGCTCTTCGACTGCCAGGGCCGTCATTTGCGCGTCGGACAGGTTCCAGATGGCGTCGCCCTGATTGCAGAAATACTCGAGTCCCAACCACACGTTGGCCGGATCCGCCACCAGAAACGGACTCCAGTTGTTGAACACCTGCAGCCTGCCGAGCGCCACGTCGGGTTCCTGGATATAGATCCAGTTGTCGCTGATCAGCCGCTTCCCTTGCGGTGTCTCGTCATGGATGCGAAGCGAGCGCACCAGGAGCCCAACGGTGATAAAATCCCTGTACACCAGACCGTCGGAAACTTCGAGGACATTGCCGGGCGGCGTGACGTCGAAGGCCCTCATCAGCTCCTGAATAGGGGCCGTCGAAAAGAAATAGTCGCCCTCGACAATCTCTTTGTGTCCCGTGGCGGAATCGACCGTTTCCACGGCTTTGACGCGCCAGCCATCGGTGATCAGCCGCGCCACGCGGGTTCCGGTGCGAATCTCTCCGTCGCTCTCTTTGACGCGCCGCGCCACCTCTTCCCACACCTGCCCCGGGCCGAATTTGGGATAGAGAAACTGTTCGATCAAAGAAGTCTCGGTGTTCTTTTGCCCGATGTCTTTGCCTCTGCCGCCAATCGCTTTTTTTAATGCGTGGGTGAGCGTGGACCACACCGAGAGGCCTTTGATGCGCTGCGCGCCCCACTCGGCGCTGATCCGGTCGCAGGGTACGCCCCACACCTTCTCGGTATAGGATTTGAAAAATGTCCGGTACAGTTCCCTGCCGAAGCGGTTGATGAAGAACTGTTCCAGGGTGTGCTCGTGCCTGGTGGGCAAGACCGCACTCCGGAGGTAGCTGACACCGATCTTGAAGGTTCGCCACAGACCGAGCTTGCGGAGGGTGTCCACGCTGAGCGAAATCGGGTAATCGAAGAAGCGGCGCAGATAATAGATTCGGGACTTGCGCGGCCGCAGCAGCATCACCCGGTCCGCGGCCGCCGGGTCGGGGCCCGCTGCCGAAGGCTGGATGGGCCGTTCCATGTTGTGATAGCGGATGGCCGCCGGACTGTTTTCCGAAGCTTGCAGGGGAAGGAGCCGGAGCCACCACTCCATGACGCGGTCGGATTTCGAAAAGAAGCGATGGCCGCCGATATCGATGCGGTTGCCCTTATAGTTCACGGTGCGGGAGATTCCGCCCATGTATTCGCTTTTTTCGAGGACGACCGGCCGGATCGCCAGCCCGCGTAATCAGCTCGTAAGCGGCTGTTAAGCCGGCCGGACCCGCTCCGATGATGATGGCTTTTTTGGGGTTCATTACGGTTCGCACGCGGAAGTGCAACCCTGAGAGGTTTCCTGCCAGTCCGGACCAGAATAGCATCCCGATTCGAAAGTGGGGAACCGGAGCTTATACAATAATGTCTTCCGGTGAACACAACATCGCCAGGCGGCCGTGCGGTTCTTGTCACGGGCTCATGCGGTCTGATCGGTTCGGAAGTGACTCGCTGGTTCGCGCGGCTGGGCTTCCGGACCATCGGCATCGACGACAATCATCGCGCGGTTTTCTTTGGACCCGATGGCGACACGAGTTGGGTGCTCGGGCAACTGCAACGCGAGATTCCCGGCTACCGGCACGCGGCCATCGATATCCGCGACCGCGAAGCAGTCCTGGCCCTGATGGAGGAGTTGCGGCCGGACCTGATCATCCACACAGCCGCCCAGCCGTCGCATGACCGCGCCGCGGCAATCCCGTTTCTGGATTTCGAGGTGAACGCCCTGGGCACGCTGCACCTGCTGGAAGCGGCGCGGCGATTTTGCCCGGAATCGCCTTTTATCCACATGTCGACCAATAAGGTGTATGGGGACCGGCCGAACACGCTGCCGCTCACGGAACTGGAAACGCGCTGGGACTACGCGGATCCTGCTTTTGCGAACGGGATCGCGGAAGATTTCGCCATCGACCAGAGCAAGCATTCGCTCTTCGGCGCATCCAAGGTTGCCGCCGATGTCATGGTGCAGGAGTATGGCCGGTACTTCGGAATGCCCACCTGTTGTCTGCGCGGCGGATGCCTCACCGGTCCGAATCATGCCGGCGTGGAGCTGCACGGCTTCCTCAGCTATCTGATCCGGTGCAACCTCGAAGAGCGGGAATACAAGGTCTACGGGTACAAAGGCAAGCAGGTGCGCGACAATATCCACGCCGCGGATGTGGCCGCCTTTATGTACGCGTTCTGGCAATCGCCGCGCGTTGCCGAGGTCTACAATCTGGGCGGGGGGAAGGCCAATTCCTGCTCTATTCTCGAAGCGTTCCGCATGGTGGAGGATGTCACCGGGAAGAAGATGCAGTGGCGCTACATGGAAGAGAATCGCGTGGGCGACCACATCTGCTACTACAGCGATCTGCGAAAAATGCAGGCGCACTATCCCGGGTGGAAAATCGGCAAAACGCTGCCGGTGATTTTTGAAGAGATCGCCGGCGGTTGGAAGCTGCGGCGGGAGCCGGGTGCTTGAGGAACGTCCCACCAGAGGATGAGCGTATGGTATTTTTGATAGCAGCAGGTAAAGGCAAGCGGGAGTAATTCAGTGGTAGAATGCCAGCTTCCCAAGCTGGACGTCGCGGGTTCGAATCCCGTCTCCCGCTCCATCTTTCAATAAGTTAGCGTCACCCATCTTCAAGGCCTGCTCCAAAACTACTTCACCGGCAGTGCAGACTCCACCAGCGCGTCCACGGCTTCCTTGCGTTTGGCAACCGACGCCCGCGTGTATAGACGTTCTGGCTAACTGCGGGCCAATATGCCTGCGCGAGAGATTATCCCTCGATACCGGCGTCTTGTCCGTCTCTGAAGGGAATTACCCAGGCATCGTCGCTTATGTCACGCGAGAGGGTCTTCCATTCGCTGATGTCACCGAGCACTCCCGCCGCAAGGGATCGAGCGGTTGGTTTTCGGGGTGTCGATCTTTCCCCGGTTGACACGCTGGCGGATGTCAAGGGCCGCAAAACATAGCTGGACCGAGCGCGGCCATTTCACGATGCAGAGTATCCTTCGGAAGTCCAACGACAGGGAAAAGAAGGTCACCTTTGCGGGCTGCTACCCAGTCGAGGGCGCTACCCTGTCGATCGGCATCAATGAATAGAACCTTCTGCCCTGCACGGCATTGCGGCGATAAGGTCAATAGCCGTAATTGCGACGATAATGCGACGATCAACAAATCACTCTCCGGCAGCCGACAGCACCTCGGCTTCGAGTGAGGCGGACAGGAAGAATCGTGCACGGTTTCGCAAAGCTTGTATTTCTGGCTTGATAAGCGGAATATGGCCGCTCCGCTTCGCTCGCAACAGGATACCTAAGGTGCCGGTGATGGAAAGACCCACTTGTCGGGCAAGCATGCGGCCTTCCTGCTCGTCAATGATTACGATGGCCGCGCCAAGGTCAGCGGCGAGAGCTATAGCTTCCGCCTCGCCTGCATCGACCTGCCGCAGCAACATCCTATGCAGTGGCGTGTCCTCCGGCGTCACGATGTGTATCCAATGGCGCAACGCGACTTCGATCGCAGTGCTGGCGGCTTTGTCAGGGTGATTCTTCAATTCAGCAGCAACGGCGGGTGGTATTCGCACTTCTGAGAATTGCGCCTTGAGAAAATCGAGCCGTCCGATTGCTGCCAGATTGGAAATTGGTGAAGTATTACTGACCGCGAGCATAGTCGAGGTCCTCGGCTAGCTCGACGGCGGTGTAGTGGCGCGGAATGTTGCGTTCGCCTGCGAGGTCGGCAAATGCATAGCGGGAAACCTCGGCCAATTCGGCAGCCTTGCCGAAAGAAAGGATGCCTTGAGCGTAAAGCGCAAGGGCAAGTTCGCTACGCAGGCGGGGCTCAACCTCCGGCAACGGTAGCCGGATGCTCTCGGCTACCGATTCGGGAATATTCAGGTGAAAAGTCACGCGTCTTTCTCGTTTCTCTTTCACTATATCGTCTGTGTCCACCCTAACGGAAAGCGCGGATATTGTCCACGAAGAACGGCGAGGGAAGGCCGGCCACCAGTGCTCCTGCAGGCCCTTGAAAACAGGGCGTTTTCCATCGCCTTCCATTGACGCCACAGACGCTATGTGTTGTGTTTTCAATCCACGTCCATTTTCCCAAGCTGGACGTCGCGGGTTCGACGCCCGTCTCCCGCTCCATCTTTTTCTAAAACTTGGGGCGATCCGAAATTCAAACGTTACTCCGTTTTTCTTCCGACGGCCGACTGGATGCCTGGACGACTGCAATTCCCGGTCGCCCTCTCCTGAATCGCGCTCGATTCGCAGGCGCTACCCACGCGTTCGAAAATCTAAGAGGGTTGGCAGATAGCAGATTCGATCCTGCCATTCGTCGGCTTTAGACAATTCCCAGATGATCACCAACTGCCCGATCGTTTCGGCCAGCGGCCATAGCTGAGGTACCAACAGCACACCGGGACTATGGCCGCCCTGACGATATTGGGCAAAAGCCTCCGGCATCGTGCTGATGTCGTGCGATACCAGGATCCGGCCATCTTGAGCGGCCAGATGGAGAACGGTCAGATCATCCACATCGTTAACAGGTTGCGACCGGAAGTCCACGAGAGGACAGCGGCGAAGGACGCCACGAACGATAGTCCGATCAAGATCGTTGTCTGCCTGGAATCTGACCTTCACCAGATATCGGACTGTGGTTTGACGTATCCCTCGACGCGCGCGCCAAGCGAGGGCGACGGGTCGGCGGTATTGCGGAATTCAGCCCACTTCAGTTCTTGGGCCTTAAGATATTGGTCAACCTGCGGTTGATTCGCCAGGTAATAGGCGACCGCACCGTACACATTTTCGAGCGAAACCAAGGAAGGAAAATTCTGGAGAATAGTTTCTGGTGACGTCCCTTGCCGAAATTGAATGACGACCGAGGCGAGCGATACGCGGGTGCCCGCCACGTACAGTCCCTGGGATCGTTCCTCAATGTATTCTTTGGGCACTCTCTGGCTCCAGATTTCATTATAGTCGTCACAGTCCCGGGGCCGAGCGGCTGTCAAGAGGTGACAACGGCCGCGGATGTTCTCTAATTCGAACGATTGCCCATTTTCCCAATTTGCCGTACGTCTTGAGCAGCACGAACAAGTGCATCGGATCGGTCGGAGAGGGGATGAAATCGAATTGCAGATAGAAGTTTCGGGCTTCATCGTCTTTGGCGTGAACTGCGAACGCACGGATGCCGGCGATATCGGCAGCCTGCAGCGTGCGCTGCATCGCGTCTTTCAGCAGCGCTCTGCCGACTCCCTGCCTGTGCCAGCGGCGATCCACCGCCAATCGCGCCAGCAGCATGATCGGCACCGGATGACGCGCGAGCCCCTTCGTCAATCGCCCCGGCGCTTCGCCACGAGAAACCTGTCCGACCGCAAGTGTTTGGTACCCGATAATCGTATCGCCAACGAGGCCGACATAGGTTAGCGCGGCGCCTGCCTGCTGATTCTGCCAGGCGTAGCGCAACAGGTAGCGGTTTCGCTCTTCGCGGCCACAGTCGAAATCTTCAAGCCCGTGATCGGGGCGCAGCTTTTCAACGCGGCGGTCTGCATTCACTGATCCGACCCGGCGTCAAAAAATCCGGGCTCTCGCAGCAGGCGGTCCAAGCGCGGCAGAGGGCGCGGAGGAGCATCGAGCGCAGCCATGAATACCTTCCAATGGGTTGCATCGAGGCCGAAGGCCCGCCGATCAGCGAGCGCTTCGTCGGGTCGAGCCAGTGCGCTTTCCAGGACGAACTCGCTCACGGAGCGATGAGACACCGCAGCCGCAGCCTGGAGTGCACGCTTGGCGTTTCGCGTCAGGCGAAGATCGAGCTTTTCGCTGCGTGTGGTTCGTGCCGGCATGATCTTCCTTCCCTAAGGCTAACGCTGTCTGCTCTGCCAGACAATGTCAAGACACGCTAGTTCCGGGAGGGTTTCTCCACGCGATCGATGATGAGGAATTCGCGCGTTCCTTTGCCGGGATCCAGCCGCAGCCCGAGCTGCTCACGCGTCGCCACAATTGACGCGTGGGGAGAAGGATCACTTGCAGCGCCACCATCCGGCGCGGGCGAAGTTGGCGCGTCGGACTCCCATTCCAGATGGATATCATAGGCTCCCGACAGGCCCGTCCGGTCGATGACCGGGCGATCGTTGGGGAGGAGAAGCCGAGAAAAGGCATCCAGCGTCATACCATGTACGTCGAACACCATGAGCGGTCCCTTGCTCGCATTCATTGGGACGAGGCACCAGGGTTTGCCGCCCGGCAGGATCTTCAGGGATTGCGTAAGATCCGTCGGATCGACGGGATTGCAACTGCCTTCTACCGTACGATGCAGTTTGGGACCGCCTTTGGCCACGGTCATGATATAAGCCGAAACCTCTCTGGTTTCGCGATGAATCTTCAACTGAAAGCGATCTTCGAGAAGCGTTTGCATCATGGGGCCCCGCATCATTGCGCCGCTCTGCGGACCCTCCGCTTTCGCGTCGATCGAGTACCTGGCGGAATTGACCCACGCCGGAGCGCCCTCAATCGGCCGCGGAACAAGAGGATTCAGAGGATTGACTTTACCGGACGCGAATGTTTCATACGCGTCCGCGATCAAACGCCACAGCGGCCAACACCCCAAACCCAACCTGCCCGGTGAGGAGGTCGAGGGAGGCGGTCGATCGGCATTCTTGCACTCCTTGATGGAGACTACTTCGAACTTAGGACGATCCTGCGCACCGAGGACGTGAAGAAAGGACACTGCGCAAACAACCGTGATGCCAGGCAGACGTCTCTTCATGCGACGAACTCCCAAGTGAGTGACGGCCGCATGCCGGGAAGTGTGGAGCCCCTATTCCGGGTCAGTCAATCGCCCGCAATAATCTCCGAAATTCGCCGGCTTGCCTGGCCATCTCCGTAGGGATTGTGGATGCGCGACATGCGGGCGTACTCGGCCTCGTCGGTCAACAGGCGCGTGGCTTCGCCGACGATCTTCTCCACGTCTGTGCCCACTATCTTCACCGTCCCCGCTTCCACCGCCTCGGGACGCTCGGTGCATTCGCGCATTACCAGAACCGGCTTACCTAACGAGGGCGCCTCTTCCTGAATGCCGCCCGAATCGGTGATCAGCAGATGGGCGCGGCGCATCAGGTCGACGAACGAAACGTAGTCCACCGGTTCGGCCAGCATCAGGTTCGGCAACGTCGAGAGGCGCCCGGTCACCGGGTCCAGCACATTCGGATTGCGGTGAACCGGATACACCAGTTGCACGTCGTCGCGGCGCGCAAGTTCGACCAGTGCGTCGCAGATACGCTGAATGCCGCCGCCGAAGCTTTCGCGCCGGTGCGCCGTGACCACGATCAGTTTTTTGCCGGCGTCGAGCCAGGGCCATTCGCGGGCGCGCAGTCTTCCCTGCTCCAGAGCCGCCGCCACAAACAAAACGGCGTCGATGCCGGAGTTGCCGGTGACGAAGACCCTGGCTTCCGGAATCCCTTCGGCCAGGAGGTTGCGGCGGGCGGCGGCGGTGGGAGCGAAGTGCAGCGCGGCCACGCGCGCGGTGACCAGGCGATTCATCTCCTCGGGAAACGGATGTGCCAGGTTGCCGGTGCGCAGTCCGGCCTCCACGTGCGCCACGGCAATGCGGCGGTAGAAGGCGCACAGCGCGCCGGCCATGGTGGTAGTGGTGTCGCCCTGCACGATGGCATAGTCGAACGGCTCGGCCGCCAGCACCGGGTCGAGCGCGGTGAAGATGCGGGCGGTGGTTTCGGCCAGGGTCTGACCGGGAGTCATGAGGTCCAGGTCGTAATCCGGGGTCACTTCGAAAGACTCCAGCACCTGGTCGAGCATGGCCCGGTGCTGGGCGGTCACGCAGACACGCACTTCCAACCCGGCCACGGTCCGCATGTGGCGGATCACCGGGCAGAGTTTGATGGCTTCCGGCCGTGTGCCGAAGACGAACAGGACCCGCTTCACGCCAGGCCTGTCGGCTGGCGCCGCTGTCCGGGGGGGAGCTGCGATGCCGAGTACACGAAATCCGAAACGGCGTCGGACACTGCATTCAATTCCGCGGAACTCATCTCGGCGAACACGGGCAGGCTGAGGACTTCATCGGCCAGCGCTTCACAAACCGGCAGCGCGGGATACGGACCGAACGGGCGGAAGCATTCCTGCTGGTGCAAAGGCACGGGGTAGTAAATCTCGGAAGCGATGCCGCGCTCCTGCAGCCAGCGGCGCAGGGAATCCCGCGGCGTTTCGGCCCATTGCCAGGCCTCGGTGCGGCGCACGCGCAGGGTGTATTGGTTGGCGATGTGGGTGCGATCGGGCAGAATGGCGGGCGTCAGAATCTCCACCACTTTCCCGCCCTTCAGGCTTTCCAGCACGCGCGTGTATTCGCAGGCGTTGCGCTGCCGGCCGGCGGTGTACTCGGAAAGGTGCGGCAGCTTCACGCTGAGCAGAGCGGCCTGCAAAGCATCCAGGCGAAAATTGCCGCCGATCATGCTGTGAAAATAGCGGGGATGCGCGCCGTGGTCTCGCAGAAGACGCGATTTTTCCGCCAGGGCCGGGTCGTTGGTGACCAGCAGCCCCGCGTCTCCCAGGGCGCCCAGGTTCTTGGACGGAAAGAAGCTGACGGTTCCGAAATCACCCATCGAACCGACCGGCTTGCCGCGATATTCGGCGCCGAACGCCTGAGCGGCATCTTCGATCACGGCAAGGCGATGGCGATGGGCGATTTGCAGGATCGGGTCCATGTCGGCCGGTTGGCCGTACAGGTGGACCGGAATGATGGCGCGGGTGCGTGGGGTAATGAGCGGCTCGATGGCGTCGGCGCGCATATTGAAGCTGGTGTCGCAGGAATCGGCGAATACCGGGCGGGCGCCCACGCGCGCGATACAGCCGGCGGTGGCGAAAAACGTGAACGACGGGCAGATCACTTCATCGCCCGGGCCGATGCCCAGGGCCATCAGCGCCACCAGAATGGCGTCCGTGCCGGAAGACATGCCGATGCCGAAGCGCGCTCCGGCCACGGCAGCCGAGGCCTGTTCGAAACTCTCCACCTCGGGACCCAAAATGTAACGGCCGGAATGCAAAACCCGCTTGAATGCTTCCGCCAGTTCCTGTTCGAGCGGCAGGTTCTGCCGGCGTACATCCAGCAACCGAACGTTCATGGAAAACACATGATAGCAGGGGTGGCGCCTTATTTCCCCTTGGGCGGGAGGGGCTGTTTATACTGAAATTACACTTGCGGGTAGCGCTTCTACAGATCAATCCGACGGCCGGCGACATCCGCGGCAACTCGTCGCTGCTGATTCGCGGTGTGCGCGATGCGCAAGCTATGGGCGCGGACCTGGTAGTCTCGCCGGAACTCGCGCTGATGGGTTACCTGCCGCGCGATCTGCTGATGAGCTCCGGGTTTGTGCGCCGCAGTTGCCAGGAGATGGCGCGCATCGCCACGGAAATCCGCAACGCGCCTCCCGCTGCTGGCAGGAGTGGCCACGCCCAATCCGGCGGAAATGGGCCGTCCGCTGTTCAATAGCGCCGTACTGTTGCGGAATGGCGAGGTGGGGCCGGCGTTCCATAAGACGCTGCTGCCCACTTACGACGTGTTCGACGAGGACCGCTACTTTGAGCCGGCGCTGGAACCCTGTGTGTTGGAGCTGAACGGCTGGCGCCTGGGGATCAGCATTTGCGAAGACGTCTGGAACGATCGCGATTTCTGGAAGCGGCGGCGCTATCATCAGGATCCCATAGAAGTATTGGCGCAAGCCGGCGCGCAGGCCATCATTAATCTTTCGGCCTCGCCCTTCACCGTGGGAAAGCAACTGCTGCGCGAGCGGATGCTGGCCCAGATGGCACAGAAGTACGGACTCCCCTTGGCCTGGGTCAACCAGGTGGGAGCGAACGACGACCTGATCTTCGACGGGCGCAGCGGCGCCTTCGATGCCGCCGGGCGCATGTTCGCACGGGCCAAAGGTTTCACCGAAGATCTGGTGGTGGTGGACCTGGCGAAGGGCACCGGCACCATCGCGGAAGACGATTTCACGCCCGAGGCCGAGATCTGGAATGCGCTGGTGCTGGGCGTGCGCGATTACGCCCGGAAGACGCGCTTCACCAGGGTGCTGCTGGGACTGTCCGGCGGCGTGGATTCCGCTTTGACCGCGGCGATTGCGGCCGATGCCATGGGCCCGGAAAATGTTCTCGGCGTGCTGATGCCTTCGCGATATTCCAGCACGGGGAGTGTGGCGGATTCGGTGGAACTGGCCCGCAACCTGGGCATCCAGACGATGGAGTTGCCCATTTCCGGAATCATGGACACCTACGAAGGCGTGCTCTCCGGCGCCTTCCAGGGCCGGAAACCGGACGTCACCGAAGAGAACATCCAATCGCGCATTCGCGGCAACCTGCTGATGGCGCTTTCCAATAAGTTCGGTTCGCTGCTGCTCACCACCGGCAACAAATCCGAAATGTCGGTTGGGTATTGCACGCTCTACGGCGATATGAACGGCGGCCTGGCCGTGATCGCCGATCTGCCGAAAATGATGGTCTACCGCGTCTCGCGGTGGCGCAACCAGCGCCAGCCGGACATTCCCGAAGCGATTCTGACCAAGGCGCCTTCAGCCGAATTGCGGCCCGATCAAACCGACCAGGACACGCTGCCGCCGTACGAACTGCTGGACCAGATTCTGGAACTGCACGTGGAGCAGTGCCAGTCCGCCGAAGACATCATCGCGCAAGGCTTCGACGAAGAAACCGTCCGCCGCGTGTTGCGCCTGGTGCGGATCGCCGAGTTCAAACGAAAACAGGCCGCACCGGTGCTCAAGGTGACGTCGCGCGCATTCGGCACCGGCTGGCGCATGCCTATCGTGCGTCAGGAATAGCTGCCTGCACGCTATTGCCAGGCGCCAAGCACCTGCAGTTCCGCCATCTCCAGATAATTGGTGCCGCTCAGTTGCACCCGGACATACCGGCCCTGCACACCGCTCGCCGCAATCGTGGTCAATGGGTTTGGGGCTGAGGTCTGATGACTGCTCCACGTTCCGGCCCGGTTCTGCAATGTCGCCGGCGTGTCCGACGGGTTAAACGGGGTATTGGAAACGAAGACCCAGTAGTCTCTCAGAAAACTGCTGCAACAGTCCGTCCTGCCCCAAATCGCGATCGAACTCAACGCCGCGGAAGCTCCCAGATCCACCTGCCACCACGCGTTGGCGGCATAGTTGGCAATGGAGATGGAGCCGTGACTATAAACTCCATCTGTGTTGCCATCTACCGCAAGACTGGCCACGTTGGTAGAGTAGGTGCTGCTCTGGGTGGCGGTTTTTCCTTGCGCCAGGTTGGCGATCCAACTGCCGAATACCTGCACTTCCGCCAACTCCAAATAGTTGGTGCCCGTCAATTGCACCCGAACGTATCTGCCTTGCGTGCCGCCGGCGGCAATGGCGGTCGAGGGGCTCGGGGCTCCGGTCTGGTGGTTACTCCAGGTGCCGGCGCGGTTCTGCAGGGTCGCCGGTGTGTCTGTGGCGTTGAACGGCGTGTCGGAAACAAACACCCAGTAATCGCTCAGAAAACTGCTGCAACAATCCGTCCGGGCCCACACGGTAATCGAGCTCACCGCCGCGGAAGCTCCCAGATCCACCTGCCACCAGGGGTTGGCGCGGTAGTCGGCGATGGCGATGGAGCCGTGGCTTAAAACTCCATCTGTATTGCCATCTACCGCAAGACTGGCCACATTCGTAGAGTAGGTGGAACTTTCCGTAGCCGTCTTCCCTTGCGCCAGGTTGGAGTTTACCCAACTGCCAAATACCTGTGCCTCGGCCAGCGCCAGATCGTTTGTCCCCGTCAGTTGCACCCGAATATACCTGCCTTGCGCGCCGCCGGCCGTTATCCAGGTAGAGGGGTTCGGAGATGAGGTCTGATGGCTGCTCCAGGTGCCGGCGCGGTTCTGCAGGGTCGCCGGTGTGTCCGTCGCGTTGAATGGCGTATTGGAAACGAAAACCCAATAGTCGCTCAGGTCACTGCCGCAACAATCCGTCCTGCCCCACAGGGCAATGGAGTTTACCGTTGCCGGGGCGCCCAGGTCCACCTGCCACCAGGCGTTGGCGCCGGAGGCGGCGATCGCGACCGAGCCGTCCGCGGACACTCCATCCGTGTTGCCGTCCACCGCCAGACTGGCCACGTTCGTGGAATAGGTGGAGCTCTCGGTTGCTGTTTTCCCTTTCGCCAGATTGGGCGTCGCCGCAAAGGAGAAAATCTGGTTGGCGCTCAGACCGGCGGCGGACTGGCTCGCCGGCGTGAACATGTAGTTGGGGGCCGAAGGAGTCACAGTGTAATTGCCGACCGCAGGCCACGCCGGAAAAGGTGTACTTCCCGGAACTATCGGTGATTGCCGATGCAGTCTGACTGCCGCTCAACGCCATACTGACGCCGGCCATTGCGGCGCCGGAAAGCGTGACGGTCCCCGAGATCGTGTATGTAATTCCACCGGCAATTGTCGTCGAGTCGAGGGCCGTACGGGTAAGCATGTCGCCGCCTCCAGACACGCTCACGGTGTTCTGCTGCGGGGATGCCGCCCCTGCTGCCACTTGCACCGTTACGGTGAGAGGTGGGTAGCTGGCGCCCGCGCTTAACACATCGCCGCGAATACACGTCCCACCGGTGCAGGTCCATCCCGTTCCCACTATAGAAACCAGGGACAGGCCGGACGAAACGGTATCGGTCACAGTCACCGTTCCGCTCGCCGGCACGGCCGACGTATTGCTTACGGTCACGGTGTAAGTGCCATTCTGGCCCTGAGTGAAGCTCCCGGTGTGCGTGCATGTCACGCGAAGCGCCACTTGCTGCATCTTCAACACAAAGGCTCCGTAGTTTCCACCGTTGGTGGATTGCAAAGGATGCAGCAAGGGGAAACTCGTGGACATTGTCCATCCCGCGACGTAGATTCCGCCGGCGGAATCGAGAGCCACCGAACTGGCGGTATCCGGCCCCGGGCCACCCAGGTAGCTCAGGTACGACAGTGCGTTGCCGCCGGCATTGAGCACGCCGACAAAAGCATCTACATCGCCGGCCGCCGAGATGAACGGCTGCAGCGCATTAACCACCGGCAGGTCCATAGAGTAGGTGTACCCCACGACGTACGCATTGCCGCCCGCGTCCACGGCGATGGCGTTGGCGAAGTCCACACCCGATCCACCCAGGTACGTGCTGTACACCGGCCAGCCCGCGGAGGTCAGTTTGACAATAAACGCATCCTCCCATCCGTCCAGCGAAGCCTGGAACGGCAGCACCATGGGGAAATTGGGCGAACTCGTCATTCCAGCGACATAGACGCCGCCCTGACCGTCCAGGGCGATTCCTTGCCCCGATTCCGGATAAGACAGGCCGCCTCCACTACCGCCGAAGTAAGTGCTGAAAACCAGTGAATTGCCGTCGGCGCTGAGTTTGGAGATAAAAGCATCCTGCCCGCCTCCGTTGGATCCCTGAAAGGCGTTCACCACGGGAAAATCGGTCGAGAATGTCGACCCGGTAACGTACGCGCTGCCGGTCGTATCTACCGCAATCGCGGCTCCGTGATCCGTGCCGGCGCCGCCCAGGTAGGTGCTGTAGACCAGGCGGCTCCCATCGGCGCTCACCTTGCTGACGAAGGCGGACTGGGTTCCTTTGAGCCCCTTTTGCAAACCCGTAGCCGGAAAAGTCAATGACGTGGTGTCCCCCGTTACGTAGGAGTTGCCCGAAGCGTCCACCGCGATTCCGTAACCCGTGTCGCTGCCGTTACCCCCCAGGTACGTGCCGAAAAGCAGAGCGTTCCCGGAGGCATTCAGTTTGACCACAAAAGCATTCTTGGATCCCGCGAGTTTCGTTTGTAACGCCTTGGCAACCGGGAAATTTTTGGATGCTGTCGAGCCGGTGACATAAGCGGAGCCCGCGGCATCCACCGCGATACCGTAAGCCCGGTCATCTCCCGTGCCGCCCAGATAGGTGCAGTACACCAGGGCAGTTCCGGCCGCATTCAATTTCGCCACGAAGGCGTCGTTTCCGCCGCCGTTGAGGTTTTGCAGAGGATTGGCGCGGGGAAAATCGGACGAGGAGGTATAGCCGGCCAGATAGACAGCGCCCGCCGGGTCCACCGCCATGGCAAGAGCCGCGTCAGTGTAAGAGCCACCCAGCAGGGTGCTGTAAACCAGCACCGGATCGATCACCAGCGGAAGTTCCGGATCGTGCTCCCCTACCAGGAAACTCACGCTGCCATCGCGATTTACCGAGAATTGCGCGGAAACGGCAATCCGGCTGCCGCCGCGCTCCTGGTACGCCACCGGCTCCTGTTCCTGAAGTTCCTGCCCCTCCACGGAGACGACCAGCGCTCCGTCTCGCCCCAGACGCACCAGATCCGCGCCGGAATAACGGATCCGGATTCTCGATGGATCCACTCCGGCGTTCACCCGGAACTCCGATTTCAGATTCCTTCCGTTGCTGCCGTAGACCATATCGATTCCCGGATACAACTCGCGGTACACGACCGAGCCGTAGGTCGGGATTCCCACTCGCCACTCACTCCGCTCGCCGCGGAGAAAGTTTACGCGGCCGGGCAGGCGTTCTCCACCCTCGATCCGCCGGCGCGGATTCGCGTTTTCGAATTCCATGCGAACCGTGGTTTCACCAAGGCGAAACGAGACTTCGTCCGGCGTGAAGGAGGCATTCAACCCGGACCCCTTCGCCAGGAATCCCGCGGATGAGGATGCCTGTTCGGAATCGGGGACAAAGAACAAGGGAACCGTGGAAACGGGGCCGGCGGCAGTTAAAGCCGCACCGTTCGCCAGCAAAGCAAGTAGTAGCGTCCGTGTAAACACGCTTAGTCTTTCGGCGGGAACGCGGGATTTCTTTAGGGCTGGCTAAGATGCGGGCGAAACGGTTTCGCAGGGAACAAAGCCGGTGAGTCCCTGCAGAAGGCAGTCATTGACCACCATTTCACGCACCAGTTGCGCGAAGCTGGTCTCATGCTGCCATCCCAAAACGCGGCGCGCTTTGGAGGCATCGCCCAGAAGCAGGGTGACCTCGGAAGGCCGGTACAGGTCAGGGTCGGTCATCACGTACTGGCGGTAGTCCAGACCGGCGTAGGAGAACGCGAGTTCGACGAATTCCCGTACCGAGCGGGTCTCCCCGGTGGCCACCACGTAGTCGTCGGGAGACGGCTGCTGCAACATCAACCACATGGCCGCGACATATTCCCGCGCGTGGCCCCAATCGCGCTTGGCGTCCAGGTTGCCCAGCCGCAATTCCCGCGATTTTCCGGCAAGAATGCGCGCCACGCCCGCAGTGATCTTGCGCGTCACGAATTCGTAGCCGCGCCGCGGAGATTCGTGGTTGAACAGAATGCCGCTGGATGCGTGCATGTGGTAGGCTTCACGATAGTTTCGCGTCAGATCGAAGCCGGCGACTTTGCTGATTCCGTAGCTGGAGCGAGGATGGAAAGGCGTCCGCTCGTTCTGGGGCACCTCCCCGGCTTTCCCGAACATTTCACTGGAACCCGCGAAATAGAAGCGGCAATCCGGTGCCAGGTTTTTCAACACTGCCAGAATGTAATGGGTCCCGTTGATGTTGGTTTGCAGCGTGGAGAACTCGTCGTCAAACGAATAGCTCACATAGCTCTGGGCAGCCAGGTGGTAACATTCGTCAGGCCGGATCTTTTCGACCACCTGGTGAATGCTGGCAAAGCTTTCCAGCGAGGCGGCGTGCAGATTTAAGTGGTCGCGCACCGGTTCCAGGCGCCGCAGCCGGTTCTGCGGGTCTTCCAGCGCCACGCGGCGGACAATGCCGTGCACCTCATAACCCTTGGAAAGCAGCAACTCCGCGAGGTACGAGCCGTCCTGCCCTGTAATCCCCGTGATCAGAGCTCGCTTTTGGGCCATTCGATCATCGATGGTAGCACACGGGGTCCGGAGGCCAATCCCACCACGCGACTTGGCGCTGTTTATGCAGATTAGCAATTCAAATGCATAATTGCAGATGATGAATGGTGGTGATTCCACCGATGCGTGACAATTACATCCCCCGGGCTTTGGAGCCAGTCCTCCTAAAGGCTGCGGGACCCTCGGGGCTTTCTCGACAGATACCCCCCGCCTGCTATTTTTGATGAAGTTCAGTATGCCCCGGATCTGTTGCCCTACATCAAAGAGCGCATTGATGAACGCCGGAGCACGCACGGCCAGTACTTTCTGACTGGATCGCAGAACCTGCTTCTGACCGGACAGGTCACGGAATCATTGGCTGGCCGGGCAGCAATACTGAGGCTTATGCCCGTCTCGCAACGCGAGGAGTCCGGCAGGTCGCGGGATGCGCTGTTTTGGGAATCGCCAAAGGAGCACAATGCCGTCACCAGGGTTGGGCCGCCAGACCTTTGGAAGCGCTTCCTGCGCGGCGGATATCCGGAACTGGTGGCGGAACCTGATCGCGACATCCCGCTGTGGCACTCCAGCTACGTTCAGACTTACCTGGAGCGCGACGTCCGATCGCTTCGCCAGATTGGGGACCTGATTTCATTCCAGAATTTCCTGCGGGCACTGGCGGCGCGATCAGGCCAACTGCTGAATCTCGCCGGCCTGGCACGCGACCTTGGCGTTGCGGTAAACACCGCCAAAGCGTGGCTCTCCGTGCTGGAAGCGACTTTCCAGGTCATTGTTCTGCGGCCGTACCATGCCAATGTTGGCAAACGTCTGGTCAAGACGCCGAAGGTGTACTTTACAGATACCGGCACGCTTTGCTACCTGGCTGGTTTAAAAGATCCGGATCACGCTGCGGCGGGTGCTGGGCGGCGCCATTCTGGAAACCGCCGTTCTTTTGGAAATCGTAAAGGCGTTCGTCAACCGGGGGAAGAATCGCGATCCACTCTGGCGTACTTCGGCTGGAGTAGAGGTCGATCTGATTGTCGAAACCGGGGGCAAATTGATTCCCATCGAAGTGAAGCTTTCCGCTACGCCTCGCCCAGCTATGGCAAGCGGAATTCGGGCCTTTCAGGAAGACCTTGGCGAAAAGGCGGGACCCGGGTTTGTGATTCATCCCGGAACGGTGCGGCTACCCCTGGCTCCGAAGATCGTGGCGTTGCCATTCACTGAGTTGTGACGCCTGGAGTCGGGTTTCCAGATTGGTTCCAACTGTGGTTGCGCAGACGGTTGGCGGCATGGTTTACTGAAAGTAGACCATGCGCAAACCTCGGACTCTCGTTCCAATTCCTCAATACTTAGCGGTTGCAATCGACAGGCTTGCCGGCCCGAAGCAGCGCGCCGCTTTCATCATTAATCTTGTAGAGCGGGAAATCCGGCGCCGCGAACAGCGCGACGCACTCTGGGAAGCTGCCGGAAGTTGGAAAAGCGAGGAGCATCCCGAGCTGGCCCAAGGCGCGGACGCGTGGGTCCAGAAAATGCGCCAGGAGTCGGTGAAGCGGCTTGAAAAAATAGAGCATCAGCGAGAAGCCGAATAGATGGCCGCTACCTGTCTGCTCGATTCAGGCATCATCATAGACGCCCTCAACGGAAGGCGTGGCCGGTGGGAACTCATCGATCGACTGATCCAGGACGGGGCCGAGATGGCCTGTTGTTCGATTAATGTCACTGAGATTTACGCTGGACTCCGGCCAGGCGAGGAAGTCAAAACCGAGCGGTTTTTGAAGAGTCTGAAATTCTATCCCGTAACCTGGGAAATCGCGAAACAAGCCGGTGCCCTAATGAACGTATGGCGGCAGCAGAATCGTACTCTTTCGCTTCCTGATACAACTATCGCAGCCGTCGCCCTGGCGAATGACCTGGTCCTGGTGACTGGCAACCTGAAAGATTTTCCGATGCCGGAACTACAGCTTTACCCGCTCCCATAGCGGGTGACCCCGGAAGACTGGCGAATCGCTGCGGAATCCGTCATAATGCCATTAACCCCCCGAGAAGAAAGGAACGCCTTTCGATACCCGTGTCCCAGTCAGGTAAAGCCGTCCCGTTCAATCCTCCGGCAACCGCGGCTGAAGCCAGTATTCGCCAGTTGATTGCCAACGGGAAATACAAAACTGCCCTCGATCAGGCCAAGGACAACCACAAGAAGCAGGCGACCGCCGCTTCCGAGGCGCTGCTGCTGGACGCGTATGCCGCGCGCATCCAATCGCTGCTGGCGCAAAATCTCCTTCGCGAAGCTCAGGCCCTGATGGATCTGGTGTACGAACGGTATCCTTCGGGGCGGGCCAGGCTGGAATCCATCAGCGCTTCCGTGGCCGCCCGCACCAATACCCTGGACGATCTGCTCCGGCCGCTCAACGATCCGCTGCTGAGCCCGGAACATCGGGAAGCTATCGAGCAGGCGGTTCGCAAGGACGTCTTCGACCTGGCGGCGCTGGCCGCGTGTCCGGCCTTGCCGCCGGAACATCCTCTGCGGCAAGCCGCATCCTCCCTGGACCGGGCGTTCCGAATGGTCACCACCGGCCCGGTGGAGGAGGAGGCCACGCGGCTGCCCGAAGTCTCGCGCCGCAGCCCGCTGGCGCCCTGGAAACTGCTGGTTCGCGCCATCGCAGGCTACTACCGCGGCGATTCGGAAGCGTGCCGCGAGCAACTGAATGCCATAGCGGCCGATTCGGCGCCGGCACGGCTGGTCCCGGCGATGCAGACCATGCTCGGCGTCAAGAATTCGGTCCCGCTTTCTCCGGCAGCGAAGGCTCTTGTCCAACAGTCCGGCGGAGATCCGGCCGCTCTGCAGCGAGCTCTGGCTGCACTCGACCGGGCATGGACCGAAGATTCGCAACGCGCCGTCCTCTCCGCGACCCGCACGGCGGTCCTGGAATGCCGCGAGACCGCACCCGGGCTACTCAGCCGCTTGAAGCAGCATATTTCGGTACGGTGTGCCGTGGCCGGGTTCGACAAAAACTCTGTCGTTCAGGCATTGGGCGGTACTACCCGCCATGATGCGTATTTCCAGCGATTACTCGCACGGGCGTATGAGGAAACCGGAGACCTGGAAGACATCCCACTGGCGTGCGCGATTTGGGATGACTTCCGGCAGGCGGCTGTAAAAGAAGATTGGTTTCCACCCAACGGCACCGAAGTGGCCACGCTCTACCTCCATATGGCGGGCCTGGCACGCAGGATACCCCGTCATTTGCTGAATGCACTAAACGCCGAAGCCGTGCGGAACAAAGCCACCCACGAGGAGGCGTACTTTCTGAAGCCCGCAGAATTGTACCGGCGGGCATGCGCGCTCGATCCACACACCGATGCATTCTCCACATGGTTGGACTGGACCAGGGAGAATTCCGGCGCGGCACCGGCGGAACGGGTAGCCGAGGAATGGCACAGAGCCTGTCCCGCCGATCTCGATCCGGTGCTCTTTCTGATGGAAGGAGCCGCCGCGAGGAACGCGTTTTCCAAGGCGCTCAAATATCTGGCTCAGGCGGAACAGATCGACGGGGTTCATCCCCAGGTGCGGCGGGCGCGCCTGCGGTTGATGGTGGGCGGCATTCTCCGGCACATTCAGCAGAAGAAACCGCACCTGGCAATGGCGAAGCTCGACGCCCTGGCGGCGCTGCCCCAGGCGCAACAGGGAGACCGGCCGGCCTTTCTGGCGGCCTTGCGGTTTCTGATTCATGAGCTGCGTGCAGACATGCAGCAAATGAGCGACGCGCAGACGGAAACGGAGCTGCTACTGGGTGGCAGGACCCCCTCGAAGCTCCTGATTTTCGGTTTGGCGAGGGCCGCGAAACAACTCTCACCGGTGCTATTGGAGTCGCCCGGAATCCTGACGCCGGCCCAGTTGGCTGGCATTCCGGCCGCCCTGGCCAGAGTCATCGCGCTGGCTAAAGACATGAACAGCGCAACTATCAATATTCCCCTATCTTATATAAGCGCCGCCGCGCAACAGATTCCGGGAAACTCCACGTCTCTGGATACCGCCCAGATTCAGGAACTGGCCGAAGCAGGCGTGAACGCCGATCATTCCGATCTGGCTTATACTGCTTCGGCGGCCGGACTGGAACGCGGCGGCGCCAGCGAGGCCAGGTTCCTTCTGTTGCGGGCTCAGGGCCTGCCGCCGCAACAATTCCAGCGGCGCGCACTGTGCACCGCGGCCGTGGTGCAGATTGCCCGCCAGAATCGCGATACCGAACTTCTGGAAAAGGCTGCCAATCTGCTTCGCGGACCGCTTCGTTCCGCCGAGCTTGAGCTCACTCCCGCACAAGCCGCCGAGGTGCTCCGCAAAGAGAAAGCCGAGCCGCAATTTCTTGCCCGCAGCGGGAACGGTCCGGACTATCGCGACATCCTTAAGGAAAAACTGTGCGACTGTCCCGAGTGCCGCCGGGCCCGGGGTGAGGCGCCCGATTCATTCGACGACGAGTTCGAAGACGAGTTCGAAGACGAGCCGGATCTGGATGAAATTCTTGCGGGCATGCCCCTTCCACCGGACATGCCCAGGGATGTGGCTGAAATGATTCTGGAAGAAACCAGGCAGGCAGTCGAGCGCGGCGAATCGCTGGATTCCTTGTTGTCCCGCCTGTTCGGACCCGGCTCTTCGCGGCGATCGGAGAAGAAAGGTCGGCGGCGTTAATGGATGCGTTGGAGATACTGGGCCTTTCCGGCGGCGCAGGCGAAGAGGAGATCCGCGCCGCCTATCTGCGAAAGGTGAAAGAGTATCCGCCGGAACGCGCGCCCGAGGAGTTCGAAAGAATTCGCGATGCTTATGAGACGCTGCGGGATCCTCGCCGGCGCATGCGCGCCCTGCTGCTGGCCGACGATCCCGGCGCGCCGCTGGTTTCGCTTCTCGACGGGTTGCCGCCGCTACGCCGGTTTGTGGGACCCGGGCACTGGCTGGAGGTTCTGAAAGGAAAGTGATGATGGACCTCGGCCGGGAGGAAATCCTGCGCCGCTTTACCGGGCTATTGGATCGCGCGCTGTCGTCCGAAGAGCCGCCTCCGGGAATCGATTCGGAATTGCTCGCCGCTGTCACGGCCGGCACCGAAGAAGGCGACGGATGCGATTCCTATGCGCTGTGGGCGGCGATGACCACCCTGGCGCAGGAAGTGAAACTGCAGGGCAGGAGCTTCAAGGAACTGAGCGACTCCGTGGGCGCGCAGCCCGCGCGCACCGCTGAGGAAATTCGCGCGGCTTTCGAGCAGGCGCGCGAGCGGGAGCGGGAGGTGCAGCGCGCCACCGAATACCGGTGCCGGAAGGATGCGCTCGGCGTTCTCATGGATCTGCGCGACCGCATGGCGCGCGGGCTCGAAGCGGTGCGCGGCGGCGAAGCGGAAATCGCCCGGAGCGGCAAAGCCGGCTGGTTCGCACGATGGTTCGCCGCTCGCAATGTGCCGCGTCCCGGCGATCCCACGACGGCCATGCTGTCTGCGCTTACCAAAGGATATGAGTTGTCGATCGAACGGCTCGACCATGCGCTCGGCGAGTGGAATGCTCACGAGATTCGCTGCCAGGGCGAGATCTTCGATCCGAAACGGATGAATGCGATTGACCGCGAAGAATCCCAGGCGGTGCCCGAAGGTACTGTGCTGGAGGTCTACCGCAGCGGTTATGAGTGGAACGGAGAACTGTTTCGGCCGGCGCAGGTGAAGGTGGCTTACGCTCCGGCCGCGGGGAATCGAAATGAGTGAACTGATTGTCGGCATCGATTTGGGTACCACCAATTCGGAGATCGCGGCCTTCACCGATGGCCAGGTGCGGGTGCTCGGACCGGGAGATACGCGCATGCTGCCTTCCTGCGTGGGATTCTCGGCCGCCGGTGAGTTGCTGGTGGGCGAGACGGCTCGCAATCAGCACGCGCTTTACCCGGAGCGCACGGTGCGCAGCATCAAACGCAAGATGGGCTCCGGCGAGACGGTCAGCCTGGGTGACAAGAACCTTAACGCCGCAGGAAATCTCAGCCCTGATTTTGCAGGAACTGGTGGAATGGGCCCACCGTTCCCTGGGCGAGCGGCCGGCGCGGGCCGTGATCACTGTGCCCGCCTATTTCTCCGACGCCCAGAGGAGTGCGACGCGCGAGGCCGGCGCACTGGCGGGGCTGGAGGTGGTGCGTATTCTGAATGAGCCCACTGCCGCCAGCCTGGCTTACGGGCATGGCGACGGGTCCCGCCATACCGCGTTGATCTACGATCTGGGCGGCGGTACGTTCGACGTTTCCGTGGTGACCAATGAAGGCGATATTACTGAAGTCCTCGCCAGCCACGGTAACAATCACCTGGGCGGCGACGATTTCGACGATCTGCTGGCGGGCCTGCTGGCGGACGAGTTCCTGCGGCAACACGGCATCGATGTGCGCCAGGGCCGGCCGGCGGCGAAAGCGCGCCTCTGGTGGGCCGCCGAGGAAGCCAAAAAGAAATTGAGCTCTGAACCTTATGTAAAGGTACGGGAGGAAGCCCTGGTGATCGAAGGCGGCAAGCCTTTGCATCTGGAAATGGAGGTCTCTCGCGAGCGGTACGAAGGCCTGATACGCCCCCTGGTGGAATCCACGCTGGACAGCGTTTCGAAAGCGCTCCAGGATGCCGGCAAAAAGCCCGCTGACATGGATGCCATCCTGCTGGTGGGCGGCTCTACGCGCACGCCCCTGGTTTTCCAGTTGCTGCGCGAGCGCACGGGGCTCGACCCGCGCCAGGATGTGCATCCGGATCTCTGCGTGGCGCTGGGTGCGGGCGTGCTGGCGTCGCGCCTCGGGGGGCACAATGTGGAGCGGGTTCTGGTGGATGTCTCGCCGTATTCGTTTGGCGTTTCCTACCTGGGCGAGCGTGGAGGCGAAGATTACTCCTACTGCTACAAACCGATCATCCACCGCAATACGCCGCTGCCCCTGACGCGCACCGAACGGTATTTCACCACCTACCCCGAACAGACCGAGGTGGATGTTCATGTTTACCAGGGCGACGACGAGGACGCGCTGCGGAATATTCCCGTGGGTGAATTTCGTATCGAGGGGTTGACCCCCACCGAAGAGCCCAATGAGGTGCTCTGCCGGATGCGCCTTGACCTGGACGGCATCCTGGAGGTCGCGGCCATCGAAAAGCACACAGGAAAATCCAAACGGATCACCATCGAGGGAGCGCTCCGCGCGAAGAGTCCGGAGGAGATCGCGGCGGGCAGAAAGAGGATTCAGGAGTTGTACGGATCGCGCGAAGAATGGGAGCCGGAAGAAGAAGGTGAAGTCATCGAGCTTGACCCGGAGCAACCAGTGAATGGCAAGCTGATCGAAATCCCGGCACAAGCGCCATCGCCAGAATGGGCCGAAGCGCAGGAGTTGCTGGAACGCTCGCGGCGATTGCTCCCCGGTATGCATGACGAAGACCGGGAGGAAGCCATCGGTCTCCACGAAACCATTGAAGCGGCTCTGTCATCGGGCGATTCCGCGGCGCTCGAGGAGGCCACCCGGGCGCTTAAGGAGTTGCTGTTCTTCGTCGAGGGCCAGGGCTGACGGTGCGGTGCCCGGTCTGCCAGGCACGTTTTCGCGGGACTCGCCGCTGTTCGCGCTGCGGAGCGGATCTGTCGCCTTTGATGCGCCTCGCGCTGCACGGGTGGCGCTTACGGGAATCGGCGCGGCACGCTCTGGCCGCCGGAGATCCGGAGCAGGCTTCGGAACTTGCGGAGAAGGCTCAGAGTATCCATCGCACACCGGCCGGAGAGGCTCTGCGGGCGATCGCGGCATGGCTCGGAAAAAGTGCCTCGTGAGATGCGGAGTTTCAGGATGCAGCGGGGCGGAAAGGGTCTTGCGCCAGGACACTCCCATACTGTTGCCCGTGGTTCAGGTCTTCCGTATACAGGACCCCGGCACCTGCGGATTCCGCGGCTGAAAGAATCAGGGCATCCCAAAAGGAGATCCTGTACCGCTCTTCGTTTTGAATGGCCGCCGTAATGTGAGCGGGGCCGATGGCAATCAGCGGAAAGTCCAGGAGCGCGGCGGTAGCCTCGCACAATTCGCGACGGGGCATCCCGAGTTTTCGCGAGCCGGCCGCATAGAACTCCTGAACTACTTGCGTGCTCAGTAACATACGGCCAGCCCGAGTAAATTCCCGGAAGAGCTCCTGGGCACATGCTCGTTTGCGTTCGTCGCCTCCATACATGTATAGGAGAATATTGGTGTCAAAGAATGCCTTAGCGCCGCTCATACAGTTCCTCGCGCCGGATCGAGCCGGGATCCGTTGTGAAGTACGGGCCCCGGTCGGCAAGGGAAAGCAATCGGTCGGCGGCTGCGCGTGCCCGTCCCTCGCGGTGTAACGCCTCCTGCAGCAACTCCCGCACCAGAGCGTTGACGGTTATGTCATGCTCCGCGGCGTAAATCCTGGCCTGTCGCAAGAGGTCCGCAGGGAGACTAAAAGTAATATTTCTTTGTTCCACGTATACACGTGTACCACACATTTATATGTAATACTCAGCCTACTGCCAGGCCGGTACGCACCAGAACTCCCCGCACACATTGCAGCCAGTCCACCTTGGCTTGCTCGTCGAGGACGGTGCCTTTGAAATGAATGGTATGCACACGGGGGATGTTGGCCACTTCCACGGAATCGTTTAAGACACCAACCACCCGCAGATCGCTATTAGATCGTTGCGATGTCGCTATGAAATCGACGCTTCCGGGCACGGCCAGATTGATCACCAACACGTCCACGGCCAGGTTGAGTTGCACGACCAGCTTGGCGGCGTCCGGGATGCTTTTGGCTGGCATGGCCAAATAGCCTGCGGCGTCCAATAGATGCCCCAACCAGAACGCGAAGCCCAGATCCCCATCGACAATGAGGACGGTTTTCAGAACGTGTCGCCCTCCGGAACGATGTTGAAAAAAATACGCATGCTCCCCCGCCCTCGCGGCGAGCAATTTGTAGGCCACCATCTGTTCAATTGATAACAAGACACTTAATAGTATTGAAGGTCAGCCTCGCTGCCAAAAAGTACTCAACTAATGGAGGAAATTCGTTCTTATGTCCTAGTACAAATGGGACCTGTATTTATAGTGAAAAAACAAAAAAGCCTAACTCCCGTAAGGTTTGCAGACGCACACTCCTGGTTTGACAATGCTAGACTGAAACCTTCAACAGGGTTCCATGCGAACTGTGAACCGCAAAGCGGTATTATCGGCCGATGATACCCGCATGTCCGTTTTGCGCTGGACCCGTCGTTTTCTGCTGGTCGCGAGTCTCCTGGCAAGCGTCAGCAGCATCCTTCCCGCGCAGTCGCTGACGCTGGTGTCAGCGGGCACACCAGGCGAACAACAGTATTCTTCTGAATCTCTACCTGAGTACATCCGGCATCCAGCCGGCGGCACTCCAGTTCGCGTTCAGTTATTCCGACAGTGCGATTACGAGTTTTTCGGTGTCTGGCGGGCCGGCTTTAACCGCACCTCAGAAATCGCTTTATTGCGGCGGGAACGCGGCGAACTACACCTGCGTGGCTGTGGGGATCAATAACAACATCATTTCCGACGGGGTTATTGCGACGGTCTCGGTGACGTTCGCCCCCGGAGTCACCACAGCATCGATCAAGGTTGGCAATTCGTTGGGTGCCGATTCTGATGGAAACGCTCTCTCTGTGTCGGCGCCCGGATCCCTGAACGTCAGTCCGATTTCCGTGTCGGTGGTCTGTTCGCCGCCGGAGCTGACCTTCACATTTACCCCCGGCGGGGCGGCTCCGGCCAATGAAACCTGCACCATCGCTACCACACCGGCCGGGCTCAGCCTTTCGGTGGCATCCGGCGTCTCCTGGCTATCGGCCGTACTCAGCGCCCAAACCTCGCCGGCCACACTCACGATATCGGCCAACCCCGGCGGTCTGCCAGTCGGCGTGTATGGCAGCGCGGTGACACTCACGGTGTCCGGCGGCAACCTCCAGCCTTCCAGCAACCATGACGGTGACTCCCGCGCCATCGCTCCGCATTGCCAAGACGCACAGCGGGAACTTCACCCGGGAATAGTGGGATGCGCTATACAACGGTGACTGTCTCAAAAACGGCCCCGCAGACGTTGTACCTTCGCGAACTAAGGCCGGGCGCCTTACCTTTACCCGTTGGCCGCCATGGTGCTTTCCGTCGAGGCGGGGAAGGGAATGGGTTTATCCTCGATGCCCAGCTTCTTCATCTTATAGAGGAGCGCTTTATAGTCAATTTTCAACAGTACGGCAGCCTGTTTGCGGTTCCACCGGGTGGAATTCAGCGTCGCCAGGATGGCTTCGGTTTCCGCCTGCTGTTTGGCTCTGGTCACCTGTTCCAGAATGGACCGGTCGGCTACCTGACTGGCGACAGGTGCGTGGATTTCAGGCGCCGGCGCCGATATCGTGGACTGCCGTGAGATCTTATTCTGCAGATCGCGTGCAAGCAACTCCGGGTCTCTCAAGATGATAAATTTACGAACAAAGTTTTCCAGTTCCCGCACGTTCCCCGGCCAATTATGGCTCATCATTGCTTGCCTCAACCCGGCGGTAAACACAGGATTGGGCCGATTCGGTGAGGCGTGCTTCTTCATCAGGAATTCGGCCAGCGGAACAATGTCTTCACTACGTTCGCGAAGCGCCGGAACATGGATGTTGATCACGTTCAGGCGGTAGTACAGATCTTCCCGGAAACTCTTTTCCTCAATGGCCTTCTCGAGGTCCCGGTGGGTAGCGGCAATCACGCGGACATCGACCTTGATCGTTTCCTTACCGCCGATGCGCTGAAATTCATGATCCTGGAGAACCTGCAGAAGCTTGGCCTGAAGCCGCACATCCATGTCGCCGATTTCATCCAGCAGGATGGTGCCGCCGTCGGCCATTTCGAACATGCCGGCCTTCTTTTGAAAAGCTCCTGTAAACGAGCCCCGTTCATAGCCGAACAGCTCGCTCTCCACCAGTTCGGAGGGAAGCGCCGCGCAATTCAACTTGAGGAAAGATTTGTGAGCGCGCGGCGATTGGGCATGCAGCTCGCGGGCAATCACTTCCTTGCCGCTCCCGGTTTCGCCCTGAATGAGAACCGGCGGCTCGAACCAGCCAATCTGCCCGATGAGCGTCTGGATTTCCTTCATCTTGAAATTACGGCCGATGAAGACCCTGCTGGAAGGGGCCGTATTCCGCGGGACAGGCACATACTCGGTGGTGCCTTTGGATGCAAGGGCGCGGGTAATGGCCACGCGGAGATCTTCGTGGGCTACGGGCTTGCAAAGGAAATCCGTCGCGCCGTTCTTCATCGCCGTCACGATGTTCAACGGCGAAGATGCGCCGGACACGACAATGACGGGAATCTCGGGATCCATGCTGCGGATTTCACGCAGAGTTTCGATGCCGTCGCGATTTGGCATCATGATGTCCAGCAGCACAGCGGCGAAGTCCGTCCGGGACGATCGCATGCACGAAAGCACTTCATCGCCGTCCTGCGCCAGCTCTGCGGAGTAGCCCAGGCATTTTAAAGCCATGTCCAGATATCCGCGGACTTCCAACTCATCCTCCCCCACGAGAATGGTTCGGCCATTCTTCACATCTTGCATTTTATAGTCTCTCCTAACTGGTCTACTGTATGTGATAAGTCACGCACGGAGCTAGGAAGAACGAACGAAAACATGGGACCGGACGCTGTGTTTTCGGCCCACACAGCGCCATCATGTTGATTTACGATCATCCTGGTGACAGCAAGTCCCAGACCGCCTCCGGAACGGTCTCGGACACCTGCGTAAGAGGTGTATTCCTCAAAAATCTGTTCCAGATGCTCTTCTGGTATGTTACTACCTGAATCCTGAATGTCGATACGATAGGTGTTGGGTTCTGTACTGTGGTGCCATCGCCGCTCCGCCGCCGGCGGCAAAGAGGAGTTGTTCATGCGCCGCTGCCAGAAAAACGGGTAACCGCGAATATCGATGGAACCGGACTTGGGAGTGAACTTGCATGCGTTGTCGAGAATGTTGATCAAAACCTGTTCAATCTGGCCGGCTTCGAAATAAAGCGGGAGACCGGCTGGAGCCAGATCCACACGGATCGCAATGCCCTTCTCGTCGGCAAAAGGAGCGATCTCGTGCAGAGCCTGTTCCAGACAATCCCGGATGTCGCCAAGCCTCAGGTCGGGGAGGGTCTTGATGTGCCGTCCGACGCTCAACTGAAACATGGTGTTGGTCATCCGGGACAACCGCTTGGCACTGTGCTGCATTCGCCGCAGGATTTCTTTCTGGCTATCGCTCAGAGGGCCCAGAGGCTCGCTCAACAGGAGCCCGCAGTAGCCATGCAGGGCGGTCAGCGGCGCCCGAAAGTCGTGAACCGCCCGGGCTAAAAATGTCGTACGATCCTGGTCGTATTCCTGAAGCCTGAGGTTCGTCTCGATGAGGCACTGTAGAATTTCATCGCGATCCGCGCGCAATGAAGTTGTGGGAGCCTCGCGAACCTGATAGGCCGCGAGAGCCTGCGCTAAAAATACCTCCAGGGTTGCGCGGGTGACGGGTTTCAGGAGAATTCTGACCTCCGCGGCGGCGATGCGGTCGCGAAAAGCCGGCAAATCGCTGCGATTCACCAGGAACAGGTGCTTGGAAGGATCGGCGTCGGGATCCGGGAGATGCGTCGTGTCCGATTCGAAGTCCCAGATGCAGAGGTCCGCTCCGTCGTTGGTGCCGTCCGCAGCCGCCGCGATAAAGCTGCCGGGTTGCCGGGGAAAGCTCGTGACGATCTCACGGCACATCTTGAGCAATTCACGATCTTCCGAAACTAATCGAATGTCCACGAATTTCAGTCCTAGCGAGTACCACACCTTGGGACAGTTTGCTGCGACTTCGAACGGAGAGTCGCCCAAGCACTAACTTTAATTAACCAGCAACCAAGAATACCTTAGTAACTCAGGAAGAGAAAGGGGAAAGTGGTACCAAAAAGTGGGCAATAGGTTCGGTATGTAGCTAGAACTTCTAGAACCTTTGCCGCACTTGCTCATTTAGTGAGAGTGTGCTGCAGGGTTCTACCGGACCGAACCCGAAAAATTCGCAGATATTCTCACCGGGCCGGGGAAACGTATGCAGCGTCGATCTCGACGGCGACAGAGCGCTCGAGCAAGGTCACGGAAACAACCAGACGCCAGGAATTCTTGACCCTGACGAGAATTCCCTCGATGCCGGCGAGAGAACCATGGCTGATGCGCACGGTTTGGCCGATCTTGAGGAAAGGCCAAGGCTGGGCCGGCGCCTGCGACTGCACCAGCGTCCGGATCGCGGCAATTTCGGTGTTGCTCACCGGAATCGGTTGACGTCCTGCGCCTACCAACCCGACAACGCCATCGGTCGTAACAACCCGGTTCCTTTCGTCCAGAGGAATTCTGCAAAAGACGTAACCGGGGAAGAGGGGAACGTCCACCGTCTTTACCCGATCGGTCCAGACGCGACGCGAACGGTAGGTGGGTAGGAACTGTTCCACGCCTTTGTGGTCCAATACGATGCTGACATTGCGCTCGAAATTAGACCGCACGCGCACGGCATACCACAACGGTGCCTTCTCAGCGGGCGGAATCACCTGGGTCGGTTGATCGTTGTACTCTAGCAGCGATTGCATAGCAGTTTTTTAGTGGTGGCGCGCACAAAGATAGCATGTTTAATGCCATCGGTATCAGCCGTTATGAAGTATGACCGGCGCTCTAAACACCGGAAGGAAAGCGGAACAGGAAAAAATTGAAGACATTTTGCGTTCTTGTTTCTCTTTGCCACTGATTCGAAATCCAACGATCCAATCTGAGCGAGTGGATGCGGTTGGCGTTACCAGGACGAGATTGATGGCGATTTTCCCAACGAAAGGGATCTAAGCCTTCAAACTGGGGACATAATATGCCCTCCAGGTTCATTAAGCTCCGCCTAGTACGTCTGGAACTTAACCTTAGTTATCAGGGTTTCAGGGCTGTAGAAATGCGGTGATAAAGAGGTTAAGACTACACGCAGGTTATTGGAGGGACAGGACATTTTTGGTAACAACATCGAGTTGATCCCGATGGCAGCGAAAGTGCTTAAATCGGAAAAACAGCTTATGCTCGGACATCCTCTGGAGCCGTTCCCCGCCGAACTTGAAAGACTGGAAGCCCGGCGACCCCTGTCCACAAGCCGGCAAGAACGACGCAGGCGGACGCGGTCTCAGGTTCACTGGCCGGTGTGTTTTTTCGGAACTGATTCCCGGGAGACGTTCGAAACGGTCACCGAAAACCTGAGCAGTTCCGGATTTCACTGCTTTTCTCCCGTGCCACTGATGCCCGGCGGACACATGGTTTGTGTGCTTCGCGTTCCTTCCCACCAGCCGGTCAATCATGGCCGAGTGTCTTCTCTGGAATGCAGGATCCGCGTGGTACGGGTCGAACCGGTCGAGGGAAGGCAGTGCTTCGGCATCGCGTGCCAGATCGAAGATTACCGGTTTATTGAAGCGAATTCCATCATCTGATCCTCCATTGACCTAGCGATTCCTGAGCGGGACTCGCTCCAGTACTCACTATAGGCATCTATCTACCCCCAATGACATACGGGCGAAAGTAATAGCAGACTGTGCTGTCTATTGTTACTATTTTCAAAACAGTACTGGTCATACTAGAATCAGGTCTATACTTGAGCGCCCTGATCAAATGCCTTCTTCAACATTGCCCGCGAAGCAGATCGTTCTCGGTCTCTCGCTCCTCCTCTTAGGCAGTTCTGCCTATGGTCAAACCACCGCTTTGAGCCTGGGTTCTGGTCTGGGAACGCCAGGTGGACTGGTTTCACTTAATCTCTCTTTGAGCGCAACCGGCGGTAGCCAGGCGGTGGCGTTGGAGTGGGGGCTGTCCTATGCACCTGCGAACGTGACCTCAGTCAGTTTCGCCGCCGGGCCGGCTCTGACCGCTGCAGGGAAAACCCTTAGCTGCAATACGGCCAGTGGTTCGGCAATGTGCGTCGCCTCCGGCATGAACGCGAATGGAATCGGCAGCGGCGTGGTCGCGGTGGTTACGGTTGCGCTGTCGGCGGGAACTGCCTCATCGGTACCATTGACGCTGGGCAATCTGATGGGATCCGCAGCAGATGGAACAGGTTTGGCCGTCTCCGGAACCAGCGGCACGATTACGGTCCAGGCAACTCTACCGACGGTGTCGGCGTTGCAGTGCTCTCCCGCCAGCCTGGGTACCGGTGCGAGTTCGACTTGCACTGTCACCTTGAGTGGGGCGGCACCAGCCGGCGGCGCAAGCGTCACCCTGACCAATACCAACTCGGTTGTCACCGTGCCTGGGTCGGTGACCGTGGCGGCGGCAGCCACGTCGGCAACTTTCAATGTGACTGCTGGAACCATCAGCAGCAATCAGAGCGCTACGATTACCGCCACGTACAACGGCAGTTCTAAAAATACAAGCATCAGTCTGGTAGCGCCGGTATTGGTTTCGTCGCTGGCCTGCAATCCCACAAGTCTCGGGCAGAATGCTTCCAGCACCTGCACCGTCACTTTGACGCAGGCAGCTCCGGCCGGTGGCGCGGCAGTCGCGCTGACCAACACCAACGCCACGCTCACGGTACCGGCATCGGTGACCGTAGCGGCGACAGCGACCACGGCAACGTTCCCGTCGACGACCACCACCATTGGCAGCAATCAGAGCGCTACGATTACCGCCACGTACAACGGCAGTTCTAAAAATACAAGCATCAGTCTGGTAGCGCCGGTATTGGTCTCGTCGTTGGCCTGCAATCCCACAAGTCTCGGGCAGAATGCTTCCAGCACCTGCACCGTCACTTGACGCAGGCAGCTCCGGCCGGTGGCGCGGCGGTGACGTTGACCAACACCAACGCCACGCTCGCGGTACCGGCATCGGTGACTGTAGCGGCGGCAGCGACCACAGCAACGTTCCCGGCGACGACCACCTCCATTGGCAGCAATCAGAGCGCTACGATTACCGCCACGTACAATGGCAGTTCGAAAACCGCATCAGTCTGGTGGCGCCGGCACTGGTCTCCTCGCTGGTCTGCAATCCCACAAGTCTCGGGCAGAATGCTTCCAGCACCTGCACCGTCACTTTGACGCAGGCAGCTCCGGCCGGTGGCGCGGCAGTCACGTTGACCAACACCAACGCCACGCTCACGGTACCGGCATCGGTGACCGTAGCGGCGGCAGCGACCACAGCAACGTTCCCTGCGACGACCACCTCCATTGGCAGCAATCAGAGCGCTACGATTACCGCCACGTACAACGGCAGTTCTAAGAACACGAGCATCAGTCTGGTAGCGCCGGCACTGGTCTCCTCGCTGGTCTGCAATCCCACAAGTCTCGGGCAGAATGCTTCCAGCACCTGCACCGTCACTTTGACGCAGGCAGCTCCGGCCGGTGGCGCGGCAGTCACGCTGACCAACACCAACGCCACGCTCACGGTACCGGCATCGGTGACCGTAGCGGCGACAGCGACCACAGCAACGTTCCCGGCGACGACCACCACCATTGGCAGCAATCAGAGCGCTACGATTACCGCCACGTACAACGGCAGCTCCGCAAACACCAGCATTAGTCTTGTAGCGCCGGCACTGGTCTCCTCGCTGGTCTGCAATCCCACAAGTCTCGGGCAGAATGCTTCCAGCACCTGCACCGTCACTTTGACTCAGGCAGCTCCGGCCGGTGGCGCGGCAGTCACGCTGACCAACACCAACGCCACGCTCACGGTACCGGCATCGGTGACCGTAGCGGCGGCAGCGACCACGGCAACGTTCCCTGCGACGACCACCACCATCGGCAGCAATCAGAGCGCTACGATTACCGCCACGTACAACGGCAGCTCAACGAATACGAGCATTAGTCTGGTGGCGCCGGTACTGGTCTCCTCGCTGGTCTGCAATCCCACAAGTCTCGGGCAGAATGCTTCCAGCACCTGCACCGTCACTTTGACGCAGGCAGCTCCGGCCGGTGGCGCGGCAGTCACGCTGACCAACACCAACGCCACGCTCACGGTACCGGCATCGGTGACCGTAGCGGCGACAGCGACCACAGCAACGTTCCCGGCGACGACCACCACCATTGGCAGCAATCAGAGCGCTACGATTACCGCCACGTACAACGGCAGTTCCGCAAACACCAGCATTAGTCTTGTGGCGCCGGCACTGGTCTCCTCGCTGGCCTGCAATCCCACAAGTCTCGGGCAGAATGCTTCCAGCACCTGCACCGTCACTCTGACTCAGGCGGCGCCGGCCGGTGGCGCGGCGGTCGACGCTGACCAACACCAACGCCACGCTCACGGTACCGGCATCGGTGACCGTAGCGGCGACAGCGACCACAGCAACGTTCCCTGCGACGACCACCTCCATCGGCAGCAATCAGAGCGCTACGATTACCGCCACGTACAATAGCAGTTCGAAGAACGCGACCATCAGTCTGGTGGCATCGGTGCTGATGTCTTCGCTGGCGTGCACTCCAAATAGCCTGGGGCAGAATGCTTCCAGCACCTGTTCGGTCACATTGACGCAGGCAGCGCCGGCGGGCGGAGCGGCAGTCACGCTGACCAATACCAACACAACGCTCACCGTACCGGCCTCTGTGATGGTACCCGCTGCGGCGGCCACAACGACGTTCAATGCAACGACCAGCACCATCAACAGCAATCAGACCGCAACCGTCACGGCAACGTATAACAGCAGCTCTGCCAACACGAGCGTCAACCTGATGGCACCGGTGCAGGTCTCTTCGCTGGTCTGCAATCCGGCGAGTCTGTCGCAAAACGCTTCCAGCACCTGCACGGTCACCCTGAACCAGTCAGCGCCGGCCGGCGGTTCGGTAGTCGCCATTTCGGATACCAGCGCCAACCTGACCACCCCGGCATCCGTGACCGTCCCGGCAGGCGGCACTACAGCGAACTTCACAGCTACATCGGGATCGTTCACCAGCAGCCAATCGGTGACTGTGACAGCCGCGTTGAACGGCAGTTCCACCACCACCACGATTGCCCTCACTATGAGTGCGCCGGCAATCACTTGCGGCACCTCGACGACCGGGATGATGGGGGCGGCCTTCTCCTACCAGATTACGGCCAGCAATTCTCCCACCAGCTACGGAGCTAAGGGATTGCCCGCGGGCCTGGCGGTGAACAGCACCACCGGCATCATTTCCGGAACCCCCACCGCTACGGGGACCTCCACGGTAGCGCTCAGTGCCACAAATAGCATGGGAACCGGCACTGCGAACCTCGCCCTCACGGTGATGTCCACATACTTTGTACAGACAGCGTCTAAGGCGGCCGCTACAAACTCCAAGTCCCTGTCGGTCGCCTTCACGAAAAAGACGGTCGCAGGGAACCTCATCCTGGTTGCGATCGATTTCGTAAACAGCGTCACACCAGTGTCTATCACCGATTCCCAAGGCAATACCTTCACCGAGGTCGGAACCCAGTTGAACACTCCGATCGGTATCAGGCAGTCGGGTGTATTACGCCAACAACATTAACGGCGGTTCCGACACGTTACCGTCACTCTTTCCGGCAAGTCCACCTATCTCGAAGTGTATCTCGCCGAATATTCCGGCCTGAACCAGACCAGTCCCATCGACGCACAAGCAGGCGCTACCGGAAAGGCTGGTGCGGTATCGAGCGGCAATATCACGACGACGGTGCCAGGCGACCTGCTCTACGCCTTCTGCCTCGCGGATTCGTGCCTGCACGCGGGTTCCGGCTTTACGGCCCGATCGACCTTAAATAGCAATTACCTCGGTGACAAGATTGCCGGCAGCCCGGGCACTTATTCCGCAACTGGCACAGCGAACGCAGGTTGGACCATGCAGATTGTGGCCCTCAAACCGGCTTCCGCGGTCTCGTTACCGTCCACAATCGCGACGCCTACGACCACTGCCCTGGCCACCCGGCCTTCCCGCAACACACCAGCCCAGGGAGTATCCATGGCGAACGGTGTTTCGGGCCTCTCCTGTTCGCCCAGAGCCGTGAACCCGGGCAGCACAGTCACCTGTGAATTGCGCGTGACGGCAAGCGCCACCGCAACGCAGTTGGCACTCGGGAGCAGCACCGCGCAGCTCAAGGTTCCCGCGACGGTGACCACCCGCCCGAATCAATCCAGCCTGACGTTCCAGGCTTTTGTCGAGCGGACCGCAAAACAGCAATCCGCAACGATCAGCGCGAGTCTGAATGGCTCCCAGGCGCAGGACACAATCCTGGTGATGCCGGCCTCCGGCCCCGTTTTGACGGTTCCGGCCCGGCAGATTGCGCAATTTGGCAAGCCGCTCAGCTTTACGGCGAGCGCCGTGGACCCGGATGGTCTGCCGGTCCAACTCGCCATCGCCGGCGCTCCGGCCGGCGCATCGTTCGACCCGGCCAGCGGGCGCTTCGAATGGACTCCCGGCGAATCGCAAACCGGAAAGCACCAAATCACGTTTACGGCCGCCAACGCCATGGCCCAAACCTCCACCGCGCAAACCACCATCGAGGTGGACGCCGGAACACCGGCGTTGACACCCTCGCAGGAACTCGCCTGCAGTTCGAACTCGGTTGCGCGGCTGACCGGCAAATGGCTGGCGGCGCCCGGGTCCGCGGCTCGCCGACCCCACTGGCAACGCCCTGGAACTAGGTGGCGCAAAAGTGAAGGTCAACGGCCAATATGTGCCGGTGCTCTTCAGTTCAGCCACCCGGGTACACTTCCTGTGCCCCGCGCTGGACGCTGGAACCAAGCTCTCAGTCACTGTGGAAAAGGATTCGGGAGTGACTGAACCACTGACCGCAGTCATGCTGGAAGCCTCTCCGATCATCCAGTCACTTTCCCATAGTGACTCGGCCGACCTGGCGATCATGCGGAATTTCCTGGTTCCGGCACATCCCGCCCAACCGGGCGACCCGATCCGGATCCTGGCCACCGGCCTGGGTTCCGGACCGGTGTTGGTGAAGATCGGCGACATCGCTGGTGAGGTCGAATCGGTGAATCCAGTCCCGGGGTCCGCCGGCCTGTTCGCCATTCAGACGCGAGTTCCCGCGGGAACCGTGTTCGGCGATGCCGTTCCGGTGCAGATTCAAATCGCCACACCGGGCGGGCAGTTCACCAGCAACACCGTTACGGCGGCCATCGAGCCGGTCCGTCAATAGCACTTACGGGATCGGCACCGTGATGGCGCTCGACGTTCCCACATCGTTAGTCGCGGTGATGGTCAACGATTGCAGTTGGTGAACCAGGTCGGTCGTGGTGGTGCCGTTCGACAGAGTGAACGGAATGGCCACCGAGAAGCCGCCGCCGTACGCCTGCGACGTGGCGCTCTGGAACCACGATGAGGCGGTTGAGGCCACGTTGATGGTCAGGCTGGTGGTGGAGAACGTGGCGCCCGATTTCGGATTGATCTGAATCGTCAGTTGGGTCAACGCCCGGGTCGTGGAGTATCCGCTCAGCAGCACCGTGAAACTGGTGGTCGTCTCGGCGGTCACGCTCTGGTTGGTCAACTGCGCAACGGACCGCGCGATGTTCAAAGTGAGTGCCGGGGGGGAATCGGGCGTCAGGGCGAAGCCGCTCTGCGTCGCAAAAGACGGAGTGATCACGATTGTGCCCGCCGTGGTGCCGGTCTGTATGGGCATGGTAGTCGAGCCGCCGGTAAATACAGCCTGCGTGGAATTGGCGGGGATGGTGAACTTCACCGTGCGCCCTCCGGCGGCGAACTGAATGGCGGGATCATCCGTGAAAACGGCCGACGTAAATGTCAGGGTCAAGGTGCCTTGCAGGGCCAGCGGGTAGCCGGTCGGAGAGCGTCAGCCCGATGGATGGCTGTTGCGCCGCCGGCTGGGTGCCGGATGGCCCCTGGAACTGGTAAGCAGGCAGCGCCGCCGGCTGCGTACCGGTGCCGGAGAGCGTAAAGCTGGTGCTGTTGACCAGCAACGTGGCCGTCAGATTTCCCGTGTTGTTGGGAACGAAACTGATGGAGAACGTCAGGGTGCCGCCGGCACTCAGGTTGGTGGGCAGCGCGGGCATTTGCTGCAGGTTGAAAATGGTGGTCGCCGCTCCCAGGTTGATGCTGGAAATGGTGGCGCTGCTGGTGCCCGTGTTCTGAATCGAGAAGGTCAGGCTGGCGGTGCTTTCCACCGCGGTGGGCGGAAAGATGACCATCCCGGCCGCGGTCACCGGTACCGTGGAGGCCGCGTTGGTGTACGAATAAGTCAGCAGGGAGCCGATACCGGTCGCGGTGACTGTAAAGGTGTCGGTCCCGATGGTCAGGGTCCCGCTGATGGCGCCGGGCTGCGTCGGGGCGAAGTTAAGCTTGAAGGTCTGCGATCCGCTGGAATGGAGGGTCAGCGGGACACTCGGGTAAATTCGTAAACGAGAAGCCGGTTCCGGTTACCGAGATAGCCGAAATCTGCCCGTCACCGCTGCCCGCATTAGTGACTGAGATAGTGACTGTGGACGTCTGGCCCACCGTCGTGTCTCCTATGGCGATGGTGCCGCCGGGAGTCACTGCGTTACTCGCCGTGGCACTGGCCCAGGTGTACGTGTATTGCGGCCCTGTGCCTTGCCCGGAGAGAGTAACGGTCACAATCTGCCCATTCAAATCGAGGGTCAACGTGGCCGAGAATGTCTGCTGCTGGAGCGGGCTGAAACGGATGGCGAAAGTGGCATGCTGGGACGGCGGTACGGAAGCCGGCAGGGAAGGCTGATTCAACACCTGAAACACGGAGGCAGAGCTGCCGCCCAGCGTGATGGAGTTCAAAAGGCCGGTGCCCGCGCCATTGTTAGTCACCACCAGGGAGATGTTCGAACTGGCGTTTACCAGGGTGTTCGGAAACGATAGAGTGGACCCGGTCGACAGGGTGATGGTGTTGTTCGTACTTGGGTCCGTGTACGCCACGGAGAAAGTGGGTGAAGAAGTGGCGCCCGCGAGACTCCCGGTGATGGTGGTTCCGCTCATGGCGAAACTGAAAGATCCGCTGAAAGACCCTGCCTGCGTGGGAGTGAACGAAATCTGAAAGGTGAAGGTCTGGTTCGCGGCGATCGTCGCCGGCAGGGCCGCCAGGGATTTCGTCTGAAACCCAGTACCCGAAACCGTCACCGCGGTCACTGACCCGCTGCCGGTACCCTGGTTGAGAATACTGATGTTGGCGGTGGCTGTTCCGTTGATATCCACAGACGGGAAAGTGATGGTGGACCCGCTGGAGAGTATGTGGGTGTTGCCGTCGGCAAGCGTATAAGCAGCGGAGAAATTCGGCGAGGCGCCGGTGCCCGTCAGGCTGAATGTGGCACTGGCGCCGGTGAGCCCAATAGTCATCGATGCCAGCGCGGAGCCGGACACCTGGGGAGTGAAGATGATACTGAATGTCGCCCTTTGGCCCGGGTTCAGCAGAATCGGCGCGGGGGAGCCCGAGATTTGAAAGAACGCATTGCTCGAGCTGATCGAGAGCAGGCTGCTGGCGGAGCTTCCGGAATTCAGCACGGTCACGACGACGGTGGAGTTCGCGCCTACGTTGGTGGACGGAAACGTGATGGAATCGCCGGGATTCACGGCCGTAGCGGCGCCACTGGGTTGCACCGCATAGGTGTAAGTGAACTTGGCCGCGGTGCCGTTCAGCGTGAAGGCGAAGCTGGAGGATTGTCCGCTCTCCGTGTAGGCGATGCTTACCTGTCCGGTGGCCGCGGCGCCCGCGGCGGAAATATATTGCACTGTGAACGTGAGAGTGCCGCCCGGATTCAGAGTCAGCGGGAAAGCGGGTGGTTGCAACAGCGTCATCTCCGAGGTGCCGGTGAGCGACAGGCTGTTGACGATGACCGAGGCAGTTCCGGTGTACTGAACGGAGACGGAGGCCAGGAGGGCCTGCCCGACTCCAGGCGACGTAATGCTCGCCGAGCCTCCCGCTGAAACGCCCGTGTTGATGCCGTTCGCGGAGACGGAGACCTGCAGGGTCTGGCCCTTTACCGTGCCCTGGCCGGTGAGGTTGATGGTCACCGTCTGTCCGTTCAAATTGAGGACCAGGGTGGCCGCAAACGTCTGCTGCTGCAGAGGGCTGAAGCGGATGCTGAACGTAGCACGCTGGGAAGCCGGTATGGACGCGGGCAAAGCCGGCTGGTTCAAAATTTGAAAACTGGAAGCGGAACTTCCGCCCAACGCGATGGAATTCAGCAGGCCGGTGCCGGCCCCGGAATTGATGACCGCCAGCGAAATGCTGGAAGTGGAACTCACCAGGGTGCTGGGGAATGGGAGCGTGGAGCCGTCCTGCAAGCCGATCACGTTGTTGGTGTTTGGATCCGTGTACACGATGGAGAGAGTCGGCGACAGGGTACTGCCCGCCAGAGTGCCGGCGATGGTGGCGCCGCCTACGGTGAAGCTGAAAGCTGCCACTGGCTGGCCCGGCTTGCGTGGCAGTGAAAACGATCTGGAAGGTGAGGGGCTGGTTGGGGTTCACCGTGGCCGGCAGGGCGGTCAGGGATTTCACTTGAAAGCTGGCGCCGGTGACCGAAACCGCGGTGACTGAACCGCTGCCAGTCCCCTGGTTGAGAATATTGATGGTGGCGGTAGCAGCTCCATTGACATCCACCGCGGGGAAAGTGATGGCGGCCCCGTTGGCGAGTGCGTGGACATTGCCGTCAGCCAGAGTATAGGTGACCGAAAAGTTCGCCGTGGTTCCGGTTCCCGAAAGGGTGAACGTGGCACTGCCGACGGTGAGTCCCAGGGTCAGCGTGGCCTGTGCCGTGCCGGCCGTCTGGGGAGTGAAGGTGACATTGAAGGTAGTCTGTTGCCCCGGGCCCAGTTGCAGAGGCGTGGTAGCACCCGAGATCTGAAAAGCCGTACCGCTTACGCCGGCCGATTGCAGAGAACTGGCGGCGGTGCCGGCATTGAACACGGTCACTACGGCGGTGGTGGACGAATTCAGATTGGTCGACGGAAACGCGATGGAGCCGCCGGGCGTGACAGTCGTGGCGGCGCCGCTGGGTTGAATGGCGTAGCTGTAGGTGAGCCGGCCCGCGGTGCCGTTCAGCGTGAACGGGAAGGTGGCGGCTACCGAATTCTCGCTGTAGCCGATGATCACCTGCCCGGCGGTGGCCAGGCCGGTAGTGGAAACATACTGCACCGTGAAGCTGAGATTCTGGCCCGGATTGAGCGTCGAGGGCAGCGCGGGTGTGGTCTGCACCACCGACATTTCCGTAGTGCCGGTGAGAGTCACGCTGCTGATAGTAGCGCTGGCAGTGCCTGTGTACTGAACCGATACGACCGCGAAGACCGGCTGTCCCGTAGCCGTCGCGGTCATGTTCACCGAACCGCCTGAAGGAACGTTGGCGGGGGTTCCTGCCACTGTGGCAGTAACCTGCAAAACCTGGCTCTGCGCCGGGGTTGCCACGGCGAATGCGGCGGCCAGAGCAACCGCGAGGAAGGTGAGGAGTTTTCTCATCGGGCGGCCTCCCGCGGGTACGAAGTAGACTGTGGGAGTCTGGCTGGCGTCCAGAACCAGCAGCCATTCGTTTCGTTTATTGCCGTTCAGCAGGAATACCGGGCCGGCGGAGAGGGCTTCAAAACGGGATGGGGCGAAACTCAACGGAATGGTATTGGCCAGGCTTCCGGAACTGACTTCGTAGACCAGCACCGATTGCGTAGTCGCATCGGGCATCAGCAGATAGCGGCCGTCTCCGGAAACTGCCAGGCCGGCCGGTTGGAGCGCCGGACCGTTGGGCTGCGCCAGCGAGGTGAATACCGAGAAGGCGGAGCCAGACTGGAACTGCACGATCCGCTGATTGTCCGGGTCTACGGCGTACAGCCACTGCCCGGTGCCGTCGAAAGCCGCCGCTTGCGGATTGGCCATGGATAAGAGCAGGGCCGGAGACTGGCCGGCGGCGAACAGGTACAGCCCCGAGGCCGCAAAACCGGCGGCGATCTGCTGTCCCGCCGGGTCGATGGCCAGGGTAGTCACCTGTCCCCACGAGGAAACATCAATTGCCGCATCCGCCACCGGTTGACTGCCGGAGAACTGGACTCGTTGCAGCAGGTTTCCGGACGAGGAGTACAAAACGGCAAAGGAACCGTCACGGCTCCATGCAATGCGATCGACCGCCTCGATCAGCCCGTCCACGGAAGCTTCCGCGGGAGTTAAAGCAGCCAGACCGCTGACGAAAGCGGAGCGGCGGGATTTGGTGATGAAAGCCCACTTGCCTCCCGGAGCGATGGACGCGGATTCCACCTGGTTCAGGATGGGTGAGGCAAGGTGCGTCGAGCCCGCGACGCCCAGCAGCGGCCGGACGGTTTTGGAGGCGCCACTGAATACGAAGCCGCCAATGGGGCCCTGAAAATTCGCAGTCTGGGTATTCCCCGCAGAAGCCAGCAGCAGCAGCAGTGCCGCCGGCGCGGAAACGCGATAACAACTGGAGATCATTTACTGCGGCCCCCCGAACACAACCGGACCCGTGCCAATGGTGATGGGCGGATTCGAAGCAGGCGACGACGACGAACGCGTGCCGAAGTAGATGCCCGCGGCGGCGCCGCCGGCGGCAGCCACTCCCAGTAGAACCCATTTCCAGGTACCGCCGGATTTCGCAGTGCGCTGGCTCCGTGGCGGTGCTCCGGGCACGCCCTCCACAATCTGGTTGATCAGGGTGCGGGCACGCAAGCCGTGAAAGGATGCCGTGACATAGATTTGCAGCTTGCCCGGGATATCGTTGGTTTTGAGTCCGTGAGCGGTGGCCAGGCCGGTCTTATCGGTGACTACGGCAAGGGTCTTGGCGCCGTTAGTGAATTCGCCGCTGGTTCCGGACACCGGAAGCGCAAAAACAACGGGGACACCGGCCACAGGCTGTTGATCGTCATCTTCGATTCTGACTGCCGGATCCTGCGTCACGTGCTGCCGGGCGGGGCTCGCGGCCCCTTCGCCGGAAACCACCACAATGTTGATTTGGGCGGGGAGAGTCTGGGCGGCAACTATGGGGGCCAGCCCGTTCGAAGACATCAGAAAGCAGAGTCCTAGGGGAAGCCAACAACTCCCGACAGGACGTTTCAGTTTATGGACCATATGCAGCTTTGCTTAAACCGTGTCGGATATAGCAATCCGAACGCCGCTGTAGGAATTCCGGTTTGCCGGGACTTCAGGCGGTGGGGTTTACGCATCAAAGGCGGGATTGAAGAGCGCACAGTGTGCGGAACATTGAGAACAATTCCTATTGTTTGCGATTTCCTGGGATATTACGATGGTGTAGAGGCGCATGGCCTCGAAAATGCTACCCGAGTATAATTCTTAGGGAAACCGCAGCAGTGAACAGAATGGCCTTTCGATACAAATCAACGGTGGCGTTGATACTGATGGCACTGGGAATCGGCATGATTTCGAGTGCGGCACAAACAGACAAGACGCCTCCCCCGGAACTCCTCCAATATATTCGCGACAGCAAAAGTCATGGACTCGCGGATAGCAAGATCAAAAAGCAGGCCCAAACGGTGGGCTGGTCGGCGGCCAGCGTTGACGAGGCATTCACTTACTTAAAGAACGAGAAGGCCTCCGAACAGGCCGCTCGCCTGGCCAAGACGGCCGAACCATCGGCGGCTGCACAGACTCCCACGCAGTCGCAGACGTCTGAGCCAAAAATGGCCACTCCCCAGGAAATGGCGGCCCCGCCGCAGACGCCGGCCGGCCAGCCACCCGCCGTAAACCGGGGAGTCTCGGACGATTATGTGATTGGCGCCGGAGACACGTTGCAGATCTCCGTTTGGAAAGAGCAGGAGGCTTCGGTGCCCACAGGAGTAGTGCGGCCGGACGGGAAGATCACCGTACCGCTGATCAAAGACATCGAAGTGGCCGGCTTAACGCCCCCCGAGGCGGAGAAAAGAATTACCGAGAGGCTGGCCAAGTTCATTACGGACCCGAATGTGACGGTTATCGTCGCCACCATCAACAGCAAGAAGGTTTATATTGTGGGCGCGGCGCGAAAAGAAGGTCCGCTGCCGTATACCTACGGGTTGACGGTTCTCCAGGCGATCAGCGAAGCCGGCGGTCTGACCGACTATGCCAAGCGCAAGAAGATCTATATTCAACACACGGTAAATGGCCAGACCTATCAGCAGGATTTCAATTACGACGAAGTGATCAAAGGGCAGAACATGGACCAGAATATCGTGCTACTGCCCGGCGATACGGTCGTGATTCCTCACTAGAAATAGTCACTGGATAAACGAAAACCGCACCACCGACTCACTGGCAACAGGTTCGTCGCCACGCCGCGCCGGCTGGAATCGCCAGAGTTCCGCCGCATGGAGCGCTTCCCTTACGAAAAGCTGGTGGACGTTCTGCTGCGGCAGCGGTTCGGCTTTCAGCACTTTCCCGGCTTTATCGATGACCACCCGGATGGCGACTACGATGGGTTTGGAAGACACCCCTTTAAGCTCCGGCGGATAGTTGGGTGTGATCTTCCGGACCGGCACCGGCGGATGATATAGCGGAAGGACCACCGTGGCGGACGCCGGCGGCGGCGTGGATGGCGGCAATGGCCGCGGCGGAGCGACGGGCGCGGAGATCGCATAAGCGGGCCGCTCCTGAACGCCAGGGAGTATGGGCGGCGTCGTCAAAGTTTGCGGCGCCGGGGCGCTCTTCACAACCGGAGGAGCAACGAATGGCTTGGATGCCTGGGCAATGGGAACCCGATCGGCCGGCAACTGAGGCGCTGGGACCGGCGTTGCGTACCTGGGGATCTCCTGCCCGCGGATCACTCTGACGGATTCCGTGGCGTCGCCGGTTGGCCCGGTGAGGGTGAGTTGGATCAGAACCTGATCGGACACCGGCGCATACAGGATGCTTTCCCATCGCAGTTGTTTCGTGTCCAGAGCGATTTTGCGTTTGAGGGCGCCGTCCTCAATCGAGATCAGCCCGGATGTCGCCGCGGTGACTGTGGGCGACCCGTGATCCCAGGTCAGCTTCAAATCCTCAGCCTGCCTCTTCACCTGCAGGCCGAGGCTGGGCGGCGCCGGCGGTGGTGGAGTGGAAACCGGAGCGGGTTGCGGCTGCCTGGGTGCAATCCAGATCGCATTCCAGGCCCGGGTGGACCCTTCCCGAAATCGCGTGTTGCTGAACCAGAGCGCGGGAAGAAGAAGCACGGCCACGGCGGCCGCCCCTAAGGCGACTTTCGGAAAAATGCGGCGTCGTTTTTGCGGTTTGAGGGGCTCCTGGTGTAAGGGTTCCGGCGCCGCGGCGGGTTGTTCGCTTGCCTGCCGGCATCGCGAAATGCGCTCGCGCTCTTCAATGGCCAGCAGGGAAGCATCCAGGGGGAATTCCAGAAACGGAAATTCGGAAACTTTCTGGTGGCCCTGGGAGAAGAAGAAAGTCGCGTTGGCCGGACCGAAGCCATTCGGCTGCATCATCAGGAAAACGTGGTAAGGTTTGCCGAAAAAGGTTTTGAACAGGGAGAGATCCTCCGCGCTCAAACGGAGGGCGTCTCCGGTGCGGTAGTATCCCACCAGCCGCTTTCCCGGCTCCGAAGACAGTTCGACGATCATTTCCGGCACGCTACGGTCGAAGGCGGGCCGAAACTCCAAAATTTCGGTGGCGCCTTCCTGAACCCTGCCGAAAAGCAGTCCGTGTTCGTCCGTACCGGGCCCGGTATCCCGCAGCCGCGCTTGCAGTCCCTCAATCACGCGGAGGTCGATATGCACCCTGACGGGGGAACCGGGAAACCACCAGGCGTAGTGGCGAGGGTGCGTTACCGCGTGGGTCCCGATGGTTGCCATTTGCCAACCGCGAGCAACCGCATCACCAAAGGTCAAGTGGCATGGCTGCTTTATGCCCGGATCGCGCCGGGAAGAAATCTGTCACAAAGTGCAAACAGATGGGCAGCCGGCGGATCACGTATAATACGTGTAGCACGTTAAATAGGTGTGGATAACCTGTCATGGCCAACAATAAAGCCGAAAAGCGGAATGTCACCATCAGCATCAGCCCTGAGACGGTGCGGAAGGCCCGAATTCTTGCCGCCCGGCGCTCGACTTCGATCAGTGGCCTCCTAGCCGAACAGATTGAACTATTGGTCGGTGAAGAAGAAGCCTGGGAGCGCTCCGAGCGCTCGGCCCTGGCCCTGCTGGAACGGGGCTTTCATCTGGGCGGGTTGATTTCCGCCAGCCGGGACGAGTTGCATGAGCGCTAAGACTTTCGTGGACACGAATGTCCTGATTTACGCCCACGACGTGGATGCGGGGACAAAGCACGAAACCGCCAGGAGCACTCTGCGCGGTCTATGGGACCGGCGTGACGGCATCCTCAGCACACAGGTCCTCCAGGAGTTTTACGTCAATGTGACGAGAAAGATCGCCACTCCCCTGCCGAAATCCTCCGCTCGGGCAGTTGTGGAGAGCTACACCCTCTGGTGCATTGTCACCACGCCGGAGGAGATCTCTGCCGCTTTCCGCATCGAGGACCAGGCAGGTATCGGCTTTTGGGACGCACTGATCGTTGCGACCGCGCACAAAGCCGGTGCCGTTCGGATTTTGTCCGAAGATCTGAATCCGGGCCAGATTATTGCAGGGGTGCGGATAGAGAACCCGTTCTCCACGTAATTGACTCACTCAACTCGTCATGGCCCTATGGCGTGGTCTCGCAACCAGCGGACAAGCTGGTCGAAGTGGAACTGGTGGGTTTCGTAGAGCGCGGAGAGGAAGGCGTAGGTTTCCTCAGCATCGGCCGCGAGTTGCGTACCATTGATGGCGAGAAAAGTATAGGTGGCGGCGAACGCTATGCGCTTGTTGCCGTCAAGGAAGGCGTGGTTCTGCGAAAGACTCTCCCAAAGCGCGGCGGCTTCCTCGATCAGGTCAGCATAGTAACCGGTCTGCGGGCGGAAGAGTGCGGCTTCCAACAACCCTTGATCCCTGAGACCATGGATGCCGCCATAGCGTGCGATCAGATCGGTGTGCATGGCCAGCACTTCCGCTACCGCGAGGTAGTCCGTCACTTCGCGAGCTTTTGATAAAGCTGGCCGTATCTATCGTGGCTGGCGAGATAGGAGGCCATGACGTGTGTCCGCGGTGTGGTTTGCTTGCGCTTCTCGATCAGATCCGTCAGCGCCTCGTCAACGAGTGCCTGCAATTGGCGGCCTTCCTGATTGGCGAGGGCACGCACGGCCGCCAGGATTTCGGAATTGACCTGAGTCGCGAACTTTTCACGGCCTTGGGGCATAGCATTGCCACTTCCTCCCTCAGGGTATCATGACAAATCATGATGCGCCTGAAGATGGAGGAAAGTCTGTCAAAGAGTGCAACGGGGTGGGGCTGGCCGGCGCGGTTTAATGAGGCAGACCGAACTTCTCCGACAGCCGCTTCATGAGGGAAGAGTTCGTTTTGGGCGCGCCGTAGGGCTCCAGTTTCGGAGTATAGGATTCTTCCTGTGGCAATTCCACCGGACCCAGTCGCGGAGAAGGGGTCTCACCGGCAAAGGTGGACAGCGACTCGAACAGGCCCAGGTTGGCGGCGGCATCGCGCACGTAATTCGAGCCGACCAGGGGCGATTCGTCGCCGTAAGCCATCAGCAGTGAGCTGTCGCAGAGGGAGTTCACCAGGCGCGGGATGCCTTGCGACCATTGAGCGATCATGTTCAGGGCATCCGGGCTGAACGGCGGGGCTTCGTGAGCGCCCGCTTTGGCCCATCGAACCCGAATGTATTGTTGCACTTCCGAGGGGGTCAGGGGGTCGATGTACAGGCGCAGGGCGAGCCGCTGCTTGAGTTGACGCAGGTCCCGGCGGTTGATGAGAGTGTCCAGTTCCGGCTGGCCCAGGAGCAGAATCTGGAGAAACTTCTCGGAGGCGCTCTCGTAGTTGCCGAGCAGACGGATCTCCTCGAGCACTTCGAGGCTCAGCTTATGGGCTTCATCGATCACCAGGACGGCGTACCGGTTCTGATGATGCGTGCGCGCCAGAAACTCCTGTAACTTCCAGAGGCGTTGCGCCTTACTCGCCGGAACGTCGGGGATATCGAAATCCAGCATTACGATTTCGAGGAACTCCGAAGCGGTCAGGGTGGGATTGAGGATGATGCTGGTTTCCACCCGCTCGGCTGGTAAGCGGTTCAAAACACTGTTGATCAGGGTGGTTTTACCCGTCCCGGCATCGCCCGTCAGGACGGCAAAGCCCTTCCTTTCCAGGACCGCGTAGGTCAACCCTGCCAGGGCCTCGCGATGCTTCGGCGGCAGGTACAGGAACGCCGGATCGGGCGTCAGGTTGAAGGGCAGCTTTTGTAGGCCAAAGAAATCTGTGTACATTGTGCCGGCTAGCGATGCACCATCTTCAGAATACCAACTGGAAGTTCGCTACAACGAGATGTCAGGCACGGTAGGTACCATTCCGAAAATACAACAAAACTAAGGGAATTACTGTATTGAAAATTTCTTCAACTTCGCTTGAGGATCTTGGCCGTACCGTTCTTCCCTTCTTCAAGTGAACCGCCGGCGGATTCGGCGGGGAAGCCATTTAGCCATGCGCAGGGCCGCGGCCTTCATACCCGGAGGCAGGGAACGGCGTAGTAGAGCATCTACGCGATTTCGACGTCGATATTGAATACCGGTGTTCAGGCGGTGCATTTGCTCTGCCGTCAGACGCCAGTCCGACGCGCCACAGTTTTCGAGCAGGTGGCCGCTGGAATTACTGCCGGGGATAGCGACCACTCCATCTTTGGAAAGGCACCAGTTGAGGACCACCTGCGCCGGTGACTTGCCGCATTCTCGGGCGATCGCATCGACGATGCCCGAGGGATCGCAATCCCGAATGCGCGCGAGGCCACGGGCCAGCGGGGTATAGGCGATCACCGTGATCCGGTTCGTTTGGCAATACGGGAGCAGGCCGTCTTCAATGGTGCGGTCGATGAGGTTGTACCGCACCTGGTTGGAGACGATGGGAATGGCGCCCAGGGCCTGCTGCGCCTCCTGGAGCTGTGCCACGGAGAAATTGCTGACGCCGGCGTAGCGCACCTTCCCCGCCGCCACCACATCCGCCATGGCGCCCATGGTTTCCGCGATGGGGATTTGCGGATTCGGCTCGTGGAGTTGCAGCAGGTCGATAAAATCCGTTCCCAGGCGTTGCAGGCTGGCATCCACGCTCGCCCGGAAGTCGCTGTGCCGGAAGTTCCAAGGAGAGACTTTGGTGGCGATGAAAACGCTGCCCCGCACGCCTCTCACAGCTTCACCAACAATGTGGTCGGTCCCGTAGGATTCCGCGGTATCGAAGAACAAAACTCCCGCATCGAGGCATTTCCGAAGGGGCTCCGGGCCGGCCTGGTAATTGGATGTGCCGATCCCCACCTCCGTGAGGTAGCAGCCCGTGTGCGCCAGCTCTTTGTTCAGCATGCCTCGGGCACCTCCACCAGCCCGCGGGCCGCGATTTTCAAAAGTTGCTTCCCGTCCAGAACCTTCATTTTGACCCACACCGTGGTCAGCGGAGCACGCGATCCATTGCGAAAGTGGATCCTCGCCTTTACGCGCGCGCACCCGGAATGTACGCCGCCTCGCATTGGAAAAACAGCCCGCCCGGGCGAATTGCGGATTCCGTTGGAACCCGCTGGCGGACACCGCCGCCGAACGGGGACAATAAAAGCCAATGCGATACGCAATCTGGATTGTTCTGCTGGCCATCCCCTGTTTTGCTGTCACCGACTCGATTACCCTCATAAATCACAACCGCTCCACGGTGACGAACTACCCGTTGCAATTCGCGCGGCCCTTCGTTCGGGGAGAGATCGCCAACTATCCCCAGCTCGGCCTGTGTACGAATTCCGATTGCACCAGCGTTTCGGCCTGGTTCCCCACGCAAGCGGATGTAAAGGTTCATTGGGATGACGGCTCGGTAAAACACGCCATCATCAGCGTTGTGATTCCGTCGATTAAAACCGGCTCCACGCATTACCTGTTTCGCAACCAGACCGGGTGCAACTGCGGAACGGGGGAAACCAAACAGCAGATGCTGTCCGATGCGTACAACTTCGATGCCCGCATGGAGTTCACCCAAAACGGCGCCACCAAAACCGCTTCCGCCCGATCTATCCTCAATGACCTGGCGCAGACCACCCTGGCCGCCGATGCCGATGCCGGCGCCACCTCCATCGCCGTCACCGGCGCTCAGGGTTTCCCTCCCACGCCATTCCCCATCACGGTCGGCGCAGAAACCATGAACGTCACCTCCAAAGGGACCGGCGGCCGCTGGACCGTGGTCCGCGGCTACTACGGAACCACTGCCGTCAGACACTCCGCGGGCGATCCTCTGTCCGATCAGCGGGTGCAGTACTGGGTCGCGGGAACCGTAGCCACCACCGTTGAAATCGGCGACCTGTCCCCTAATCGTCTGTACGACCTTGGCTGGCAGCCGGCACACGTAATGACCCTTGCGGCCACTCTCCCGGCTACCGGAACCACCATCGGCGTAGTCGATGCGAGCGGAGTCAAAGCTCCTTTTTATGCGCGCATTTTCCGGCCCGGTTCCTCCAGGGAGTTATCCAACGGCACGGCTTCCGAAGACGTCTATATCTGCTCGGTGAATACCGGGGTTACGCCCCACGAGTTGATCGTCGGCCCGGTCGGCTGCGGCAACTCTCCCGCCACGGCAGGCAGGCACCTCCGCGGAAGCAGGTCTTTTACATTTCCCGCGGGCACCCTGATTCATCCCGATATTTACTGGCAGGAACCCACAAGCGATATTTATAAGTCCATCAAGCCGCTCTTCTATGCCACATTCTGGCCGGCGATCCACAAAGTCTCGGTCCGTATCGTCTCCGAAATAGCCGACACGGAAAGATTGCAGGATCAGGTCTACGACCTGGTGGCGACGGTTGGCGCCACGGCCCCCGTCACGTTCTACTCCGGCCACCATGTACAAAGGCATGCCACCCGGTTCACCCGGACTGCCTGGGTGGGGAAGGCGCCTCCGGCGATCGATATCGTCCATAACGTGGCATACCTGTCCAGCACTTCGCTCATCTGGAATTGGGATCCATCCAGGAAACCCAGCACCACCTTTATGGACTCCCTTTACGCATCGTACAATTCGAGCGCTCACGCATCCTGCGGCGACGCCGGCACGCTGCAACGCGCCATGGGCACCGGAGGTGGACGCCCCGAGATTGCTCCGGAAAATCTCTGGTTTGTCGACTGGCTGTACACCGGATATGATCGTATGCGCACCGTCGCCTTCGAGAATGCGGATCTGGCTTCCTGCGGCTGGACGGTCCACTATCGCGAGGGCAATCCGGCAAAGCACCTGGACCGGGAACGCACCTCCTCCGGCTTCGGTAAACCGATGTCTACCAGCGACCGGAAATCCACCAATCTGTATGGATATAACTTCCCGGCCACAGTTGCGTCGGACCGCATCCAGCCGGTCGGTCCGTTTACTAACGGCGGCTGGATTTTCGATGGGGAGCACCTGGTAAACCTCCACCTCCCGCTGTACATTGTGACGGGCGATCATTTCTACCTTGAAGAGGGGCTCTTTTACGAATCCGCCGCCTGTAATTTCCTGAATGGCGCCGCGGTCCCGCCCACCACTCTACGGCCGCGGACCAACAGGCTCTGAATGTTGGGTGGTAGGGAGCCTCCGCGCGGCAAGCCTGGAATCTCCGCTATAAGAGCGAATTGGCGACTTATCTCCCGGACAGCATGGTCTTGGAGAAACGCTTATCCAAACAATACGTCGCAGACGCTCTCGCGCCCCTCGAGGCTACTCTCGGGTTACCCAATTCCAATCCCGGCGATTCGGTTTGGACCACCATGTACAACTACGGCCTCAAATACACCACCCAGCAGGCCGGCTTTCGCGTCAACGGCTCGCCGAGCCCCATGGGTTTGCTGCGGGCAGACCAGGGAGCCGGTTTTGCCGAAGAGAATTACGGCATCGATAACACCTATGCCGGAGGCGCCACATCTCTTTTCGAAATGGGCTATTTCACCTTGACCCTGGGATTGACCCGGGATCTCGGTATTTACACGAACTCGATCAACAAGATCCTGGGATTCGTCGCCGGCTTCTACAACAAAGCGGTCACGGATCCGAATTTCAATCCTTATCTTCTGGCTGCCGGGCGCGTACCGACGGTCTATAAGTCGAACGGACAGGCTCATTAACAACTGGGCGGATATGAAGAAGGGATATTGGGCCGATTTCGATACCGCCAAGGCGAAGTGCGGCAGTTGCAATTTTCCGATATGGCAGGGATTGACTGCGTTCCCTCTCAGTTCTCCGCAGGGATACGATGTCATTTCCGCGGCGGCGATCGCGCAACTCGCCGATCAGCCGGATGGCGCCAAGGCCTGGTCGTTCATGGCCGGCCAGATGGCCAAGAACCGCCAGTTGAACGACAGCCCGCAATGGGATTTGCTTCCTCGCTTCGGTCCCAAACTCGCTGCCGGTCCCGCGGCGCCCGGGCTCAGCGGATTACGGGCTTCGGGAACGGCGGCGGGGAGGTAGTGTCGTTGGCGATGAGATCCGTAAAAACATCAACCAGTATCTGATTGCCGTCCCACGTGAATCGCTTCCGGGTCGCTTCGCGGATCTCCTCGCCGGAAAGAGGCTCGGGCTCGAGAGCTTGCAGGTAATCGCGCGGGCAGCCGCAGGGAAGTCACTCCGGGCGGCAATCCGGAACCAAACGTGAGAGCCACTGCCGGCGATACGAAGACCAGCTTGCCCATCGCCAGCCCTTCCAGAACCTTGTTTTGGATTCCGCGGGCGATTCGAAGCGGCGCCACCACCGCATGGGCAGCTTTGAGGTAAGGCCGGACATCCGGTACCGAGCCAGTCACGTGGACGCCGGGAGTCTCCGCCAGCCGGAGGACTTCTCGCGGGGGATTCCGGCCCACGACGGTAAACTCCACCGCCGGGTCCGCCCGGCGTAACTCCGGCAATATTTCGGAGACAAAACCGCAGGCTGCTTCAATGTTGGGCTGATAATCCATCGTGCCGGTGAACACCAGATTTCGCTTACCGGAAGCTGGTGCGGCGGTTACCTTGTCCGGATCGAAGTACTCGAAATCCACACCGTTTTCCAGTACTGCCGTCCGCGGGGGAGTGCGGGCAGAGGCCTCGAAATAGTAGCTCCTCACTCCTGGTAGTGAAAAGCGATATAAGCCGCTTCTTCGGCAAAACGGATCTCCAATTTGCGCAGCCGCCGCGCTTCCATCGCGTACAGGAAACCGGGGCGGCGTTCCGTTGCATAACTGAACCACTTTTCCGAATCGATATCCATCATGTCCAGAATGCTGGGGACGCCTTCGGGAACGTAGGGAAACATAACGGCGGAGTATACCAGGGCGGCGCGGATCGGCCGGGTGGCATGCACTTGCTGCACGTGCCGGAGCAGTGGGCCGCTCCGGTAGAACGACATGTTCAGCGACGCGCCCCCCAGAAAGCGAACCCCTGCTTTCAGCAGAGCCGTGGTTCTGGAATTCAGCTCGACGTGCACCGATTCGCAGAACATGGGAGAGTTCCCGGGCCGCCTCCACATCTTCCCGGTCCCGCCCAAAACAGGCCAGGTGGATGCGAAACCGCCCGGACAGATATTTCAACTGATGAAAGGCGCGGATCTTTTCCCCTTTATTCGGGGGGTTCGGAACGCAATGAGACAGGTACAGAATTTCCGGCAGTGGCACGTTTTGCATTCCGGCAAAACATCAGTATAACCAACGCGGAAATCAGTTCATGGTGAAATCGGCTAAAGCATCGCGCAGCGCAAAATATCCCCCGGTGAAGGGCACGCAGGCGCCGATCGTAAAAGAGGACGTACTGGTCCAGTTTGGCACGCCTTGGTATAGGGTGCCGCCGGCCGGACCACGACATCGTTCATGTACAGGACAGTATTGGTCCCATCCCACGTCAAACGGAATTTGGCGACAACGCCTTTGCCGAAGACCGCGTCCTCCTGACCGGCCGGCACCCAATACGGAATTCAACGTGGCGCCCCCTGCGGCATACGAGAACACCAGGCGTCCGATGGTGGTGTACACCAAAAAGCTGAACAGCCGCTGGCTATTGTCGTACACGTCGAATACGTAGTCGTAGTTGGGTCGCGGGCAAGGCCAGCCGTTGTGCCAAATTGTAGCTCGACTGTAGATAGAAAGTAATGTCACCGTGGCTCGGGTTGAACAGGTTTCCGATTTGCGCACCGGAAAAGTTCAGAAACGCGGTGTTGGTATTGGTTTGACCTCCCGGTCCAAAGATCATGCCGTCGCCGTTGAGAACCGGTGTGAAGGCGAACGTGCCGGTGCCTCGGATTTTCAACAGGCCGGTGAAACCGGCCGGTCCCGTGGTCGGTGTCACAACCGAGCCGTTCGCTGTGCCGGGGATCTCCGTACTGTTTCCCCGCAAGGAGAAAATGGCGGTTGAGGAACTGACCGTTTCGGTTGCCGTTGCCGTGCTTGTGTTCAGGCTCGCCGTAAGGACCACGCTCTGGCTGGACGAAACGCTGCCGGCTGTGGCCGTGAAGCTGGCACTCTTCGCGCCGGCGGGCACGTTCACCGAAGCCGGGGCACTGAGAATGGCGTTACTCGAGGAAATGCTCACTGCGGTCGACGTCGTGGGAGCGGTGGTCAGGTTGACCGTGCAACTGGCGGTTCCGCCAGAAGTGATCGATGCCGGCGCACAGGTCATCGAGACAAGCTCGGGAAGTGAAGCCACCGGATCGACCGTGAGCGTATTGGTGACCGAGGATCCGTTTAAGGATGCGGTTAACGTCGCGGTCTGGGTGGCGGTTACAGTGCCTGCCGTGGCGGCAAAAGTTCCCGATACCGTGCCGGCGGGAATGGTGATGCTCGCCGGAACAGTGACCGCGGGATTGTTGGAACTCAGCGCGACCACCTGGCTGGTGGTGGCGGCCGCGGTCAGGGTAACCACGCAACTGCTCGCCGCGCCGCTCGTCAGCGTGGACGGAGTGCACTGCAGGGAACCGGGGACTACCGCGCCGGAGAGTGCCGGTTTGATGCCGGCCTGCAAAGCCCACCCCGGGTTGATTCCCTGGCCGGCGTAAGCGCCGCGGAAAGCCACCGTGCCGGTAACGGCCGTTTTCGAGGTGCCATTGAAGTCGATGCCCGAGTCCGTATCGAAGGCAAACTTCGAAAGATCGATCGCCGCCCCCTGGCATTCTCCGGTAAGCGGATAGAAGTTCATCGCGCCGGGCGTAAACGAAGGCGCCGTTACATAAAGAACCGCGTTTGCCAGCGTATCCACCATATTGTTGGACGAGTGGGCGATCGGCCCGGCCATCGGAGTGGCGGCAAACACCAGGTTGCCGGTCACGCTGTCGTCAACGGTCGCCGCATTGCCAAAGCTGATGCCCACCTGGGAGGAATAAATCGTATTGTTATAAATGTATGCGGTCTGGAGCGGCAGCTCCTGGCTCTGCAGACGCAGGGCCGTATATTGACCGTCCACGAAAACATTGTCGTGAACAGTCACGCGGCCGGATGCCTGGAACAGAGCTTCGCGGGGATTATGAATGAAGAGATTCCCGTATACCTCGTACCAGTCCGTGGATCCGGCCCCGGTCGCGGGAAATCCGCCTACCAGCAGGTTGGGACGATTTCCGTCCGGGCTGGCCTGATCGTTCTTGATGAAGACGTTGTTTCTAATAATAGTGACGCTCTGCCCGGTGGGCATTCCCGGGACGCTGGTGCGGGGAATCTGGTACTTGATCTCGGCGTCATAACCGATCGTGTTCTGGATCAGGTTGTTTTCGATGAGACCGCCAATGAAAGGATCCGTTCCGTTCGACTCGCCCAGGTAAAGACCGGTCCCTGCTCCGGTGATGGTGTTGCCGCGAATAATCCACCCCCAGGTCGGGGTTTTGGTTGAGATCGCATTTGTCTGCTGGGAACCAGTTTGTCCCACGAAGGTGTTTCCTTCCAGCAGGATGTCATGTACCAGATTACCTGTGCCCCCTTTGGCGCTCACCCCGAACACGCCCGCAATGCCGAGGCTGTCGATCTGGAGGTTCTTGATTGCGACGAAGCTGGAATTCAGGATCTCAACGGCGTTGCAGCAGGTGGCCCCCTGGATGACCGCAGGTGCGCCGCTGGCAGGACCTGTGATGGTAATCCAGGCTGAGGCAGGTGCCCGAAAGTCCACTTACGGTGAAATGCGGATACGTGCCCGATGCAAGGTTTAGGGTGTCGCCGGCCTTGAGGCCCGGCAATAAAGAAGCGTAGGTGGAAGGCGTTCCGTTGTAAGTAGTTGCCGATGCAATTGATACAAAAAGAACACCGGAAAACACGCGCGCAAGGAAACGTTTCTGATGAGAGGGCACTGAGGAACTCCCTGGGTTTAGTACGTCTAGACATAGAAGCGTATCAAAACGCTGCCAAGGTTAGAAAGGTTTCTTAACGTTGCATTGTCGTTCCCTAACCAAAGTTAACTCATACAAAGGGAAGGGGATGGGAGGGAGCTTAAATCCGGCCGCGAAGCTTGTACCAGGCGAGTGCCAGCCACTCATGCAGCACATTGTTGTTGACGCTTATGGGAATTCCCGATGGCAGGAGGTTGTTGAGATCCAAATGGAGCGTGGACGTGTAGGCGGCACAAGGGGCAGGAATCACGGTCAACCCCTGTTTTCGAAACACCGCGTCCGATCGAAGCATGTGGTAAGCCTCGGTGACCAGAACGATTTTGTGAATCCCGCGGGCGCGCAGCAGTTCCGCGGTGAAGGCTCCGTTTTCGTACGTCGAGATGGAGCTTTCTTCGGTCAGGATGGCCGAGGCCGGGACTCCCTCGGCTTCCAGTTCACGTTCGCATCAGCCGGATATGACCAGGTTGCCTGGAATCGGACCCCCGGATGCGATTACCGGCACGGATCGCAACTGGCGATAGAGCCAGGCGGCATGCTGGCATCGCTGGTAAGTGTCCCAACCGACATAAGGCTCCGGGATGGAGGGATTCGCCGGGACCGCCGAACTGCTCAGGACCACGATAGCCCCGGCATCCGTGGGCGGGGTTGCCCCCATCGCGTAGAACCATTCCAGGGTTCCCGAGAAGAGCCACGCAAACGGCGGCCATGCCCACAGAAAAATCAAAATCAGCCCGAGCCAGGCGATCCTCCGGCGGCGGAGCAGCAGACCCAGAGCGGAAATCAGAATAAAGACCAGTAGGGCGGGCTGCAGATAGTGCATCGAGATCTAATATAACCTCGTGACCGGGTCTTCCGGTGCCTCGGAAGAGCCCTACATTGTTGAACCGCCGTCTGTTATCTTGGAACCTCAACAGCGCCATGCCGGCCGCCGCTCACGCCGTGAAGACACGACTTTCCATCCTGATCCCGGTCTACAACGAAGAAGAGTTTGTTGCCGCGGCGATTCAGCGCCTTCTGGAAACAGACCTGGGACCCGGCGTAGAAACGGAACTGGTGGCGGTGGACGACGGATCTACCGACGGCTCGGCCGAAGCGCTGGATCAACTGCAGGTCGAACTCGGCGGCAAGCTCCGGGTCATCCGCCACGAGCGCAATCGAGGCAAGGGCGCGGCCATCCGCACCGCCATTCAAAACGCCACCGGCGAGTTCGCCGTGATTCAGGACAGCGACCTGGAATACAATCCGCAGGACCTGGCTCACCTGTTACGGCCGCTGCTGGAAGGCCGCGCCGATGCGGTCTACGGTTCGCGTTTCCTGATCTCGGGAGAGCGGCGGGTCATGTACTTCTGGCATTCCCTGGCCAATCACCTGCTGACCACCGTCATGCAACATGGTGGCCGACCTGAATCTGACCGATGTGGAAACCGGCTACAAAGCCTTCCGCCTCTCGCTGGTGAGATCGATTCCGCTGCGCAGCGACGGCTTTGGCATGGAGCCGGAGTTGACCGTCAAGCTGGCCCAGCGCCGGATCGCTTTGTACGAAGTGCCCATCAGCTATCACGGCCGCACCTACGCCGAGGGCAAGAAGATCGGCTTCAAAGATGCCGTTGCGGCGTTGTTTACGATTCTCTACTACGGCCTGCGGCGCGACATTTACCAGGATCGCGGCGCACGCATTCTGGACTCGCTGGCGCAAACGCCGCGACTTCAATCGCTGGCTGGCCGACACCATCCAGCCGTATGTAGGCACTCGCGTTCTGGAGATCGGCGCCGGCATCGGCAACCTTTCCCAGTTTCTGGCCGCTCGCCGCAAGTCATACACTGCCAGCGATATCGACGAGGAGCACCTGGCGCGGCTGCGGGTGCGATTTACGCACCGGCCCAACCTCTCGCTGGTCCGCTGCGATCTCTCCGATCCCGGGGATTTCGCGCCGATCGAAGCCAGCGCCGATACCGTCATCTGCCTGAACGTGCTGGAGCATATCGAAGACGACGCGGTGGGCCTGCACAACATCGTGCGGGCGCTGCTGCCCGGTGGAACGGCGATCGTGCTGGTGCCCCAGGACCAGTCGATTTACGGCACCCTGGACGAGGTGCTGGGACATTATCGCCGCTATTCCGAAGCGGAACTCCGCAAGAAGATGGAGGCCGCCGGATTCCAGGTGGATCGGGTACTGCACTTCAACCGCGTCACGCGCCCGGGTTGGTGGTTCAACGGCCAGGTGCTCCGGCGCCGCCACTTCAGCCGCTTTCAACTCTGGTGGTTCGACCGCCTGGTCTGGCTCTGGCGCAGAATCGACCGGCTATTACCCTGGCCCGCGGTTTCCCTCATCGCCATCGCCAGGAAAGCCCCCGACGCCAGACTCGCTCCCTGACGGTCGCGTCTCTGTAAGACGCTCAATCTACAGAGCCGCGCGCGTCAGCAAGCGGTCTTTTAGACTATCCAAACAGGTTTTCCAGAACGTCGAGAATGCGGGAACTGGCGCGGCCGTCCCAGAACTCGGGCACTCCGGACGCGGGCGGCGGGGCATCCAGGATCCGCAGGGCCATGGAAAACACCTTCTCCGGATCGGTTCCGGCCAACTGGTTCGTGCCCTGCTCGATGGTGACCGGCCGCTCGGTGTTTTCGCGGAGGGTCAGGCAGGGGACGCGGAGAATCGTGGTTTCTTCCTGCACGCCGCCGGAATCGGTTAATACCAGGCGGGCCTGGCTGGTGAGCCCCAGGAAATCCAAATAACCCTGAGGCGGCAGGAGCAGGAGACCGGGGTGAGGGGTGCCGGTGGATTCAATGCGCGCCATGGTTCGCGGATGGACGGGAAATACCACCGGCAGCTTTTCGGCAAGTCTGGAAAGCATCCGGACTAAGCCGGCCAAGGAGGCAGGATCATCCACGTTGGACGGGCGGTGCAGCGTGGCCACGGCGTAGTGCCCGGACTCGAGTCCGAGCCGCTGCAGGATGTCGCCGGAAATAGCGCGGTCCCGGAATTTCAGCAGGGTATCGATCATGACGTTGCCCACCAGAAAGATCTTTTCCGCCGGGACGCCTTCGGCGCGGAGATTGGTCACGCCGCTCGGTTCGCTCGCGAACAGGTAATCGGCGATCGCATCGGTCACCAGGCGATTGATCTCTTCCGGCATACGGTGATCGAAGCTGCGCAGTCCGGCCTCGATGTGGGCGACAGGAATACCCGACTTGACGGCCACCAGCGAGGCGGCCATGGTGGAATTCACATCGCCAACGACCAGCACCAGGCCGGGCCGGTGTTCGGCGAACTCGGCTTCCAGCTTCAGCATCACCCCAGCGGTCTGAGCGGTATGCGTGCCGCTGCCTACCTGAAGATTGACATCCGGCATCGGCATGCCGAGATCGCGGAAAAAGCTGTCGGACATCTCAGCGGAGTAATGCTGGCCGGTATGGATCAGGCGTGCCGAAAATCGGGGATGCCGGCCGATTTCTTCCAGGATTGGCGCCATTTTCATGAAATTCGGCCGGGCGCCGACAACTGCTGAGATGGGAATGTTCTTCATTGGCAAAACTCAATTGTACCCAGGCCTTCGGGAGGGCTACTCTTCCCTGCCCCGGCGGGAGGCTCACGTTATACTGGTCTCGTCAAACGGATGCCACGCGCCCCTCAATTCATCCTGTCGGTCGACGTGGAAGACTATTTTCAGGTGGAAGCTTTTGCGCGCCAGGTATCCCGGACGGACTGGGACAATTACCCCTCCCGGGTGGTCGCCAACACGCAGCGAACGCTGGATTTGTTTGACGAGTTCGGCGTTAAGGGAACGTTCTTTGTGCTGGGTTGGGTAGCGCGGAAATTCCCTGCCCTGGTGGCCGAGATCCAGAATCGCGGCCACGAGCTGGCCTGCCACAGTTTCTGGCACCGGCCGGTTTATTCGCTGACTCCCGAGGCCTTCCGGCGAGGACCTGCGGGAATCGCGGGATGCGATTCAACAGGCCGGCGGCGCCGCGGTTGTGGGTTACCGTGCGCCTACCTGGTCGATTACGGCGCAGTCGATGTGGGCTTTGGACGTGCTGGTGGAGGAGGGTTTTGTTTATGACTCCAGTATCTTTCCCATCCGGCACGATCTGTATGGGATTCCGGGAGCGCAACGGTTTCCGTATCGCCTCAAGACGCAGTCCGGCGAACTGATGGAGTTTCCGCCGGCTACCGTTAAGGTGTGGAACTCCATTCTGCCTTCGGCCGGGGGCGGGTATTTGCGGATTCTACCCTTTCCGTATACCCGGTGGGCGTTACGCCGTCTGGCGGAAGAGGATGGCCGGGCGGTGGTGATGTACTTCCACCCGTGGGAGATCGACCCCGCTCAGCCGCGTATCCAGTCGCATGCCAAATCGCGCTTCCGGCACTACACCAATCTCGGGAGTATGGAACCGCGGCTTCGCCGCCTGATGCAGGCGCATCCTTTTCAGCCCTTCCGGACGGTGATCGAATCGGGCGTTGACTTATCGTAAGTGAGTCGCTATGTTGAAACCGATGGCTCATACGGTCCGCACCTCCCTGGACATTCCCGTGGATCTGCATCGCCGCATCCACGAAGCCGCCCAGCGGCGCGGCTGTTCGGCGCGGGTCCTGATCCTGTCCTCGATTGAGCGGGAAGTGGCTTTTGCTTCCGGCGCCAAGGGGCGCGTAACCGCTCCGCTGGTTCTGGCCAAGGGCGAGCCGGTCGATCCGAGCCAGGACCAGATCTATGACGTGCTGTTTTCCTGACATTAATTAATGTCTGGCTTGCGAACCAGGATCGATCCGACGCATCGGATTCTGCCGCTTCACGCAGCTCGGGCTTTTGCGGCACCTCACCAACGCCGCCACCATGAAAGAGCTCCCGCTCACCAACCGGCAGGCGTGGCGGATCTTTGAAACCCTGCAAACGGACGCCCGGGTCGGTTTCTTTCCTGAATGGCCGGCTCTGGATGGCTTGCTCAGGACCGATTCGGACGTCAACCAAGCGGCCACGAATCTCTGGGGCGACGCCTATCTGGCGGCGTATGCGGCCGTCAACGGCGCCACGCTGGTGACCTTCGATCAAGGCTTTTCCCGATACCCCGTGAAATCTCTGATCCTGGAACCGGCATGAACATACCCGTGGTGCTCGCGCCTCAAAGGCCCAGGCCGCCGGCCGCGTTTTCCCGGAAGAGATTGCCATCGCGGATGTAGCGGCGCACGGTGGTGACGCTGCGATGGCCGGTCTGGTTCATGATGGCGCGTTCGGATTTGCCGGCGGCCGCGGCTGAGGTGGCGAGGCCCGCCCGAAGGCTGTGCGCGGCAAACCGGGCCGGATCGTAGCCGAGCTTTTCGATATACCGTTTGACCACCATGGCGACACCTTCGCCGGACAGCCGCCGGGGGAGCACCTGGCCATGCCGGTTTACGGAGCGGAACAGCGGGCCGGAGCTGATTTTCGCGGCTGCGGACCATTCCGCGACTGCCCGGATCGGGCAGGTAGCATCGACGGCTCCAGGCGGAATGCCGACTTCCCTTCCCTGCCCCTCCTGGTCCGTCTTGCTGCGCCGGATGTGTACGACCATGCCGTCCGGCGTCTTCTCGAGGTCCTCCACGTTCAAGCCGACGAGTTCGGAGCGGCGAAACGCCCCGGCAAACCCGAGAAGGAGCAAGGCACGGTCCCGTTTGCCGGGCAAGGAATCGGGAATCAGCTTCAGGACCTCCTGGAGATCTGCGACCAGCACCGGCTTTTTGCGGACGGGAGCCACGCCGAGTTCTCGTCGCAGGCCCTGCAGGAACTGCTTTACCGCCCAGGAGCGGGTCGGCGATTCAAACCCGGCCTGGCTGTGAAGCTGGCTGATGGCCGCCAGGCGGCGGGAGAGCGTGTTCCACTTCTTCTGCCGGTTTTTCGCCAGATCGGTGCTGTAAAGGATGACGGTTTGGGGACTCGCCGGTAGCGATACCAGGGAGTTGCGTTCGCACCAGGTGCGGAACTGGTGCCAATCGTGTGCGTAGGCGCGGCGGGTGGATTTGGCGCGGGCCGCCTGGAAGCTTGCCTCGGCTTGCGCGAGCAGGCGGGCGAGCAGGTCGCCGCCGGTGGAATTTCCGGAAGCGTCCGGAATGCCCGGGAGGAGGTCCGGGGTGGGAAGAAGGTCCATCAATAAGGATTTTAGCTGGTCTGAGTCGTGAGAAGCGTCCTCTTCTCACGACTCAGCATAAAGAATCTTCACTTGCTATTTTGCGCACATGCGCATAACCGCAAGTGGATGTGGTATCCTGGGCGGCGGAGTTAAGCGGAGCCGTCTCTATCATTTAATCATGCAAGGAGGGCCGCCGGTGCCCGCCCGCCCGATCTGGTATACCCGGCTCGATGCCGTCATCGAGCAACTCGAACAGCTTCCCTCCCCCTGGGTGGACCGCGCCACGCTGGAGTGGACGCTGGGCGTCGGCCGCCGCCGGGCCCAACAGATCCTGGAACCGCTGGTTCGCCGGACGATCGGCAGAAACGGGTTGGCCGACCGGGAGGAAGTCATCCGGCATCTCCGCGATCTGGCGGCCGGCGAGGCGGTGATCTTCGAAAAGCAACGCCGCGAGCGCCTGCACCGGATTCTGGACCAGTTGCACGTCGAAGCCCGGGAGCAGCCCCGGGTGCTCGTCGAAGCCCCGGCGGCCGTGGCCAACCAGGAACTCGATCAACTGCCGCCCGGCGTGCATCTCTCCCCCGGCCGGATCGTGATCGAAAACTTCCTGACTCCCGAGGAAGCGAAGCAGAAGATGCTGGCGCTGATCATGGCGATGGCCAACGATCCGGATGGCTTTGACGCCCGGATCACAGTCTAGGCGGCTCCTGGTGTAGCTAACAATGCTACAGTGGCACCATCTGTCAGGCGTTTGCTCTTCCCAAAGGCAAAACGCCATCCTTGTGCCGCCCAGGCCACCAGGACCGCCTCCGGGTTGGGAACCAGGTAGGCGCTGGTTTGGAGCCGGTGATGGCCGGGAGCCTGATGGAGGCGGATGACACTCTTTTCCTGGAGTTCCGCGATGACGTTCTGGATTCCCCTTTTGCTGAGACCGGTCAAGCGGCCGATATCGGCATAACCTCCGCGAAAGAGCCGTTCCCCGCCCCCGGCGCCATCGGCGTTTTCGAACATGAGACTGTAAACGGCGTACTGGCCGGGCGTTAGCCCGTCGGTAACGCGCCGGAGCGGGCGCAGTTTCCAAGGCGGCCTGAGTGTTGCCACTGTAGCAGTATGTTCTACAGGAGGATTATGTTCTACCGGTATATGTGTGGCGTGCTTTACTACTGTGGCAGTTTCACTGATTTTAGGTGTAGCAGTTTCAACTACTGTCGGACTTTCTACTACACCAGAATTGATTGCCTCTGGCGCAGTTTGCACTACAGGCTCATTCTGTTCTCCAGTAGCGGAAGATACGCCTGTAGCATTATTAATATCGGGCGAAAAAAAAGGGGGCGGCTGAACGGGCAGGGAAGGCGGCCGCATCACCGCCTGCACCCAATCGCTACTGATGTCGAATTCGCTGCGATCAACTGTAAAACTGAGCTTCGGTTTCGACGGGCTCGACTTTTTCTGTTTCATGTCCCAACCTTTTCACCAGGTACTCGACGAGTTTCGTATAATCTTCGGCCGCGCGGGTGCGCGGGTCGTACTCCCAGATGGACCGCTTGGATGCCGCCGCGTAACTCAGTTTTACATCCTGCCGGATCAGCAGGGGAATCAGATACGGCGCCAGGTCCGGGTCATCCTGGAGGGCGGTCATCGTTTCCTTCGACCCGTTGGTCGATGCATTGTACAGAGTCGGCAGAACCATGATCTCTTTGCTGGGCGACTCAAACGCGGAAAGGATCCGCTTGAGCCCGGCCAGACTCTGAACGGCGCCGATGATGGCCATCTGGTCCATGGAGACCACCAGGATCACCACATCCACGTAGAGCAGGGTATTGACGGTCAGAAGACTCATGGCAGGACTGGTGTCGACCACCACGAAATCGTAGTCCGTCACGGTTCTCATCCGGCGGGAGAAGATCTTCTCGCGGAGGGTTTCGCCGGCCAGGCGGTTTTCGAGTCCAAAGGCCACATTGCTGCTCGGAATCACGTCCAGATTCTCGCGGATGCCGGTGCGAATCACCTGATCGATCAGCATGTCGTCCGCCAGCAGGTCGTAAATCGTGTTCTGATGGGCCCGGATTTTGAGCGAATGGGCCACATTCCCCTGGGGATCCATATCCACCAGGAGGACTTTTCGCCCCAGGTTAGCGATCCCGATTGCCAGATTGACACTGGTCGTGGTCTTTCCAACCCCGCCCTTCATGTTTACGATGGCGATCCGAATCAACTTACTCCCTCCCTTTTGCCCGGAGTTCTCCGTCTTCGTGAAGTTTGTGGACCACAACCTGGGCATGCCGGACATCGGCGCTATTCCACAGACGCGCCTTCCCGTGCATCTGCGGTTCGGGGATTTTCTTTTGTTTCAGCAGCTTCAACAAAGTGGGGTGACTTACGCCAAGAACGGTAGCAACCTCTTGCGTTGACAACGAACCCCCGGGATTAATCCCTTTTTTGCCCGATTTCGCCATTCGCTCGTCTAGCCCGCTCTCCAATTTCCCTGATTGAACGTGGATTCCTTTATAGATTACTCACAAGTGATTGACAAATCAATCCCTACGCCATAGACTAACGCCAGAGTGCCGCATCGTACGCAGATTAACCGCCTTCATTATCACCCGCTTACCAACCCTCCGGTACCTCTTCACAGGAATTCCTCCTCACACCTGCACGATTTGGGGAGACGAACCTTCGATAACAAGGTACCCTACTGCACGATTTGGGGAGACGATGTGCACGGTTTGGACAGACACCCTGCACGATTTGGGGAGACGATGTGCACGGTTTCGGTATACCGACCGCACGGTTTGAAGAGACGCCTTGCACGGTTTGGGGAGACGATGACACTCGATTTTAACCGTAAAATCAGTAACTTGACATCTGCGGACAAAAGCACAAAGACACGATGAAGACAGAACTGACAACAGCAACCACCCCTGCTGATGGTGCCGGCCGCGACACACCAGCGGTACAGGCTCCTTGGACCTGTCTTTTTCTCCTGGCCATACGCAACTGGCTCCTCTGCAGATCATCCGGACCGAAACGGTACTCTCGAAACTGCCGATTCACAACCTTTCGAAGACCGGTTCTTTCGAGATCCAAATTATCCGCAAGAACGACCGCGGGGAAGTGGAACTGCGCTGGGAGGTCTCCTACAATTCCAGGTACGGTCCACCGCGGCAGCTTGCGTACAAGATCGACACCATCGTCATCAACCGGCGCATTGACGAACAGGGGCGGCCGGTACCGAAAATCATTCGCCTGGGAAGCCTGCGCGATATCGCCGGCGAACTCGGGCTCGGCGGGGACACCAACAATGCCAGGAAGGCGTTACGCCAGAATGCGTTTACCGGCATCGCGGCCCGCTTGACTTACCGGGGTACGGACGGCAGCGAACGGAAGGTGGAGGCCGACTTCACGCGATACAACGTGGTATTTGCCGGAGAGAAACTTCCGGACGGCCGAAGCGCGGATTGCGTCTACCTCATCCTGAACGAGCCCTACCTGGAAGTACTGAACAGCGCGCCAATGCGGCCCTTGAACTACGAATATCTGAAAATTCTGCCGCCGGCCGCACAGCGATTTTACGAAATCGTGAGCTACAAGATTTTCGCAGCCCTCAAACATCAGCATCCCCTGGCCAAACTGCACTATTCGGATCTCTGTACCTGTTCCGCAATTCAGCGCTACTTCGACTACGACCACTTCAAGAAGCAGATGTACAAGATCCACAAGCCGCATCTGGATTCCGGCTACCTGGCCAAGATCAGCTACCAACAAACCGTGGACGGGGCAGGGAACCCGGACTGGGCTATGCTCTATGATCCCGGACCGCGGGCGCGGGCCGAGTTCGCGGCATTCCAGAAGCGCTCCGGAGCGGCGGCTCGCAACTCCGTAGTGGAAGAGGCCAGCGGCGCTGAGGCCGCGGAAGATCAGGTCATTACCACGCAGCAATCGCCCGGCGCCGGTCTGGAGCAGGAACTGATGCAACGCGGCGTCTCGCAGCACCAGGCGCGGAAGCTTTTGAGCAAGATCCCCGCCGGGCAGCTTGTGATGGAACAGATCCATTGGGGAGACCGGCTGGTGAAGGAAAATCGCGGCCGCATTTACAACCCGCCGGGATTTTATATCTACCTGATCCGCGAAAATGTCCTGCCGCCGCCGGAATTTCTCACCGAGTTGCATCAGACGCAGGCGCCTGCCGCCGTCGCAGCGACCAAGGCTACGGGCGCCGAACCGGAACATTTGCACGCGTACGAGGAATACCGCCGGCAGGAAATTCAGCACTACATCGACGTAAATTACCCGTCTCAGAAGTACGAGGACGAGATTATCCAAATCCAGAAGCGGGTGCAAAAGCAGTACCGGTCGGCTGCGCTGTGGAGGTCGGAGAATCTGCGGGAAGTCGCCGCCGGACTCCTGCGGCACGAAGTTGCCGGCCGTCTGACCTTCATCTCTTTTGAGGAATTCACGGGGAAATTGCCACAGTAGCAGGTTCACTCTGTTATGCTGTGGCTTCGGAACCAGAACAGAAAGCTTCATGATTGGGCGAGTTGTCGGACTGCTCTGCGCCGCTGCGCTGTGGGGCCAGTCGTTGCGCGTGCCGCCGTCCAGCACACACAGGAAGAGCCACGGGTCGTTTGCGGTGTTCCTGGATTCGCCACCGGGAAAGGCACCGGTAGCCCTGCAGTGGGAGTTTCAAATTCCGCCCGCGGTCAAGATCAGCGCGGCGGATATCGCGGTTGGTAAGGCGGCTGAAGCGGCAGGGAAGTCGCTCACCTGTGCGGTCCGCGCAAATCAGCCAGCGGCGGGCGGAAGCCAGGTATGCCTGTATTCTGGCCGGGGGAGTCAAGCCCATTACAGATGGGAATATCGCCGTAGTCCGGTACGAGGTGCCGGCAGGCGGGCGTCGCGAGCGCGTCGGAGTGATTATAGAAAACGTCGTAGGCGTCTCCCTGGATGCGAAATCCACCGGGATCAAGGGTACGACCGCCGTGATCACAATTCGATAGCCTTAGTACCAGTATGACTGCTTGTACCGGTTTTCCTGGTTGACCCCTGGGGCAGCGGACCATATACTTGACTCTTGCCTGGGTACTTCTGTGTAAACCAAGACTGAAGCGAGAAAGTTACCGAGGTGTGTTCAGGAAGGATGAAGCGATGAGAAAACTGTTCGGAGTGGTTTTACTCGGCTTAGGTGTTTTGACCGTGGCCTCTGCGGCGATCTGGTGTTCCGGAAATCGACGCCGCCAGCAGCGTCAATGCGTTGGCTCTGATTGCGGGAGCCGTGCTCGTTGTGCGGGGCCGGCGCCGGAAGTAAGCGGCGCCGCAATTCGCTTTTTGATTTTAAGGCTCCCAGGAGAAGACCTCTCCGGGAGCCTTTTTTGTTGGTCCGTCCCCCCCCCACGTTTTTCAGACTGCCTTCTCTGATTTCCCGGCCAGTACCGATGTCTCCTCCCTACCCGCACGCCAGCAGATAATCAGGTTACAAAAAAGCGACAAATTCGCGATTTTAAAACCTCTCTTATTTATTTTGCAATGCCAAATATGCAGTATCTTGTCAAACGGATTAAATCTGACAGATTCACCAAAAAAACCCTGCTTAAACGCACGATTTGGGTTAAATTAAGCAGCAGCCAGCGGAGTTTTTCCAAGCTGGTGAACACGGTACAGCCCCTGTTGGAACTGCTGTACTACATCATTCTAGAACCTTAAATTATAAAAAATACTATTGAAATCATACCTGATTTCAGTAGGTAAATGCCGTAAATGTGTCTAGAACTATTAACTTCTAGGCGGGACTACTGCCTTAACTTTTTCCGGGATAGTCCTGGTCTAAGGGCTCCGGTACAATCCGAATTTATTATGGCTGGTTTTAGTACTTTAGCTCTACTGCCGCGATGAAGAAAACTTGCAAACGAGGCCTCATTGCGTTGATCTTCGCAGCCGCCTCAGCGCTATCTTTCGGCGCTCCCGGCACAGGTCCAGACGCGATCGCACTATCGTCAGGAACTGCGGGGGCTAATGGCACCGTATCTTTAAGCCTGGTCCTGACCTCTCCTTCCGGTAGCGAACCGGCAGCCTTGCAGTGGACGCTGACGTATCCAACTGCCAATGTCGTATCGATCTCCGCGAGTGCCGGTGCAGCCCTTACCGCCGCGGGTAAAACCTTGAACTGCTCCGGCGGCTCCGGTACCTACACCTGCCTGGTTTCGGGGTTGAATGCGAGCACCATTTCGAATGGCACGGTCGCGACGGTAAATCTGGTGATGGCGACGGGGGTCAGCGCCACCGCGATCGGAATCAGCAACAATGTGGCCTCCTCTGCTGCAGGCGGTGCAATCGTGCTGAATGCGACCGGCGGCACAGTGACTGGCGGAGCCACTTCGCCAGGAGTCTCTTCGCTGGCGTGCAATCCGACGAGTTTGGGACAGAACGCGTCGAGCACCTGCACGGTGACATTGACGCAGGCAGCGCCTACGGGCGGGGCGGCGGTGACGCTGACCAACAGCAATACGGTGCTGACGGTGCCGGCCTCGATGACGGTGGCGGCGGGAGCCACCACGGGGACCTTCAGCGCCACGACCAAGACCATTGCGAGCAACCAGAGCGCGACGGTCACGGCGACGTACAACAGCAGTTCGGCCAATGCCACGGTGAGCCTGGTGGCGCCGGTGACGGTGTCGTCGCTGGCGTGCAATCCGACGAGTTTGGGACAGAATGCCTCGAGCACCTGCACGGTGACCCTGACGCAGGCAGCGCCCACGGGCGGGGCGGCGGTGACGCTGACCAACAGCAATACGGTGCTGACGGTGCCGGCCTCGATGACGGTGGCGGCGGGAGCCACCACGGGGACCTTCAGCGCCACGACCAAGACCATTGCGAGCAACCAGAGCGCGACGGTGACGGCGACGTACAACAGCAGTTCGGCCAACGCCACGGTGAGCCTGGTGGCGCCGGTGACGGTATCGTCCTTGGCGTGCAATCCGACGAGTTTGGGACAGAACGCCTCGAGCACCTGCACGGTGACGTTGACGCAGGCAGCGCCCACGGGCGGGGCGGCGGTGACGCTGACCAACAGCAATACGGTGCTGACGGTGCCGGCTTCGATGACGGTGGCGGCGGGAGCCACCACGGGGACCTTCAGCGCCACGACCAAGACCATTGCGAGCAACCAGAGCGCGACGGTGACGGCGACGTACAACAGCAGTTCGGCCAACGCCACGGTGAGCCTGGTGGCGCCGGTGACGGTGTCGTCGTTGGCGTGCAATCCGGCGAGTTTGGGGCAGAACGCGTCGAGCACCTGCACGGTGACATTGACGCAGGCAGCGCCCACGGGCGGGGCGGCAGTGACGCTGACCAACAGCAATACGGTGCTGACGGTGCCGGCGTCGATGACGGTGGCGGCGGGAGCCACCACGGGGACCTTCAGCGCCACGACCAAGACCATTGCGAGCAATCAGAGCGCGACGGTCACGGCGACGTACAACAGCAGTTCGGCCAATGCCACGGTGAGCCTGGTGGCGCCGGTGACGGTATCGTCGCTGGCGTGCAATCCGACGAGCCTGGGACAGAACGCGTCGAGCACCTGCACGGTGACGTTGACGCAGGCAGCGCCCACGGGCGGGGCGGCGGTGACGCTGACCAACAGCAATACGGTGCTGACGGTGCCGGCGTCGATGACGGTAGCGGCGGGAGCCACCACGGGGACCTTCAGCGCGACCACGACAGACCATCGCGAGCAACCAGAGCGCGACGGTCACGGCGACGTACAACAGCAGTTCGGCCAACGCCACGATCAGCCTGGTGGCGCCGGTGACGGTGTCTTCGCTGGCGTGCAATCCGACCAGTCTGGGGCAGAACGCGTCGAGCACCTGCACGGTGACGCTGACGCAGGCGGCGCCCACGGGCGGGGCGGCAGTGACGCTGACCAACAGCAATACGGTGCTGACGGTGCCGGCCTCGATGACGGTGGCGGCGGGAGCCACCACGGGGACCTTCAGCGCCACGACCAAGACCATCGCGAGCAATCAGAGCGCGACGGTCACGGCGACGTACAACAGCAGTTCGGCCAATGCCACGGTAGCCTGGTGGCGCCGGTGACGGTATCGTCTCTGGCGTGCAATCCGACCAGTCTGGGACAGAACGCGTCGAGCACCTGCACGGTGACGCTGACGCAGGCAGCGCCCACGGGCGGGGCGGCAGTGACGCTGACCAACAGCAATACGGTGCTGACGGTGCCGGCGTCGGTGACGGTGGCGGCGGGCGCGACCACGGGGACCTTCAGCGCGACGACGACGACCATCGCGAGCAACCAGAGCGCGACGGTCACGGCGACGTACAACAGCAGTTCGGCCAACGCGACGATCAGCCTGGTGGCACCGGTGACGGTATCGTCTTTGGCGTGCAATCCGACGAGTCTGGGGCAGAACGCGTCGAGCACCTGCACGGTGACGTTGACGCAGGCAGCGCCCACGGGCGGAGCGGCAGTGACGCTGACCAACAGCAACACGGTGCTGACGGTGCCGGCCTCGGTGACGGTGGCGGCGGGCGCCACCACGGGGACCTTCAGCGCCACGACCACGACCATCGCGAGCAACCAGAGCGCGACGGTCACGGCGACGTACAACAGCAGTTCGGCCAACGCCACGATCAGCCTGGTGGCGCCGGTGACGGTATCGTCGCTGGCGTGCAATCCGACCAGTTTGGGGCAGAACGCGTCGAGCACCTGCACGGTGACGTTGACGCAGGCAGCGCCCACGGGCGGAGCGGCGGTGACGCTGACCAACAGCAACACGGTGCTGACGGTGCCGGCGTCGGTGACGGTGGCGGCGGGCGCCACCACGGGGACCTTCAGCGCGACGACGACGACCATCGCGAGCAATCAGAGCGCGACGGTCACGGCGACGTACAACAGCAGTTCGGCCAACGCCACGGTCAGCCTGGTGGCGCCGGTGACGGTATCGTCGCTGGCGTGCAATCCGACCAGTTTGGGACAGAACGCGTCGAGCACCTGCACGGTGACCCTGACGCAGGCAGCGCCCACGGGCGGGGCGGCAGTGACGCTGACCAACAGCAATACGGTGCTGACGGTGCCGGCGTCGATGACGGTGGCGGCGGGCGCGACCACGGGGACCTTCAGCGCGACGACGACGACCATCGCGAGCAACCAGAGCGCGACGGTCACGGCGACGTACAACAGCAGTTCGGCCAACGCCACGATCAGCCTGGTGGCGCCGGTGACGGTATCGTCCTGGCGTGCAATCCGACCAGTTTGGGACAGAACGCGTCGAGCACCTGCACGGTGACGTTGACGCAGGCAGCGCCCACGGGCGGGGCGGCGGTGACGCTGACCAACAGCAATACGGTGCTGACGGTGCCGGCCTCGATGACGGTGGCGGCGGGAGCCACCACGGGGACCTTCAACGCGACCACGACAGACCATCGCGAGCAACCAGAGCGCGACGGTCACGGCGACGTACAACAGCAGTTCGGCCAATGCCACGATCAGCCTGGTGGCACCGGTGACGGTATCGTCGTTGGCGTGCAATCCGACGAGCCTGGGACAGAACGCGTCGAGCACCTGCACGGTGACGTTGACGCAGGCAGCGCCCACGGGCGGGGCGGCAGTGACGCTGACCAACAGCAACACGGTGCTGACGGTGCCGGCCTCGGTGACGGTGGCGGCGGGCGCCACCACGGGGACCTTCAGCGCGACGACCACGACCATCGCGAGCAATCAGAGCGCGACGGTCACGGCGACGTACAACAGCAGTTCGGCCAATGCCACGATCAGCCTGGTGGCGCCGGTGACGGTATCGTCGCTGGCGTGCAATCCGACCAGTTTGGGACAGAACGCGTCGAGCACCTGCACGGTGACGTTGACGCAGGCAGCGCCCACGGGCGGGGCGGCGGTGACGCTGACCAACAGCAATACGGTGCTGACGGTGCCGGCGTCGATGACGGTGGCGGCGGGAGCCACCACGGGGACCTTCAGCGCTACGACCACGACCATCGCGAGCAACCAGAGCGCGACGGTCACGGCGACGTACAACAGCAGTTCGGCCAACGCCACGGTGAGCCTGGTGGCTCCGGTGACGGTGTCGTCCTTGGCGTGCAATCCGACCAGTTTGGGGCAGAACGCGTCGAGCACCTGCACGGTGACCCTGACGCAGGTAGCGCCCACGGGCGGGGCGGCAGTGACGCTGACCAACAGCAATACGGTGCTGACGGTGCCGGCGTCGATGACGGTGGCGGCGGGAGCCACCACGGGGACCTTCAGCGCGACGACGACGACCATCGCGAGCAACCAGAGCGCGACGGTGACGGCGACGTACAACAGCAGTTCGGCCAACGCCACGGTGAGCCTGGTGGCGCCGGTGACGGTGTCTTCACTCGTCTGTAATCCAACCACACTCGGACCGTCAACTTCCGGTACGTGTACCGTGACACTGTCGAACAATGCGCCCGCGGGTGGAGCGAGCGTAGTCGTGTCCACCGTCAACAGTCTGCTCACTGCGCCGCCATCGGTGACAGTGGGCGCCGGTACCAACAGCGCCACATTCACTCTGCAGGCAGCCTCGTTTGTGGGGACCCAAAGCGGTTCGGTGACTGCTTCTTACAACAGTTCCTCGCAATCAGTTACGATTTCCCTGACTGCTCCGATGCTTGTCAGTTCGCTGGTATGTAGTCCGACCGGCGTAATGTCAGGCGCGACGAGTAGCTGTACAATAACCCTGTCACAGGCCCCTGTCGCAAATACCACAATCTCGTTAAGTTCGACGTCCACGCTTGTAACGGTTCCCGCCAGTGTGGTGATAAACGCAGGGAGCACTACACAAGGCTTTCACTGCTACGATCGGCACGATCGCGGCCGATAGCAGTGGTACAGTCAGCGCAACGCTGGGAACATCTACGCAGAGCGCGACTTTTACGCTGTGGTCCACGCCGACGTTGTCTTCCGTTAACTGCAGCCCGACCAGTGTGTCGGCGGGAACGGGGACTACTTGTGTAATCGTCCTTTCAAAACCGGCGGGCAACATTGTGGTCAGCGTGGGAGCTAGTAGCACCGGAGTCACGGTTCCACCTACGGTTACGGTGCCCCAGGGTACGGCCAGCGTCGGGTTCCCGGTAACTACTACATCGTCGGCCTACGGGTTGGGTTGTCGTCACGGCAACTTTAGGCGGGGTTAGCACGCAGACCCTGGTGACCATCACCGCCGCCACGACCAGCAGCACACAGACCCCGCAGGTGACACTGAAGCAGATTTCGTGTGCGCCGAAGTCTCTTACGGTGGGCTCTCGGGGAATTTGCCGGGTGACTCTCGATCCTGTAGACGGCTCCAGTTCGGCGGAGTTGCAACTATCCAGTTCGAGCGGATCGATTCGACTAGCCGGAGAAAGCGATCACCCGTCGCGGTCAGTCCATGCTCGAATTCCAGGTTGATGCAGTCAGTACAGGTGCAGACGTCGTAGTTGCAGCGAATCTGGGGCCAGATGAGGTCAAGGACACGGTGACCGTGGCCGCGGACCGTTCGGCCTCCATCCGGGTTCCGCGGCGGCGCTCCGTAAAGTATGGGACCGAACTCCGCTTCCCGGTGTCTACGCTGGATCCAGGGGCAACTCTCTCGACCGAAGGTTTGCCGGCGGGTGCAGTTTTCGACGCGAACGCCCGCGAATTCCGATGGACGCCGGACAGCACTCAGACCGGGACTCACAACATCAAATTCACTGCCGCCGATTCGGCCGGCGGGAGTGCGACTGCTTCGGTGACTGTGCAGGTGGATTCCGGCGGCCCGGTGGTAACCGGAGTCGTCAATGCGGCGAGCCGGGAGCGGGAGGCGGCTTGCAGTCCAGGTGCTATCGCCACCATAGAGGGCCGATGGCTGACCAACGGCACCACGGTTACGGATCCCACAGGGGCCTCATTGGAACTGGCGGGCACGAAAGTATGGGCGAACGGCGCCGCGGTTCCGGTTCTGTCCGCATCTGACGAAGAACTGAATATCCTGTGTCCCGATGCGGCGCCGGGCAGTGCACTGGAATTCGTTGTTCAGACTGACCATGGCACTGCCGATCCGGTGCGGACCAAGGCTCTTTCAGCGTCGCCCGGCCTGTTCTCGCTGGATGGTTCCGGCAGGGGTCAGGGACGGGTATCGCTGCGGGGCACTAATGACCCGGCGATGATTCGAAATTACCAGATAGCCGGGCAGCCCGTTGCGGCAGGGGAGCAGGTTGTAAGTTATGGTACAGGAATCGGCGATTTGACTAATATCGTGTTGCAGGTTGGTGAATCCGAAGTAGCAACGGCAGCAGTGACTCCTGTACCCGACCGTCCGGGTCTGTATCAAATCTGTTTCACCATACCGTCGATGGCGCCGGGTAATGACATTCCGCTGTTACTATCGGGAAATACTCCAGAAGGTATTAGAGTTAGTACGAACACAGTCAGCATTGCAGTTGAGAGTAACATCCGGTAGGATCTGGTCGGCAAAGGTTCGACCATTTATGAGCATAAAACTTCTGGCGGTAACCGCAATCTCACTGGCGATGAGTACAGTTGTCCAGGCGGGTATAATTACCAACCACTTTACATCAGGCGAGATGCCCCCAGGCTGGACGGGGCCCCCGGCTCCGACATTTGATAATGGGGTGGGTCTCAGCGGCAGTACTTTCTACGCCTTGGGTGTTACTTTTACGTTTAGCGACACGACGGGCGAAGTTTATGGAGCTCCGGTGGGCGTAGGGGGAATCGTCAACGGACTGCAGGGGCCCGGCGACACGACAATTACTCTCGCTTTTGACCATCCAACCACCTTTTTGTCTTTTGACATGGATTTTGGGGTGGGCGTGACTCCCACAGGGAGCGTGGTTCTGGATGGGGGGAGTCCGTTGTTGTTTACAACGGCTGACCTCGGTATAGGGATCGCTGCCGGCACGTTTTCGTCCGGGGCAGTATTGCCATTTTCCACCGCGACGATCAGCTTCGACAGTGGGCCTATGTTGTATGCCTTGGGAAATTTGGCGTACGATCCGCCGGATCCTCCTGGAGTACCGGAACCGGCTTCGATCACGTTGCTTGGGTTGGCGATGGTGGCGATTGGGGCGGTAGGACGGGCTCGACGGGCGTTTAGCGGAGACTGCCGCCGGGAAGGGAAGCGGGTGCACCTGTAAATGAGAGGGGAAATACAGGATTTTCTCCGGGTGGTGGATAGGGTGTAGCCTCCAAGGGACCGAAACCCGGTTCCAACTGCGCGACTCGTCTTACAAGGCTATGCGCCTGCATCGGATGTTCATCCTCGGGTCTCTGGGATTTCGCTTCGAATTTCCGTAGGAGCGCAGCGTGCTGCCTCCGCACGATTTCTTCTGTTTGCACCTTTTCTCGCGCGTCTTCCTGGGCCTTGTCGGTCTTTTCGTTCGGTATCGCCTGCTCCAGCGCTTCCACGCGGCGGTAGAGATCTTTGGTTGTGATTACGTCGCACTGCGTAGCGACGATGTGGGCCAGGGTCTCTCCTTCAGTGGGCGTGATTTGGCCGACTCCTACGGCTTTCATGATGGTGGATACTGCGGAGGAGATCTGATTGATGTCCTCGAGCGGCGGAAGCGACAGATCGATGGCACGATCTTTGCGCGGTGGAACCAGTCGGTCCAGGCAAAGTCGGAGAGCGTGGATGTCACCGTCAAGAGCCAGGTCGATCACTTTGCGCGTGAGCCGCTCTGCCTCGCCCGCAAAATAAGGACTCCGTCAGGATCGCTGATTTATTGCGGGTGCCGCGGGGACGGCCGGCGGGATTGCCGCTGATTCCGGGGGCAAACCGGCCTTTTGTCGGCGCTGTGGTCTGTTCGTCGTCAAACCACCGATCGTGAGGTGATGACTCATGCGCATGGTTTTTGAAATTGTTAGGACGGTGCTGCAAAAGGGAATGGAGAAAACGGAAGGCCTGGACGGTCAAGAAACCACTTCAGTAGGCTCGGGCTGGAAACCGGAGGCGCCCCATTCTGCTTCACAACTCCAGGAAGTCGACCTCAGGCGGGGTGGGTGGACCTGCACCGTCCCGGAATCCGTGGCAATCATCCCGGCAGAGTGTTTATGTATGGTAGTATGGCTATATGGCAACTCGGAAGATGACATTCACTTTGCCGGAGGACCTGGCGAGCCGGTTCCTGCGCGCAGTCCCGAGTAGAGATCGTTCCCGCTACGTCACCGAAGCCATCACCGCCAAATTACAGGAACGCGAAGCACGACTGATCCGCGCTTGCGAGGCGGCGAACTCCGCACCGGATGTTCGGGTGATCGAAGGGGAGTGGGATGCTCTGCCGGAGGAGATAGCGGAGCCCTGGAACGATGCCCCGGCGCGGTGAAGTCTGGTGGGTAAATCTGGATCCCACCATGGGATCTGCAATCGCCAAGACTCGCCCCTGCCTCATCTTGTCAGCGAACGTCCTGAACGAGCGACGCCGGACTGTGGTGGTCATTCCGTTGTCCAGCGGGCCTCCACCGAGTCCGCCCCTGCTGATGCCGGTAACTTGCCAGGGTCGCCGGGTAGTGGCCGTGATCGATCAGATTCGAGCGGTCGCGAAGGATCGTTTGCAGAGGCTGATCGGTATGCTCCCAGAGGAGCAAATGGCAGCGGTCGAGCAAGCACTATGCGAGATTCTGGAACTGGTATGAATATCGCGTGGACGAGGAGACGATCAAGAAACACAGCGAGAGCCGGAAATGAGATGACGATGATCAGGGCTTCACGCTTTATCGCGACCCCACCGAGCCTTGAGGGAACCTGATTCTACCGGCTTTAAGCGACAGTGGCGATTGGTGCTGTGGCGATCAGTGAGCCGCGCGGAATGCCACCATCTGCATGCCCCACTTCGCACCGTTATGGGCCGCGGTCGCGGCATAGGAACCAAGTGAGGCGGCGACCCGGTCTTCCGTAATGTTGCCGTATGCCGAGTCTCGTGAAGTGAAACCCGAACCTGCCGCAGTCACTGTGTTATCGGAAACCCCCGCGCCAAAGATCAGATCATTGGCGCTCGTGGTGGTGGCGGTACCGCTATTCAATGATGCGGAAGATCCGCTCGCTGACGCCGTGACGTCAACCGGATTGGTTGCACTGATTCCGGCGTACTCATGCACGTAAATGACGCCAAACGAAGTTACGGATGTCTGAAACGTCGCTGTAACCGTGTCAGTTCCCCCGGTCGTATTTCTAGCGTAGAAGATCTGGGCACGGTATCCAGTACCCCAGCTTACCGGACTGCCAACGTTGACAAATGTATTGCCGCGGGAGTCTGTCACTGTGACATTGCCAGTGTTGCTCCAGATCACATACACCACTATCGTATTCCCCGCTGCCGTCGAAGCTTTAAAGGCAACCGAGGTGCTTGTCCCGCTCGAAATCTGGTTGTTATTTACCTGTACAAACGAGGGTGGGGTCGTCGGCTGCGCCACCGTAAACGTAATCGGGAAGTCAGTAGTGTCCGGGTTTCCAGCGGTGTCCTGGCAACGAACGTAGTAGCTGTAGCTGCTGCCGTTCACCAACCCGGTCACGGTGGTGGAATGCGCCAGGGCTCCAGTGGTGGTGAAGGTGTTGGTCATGGCCGAGTAGACCACACCGGCGGTGGTGGCGTAACGGCAGGTGGCATTCTCGTCTGTTGTGAGACTCAGAGTGGTTTGGGTGGTGCCCGCTGGCAGCGTCCCGCTGGGTGCTGCATTGGAGCGCACCGGTGGCGTGTTGTCGGCCGGTTGCGACACAGTAAACGTAATTGCAAAATCGTTGGTGTCGGGATTGCCCGCCTTGTCCTGGCAGCGGACGTAATAGTTATAGCTGCCGCCGTTGACCAGCCCGGTTACGGTGGTGGAATGCGCCAGGGCGCCTGTGGTGGTGAAGGTGCTGGTCATGGCCGAATAGGCCACACCGGCGGTGGTGGCGTAACGGCAGGTGGCATTCTCATCGGTGGTGAGGCTGATCGAGGTTTGCGTGGTGCCCGTGGGGAGGGCTCCGGTCGGCGCGCCGTTGGAGCGCACTGGTGGTGTAGTGTCCCCGGACACGGTGAAGGTGATCGGGAAATCGGTGGTGTCCGGATTGCCCGCTGTGTCCTGGCAGCGGACGTAGTAGTTGTAACTGCCGCCATTGATCAGGCCGGTCACGGTGGTGGAATGCGCCAAGGCTCCGGTGGTCGAGAAGGTGTTGGTCATTGCCGAGTAGGCCACACCGGCGGTGGTGGCGTAACGGCAGGTGGCATTCTCATCGGTGGTGAGGCTGATTGAGGTTTGCGTTGTGCCCACCGGCAGGGCTCCGGTCGGCGCGCCGTTGGAGCGCACTGGTGGTGTAGTGTCCCCGGACACGGTGAAGGTGATCGGGAAATCGGTGGTGTCCGGATTGCCCGCTGTGTCCTGGCAGCGGACGTAGTAGTTGTAACTGCCGCCGTTGACCAGCCCGGTTACGGTGGTGGAATGCGCCAGGGCGCCTGTGGTGGTGAAGGTGCTGGTCATGGCCGAATAGGCCACACCGGCGGTGGTGGCGTAACGGCAGGTGGCATTCTCATCGGTGGTGAGGCTGATTGAGGTTTGCGTTGTGCCCACCGGCAGGGCTCCGGTCGGCGCGCCGTTGGAGCGCACTGGCGGCGTGGTGTCCGCGGAGACTGTGAAGGTGATCGGGAAGTCGGTAGTGTCGGGATTGCCGGCAGTGTCCTGGCAACGGACATAGTAGTTGTAGCTGCCGCCGTTGATCAGGCCGGTCACGGTGGTGGAATGCGCCAAGGCTCCGGTGGTCGAGAAGGTGTTGGTCATTGCCGAGTAGGCCACACCGGCGGTGATGGCGTAACGGCAGGTGGCATTCTCATCGGTGGTGAGGCTGATCGAGGTTTGCGTGGTGCCCGTGGGGAGGGCTCCGGTCGGCGCGCCGTTGGAGCGCACTGGCGGCGTGGTGTCCGCGGAGACTGTGAAGGTGATCGGGAAGTCGGTAGTGTCGGGATTGCCGGCAGTGTCCTGGCAGCGGACGTAGTAGTTGTAGCTGCCGCCGTTGATCAGGCCGGTCACGGTGGTGGAATGCGCCAAGGCTCCGGTGGTCGAGAAGGTGTTGGTCATTGCCGAGTAGGCCACACCGGCGGTGATGGCGTAACGGCAGGTGGCATTCTCATCGGTGGTGAGGCTGATCGAGGTTTGCGTCGTGCCCACCGGCAGGGCTCCGGTCGGCGCGCCGTTGGAGCGCACTGGCGGCGTGGTGTCCGCGGAGACTGTGAAGGTGATCGGGAAGTCGGTGGTGTCCGGATTGCCTGCCGTGTCCTGGCAGCGGACGTAGTAGTTGTAGCTGCCGCCGTTGACCAGGCCGGTCACGGTGGTGGAATGCGCCAAGGCGCCGGTGGTGGTGAAGGTGTTGGTCATGGCCGAATAGGCCACGCCGGCGGTGGTGGCGTACCGGCAGGTGGCATTCTCATCGGTGGTGAGGCTGATCGAGGTCTGCGTCGTGCCGACGGGGAGGGCTCCGGTCGGCGCCCCGTTGGAGCGCACTGGTGGCGTGGTATCCGCGGAGACTGTGAAGGCGATCGCGAAATCGGTGGTGTCCGGATTGCCGGCGGTGTCCTGGCAGCGGACGTAGTAGTTGTAGCTGCCGCCGTTGACCAGGCCGGTCACGGTGGTGGAATGAGCCAAGGCGCCGGTGGTGGTGAAGGTGTTGGTCATGGCCGAGTAGGCCACTCCGCGCGGTGGTGGCGTAACGGCAGGTGGCATTCTCATCGGTGGTGAGGCTGATCGAGGTTTGCGTTGTGCCCACCGGGAGGGCTCCGGTCGGCGCGCCGTTGGAGCGCACTGGTGGTGTGGTGTCCCCGGACACGGTGAAGGTGATCGGGAAGTCGGTGGTGTCCGGATTGCCCGCGGTGTCCTGGCAGCGGACGTAGTAGTTGTAGCTGCCGCCGTTGACCAGGCCGGTCACGGTGGTGGAATGCGCCAGGGCGCCTGTGGTGGTGAAGGTGTTGGTCATGGCCGAATAGGCCACACCGGCGGTGGTGGCGTAACGGCAGGTGGCATTCTCATCGGTGGTGAGGCTGATCGAGGTTTGCGTTGTGCCCACCGGCAGGGCTCCGGTCGGCGCGCCGTTGGAGCGCACTGGCGGCGTGGTGTCCGCGGACACGGTGAAGGTGATCGGGAAGTCGGTGGTGTCCGGATTGCCTGCGGTGTCCTGGCAGCGGACGTAGTAGTTGTAGCTGCCGCCGTTGACCAGGCCGGTCACGGTGGTGGAATGCGCCAAGGCTCCGGTGGTCGAGAAGGTGTTGGTCATGGCCGAGTAGGCCACACCGGCGGTGATGGCGTAACGGCAGGTGGCATTCTCATCGGTGGTGAGGCTGATTGAGGTTTGCGTTGTGCCCACTGGCAGGGCTCCGGTCGGCGCGCCGTTGGAGCGCACTGGTGGTGTAGTGTTCCCGGACACGGTGAAGGCGATCGGGAAATCGGTGGTGTCCGGATTGCCGGCGGTGTCCTGGCAACGAACGTAGTAGTTGTAGCTGCCGCCATTGACCAGCCCGGTCACTGTAGTGGAATGAGCCAAGGCGCCGGTGGTGGTGAAGGTATTGGTCATGGCCGAATAGGCCAAGCCCGCAGTAGTCGAATACCGGCAGGTGGCGTTCTCATCAGTGGTCAGGCTGATCGAGGTTTGCGTTGTGCCCGTCGGGAGGGATCCGGTCGGTGCCCCGTTGGAGCGCACTGGCGGCGTGGTGTCCGCTCCATTGCGGAATGCCACCAACTGCATACCCCACATCGAACCGTTATGCGTGGCGGTGGCGGAGTAGGAGCCGACTGTGCCGGCGATCCGGTCTTCCGTGATGTTGCCGTACGACAGGTCCCGCGGCGTGAAACCCGTGCCAGCCGCCGTGACCGCGTTGTCGGACACCCCCGCCCCATAGATCAAATCGTTGGCGCTCGTTGTCGTTACAGTCCCACTATTCAGTGTTGCCGATGATCCGCTCGCCGACGCCGTCACGTCGACAGGATTCGTTACGCTGATTCCGGCATATTCGCTCACGTAAACAACGCCGAAAGAGCTTACGGGTGACTGGTATGTCGCAGTCACCGTATCAGCGCCGCCCGTAGCAATCCTGGCGTAGAAGACCTGGGCGCGATAGGCACCTCCCCAGGTTACGGGAGCGCCGGCGTTGACATAAGTATTGCCAGCGGAATCAGTCACTGTGACATTGCCGCTATTGCTCCATATCACATACACCACGATCGTATTTCCCGCCACTGTTGCCGTGTTAAAGGAGATC
>CAVVLD010000061.1:0-28121 GCA_963748795.1 uncultured Solibacteraceae bacterium
TAGGCACTGCAAATCAGTTAACTCCGCGAGCGATCGGCACTTTTTCGCTTTCCTCCAGCTTACCCTCCAGGCGCCGTATGCGGTCCTGTGTCATCAGTTCCGCCACGACCCTCAGAAACGCGCCTCCTTCTTCCGCCAGCCGCATCGCGGACCGCAGTCTTCATCGCGCTGTTTGCCGGAATCAACGTGGTTCCCAAGCGCTCCTGACTGGCGGCCTATTCCTCGCGTATCGATCACAAGGTTCGCCTACGCTTCATGGAGGCATGGCTGGAACAGGTCGAGCAGAAGCGGCTTGCCCCATGGCTCTTCTTTCGACCTGGACTTTCATAGCCTTGGAGAGAATACATCCACTCCCCGGCCAAACCACCTCGGTTCTGGTGACCTTGGACAAGCCTGCCCACAATCCATCTCTGGTCACCTCCGGCCTGGCCGGCCAGCCCGCACGCGAAAGCCGTCCACGTCCACAATAGAATCGGTCGCCGCCGGATTGTGCCGCCCCAGCACTCGCAGCACCGCGGTGTGTTCGCCCTCGGGGAGGCTGTCGAAACGGAACGGAGCCTGCCAGACGGTGTCGCGCGAGTAAAGGTCGAGCGTGCCGCGCGCTACGCCGTCGATGGCGATTTCGGCCAGCCCGCGGTTGAACGCCTTGGTGCAGAGGTAGTCCAGCGACGTTCCCCGAAATGCGATCCTGACCCTTGCACCCGCGGCCCCCGTGTAGGTCAAGGCACCCTGGATGATTGGGGAAAACGCTCCGTAATCCAGTCGCCGTCCCAGCAGAGTAGCGGGCTGGCATCGTCGGTAAGGCCGGCGGGCAGGGTTGCGGCGTACAGGCGCCCAACTGCGGCGGCAACTCCTCCAGCTTGCCTCCGGCGTAGCGGAACACATACTGGTACGGCCGCGCGTGCGGGTGGAGCGCGGCGCTGTCCACCCACAGGCTGGGGTCGTCGTTGGCAGGCGAAAGAGGAATCCCGGAACCATTCGTCGCCGAAAGGGTCTGCGACGAACAGCACGTGCGCGTTTCTCGCCAGCGTGGGATGCATGTGCCGCAGTTGCACTACCAGTTCGCGAGTCTCGCTCTGCACGCGAACCGTTTCGGCATACTCCGCGCGGTGGCGCGCATGGGCCATGGCCAGACCGGCGGCCAATAAAACGAACAAACAAACCTGAGAAACCCGGCCCGTGGTAAGCAACTCCCGCAAACGCGATGTCAGCGTTCCAGCGTATAGCGCCAGCCCCAGCATGGGCAGGTAGAGAACATACCCGCCGCGCGGTTGGATGACGGCCACCGGAGCCATGCTGACAATCCAGAACAGCAGGCCGAACCACATGGCGCGGCTACGGAACAGCGCGGCGGCCAGAGCCATGGCGATCCACATCGCCAGCATTAGCGTCACGCCGATGCGGTCCGGCGCGTAGAAAATCAGGCTCCAGTAGTGCGCGCAGTTCTTCAGAAAATAGCCAGGCGAGAGGCTGGGATGGTACAACGGGCTGGAGGTTAAACCAGTGCGGCCCAGAATGCGGGAAAACAGCGGGGCGAGCGTCAGGAGGCCGGTGGCCAGCACGGGCGCCAGGGAATCCGGCAGGCGAAACTGCCGGTCCACCCAAAAATACAGGACTTCGTAGAGCAACAGGATCGCCGGCAGCGTCCATGCCATCTCCTTCGATTGCAGCGCCAGCAGGTCCAGCACTACCAGGCTCGCCCAGCCCTGCCAGGACAATCCGCCGAACTTGCGCCGGCAGCGCACGTAGACCGTCATGGCCAGCGTCAGGAAGGTGAAACACAGGATGTCGTAGACGGTGCCGGTGTTGAAATAAATGCCGTACATTTCGGCGTGATAGCTAAGCACCAGCGTGCCCAGCAGAGCCGCTTCGGAGGAGGCCGAGAGCAAATGCAGCAGGCGATATGCAATCCACAGATTCGTCAGCAGCAGCGCGAAGCAGGCGCAGCGGAACGGGAACGGGTGGAACCCCGCCGCCGCATAGAGAGCACGGTAGAACAGCCCGCCCATGGGGCGATACGACGAGCTCAGCGGGTTGAAAACCTCCAGCGCCACGCGCGCCGGCGACGTAGTGAAGTAGCCGTGCATCTTCTGGAGGTTCATGAGATCGTCGCCGGTGAAATACGCCCGCAGACCCGGGTACGCGAAGGCGAGGAAGAACAGCACTACCAGAAGCAACGGCAGAGAGGCCGGAAATGTTTTTGCGTTGTTCACGGGTCAGAAGTGGAACCGGATGGACACCTGCAACGCGCGGGGTCCGCCGGATTGCAGGATGGGAGAGAGGCCGCTGCCGGGGCTTCCCGTCCCCAGTTCCGTATTCAGCATAGAGGAAGACTGGCCGAACAAAGGGCTGTCCATAAACTTCACCGGGTCGGCGAAATTGGGGTGGTTGAGCGCATTGAAAGCTTCGACGCGGAACTGCAGGCCGGCATGATCGCCGATGGGAAACTCGCGCCTCAATGCCAGGTCCGCCTGCCACATTCCGAACCCGTCGATGGGGTTGCGGCCGAGCGTGCCTTGCTGCGCGACGGCCGTGGGGGCGAAGGCGAACGGGTTGAGACGCCGGCCGCCGGGCGAATTCGCATCGCCGAACCAGAGGGGCTGGCCGTAGACCAGGTCCGGACGGAAGGCGTTGATGAGGTTGATCCCGATATAGTCCTCGCTTTGCTGGACGGTGATGGGAAAACCGCTGCGCGCGCGTACGATGCCGCTGGCCAGCCATCCGCCCAGCAGACGCTGCGCGGAACGCGTACGCCACTTCCGGGGCAACTCATAACTGACTGCGGCGGTGAAGGAGTGGCGCAGATCGAAATCCGAGGAGCCGTGATCGTTGGAGGGCGGCGAACCCGGACCGGCCCACATCAGGAACGAATCGCTGGAGTCGTTGTCCAGCGAGTGGGCCCAAGTGAACGACGACTGGATTTCCAGGCCGCGCTGGAAACGCCTCCGGTACTGCAATTGCAAAGCATCGTAGTCCGACGCGCCATCGTTGTTGGTCAGAGCCGTAAACGAGTTGGTGTTGTCCAGGCCCAGTTCGCGGCGGATCAGGCCGCGCCCGGCCGTGCCCACATAGCCCAGCGAGACCGTATCGTGCGTGGTCACGGCGCGCTCCAGGGACACGTTCCATTGGGCCACTTCCGGCAACGCGAGCCCGGGCATGAAAGCGAAGGTCAGGTCGGTACTGAAAGGCGCATGGATGGCGCTCCGGAAATCCACGATGTTCAGCGGGCCGCCGTTCAGAATGTCGGTGGCGATGCTCATGCTCGAATCGTAATAGAGGCCGCCACCGGCGCGCAGGGCGGTGCGTCCGTCTTTGGTCAGGCGCCAGGCCACCCCCAGGCGCGGCGCGAGGTCGCGATAGGAAGTGGGCCACAGCGGCTGGCCCGACTCCGTATCCAGCAACTGCGTTTCGGGATTGTAGACCGAGAACGGGCCCAGGGGCACCGGCGCCGGACTGAATTCCCAGCGAAGACCGGCCGCGATGGTGAGCCGCGGGGTTGCCTGCCAGGTGTCCTGTAGCCACAGCGATAACTCCTGCACCTGCGCCGTGGAACTCACCGCGCTCTGGGTGCCTTGCCAGACGTTGCGGCTGCTGCCGAGATCCGTGACCTGATCGGCGATCACCGATAGCGTGCCGGTGGGGTCGCGCCGCACCGCGGTGATGCGGCGATAGTCCACGCCCAGGCCGAACGAATGGTCGTTGTGGCGCAGGGTCACGGCGCCGACCGTTTGAAACTGGCGCTGCCGGCGGTCGCCCTCGCGGCCCGATTCCAGTTGCCCGACACCGTTTATGGTCAGGCGCACCAGGTAATCGCAGGATTGCGTGACATTGAGAAACTGCGTGGTCAATGACTGCAAGGCGCACTCGGGCGTCCATACCGAATCCGCGCGCGACTGGGACTCGTTGACGCGCACATCGGCAGTCAGGTTGCTGGTGGGGCGCGCATTGAGGCCCAGGGTGAGGCTCTGCGAGCGGAGATCCAGCCGGTTCACCTGGGGGCTGCCGAACTGGTTGGCGGAGGCCGAATCGTTGTACCTCCCGAACAGGGTGACGCGCGCCGTAATGGCCTGGTCGAGGCGGAGTCCGCCGGTGTTCAGGCCGGCCGGCTGGTTGGTCTGCCCCGTCCAGATGCCTAAGTTTTGGGTAAGCGCAGCACCGTTCGGGGCGGGATACAGACTGGCCGCGGCCTGCCCCCAGGGTTCGAACGACGGGCGGATGGCGAGCGACGGCACCGGCTGGGCCCACACGAACGGCTGGTTGAGAGCCATGTGCTCATAGGAGAGAAAGAAAAAGGTGTGGTTGCGCCTGACCGGGCCGCCAACAGTCTGCGTCACTCCGTTCAAACGCAGGGGCAGGCGGCTCAGCGCAGCCTGATTGGCGAACCAGTCGTTGGCGCTGAGCAGTTCGTTCCGCAGACGGTACAATGTGGAGCCGTGAAATTCGTTGCCGCCGGCCTGGCTGTTGAGGGCGATGCTGGCGCCGGGCAAGCGGCCGAACTCGGCCACGGTGGTGGAGGTTTGGGCGTGCACTTCCTGGACCGCTTCCAGGCTGATGAGCGAATCCATGCTGCCGAAAGCGCTCAGGGCCGGCAGCGTTCCGCCGGTAGACTGCGCCGGCAGGCCGCCCGCCGTGATTCCGTTGTTGGCGCTCACTCCATCCACCGTAAAGTAATTGGCATTGGGGCGCTGGCCATTGGTGGTGAACTGTCCCGCCTCGCCGCGCGTGGCGGGCGTGACGTTGGTGCCGGGGACCATCTCCAGCAGGTCCAGCAGACCGCCGCCATTCAAAGGCAGGCGCTGGATCTCCTCGTGCTCGAACACGGTTCCCGTTGAGGCGTCGGCGCGCTCCAGGGTCGGAGCTGTGCCATGCACCGTGATGCTTTCCAGCATACTGCCCACCAGCAGCACGAAATCCGCGCGCGTGGCGGAGTTTGGCTGCAGCTTCACGCCGAAACGGATGAAGGGACGAAAACTCTCCTTGCGGACCGTCACGGTATAACTGCCCGGCTCCAGCGCACTGACCGAATACGCGCCATCCGGCGCCGACCGCGCGGTGCGGCGCGTGCCGGTATCTTCGTTCACCACCGAGACGGCAGCCTCGGCGATGCCGCCTTCGGAGACGTCGGAAATCCGGCCGTAGAGCGTGGAATAGTCCTGGGCCGCCGCCGGTACAGCACCCGAAAGGAGAAAGACGAGGAGGGTAGCAGGTCGCCGCAGCGACAAGAACTCAGCCCCCGCCCTCCTGAGCCAGAAGTTGTTGACAGCGGTCCAGGTTCGCGCGGAGGTCGGAAAGCGCGCTCATCAGATTCGCCGGCAGTTCGCCGGAAACCTGTCCGCTGGTCACCCCCAGCAGAACCGAGACCAGCACCTGCACGCGCTGCGACGCGCGAAACAAGTCTTCGGCCGATGCCTGCCACGACACCGGCGGCGCCATGGCCGGGTTTGCCGCCCGGCCGCCCAACGAGCTCATCACTCCCTGGAGCTGACGCTGTAAGGTGTTGACGCTGCCCGACAGCGCGGTCACATTTTCGCGCGCCATCTCGCGCAACACGCGGCGATCGGCGGCGTTCAAACCGGCTTCGGCCGCTGCCGGAAACTGCCGGGCCAGATTTCGCAGGGCGTGGGCATGCGACATGGCGCCATCATCCACATCGAGAATCTGGGCACTGAACCGGTCAAACTCGGCCGGTCCGCCCAGTTGCTCTTCCAATCGGCTTTGGATCTTGCTGTTCGGCGCGGCCGCGCGCGTGATACCGGACGGCGCGGGCGCGGAACTCACACTGCCCTCGGGGATTGGCGCGGCTACAGGCTCAGAAATTGAACCGCGACTTTGGGCATTGACTCCAGTGTACGCTGGATCAGTTGCCGGCGCTCGGGAGCAACGCCTTCGCCGCTCACCAATACCTTGTCCGGAGAGAGTGTGACATGAATCGGATCGCCCAGGTCGGCCCCAATTTTTTGCAGCGCAGACAGCACTTGCAACTCGTCAGAGACTGAGGCCGATGACCTGGGCGCAACCACGGCTAGCCGGCTTGGTGGAACGGCCAGCCGCTCCGGAACCTCTACGTTCGAAGCAGAAAGGGCATTAGTGCTTCGATCCGGGGGTTCCGTGAACTCGCTGAATTCAATCCATTGGTTATCGCGAAGCTCGAGCATGCCTTCCACCGGAACCAGGTCCGCGGTGCGCAGCATCAGAGTCGCGGCGGCCACATCTCCGGTGGCCGCGATCGTGTGAATCCGGTAGCAGTTTCCGCTGGGAGCCACGGGATCGGCCACGGTGGAAACCTCGTCCTGCTTTTGCGCCTCATTCGCGCCAGGCCTGGAATGCGCGGGCGCTCAGCGGTTCGTGGAATCGTAATGCGCGCGCTGGAATTTCGCTTCCATAGTCTGCGGCAGGGCGGTTTCCGGCTTACCCGCCGCCACGGCCCGGATAAACTGCTGCGAGCCGCTCTGGAATCGCACGCGCCGGATGGCCGGCACGCGCCGCGCCGCCGCGGACGCCGCTACCGCCCGGCGGAGCAGCGTGGCCGCCTGAACCGAAGGCGTCTCGCGCAACTGATAGTAGATGCCGCACAACAGCGCCAGCACGGCGGCCGCCGCCAGACTCCATCGCAGCGGGGCTGCCGGCCGCAGCAATCGCGGTCAGAAACGGTTCGGTGGCCAGCGAATCGTCGATGCGGGCAAAGCCGCGGGACAGATCGCTCCACGGATTCGGCGGCAGCGGGCAGCACTCTGGCGGTAGCGAACGCACTCCGCCACGGTGCCTTCAATTCTTCGATTTCGGTGCGGCACTGCCAGCAGGCTTCCAGGTGCCGTTCCACCTGGCGCGCCTTGCGCCGCCGGCAATTCGCCATCGATGTAGCGCAGCAGGACAGCCGTCGTCCGGGATGCTGCGGGACGAGTTACTCATCGCGCACCTTCTTCAGCCGCAACATGGCGCGCCGCAGGAATTCGCCCACCGCCGACGCGCTGATCCCCAGGGCGGACGCCGATTTCCGGGTAGCGCAACCCTTCCATCCGCAGAAACAGGCACCGCTTCTGCTGCTCCGACAGACCTTCCACCGCACGGTGGAACCGCGTCATCTGCTCGCGCTCGAGCAGACCGCGCTCCGGATCTTCCGTCCGGGGAACGGCAAGCCGGCTTCCAGAGCCGGATCGAACGGCTCTTCGCGAAGCCTGCCGCGCGCGCACCTTCAGGCCGTGGTTGTGCGCCACGCGGAAAATCCAGCCCCGTGGATTCTGAATTTTTTCGCCCTTCTTCAGCGCGGTATAGAGCCGCAAGAAAACCTCCTGCACCGCCTCCTGCGCCGGCGGGCGGATGCACGCCGAGCGTCAGCAGGTACCGGTAGACGTCCTCGCGGGACTCTTCAAACAATTGAGCCACCGAGTCTTGCAGATCGCGCAGATCCGTTGTTCCTGCCGGAGGATCCCCACGAGCTCGTCACCAATCGAATCGGCAGGACATGCTGCTACAAGTCGATACCAAAGACCCGCGAGCCTGCCAGTCCAACTACAGCCCGGCAATAATTTTTCGTACAAAAATTTCTAGAACCGCTCGCTTCAGTGTAGTTGAACCGACCGCCCGCCGGGTCTTTGTATAGCGAACCGTGAACTGCGCCCGACAGCAAGTGTGCGTCACCATCGTCACCTTCAACAGCGCGCGGTACATCCGGCGCTGCCTGGAAGCCGTTCTGCAGCAGGAGAGGTGTCACCACTGCGAGATCGTGGTGGTGGATAATGCCTCCACCGACGGCACGCCGCGAGATTCTGGAGGAATTTCGACGGCGCGCGATTCGGATCATCTACAACGATCGACAACGTTGGGTTCGCGGAGGCGCAGAACCAGGCCATCCGCGCGCGGCAGACGCGGAGTGGGTGCTGACCCTGAATCCCGACGTCCTGCTGCGGCCGGACTTCCTGCGCAATCTTGCTGGACGCCGGGGACGAGCGATCCGAAGGCCGGCGCGGTCTGCGGCAAACTGCTCTCCATCGGGCCCGGTTTCAAGCCGCTGCGCCGCAGCCGCGCATCGATTCCACCGGCATCTACTTCACGCCCGCCATGCGCCACTTCGACCGCGGCTGGCACGAACCCGACAGCGCGCCGCTTCGATCGGCCGGAGTACGTCTTCGGGGCCAGCGCCGCCGCCGCGCTCTACCGCCGCGAGATGATCGACGACGTCTCCGTCGACGGCGATTTCTTCGACCCCGATTTCTTCGTCTACCGCGAAGATGCCGACGTCGCCTGGCGCGCGCAGTTGCTGGGCTGGCGCTGCATCTATACGCCCGCCGCGGTGGCGCTATCACGTGCGCACCGTGACCCCGGCAACCGCCGCGCCGCTGCCCGCGGCTTCATCAACATGCACTCGGTGAAGAACCGCTTCCTGATGCGCATCAAGAACGTCACGGCGGGCCTGTATCGCCGCTACTGGCTGCCCATGACGCTGCGCGACCTGATGGTGGTGGGCGGCACCGTCTTCTGGGAACCCACCTCGCTGGCCGCTTTCTGGCAGTCGCCCAATGCCTGCCGCGGACTTTGGCCCGGCGCCGGGCTATTATGGCTCGCCGGCGCATACCCGACGAGGTCCTGGCACGCTGGTTCAGCTTCGATCCGATGGCTCTCCCGGCGGCGTCCCCCGCCATGCCCGCGACCGCGCGTTATGTGCCGGACGTGGCGTGAAGGCCGCTCGGTTCCAGTACCCTTTCGCGTTTCGCATCTTGCTACTGCCCATCCGCGGTGCTATCCGTCTACGAGGAGCAGACACCATGCCCACCGTGCGCGATCCCGCGGTTCTGAAAGCGGTCTACCTGGAGACCGCTCGCCTGATTAGCGAGCGCTCCATCCCCACTGAAATTCTCTCCGCCCCGCGCACCCTCTTTCGCTACTTCAGCCGCGAATACGTCAGCCTTCGCGCCGATGGCGTTTTCTCCAGACATCTGGCCAACCGGGCGCTTGTGGTCCGCGATAGTAGCGGCACCAACCGCTTCAGCGGCGCACCCGGAATCGGGGGTGTCTGCCGATTGGGGCGGCCTTTACTGCTCCACCCAGCAGCAGGCCCAGATCAACGAGTTGCTGCACTACATGCGCAAAGAAACGGTGAATCCGGAAATGGTGAAACGGGGCCTGGCTACACCCACGAAAATCCCACAGGATGCGCACGGCTTCCCACATGCCGGCGCCTCTCTCAATCTCAAGTGCATCGTGCAGATCCGGATCATGGGCGCCTTCACGGCCGCGGACCTCTCGCCGCACAACCCGGGCGCCCGCTCCTTCCTCGACAAAATCGGCTCCGCCGCAGCCGTGCAGAGCGCCTCTTCGCGCTGCCGGACGTCCCGGCCACTCTCTCTGGGACCAGATGTGCGATGGAGACGATTGCTCCGTCGCCCGCGGAATCGGCCTCGCCGTGGCTAACTCCGATTATTTGAGTGCGCTCGAAGCCAGTACCGTACGCGGCTCCGCCCGGTCGAGCGAAGAAACGGGAGATAACATCGTCTTCTTCGGCAGGGATGGACAGGCCATACCCAACCTCTACATCGAAAAAGCCTATGTTTTTCCGATTGCCGGACCGCCCATGGAGGTGCCGGTCGAATTCTGATTCGCGGGGTCATTTCCGGAACAGTGTGGGCGCCGGACGCTCCGCCACCGGTACCCTGACTTCCGACTGCACCAGGGAGAACTCCAAGCCGGCGTGGTAGGTGCGCGCGGGCAGTTGGCGGATCTCAGCCAGGATGGCGGCCACCCTACCGGATGCCGGCTGGAGACGTCGCAGGTAGGAAGCCAGACCGGCGGGATCGTACCCGGCCGCCGCCATGGCTTTGACCGCCAGAGCATCGGCTTGAGCCTCGTTGGCGCGCTGCAATCCCAGAACCCCCACGGGCACGCCGAGACCGGCTGCGTTCCAGGTCATGCCCGGCGCTCCGGACACCACGTGCGCCATGGCGTGAGCCAGCATGCCGGCGAACTCCGCCTCGTTCCGCGCTGCGGCGATCAACTCCGCCGGAACGAAGATAAAGCCGCCTGGAAAGGCGACCGGCTCGTGGGTCGCGCCTCCCTGGTCTTCGCGGATCGTCTCAATGCGGTACGTCCACCCGCCGGGAAAGTGCGCGGCCAGGTTGTCGCCCACCTGCTGGACATACTCGCTCACCGCAGCGGTCTCCACCGGCGTTGTCTTCCGGCGGAATTCCTGCGCCAATCGCTGGCCCAGGGCGGTCTGCTTAAGTCTGCCGGCTTCCTGCACCTGTCCATGGGCGATCCCGAAGAGCAGCACCGCGATACACCATCGGCCTTGCATGACTATTCGCTAACCCACATCGACAGACCTGCCGTTCACCTTCCAGTGAATCATGCTTCCTGCCGGAACCAGTTGCAGACGCAGGTTTCCGGGTTCCCGAAGCTCCACATTGCCGGCGATCGGTTCCAGCGCCAGAGCCTCGTCGCCTCTCGCAAACGGCATGGACGAATAACAGTAAAACCCGGCGGGATGGCCAAATCTCTGCTGCTCGCCGGGTGGAACCGCGCGATTCAGTAGAGGGGCATAATCCCGGTACAACGTCACGTCGAGCGGCGCAGATTTTCCGTTCAATACGTCGAGCGAATCCCCGGAGGTTTGCGTCCGCGAAAGAACCGGAATTCCATCGGTCAATTCGACTCGAAACGCCTCCCCATATTTGGCCTCGACAAACACGGTACGGTGGTCAACGCCGTGGACAATGCGGGATACGCGGACACCGATCTGAAAATCCCCATCGACGGTGCCGGTGCTGACCCCCGGGCCGAGGTCAAAATACTTCCAGGCAGTGAGCGCCAGCGGAATCGGCTCGTTCACCGGCAGTTGGGACGCGTGCAAAAAAATTCGCCTCCGGAATGTCGTGCCGTTTTGGACTTCGATCTGGATCACTGGATTCTCTCCCCGTCGCCACTCGCCCATTGAATGCCGGCGCCATCGGCCGAAGGCGTTAACTTCAACCGGACAGGCTCATTGGCCAACAGAAACTTGCCGGTAACGGGCTCGATGACAAGCGCCGAACTGTCGCCGGCGATCGGCTTCGAGGCATAGGCAAACAGTTGATTGGTGAATGAAAAGACCGCGCTTCTTTGGGGTGGAACCTCGAAACCGATCCAGGGAGCATAATCCCAGTAAAACGTCAGTTCGATTGCCGGGGCGTCGGGTCCATCCAACGCGTTGAATACCTGAATTCCGTTCGCAACCCCACGCATGGCATCGCCTCCGCCGGAGAGCGTCGGGATTCCGTTGGTCAAAGCAAAGGTCCACGTATCCCCATAGTTAGCGCCGGCGACTACGGTGCGATGGTCCAGCACGGAACCGTGGGTCACGCGGGCGCCGATCCGGAGGGCGCCGAGAGCCGCGCCGATGCTCTCTCCCGGGCCGAGGTCGAAGTGCTTCCAGGCGGCCAGCATCAAGGGGACTGGTTCGTTCGCAGACAGCTCCATCGGGTGCAGAAAGACGCGACGCCGGTATGGCGTGTTGTTCTCGACTTGGATTTGTGTCATTGAGTTTCCCGGTACGCGACGCCTGCCAGCGCTCCAATGATACTCCAACCGCCGTGCCGCTTCCCTCCGCGGCAAGCTGACCTTAAGATAAAGCATGGACGAATGGCAGCGCTCCAGCCTCAACGCGGTGGTGCAGGCCTACAAGAGCGGGATCGACCGGACGCTGATCCGGGAGAATCTGCGGCTGACGGTGGAAGAACGTTTTCGGAAAGCCATGGCCCTGGCGCGTTTCGCCGAAGAACTGCGGCGCGCCGGCAGGGAGGCCCGGCAAGCCCGGCCATGACCGATTTCGCGGCCCCGTCACAAGGTGGCGTTCATCATGGCGGGCGGAGCGGCGGCAATCGCCCGCCTCACGCACACCTCTTTAGGCGACGTGGATCTGTTGGGCGAGTTACATGCACGAATGAGCAATTTACATGGTGAATTCCATTCAATTCACAAGATCAGCCAAGCTTAGCCTGGTATTCCAAAGTAGCAAAGTCGCAAAGAGGCGCAGGCATAACTCGCCATCTTCTCCTTAGGATTTCAAGGGCGCAGCCCTTGGCTATCCTTAGAAGCTCACACGGATTCCGATCTGCGCCGCAAACGGAATCCCCACCGTCGTGCCAGGACCAAAGAAATCGCCCCAGCGCCCCGGCAGGCACGCGCAACTGATTCGAGACTGGTGATCGGCTGCGTCTGCGAACAATCCGCATTCAGACAGAACGCAGTGGCGTTGGTCAGGCTGTTCACCGGCGTAGGCAGCGCCGAGAAATCGGTCACAAAGTTCGCGCCCGGATTGTTCCGGTTGAACACGTTGAAGAACTCCACGAACGGGATCACGCGCAATCGCTCCGCAAAATGAAACGGCCGGCTCACCCGCAAATCCATCTGTATATACGGCGTCCCGCGAAATTGATCGAGCGAAGTCTGCACCCCATTCACCACCGCGCGATCGTCCGTCGGGTCGCCCGTGCCGTTCACGTCCGCAGGCGTAGTCATCGTAAAAGGCCGCGCGCTCTCCGCCTGCGCCAGCGTGGACACTTCAAACCCATACGGCGCATAGAAAGTGCCGGCCAAAACGAATCGGTGCGTAACATCTTCACCCGACGGCCCGTAATCGCCGGGCCCAAACGCATGCAGCGGATTGCAAATACCATCCACATAATCGAAAAGCTCGCCGAGCACGCAGCCCCACGTGTTCGCTCTCGAAAGCGTATAGTTCGCCACCAGATTGAAACGCCGCGAAACGTTCCCCTGCAGGTGCACCGATCAACGCGTTGTAGCTCGAGCGATTATCGCTGCGAAACACAGCAACGTTAGGCACATCCGCCTGATCGCCCACGATCGGTGTGAAAAGCGTCGACCCGGCCACATATTGATAGCGCGCATACCCGTGAACGCCCTGCTCGTGCGAGTAGTCCGCGCTCAGCGTCCATTTCTTGTTGAAGGCATGCGCCACTCCGGCCGTCACATGAATCGCATACGGCGTCTTGTAATGCGGATCGATCAACGCTCCGTCGCCGCCTCCCGGAACGCATCCCGAATCACCCGGCGCCGCGCACGACCCCGCTAGCGGCGAGTTCACCGCTTGCAGCGCGGTCACCCAGCCATTCTGCGCCAAGTCGTTGAAGAACAATCCGAGATCCCGCGCGCAAGACCGTGTTCCCCGATTGTCCCGGCGAGTAAGCAACGCCCAGCCGCGGCGCGAGAGCCTTGCGGTAATCATGCGGCGCGCCGCCCGCGAGAGCGGAATCTGCAGCGCCTGCAATGTGAGCAGCGCAGGATTCTCTAGCTGCGAGCGGCCCTCGGCAGTGAAGAGCCCAAATGTAGTGTCGTAGCGCAGCGCCGTAGTTCAGCGTGAGCCGCGGCGTGATGCGCCAGGAATCCTGGCGTACAACCCGAGCCGCTGCACATTTTGCGTGAAACGCCGTTCCCCGCCGGAGTGAACGGGCAAGTGATGCCGGGTGCCGCGGACGGCTGCGTCCGCACCGTTGTCCGACGAAGAATTGCGATGGATCGGCGGCATAGACGCTCGGATCGTTCGGCAAAGCAGGAGGGTTTCCGCCGTCCCCGGAAGCGCCCCGCTCAGCACCGGTTCGTGAATAAAATTGACGCCGAACCTGGGCGTGTGCTCCCCGGAAGAATGCGTCACGTCGTAGCGGAACTGATACTTCTCCTGATTGCGCAGCACCGGAAACGCAGTGATCGGCGTAACGAACTGATTGTCGCCAAAAGTCTCGAATCCCGAAATTGTCTGGAAGTCGAACTGAACGGAAACGCCAGCGCGAATCCGAGATTCGAATTGCGCGCTTCCGTCAGGTGCAGTCCGCTGACGTCGAAGGTGAACGCCCCAAGCCACGTCGCGCTGAACGTGAAGTGCTCGTCGAGCACCAGATTCCTGTAGTTCGAGTGCGACGTCGCGCCGGTGGAGGGCAGCGTGGCCTGCTGCACAAATCGTTATTCGTGGTGTAGTTGTCGAGCGCCCCGCGCAGAAACCATTGCGACCGTCGCCGACTGCGCCCAATCGAAGCGCACCGTTCCCAGGTAATCACGGAATGGCACGGGCACATTATTCGGCACCGGAATCGAATTCACGCCCGGAATCAGTCCCTCCGAAGCCAACGAGGCCAGCGCCTGAAACTGCGTCGAGGCTCGCCGGGCTGTACGCAATGCTCGCATCTTCGTGCACATATTCGAGCGAAGGGAAAGAACCACAGTTTGTCTTTCTCGATCGGACCGCCCAGCGTGCCGATATAGTTCTGCCGCGAGAACGGCTGCTTCGGCACCGGCGCGGGATTGTCGATGGGAAACCGCGCATTCATCGCCGCGTCGCGCTCGTAGAACGCCGCCCCGCCGTGCCATTGATTCGATCCTTGCTGCGTGGTCATCACCACCGAGCCGCCCATCGTGCGCCCCGTATCCGCATCCTCCTGCGCCGTCCTCACCGCAAATTCCTGAATCGCATCGGGCGAGAAATTCTGCAGAAATCCGCCGATGTAGTCGTCCGAATTATCGCCGCCATCCACCGAGAGCACGTCGTTGAGCCCCGAACTGCCACCGAACGAAACCGCGGTAATGCGCGCCTTGGTCGGGTCGGATGGCTCGACGGGCTCCGTGCCGGGAACGAGGTAGGCGATATTCGCGAAGCTGCGATGCGCCAGCGGAATGGTCTCGAGATCCTGCCGTGACCGCACCGCCGTGGACGGCGCTAGTGGTATCCATGGGCTGCGTGACGATGGATGACGCCTGTGCCTGGACGCTGACCGTCTGGCGGAGCCGACGCCGGTTTCAGCGTAACGCTGATTTCGCGCGCCGAGCCGACCGTCACCGTCACCGTGGAACTGGCCTCTGCCATACCCGCCGCCCGCACCGTCATGTGGTAGGCGCCGGGCGGCAGATCGTCGAAGCGGAATTCGCCCCTGCCGTCGCTCTTGGTTTGCTGCTCCAGGGAGGAAACCGCGGCCACCAGGACAATGTCGGCGCCAACCACCCGGCCGCCGCTCGAATCCACGACAGTGCCCAGCAGGCGGCCCCGGAAATCTTGCGCCGGTGACACTATCGCAAGAACGAACAGCGCCGGGATTAGCCAGCGGCGGACGCAATCGGATTTCAATTTCGGACTCCTCATACGTGCTTATTAATTCACGGCCCCTCAGACATGGAGTCCGGAAAAAGTAGTAACAGGCTATCGCAGTGCCAACTCCTACTACCATCAGTCGTACGTCGCCGCATGCTGTGGAGGCCATCGGTTGGGTGCGCATGGTTACAATAAAAGAATCGTGCCCCTTCTCTGTTACCTGGATGCCTTTTCCGGAATCAGCGGCGACATGCTGGTAGGCGCGCTGGCCGATGCCGGCGCGGACCAGGCGGCCCTCATCGCCGCCATTGCCTCGCTCGAGGCCGGCGCCGCCGTCACCTTCGAAAAGGTCAAACGGACCGGGATCGCCGCGACCAAGTATCGCGTCGCCATCCAGGAATCCAAGACGCATCGCCACCTGCACCACATCGTCAAAATGATCGAAGCCGCGGACATCGCCCCGCGCGCCCGCCGCAATGCCATCGCAGTCTTTCAGAAGCTCGGCGAGGCGGAAGCCGCGGTGCACGATGTGCCGCTGGAAAAGGTCCATTTCCACGAGGTCGGGGCGGCCGATTCCATCGCCGATATCGTAGGGGCGTGCGTGGCGTTCGACCTGTTGGGTGTCGATACCATCGTCTGCTCGCCGGTCAATGTGGGCAGCGGAACGGTAAAGACGGAGCACGGCATTCTGCCGGTGCCCGCGCCCGCCACCGCGCGCCTGCTCTCCGGCGCGCCCGTTTACGCGCGCGGTCCGGCCATGGAATTGACCACGCCCACCGGCGCCGCCGTCGCGGTCACACTGGCGCAATCTTTCGGCGTGCTGCCCGCGGTCAAGATTGTGCGCGCGGGATACGGCGCGGGCGATCACGAATTCAAGGAACAGGCCAACGTGCTCCGCGTCATCCTGGGCGAACCCACCGGCGCCGCCGAAGCCACCAGCGTCACCGTCATCGAAGCCAATATCGACGACGCGACTCCGCAAGTCCTGGCGTATGCCGCCGAACGCCTGCTGGAATCCGGCGCGCTGGATGTCACCCTTCAGCCGCTGGTCATGAAGAAAGGGCGGCCCGGGCAGCCTGCTGCGCGTCATCGCGCGGCCCGAGCAGCGCGAATGCCTGGCGCAACTGGTCTTCGCCGAAACGCCCACGCTGGGCCTGCGCATCTATAGCGCCGAGCGGCGCGTGCAGGCGCGCAGTTTCACCGAAGTCGCCACGCCGCACGGTACGGTCCGCATCAAGGTCTCCGGCGAGGGCGACTACGCCCCGGAATACGAAGACTGCCGCAAGCTCGCCCGGGAATCCGGCATCGCCCTGAAACAGATCATCGCTGAAGCCAACTACGCTTACCTCAACCAATCGAAATGAACAAATACTACCTCACGACTCCGCTCTACTACGTGAATGCCGCGCCCCACATCGGGCACACGTACACCACCATGGCCGCCGAGACCATTGCGCGCTTCAAGCGCATGCAGGGCTTCGACGCCGTGATGTTCACCGGCACCGACGAACACGGTCAGAAAGTGGAGCGCGCCGCCGAAGCCATCGGCAAGTCGCCGCAGGAGTTCACCGACCTGATTTCCGCGGAGTTCCGCGCCCAGTGGGAGAAGCTGAACATCCGCGTGGACCGCACCATCCGCACCACCGCGCCCGCCCATCACAAAGTGGTGCAGTGGCTGTTCCAGCGCTGCCTGGACAACGGCTACATCTATAAGGGCAGCTACTCCGGCCAGTATTGCGTTTACGACGAACTCTACGTCAACGAGGCCAAGCCCGGCGACCCGTGCCCGGAGTGCGGCCGCACCACCGAGACCGTCACCGAGGAAAACTACTTCTTCAAGCTCTCGGCTTTCACCGAAAAGCTGATCGAGCTGTACGAATCGCAGCCCGATTTCATCCAGCCGGAAACGCGCCGCAATGAAGTGCTCTCCTTTGTGCGCGCCGGCCTCAACGATCTTTCCATCAGCCGCACCACGCTGAAATGGGGCATTCCGCTGCCGGTGGAGGGAAAGCACGTCTTCTACGTGTGGTTCGATGCGCTCATCGGCTACATGAGCGCGGTAGAAGATGGCGGCTTCGAGCGCAACGGTCTGTGGCCCGCCGACCTGCACCTGATCGGCAAGGAAATCGTCCGCTTCCACGCCGTTTTCTGGCCCGCGTTTCTGATGGCCGCCTGCTTGCCGCTGCCCAAGCGCGTATTCGCCCACGGCTGGCTGCTGTTCGAAAACGACAAGATGAGCAAGTCGCGCGGCAACATCGTGCGCTCCGAGCCCATCCGCCAGGTGATGGGCGCGGACGCCCTGCGCTACTTCCTGCTGCGCGAAATCGTCTTCGGCCAGGACGGCAGTTTCAGCTACGACGCGCTCATCAGGCGCTACAATTCCGACCTGGCCAACGGCCTGGGCAACCTCGCCAGCCGCACGCTGACCATGATCAGGCAGTATCGCAAGGGCGCGATTCCGGAAGGCTCCGACGCCAGCCATCGCCGAACTCGCCGGAGCCACCATCAAGACCGTGCAGGAGACCTTCGACCGCTTCGAGTTTTCCAAGGGGCTCGAAGCTGTTTGGGCACTGATCTCCGCCGTGGACAAGTTCATCGTCACCATGGCGCCGTGGAAGCTGGCGCGCGATTCCAGCGAAGAGGCGCAGCAGAATCTCAACAGAACGCTCTACACCGCGGCCGAAGCCCTGCGCGTCGTCACCGCGCTGCTCTCGCCCGTGCTGCCGCAATCCGCGCCCAAGATCTGGACGCAGCTCGGCATGAAGGACTCCCTCGACTCCGTGACCTTCGCCACGCTCGCCTGGGGCGGTCTCCCCGCCGGCCAGCAGATCGGCGAAGTCTCCGGCGTCTTTCCGCGCATCGAACTCAAGGAAGGCGTCGCCAAGATGCGCGAGCTGGAAGAAAAAGTCTCCGCCGAGCAGGCCGCGCTTCTGGGCAAGAAACCCGAGGCCGCCGAAGCCGCGCCCGGCAGCCCCAAAATCGCCATCGACGATTTCGGCAAGGTGGACCTGCGCGTGGGCCTGGTGCTTCAGGCCGAGCGCGTGAAAGGCTCCGACAAGCTGCTGCACCTCAAGGTCGATCTGGGCGAAGGGCAGCCCCGCACCATCGTCGCCGGCATCGCCGAAGCCTACACGCCCGAGCAGATGTTGAACCGGAAAGTCGTGATCGTCGCCAATCTGCAGCCGCGCAAACTGAAGGGCATCGAATCCAACGGCATGATCGTGGCCGCTTCGGTGGAGGGCGGCAAGCCCGTGCTGGCCGGCTTCCACGAAGATATCCCGGTAGGAGCGCGCCTCAAGTGAGGCTGGTCGATTCGCACTGCCACCTGGACGACCCCAAGTTCGACGAAGACCGCGAGCAGGCGATCGAGCGCGCCCGCGCCGCCGGCGTGGAGCGCATGATGGCTATCGGCACCGGCAACGGTCCGCCCGACCTGGAAGTGGCCGTCCGCCAGGCCGATCGCTATCCTTTTATATACGCCACCATCGGGGTCCATCCGCACGATGCCTCCAAAGCCACGCCGGAAACTTTCGTACAACTCCGCGAGCTGGCGCCGCATCCAAAGGTTCTGGCTGTGGGAGAGATCGGCCTCGACTACCACTACGATTTTTCGCCGCGCGAAGTGCAGCGCGAGGTCTTCGAGCGCCAACTCGAGATCGCCGCGGAGGCCCGGCTGCCCATCGTGATCCATACGCGCGAAGCGTGGGACGATACCCTGGCGATTCTGCGCCAACACTGGCACGGCGGCGGCATCATGCACTGCTTCACCGGCGATGCGCAGCAGGCGCGCGAGGCGCTCGACCTGGGTTTCCACCTGAGCTTCGGCGGCGTTCTGACGTTTCCGAAGGCCGAAACGGTGCGCCAGGCGGCCCGGATCACGCCCGATGACCGGCTGCTGGTGGAGACGGACTGTCCTTATCTGGCGCCGGTTCCGCATCGTGGAAAGCGCAACGAACCGGCTTTCGTGGTGGAGAGTGTGAAGCGGCTGGCGGAGGTGCGCGGGCGCACGCCGGAGGAAGTGGCGGAGCTGACCACGGGCAATTTCGAGCAATTGTGTTTGCGAGGCAAGCCCGGCAACAGTTAAACTGGTTAACTTACATGAATTTAGGCAAGCTGGGGCAAGCCCTTTCAGCCCGCGAGATTTTCGACCTGATCCAGGACGACCTGGAGCAGGTGGAAAAGAAGATCACCACCGAGTCGGTCGCATCGGTCGACGCCGTTACGGCGATCGGCCAGTATCTGCAATCGGCCGGCGGCAAGCGCCTTCGCCCCGCGCTGCTGCTGCTGTCGGCGAGGCTGTGCGGCGAGGCCGGCAGCACGGCCATTCAACTTGGCGCCGTGGTGGAAATGATTCACGCCGCCACGCTGGTGCACGACGACGTGATCGACGCCGCGCAGACCCGCCGCGGCCGCGCTTCCACCAACGTGAAATGGGGCAACCACACCTGCGTGCTGGCCGGCGACTGGCTGTACATGCAGGCCTTCCAGATTGCCCTGCGCGAACGCAATTTCCAGTTTCTCGACCTGCTGATCGGCCTGACCCAGATGATGGTGGAAGGCGAACTGCTGCAACTGGAGCACATCGGCCACATCGATATCAGCGAGGCCGACTGCATGGAACTGGTGGACCGCAAGACTGCGTGCCTGTTTTCGGTGTGCGCGCGCCTGGGCGCCCTGGCCTCGCATGCCGATCCGCAAACCAACGAAAAGCTCGGCGAGTATGCGTGGAATCTGGGGATGGCGTTCCAGTTGGTGGATGACGTTCTGGACTTCACCGCGCGCGAAAAGGTCCTCGGCAAGCCTGTAGGCGGCGATCTGCGCGAAGGCAAGGTCACGCTTCCGCTGGTTTACGCGTTGGAGCGCGCCACCCCTGGCGAGCGCCGCATGGTCGAGACCATCCTGCGAGCAGCGCACCTATGACGCAAGTCCCCTTCGCCCGCATTCTCTCGCTCCTCGAAAAGTACCGCGGCATCGAGCGCGTCAAAGAGCGCGCCCAGGCATTCACCGACAAGGCCCGCCAGATCATTAACGAATTCCCGGAATCGCCCTACCAGCGCGCCCTGCTGACCGTGACCGACCTGGTAACGGACCGCGATCACTGAGTGGCCGCCATGCTAAATTGAATCAAATGCAGGTTTCGTTTTTCCTAAGAACACTGGCCGCGATTCTCGTCGTAAGTTCCGCGGTGTTTTGTGAAACTACTCCGCAGCAGGAGGAGCCCGTCAAAGAGTCGCAGGTCAAGGGCATGCCTCCGCGGCCGACCCCCGGCGACTATCAGGCGCATGCCAAGGTCGGCGACGTCACCATTGCGGCGGAATTCACCGAGCACGCCATTTCCACGCCTGAAGCCACGCTGTCTTCCGAGGATTACGTGGCCGTCGAGGTGGGATTTTTTGGGCCTCCGGATGCGCGCGTCAAAATCTCGCACGAAGATTTTTCGCTGCGCATCAACACCGGCAAGAAGGCGCCCATCACGGCATCGGTGCAGTACGGGATCGTGTACCGCTCCCTGAAGGATCCGGAATGGCAGCCGCCCGAGCCTCCCGCGTCGAAGTCCAAGACCGGCATCAACACCGGTGGCGATGGCGGGCAGGACAACGCTCCGCCGCCTCCGGTCCACATGCCGTTCGAACTCGAGCGGGCCATGCAGCAGCGCGTGCAGAAGGCGGCGCTGCCCGAGGGAGAGCGCGCGCTCCCGATTGCCGGCCTGATCTTCTTCCCGTTCCGCGGCAAGACCAAGAATATTCGCTCGATCGAGCTGATCTATGACGGCCCTGCCGGCAAAGTGAATCTGCGGCTGCATTAGGACAGACCGGACAGACCGGGAGGTCTGTCCTACCAGGCTTTCGGGGCGTAACCGAACGTCATTGTCACGGAAACACTGCGCGCCGGCAGCAGCGTCAATACGTCACCCGACGCGGGAAGGTTGCTGGCAGTAGTAGCCGGAATCACGCCGACAATACTGTGCTGGTTCAGGAGATTGTTGATCGCCAGCCGGATCTTGGTTCCCCGAAGCGCCGACTCGCCCCGGAACGTGTAATTCAGGAACAGGTTAGTCACGTTGAACGGGTCTATCCGGACCGCCTGGTTGATTGTGCCGTTGTCGTTGTACATGGTGCCGACCCGCTTATTGAAGAACCCCATGTCCCATGCCCTCATCTGGTAAGTCAGACCCACTGCTTCGGTGTCCTTGGGGGCGCTGGCCACGTACAGGCCTGTCTGTTGGTACCTCGCCCTGCCCATTGTTCCATTGAGGTAGAGGCTGAATCCGCCGCCGAGCGCGACATTGCTCTCGGCCTCCACACCTTTCGTGTTGGATGGCCCGGTCTGGTTAAAGTAGGATTCACCCGTGGTAGCGTCAATCGCGGAAAGGTAGGGATTCTGGAAGTGGCTGTAATAGGCGTCGAAATCCAGGGTCCAGCGGTTGAACTTCACCACCGACCCAGCCTGGTAGGTTTTCACCGTAGTCGGTTTCGGCAGAACGGCGACCAGGGCATTTTTCGAATCGAACACACTGCTCGGCGGAATCACGGAACCCTCCGCGAACTGCGCGTATACCGACCAGTTGCTCTTCAGCTTGTAACGCGCATCGATAGCAGGCAGCCAGGAGTGATAGTTGGCTGAATGGGTGACATACGGCGCTCCATTCAGGTTACCCACTGTCTTTCCGTTATCGGCGAACTGCTTGAGGTCCATCATGTAGTCTGAGAGTTTGACCCCGGCTGTCACGCTCAGAAGCGGGGTAACCCGGTATTCGTATTCCACAAACGGCTGAATCGAGGTGGTGATGAAATGCTCGTGGAAGTTCGGCAGCACCGTATCCACCCAGGTGCGCGGGTTGCTCGGGATCTGGTAGCGGTCGGTGTAGGCCCACTCGTACCAGATGCCGGTCCGCAGCACACCCCGCGTGGTTTCGTGGCTTACCGAAAGGATATCGCCGACCTTGCGGTAGCCGTTGAGTTTGTCGGTCGCACTGGTGGCGCTGATCGTGCTTCCGTTGTAATTCTGCTTGTTCCAGTACCGGTAGGTATACGCCTTGTCGTCCAGCTTCCAACCGTGGCCCAGCTCAGAGTGCACGCCAATGTATTCGAAATCCGTCTGCACGTGATAGAAGTTGTATCCGTAGTAATTCGCCTGGTTCGGATCGCCGCTCATCAGGTAGTCGTCTCCGAACTGAGCCACCTGGGCGCGCGTCGGCCCCTTGAGGTTGGGCGTGTTGGTCCACAGATCCACCAGACCCGAAAATACCGTGAAGGTAGTTCTGTCAGTCAACCGGTACTGATACTTGATGAACCCAGCGACGCGTTTCTGGTAGTTATAAGTCTGATACCCGTCCGATAACATCTGGTGTAAGTTGATTGTCAGGCTCGATTTCTTGTCCGACCCGCCAAATTGCCCGGAATCGAAATCCAGGGCCAGCATTCTGGTGTTGAACGATCCGTAGGAAGCCGTGGCCCGGATGTCCGGGGTGTAGGACACACTGCGGGAGAGCAGGTTGATGGTTCCCCCGAAGTTCTGCGGACCGATAGTCGCCGCCGAGCCGGGGCTGCGGTCGAAATCGATTCCAGCGATGAACTGGCTGGGAAAAAACGCCCACGAATGGTGCGTCGGGTCGTTGGTATCGTTGAACGGAATCCCGTCCACGGCCATGGTATATTGACCATCCTTGAAGCCGCGAAAATAGGTCTTGCTGTCGCCCAGGCCCACGCCGTTCGGATTCACGCTGAACGTCCCCGGCGACATTTGCAGCAGCTCGGTGTAATCCGCGACCGGAGAGGCAAAGTTCTGGATAAATTCGGGACTGATTTCGGACTTTGCGGAACGCGCTTCCAGCGTATTTTGCGATGGCGAAGTCTCCGCCGCAACAGAGACCGTCCCTTCCACTGTGATGCTCTGGGCTAACTCCCCAACATTCAGCGTGAGTGAGACGTTCTGCGATGCGCCAGCGGCCAGTTTCAGGGCCGCGCGGCGGCTCGTGGTGAAACTGGGCGCCGATGCCTCGACGGAATACGTGCCTTCGCCAAGAGCCGAGACCGAAAACTTACCTTCCTGGTCCGTGGCTACCATTTTGAGACTGCCGTTCGAATCGTTTCTCACCGATACGGCAGCTCCGGGGATGCCCTTCCCGGCAACATCCAGGACGGTGCCCGCGATCGACGCAGTGCCCTCCTGGGCATTAAGAGCACCTGCCGCTAAGTACAGCGCGCACGCACTCAGAACAAACCAGCGGCTCCAGCGATACAAGTCTGACAACATGAACTAAGCCTCCCGGAAGATCCCAGATTTTGAAATTGGTCTTCACAGGCTAGCGGGTTAAAGTGACAGCGCGATGACAACCGGGTTTAAATTTCCTGTCAGCGGTGAGGGTCTGGCACAATAAAAATACCGGATGCCAAATATCAATACCAAGATTGTCGCTACGCTGGGCCCCGCCACAGACGCACCTGGAATTCTGAAACAACTGATGGCCGCCGGAGCCAAGCGTATTTCGTCTGAACGCTTCCCACGGCACCACGGCGGATCATGCCGCGCGCATCGCGGCCGTTCGCTGTACCGCAGCGGAGGCGGGTCTGCACGCCGGCATCCTGCTGGACCTGCAAGGACCGAAGATCCGTCTGGGCCGCTTCGAAAACGGCGGCTGCTCGCTCGCGGTGGGCTCGGAATTCACCATCACCACCGAGGAGGTGTTGGGCACCGCCGCCCTGGCTTGTACGGGATACTCCAAATTCGCGCGCGACGTGCAGGAAGGCGACCGCATTCTGCTGGCCGACGGCGCCATCGAGTTACGCGCCCTGGCGACCGACGGAATCTCGGTACGCACGGAAGTAATCTGCGGCGGTCCGCTGGGCGATAACAAGGGCATCAACCTGCCCGGGCGTGCAGGTGAGCATCCCCTCGATGACCGAGAAGGACCTGGCGGATTTGCATTTCGGCCTGAATGCCGGTGTCGATATGGTGGCGCTCTCCTTCGTGCGCAATGCCGACGACGTGCGCCAACTGCGATCGCCTGGGCAAGCGCCCGCATCCCGATCATCGCCAAGATCGAAAAGCCGGAGGCCTGGGACAATATCGAGCCGATCCTGGAGTCGACCGACGGCGTGATGGTGGCCCGCGGCGACCTGGGCGTCGAGATGGCGCTCGAGAAGGTGCCGCCCATCCAGAAAGCCATCATCCCGCGCGCGCGCCGCAAGGGCCGGTTCGTCATCACCGCGACGCAGATGCTGGAATCGATGATCGAGAACTCGCACGCCCACCCGCGCCGAAGTGAGCGACGTGGCCAACGCCATTTACGACGGCACCGACGCGGTGATGCTCTCCGCCGAAACCTCTCGAGGGAGTTTCCGGTGGAGCCGACGGTGCTATGACGCGCATCGCCGGGGAGGCCGAAGCCTCCATTCGAAGCCGCGGTTATCAGGACCCGCCGCATCCGCCAATCCCTCGAACGCCGAGATTCTGGCGGACATCGCCTACCAGGCGGCGCGCGGTTCGGGGCGCGAGCGCCATCGTAGTGTTCACCTCCACCGGTTCCAGTGCGCGCCTGGTCTCCCGCTACCGCCCGCCGGTGAGCATCTTCGCCATCACTCCGCACAACACCACCGCGCAGCAACTGGCGGTGAATTACGGCGTGGTCCCCGATCCTGGCGCCGGACGTTTCCAATACCGATGAGATGCTGGCGCAGATGGACCGTGTGATGGTTGACGGCGGATACCTCCAACGCAACCAACTGGTAGTGTTCATGGCAGGGCAGCCCGTGGGCCGCCCCGGCACTACCAACCTGATGAAACTCCATCGAGTGGGCGCGGGCTGATAGATTGGGACTGCCGCCCATGCAAGGCAAAGTTCTCATCGTGACGGGTTCTTCTCGGGTATCGCCGCAGCCACGGCGCGGCTGGCGGCGGAGGCCGGCGCGCGCCTGGTAATCGCCACGTCCGATCCCGAATCCGGTTGGGAACTGGCCGCCGCCACCGGCGCCGAATGCTGGGTGGGCGAACTAGCCCTGGCGAACTCGGCCGATTCGATCCTGGGCGTCTGCCTGGCGCGTTTCGGACGTGTGGATGCGCTGTTCAATGCCGCCGGATTGAGCGGCCGCCGCTTTGGCGACGGCCCGGTTCACCTGTGCAGCGATGAAGGCTGGGACGTGACGCTGCAGCAGAATCTGAAGGTGATGTTCCAGATGTCGCGCGCGGCGATCGGCCGCATGCTCCAGCAGGAGCCGCAGGCCGACGGTGTTCGCGGCGCCATTCTGAATATGGGCAGCGTCCTGGCCGATGCCCCCGAACCCCGCCATTTCGACACTCACGCCTATGCCGCGGCCAAAGGGGCGGTGGTGGCCTTGAGCCGTTCGATGGCGGCCTACTATGCGCCGCACAAAATCCGCGTCAACGTACTCTCTGCGGGCCTGGTGCGCACGCCGGCCAGCGAGCGCTCGCAAACCAACGCGGAGTTACTGGATTTTCTGACGAAGAAGCAGCCGCTTGCCGCCGGAATGGTGGATGCGGAAGACGTGGCGCGCGACGGCCTTGTTCCTGTTGGGAACCGGCTCGCGCGCGATCACGGGCGATGTAGTAACTGTGGATGCGGGCTGGAGCGTCACCGGCGTTTAAGCTCGCGGGAGGCCTCATGGTGGTACTCGGGATCGACATTGGCGGTACGCAGATCAAGGCGGGAATGGTGGATGAAGGGGGCGCCATTCTGGCATCGCGCACCATTCCCACGCCCAACGATCTGGAAGAGTTTCCTGCCGTCGCTGCAGGACGCCATTCACTGGCTGCTGGAAGCCACGGCACATCCGGCGGGAGTGGGCGTGGGATGCAAAGGCATCATTAACCCCGACAGCACGCAGGTGGAGATTCTGCCCGGAACGCTAGGCATTTCCTGGAGGGCCTCCGCCTGGCCGACCTGGTAGGAATGCCCGCCGACGTGCCGGTATTCGCCGATAATGCGGCCCGCGTAGCGCTGGCGGGCGAGATGGTCTGGGGCGCGGCGCGCGGCCTGCAGAACGCCCTTATGCTGACTTTGGGAATGGGCGTGGGCGGCGCCGTTCTGGCCAACGGACAGGTGCTGCGCGGCCATGCCGGAGTTGCCGGCCACCTGGGCCACATGACCATCGAACCCGACGGCCCCCCCTGCGCCTGCGGCAATCGCGGCTGCCTGGAAACGGTGTTCTCGGCGCGCGCCATCGAAGGCGAAGCCTGGGCCGCCGTGACATCGCGGCTGCAGTTCCACGCTCACGCAACTGTTCCGCGAGCATCCCCAGTTGGCCACCTGCCGGACCATCTTCCAGGCCGCCAGCGAGGGCGACGAACTGTGCGAGTCCATCGTCTCCAAAGCTATCGGCAAACTGGCCGCGGCCATCGCCGGACTGCTTCACGTGTTCGATCCGGAACTGGTAATTCTGGGCGGTCACGTGGCGGATGCCGGCGCCGATCTGCTGGTGCCGTTGCAGGAGGAAGTTTGGCGCCGTTCGCGGAACCTGCTCGGCCGGGAAGTGCCGCTAGTGGAACAGCAGGTGGCCGACAAATCCGGAATCGTCGGCGCGGCGGGACTGGTGATGGTGCCCCGGCCCTGAGCGCGTTCGCCGGCTGGCGGGTTCACTGCACGGAAATGCCGGTCACCAGGGCTACCTTGCTATCCGGCTGCCGGATGGGCAACTCGAAACGGGTGACTTGACCCGGCTGGATCTCCTTCAACTCCGTCCCCGTCGCGCCGGTGAAGTGCCCGTTGGCATCCTGCAGTTCGAACGACAGACGCCCAAGGGCAATGACGTGGCCGGTCGTTTCTCACCTCGCCCTCGAGTTTCGATCCGTCGGCAAGCACTCCCACGCCCACAACCTCCAATTGGGAGTCCGCGAACCGGGGAAAAGACATCGCGGCGAGTTTCGCGTTCGACGGAAGCGCATGCGCAGGCGGCTGGATGCATGGCACCGCCACCTTCCAAACCATCAAAAGGACAAGGAAAAACGTGCAGACGGCGATCCACGGCCAGAGGCGATCCCTTAACCTCCGATTGCTCAGGTAGAGCGGATCCGAAGGCGCTTTTCCGGAAATCAGCCGGTTTATCCAGCTCTTCAGATGGCTCGACGTTCCCCCACTTTGCGCATCCATGGAAATGGTTGTCCGGCAGACGTGCGCCTCCTGTCTGTATCATTGCAGGGTTTTGCCGGCGGCTCTGTACGTGAAATAACAAAACGCCGAAAGACCGGTTCTACGAATACCGGTTTCCTTCCAGAATTTCAGCCGTTGCCTATACTTCTAGTGACCCTGCTTACCCATTCTCGAAGGCCGAGCATGTTTCTGCAACCCGCCAGATGCGGCTGCGCCGGTGTAATTTGGGTGCGTTCCCACATGCGGCTAGTGCGATCCCCCACAGGTGAGGGGGTGTAGAAATCCACCACAAAAAAGCAAGTTCATTATCCTTCAATCGATTGGGCAGACCTGAAATTCAGAGGGATGGAATGAATACGTGAATTCGCCGCCCCATCACGATCGTGGTAGGCACTGTGGTATGGCTGGCTTTCGCTGGCGCCTCCGAAACGAAGACCTATTATAAGACCATCTCGGAAGTCGGCAAGATGGGCAACGAGGCATACACGCAACATTTGCGCGTGGGTGGCGATGTGGAAAACGGTTCCATCAAGCGCGTCGGGCTCCGGCTTCAATTTGTCATGGTTCAGGACAAAGAGCGCATGACCGTCATCTACACGGGTACAGACCCGCTGCCGGATACGTTCAAAGACGGAGCCCAGGCGCTCGCCGACGGGAAACTCGATCGCGACGGCGTCTTCCGCGCCGCACGTATTCAGGCCAAGTGCGCCTCGAAGTATGAGGCCAAGCCGGGGTCATTGGCGCCCGGCGCCGCTCCAATATCAACACCGGTAAAGGCACCATCTAGCGAGGGGATATGGAAAATTGGGTTCGTTGGCCACACTGCTGGCCTTTTGCGTGGCTTTGTATGCCACCGTGGCGTGCGTTGTAGGGCGCCTGAAAAACAAACCTTTTCTTATAGTTAGCGGCGAACGCGCGGTCTATTCGGTTTGGGTTTTGATGACCATT
>CAVVLD010000062.1:0-82159 GCA_963748795.1 uncultured Solibacteraceae bacterium
TCGATATCGGCGAGCCGCAGCCGCGCACCATCGTCGCCGGCATCGCCGAGGCCTACAAGCCCGAGCAGATGATCGGCCGCAAGGTCGTGATCGTCGCCAATCTGCAGCCGCGCAAACTGCGCGGCATCGAATCGAACGGCATGATCGTCGCCGCTTCGGTCGAAGGCGGCAAGCCCGTGCTGGCCGGCTTCCTCGAAGACGTCCCCGTCGGGCGCGCCTGAAGTGAGGTGCGTCGATTCCCACTGCCACCTGGACGACCACAGTTCGACGACGACCGCGACCAGGTGATCGAGCGCGCCCTGCGCCGCCGGCGTCGAGCGCATGCTGGCCATCGGCACCGGCGACGGTCCGCCGGATCTCGAAGCCGCCATCCGCCTCGCCGACGCTACCCCTTCATCTACGCGACGGTGGGCGTGCATCCGCACGATGCCGCGAAAGCCACGCCGGAGACTTTCGCGGCTGCGCGAACTGGCGCCGCATCCAAAGGTGCTGGCCATCGGCGAAATCGGCCTCGACTACCACTACGATTTTTCGCCGCGCGACGTGCAGCGCGACGTCTTCGTCGCGCAGCTCGAGCTCGCCGCGGAGGCCGGGAAGCCCATCGTGATTCACACCCGCGAGGCCTGGGACGATACCCTGGCGATGCTGCGCGAACACTGGCACGGCGGCGGCATCATGCACTGCTTCACCGGCGGACGCGGCAGCAGGCGCGCGCAGGCGCTCGACCTGGGATTCCATCTGAGCTTCGGCGGCGTGCTCACGTTTCCCAAAGCCGAGACCGTGCGCGAAGCCGCGCGCATCAGCGCCGGACGACCGCCTGCTGGTGGAGACGGACTGCTCCGTATCTGGCGCCGGTGCCGCATCGCGGCAAACGCAACGAACCGGCCTTCGTGGTGGAGACGGCGCGCGCCTGGCGGAGGTGCGCGGGCGCACGCCGGAAGACATCGCGGCGGTGACCACCGGGAATTTCGAGCAACTGTGTTTGCGAGCGCGGCTCGCGTACGTTAAACTGGTTAACTTCCATGAACTTGGGCAAGCTCGGCCAGGCCCTCACGGCAAGAGAGATTTTCGACCTGGTCCAGGACGATCTGGAGCAGGTCGAAAAGGAGATCAGCCTGGAGTCGGTCGCGTCGGTCGAGGCCGTCACCACGATCGGCCAGTATCTGCAGTCGAGCGGCGGCAAGCGGCTGCGCCCGGCGCTGCTGCTGCTGTCCTCCAAGCTGATCGGCGACGGCCGGCAGCGAGCGCCATCCGTCTGGGCGCGGTGGTGGAGATGATCCACGCCGCCACGCTGGTGCACGACGACGTGATCGACGCCGCGCGAGACCCGCCGCGGCCGCCCTTCCACCAACGTGCAGTGGGGCAATCACACCTCCGTGCTGGCCGGCGACTGGCTCTACATGCAGGCCTTCCAGATCGCCCTGCGCGAGCGCAATTTCCACGTTCTCGATCTGCTCATCGGCCTGACCCAGATGATGGTGGAAGGCGAACTGCTGCAGCTCGAGCGCATCGGCCACATCGACGTCACCGAAGCCGATTGCATGGAACTGGTGGATCGCAAGACCGCCTGCCTGTTTTCGGTGTGCGCCGGCTGGGCGCCCTGGTCGCCGGCGCCGATCCGCAGACCGAAGAGCGGCTGGGCGAGTACGCCTGGAATCTCGGCATGGCGTTCCAGTTGGTGGACGACATGCTCGACTTCACCGCGCGCGAGAAGACGCTCGGCAAGCCCGTGGGCGGCGATCTGCGCGAAGGCAAAGTCACGCTGCCGCTGGTTTACGCGCTGGAGCGCGCCACCCCGGGCGAGCGGCGCATGGTGGAGACCATCCTCGCGAGCGCAGCTACGACGAAGTGCCCCTTCGCCCGCATTCTGGCGCTGCTCGAAAAGTACCGCGGCATCGAGCGCGTCAAGGAGCGCGCCCAGGCGTTCACCGACAAGGCCCGCCAGATCATTGGCGAATTCCCCGACTCGCCCTACCAGCGCGCCCTGCTGACCGTCACCGACCTGGTCACGGACCGCGATCACTGAGTGGCCGCCATGCTAAATTGAATCAAATGCAGGTTTCGTTTTTCCTAAGAACAGGGGCCGCGATTCTCGTCGTAAGTACCGCGGTGTTTTGTGAGATACTCCGCAGCAGGAGGAGCCCGTCAAGGAGTCGCAGATCAAGGGCATGTCTCCGCGGCCTACTCCCGGCGACTATCAGGCCCACGCCAAAGTAGGGGACGTCACCATTGCGGCGGAATTTACCGAGCACGCCATTTCCAGCCTCACGCCACGTTTTCCTCCGAGGATTACGTGGCCGTCGAGGTAGGATTCTTCGGCCCGCCGGATGCGCACGTGAAAATCGCGCACGAAAATTTCTCGCTGCGCCTCACCACCGGCAAGAAGGCGCCCATCACGGCATCGGTGCAGTACGGCATCGTGTACCGCTCCCTGAAGGATCCCACATGGCAGCCACCGGAGTCTCCGGCATCGAAGTCCAAGACCGGCATCAACACCGGCGGCGAGGGCGGGCAGGACAACGCTCCGCCGCCTCCGGTCCACATGCCGTTCGAACTCGAGCGGGCCATGCAGCAGCGCGTGCAGAAGGCGGCGCTGCCCGAGGGAGAGCGCGCGCTCCCGATTGCCGGCCTGATCTCTTCCCCTTCCGGGGAGAGACTAAGAATATTCGCTCGATCGAACTGATCTATGACGGTCCGGCGGGCAAAGTGAATCTGCGGCTGCACTAGCCGGTCAGACCGGGAGGACTGTCTTACCAGGCTTTCGGGCGTAACCGAGGTCATGGTCACGGAAACACTGCGCGCCGGCAGCAGCGTCAACACGTCACCCGGGCGGGAAGGTTGCTGGCAGTCGTAGCCGGTACCACGCCGACAATGCTGTGCTGTTCAGCAGGTTGTTGATCACCAGCCGGATCTTGGTTCCGCGCAGGGAGGAATCGCCGCGGATCGTGTAATTCAGGAACAGGTTGGTCACGTTGAACGGGTCGATCGGGATCGCCTGGTTGATGGCGCCGTTGTCGTTGTACATGGCGCCGATGCGCTTATTGAAGAAGCCCACGTCCCAGCCCTCACCTGGTAGGTCAGACCGACGGTTTCGGTGTTCTTGGGGGCGCTGGCCACGTAGAGGCCCGTCTGTTGATACCTCGCGCTGCCCAGGGTTCCGTTGAGGTAGAGGCTGAATCCGCCGCCGAGCGCGACATTGCTCTCGGCCTCTACACCCTTGGTGTTGGATGGCCCGGTCTGGTTAAAGAGGATTCACCGGTGGTAGCGTCGATCGCAGAAGGTAGGGGTTCTGGAAATGGCTGTAGTAGCCGTCGACATCCAGGGTCACGCGGTTGAACTTCACGACCGACCCAGCCTGGTAGGTTTTGACGGTGGTCGGTTTCGGCAGAACGGCGACCAGGCGTTTTTCGAATCGAACACGCTGCTGGGCGGAATCACGCTCCGCGAACTGCGCGTATACCGACCAGTTGCTCTTCAGCTTGTAACGCGCATCGAGCGACGGCATCCAGGAGTGATAGTTGGCTGATGGTGGACTACGGCGCTCCATTCAGGCTACCCACCGTCTTTGCCGTTATCGGCGAACTGCTTGAGGTTCATGTTGTAGTCTGGCGAGCTTGACGCCGGCGGTCAGGCTCAGATAGCGGGGTGACCCTGTATTCGTATTCGACGAAGGGCTGAAGGAGGTGGTGATGAAGTGCTCGTGGAAGTTCGGCAGCACGGTGTCCACCCAGGTGCGCGGATTGCTGGGAATCTGGTAGCGGTCGGTGTAGGCCCACTCGTACCAGATACCGGTGCGAAGGACGCCCCGCGTGGTTTCGTGGCTCACCGACAGGATGTCGCCGACCTTGCGGTAGCCGTTGAGCTTGTCGGTCGCGCTGGTGGCGCTGATCGTGCTGCCGTTGTAATTCTGCTTGTTCCAGTAGCGGTACGTGTACGCCTTGTTGTCGAACTTCCAGCCATGGCCGAGCTCGAGTGCACGCCGATGTATTCGAAATCGGTCTGCACGTGATAGAAGTTGTAGCCGTAGTAATTCGGTCTGGTTCGGATCGCCGCTCATCAGGTAGTCGTCGCCGAACTGCGCCACCTGGGCGCGCGTCGGCCCCTTGGTGTTGGGCGTGTTGGTCCACAGATCGACCAGGCCCGAAAATACCGTGAAGGTGGTTCGGTCGGTCAACCGGTACTGATACTTGATGAAACCCGCGACGCGCTTCTGGTAGTTATAAGTCTGATACCCGTCCGACAGCATCTGGTGTAGGTTGATGTCAGGCTCGATTTCTTGTCCGCCCGCCAAACTGGCCGGAATCGAAGTCGAGGGCCAGCATCCTGGTGTTGAACGAGCCGTACGAAACCGTGGCGCGGATGTCCGGGGTGTAGGGCACACTGCGCGACAGCAGGTTGATGGATCCGCCGAAGTTGTGCGGGCCGATAGTCGCTGCCGAGCCGGGGCTGCGGTCGAAATCGATTCCGGCGATGAACTGGCTGGGAAAAAACGCCCAGGAGTGGTGGGTCGGGTGTTGGTATCGTTGAACGGAATGCCGTCCACAGTCATGGTGTATTGACCGTCCGCGAAGCCGCGGAAATAGGTCTTGCTGTCGCCCAGGCCCACGCCGTTCGGATTGACGCTGAACGTCCCCGGCGACATTTGCAGCAGCTCGGTGTAATCCGCGACCGGAGAGGCAAAGTTCTGGATAAATTCGGGACTGATTTCGGACTTTGCGGAACGCGCTTCCAGCGTATTTTGCGATGGCGAAGTCTCCGCCGCAACAGAGACCGTCCCTTCCACTGTGATGCTCTGGGCTAACTCCCCAACGTTCAGCGTGAGTGAGACGTTCTGCGATGCGCCAGCGGCCAGTTTCAGGCCCGCGCGGCGGCTCGTGGTGAAACTGGGCGCCGATGCCTCGACGGAATACGTGCCTTCGCCAAGAGCCGAGACCGAAAACTTACCTTCCTGGTCCGTGGCTACCATTTTGAGACTGCCGTTCGAATCGTTTCTCACCGATACGGCAGCTCCGGGGATGCCCTTCCCGGCAACATCCAGGACGGTGCCCGCGATCGACGCAGTGCCCTCCTGGGCATTAAGAGCACCTGCCGCTAAGTACAGCGCGCACGCACTCAGAACAAACCAGCGGCTCCAGCGATACAAGTCTGACAACATGAACTAAGCCTCCCGGAAGATCCCAGATTTTGAAATTGGTCTTCACAGGCTAGCGGGTTAAAGTGACAGCGCGATGACAACCGGGTTTAAATTTCCTGTCAGCGGTGAGGGTCTGGCACAATAAAAATACCGGATGCCAAATATCAATACCAAGATTGTCGCTACGCTGGGCCCCGCCACCGACGCACCTGGAATTCTGAAACAACTGATGGCCGCCGGAGCCAACGTATTCCGTCTGAACGCTTCCCACGGCACCACGGCGGATCATGCCGCCCGCATCGCCGCCGTTCGCTGTACCGCCGCGGAGGCCGGTCTGCACGCCGGCATCCTGCTGGACCTGCAAGGACCGAAGATCCGTCTGGGACGCTTCGAAAACGGCGGATGCTCGCTCATTGTGGGCTCGGAATTCACCATCACCACCGAGGAGGTGTTGGGCACCGCCGCCCTGGCTTGTACGGGATACTCCAAATTCGCGCGCGACGTCCAGGAAGGCGACCGCATTCTGCTGGCCGACGGCGCCATCGAGTTACGCGCCCTGGCGACCGACGGAATCTCGGTGCGCACGGAAGTAATCTGCGGCGGTCCGGTGGGCGATAACAAGGGCATCAACCTGCCGGGCGTGCAGGTGAGCATCCCCTCGATGACCGAAAAGGATTTCGCGGATTTGCATTTCGGCTTGAATGCCGGTGTGGACATGGTGGCGCTCTCCTTCGTGCGGAATGCCGACGACGTACGGCAACTGCGCGACCGCCTGGGCAAGCGCCCCATCACGATCATCGCCAAGATCGAAAAGCCGCGAGGCCTGGGACAATATCGAGCCGATCCTGGACTCGACCGATGGCGTGATGGTAGCCCGCGGCGACCTGGGCGTCGAGACGGCTCTCGAAAAGGTTCCTCGCATCCAGAAATCCATCATCCGTCGCGCGCGCCGCAAGGGCCGTTTCATCATCACCGCGACCCAGATGCTGGAATCCATGATCGAAAACTCCACGCCCACGCGCGCCGAAGTGAGCGACGTCGCCAACGCCATTTACGATGGCACCGATGCGGTGATGCTCTCCGCCGAAACGTCCAAGGGAAAGTTCCCGGTGGAAGCCACGCGCTTCATGACGCGCATCGCCGGGGAGGCCGAAGCCTCCATTCGAAGCCGCGGTTACCAGGACCCGCCGCACTCCGCCAATCCCGCGAACGCCGAGATTCTGGCGGACGCCGCCTACCACGCGGCGCGCGATTCGGGCGCGAGCGCCATCGTGGTCTTCACCTCCACCGGTTCCAGCGCGCGCCTGGTCTCCCGCTACCGCCCGCCGGTGAGCATCTTCGCCATCACCCCGCACAACACCACCGCGCAGCAACTGGCGGTGAATTACGGCGTGGTCCCGATCCTGGCGCCTGACGTTTCCAATACCGATGAGATGCTGGCGCAGATGGACCGTGTGATGGTGGACGGCGGATACCTGCAACGCAACCAACTGGTAGTGTTCATGGCCGGGCAGCCCGTGGGCCGCCCCGGCACTACCAACCTGATGAAACTACATCGCGTGGGCGCAGGCTGATACATTGGGACTGCCGCCCATGCAAGGCAAGGTTCTTATCGTGACGGGTTCTTCGGGTATCGCCGCAGCCACCGCGCGGCTGGCGGCGGAGGCCGGCGCGCGCCTGGTAATCGCCACGTCCGATCCCGAGTCCGGTTGGGAACTCGCCGCCGCCACCGGCGCCGAATGCTGGGTGGGCGAACTTTCCCTGGCGAATTCCGCCGATTCGATTCTGGGCGTCTGCCTGTCGCGTTTCGGACGCGTGGATGCGCTGTTCAATGCCGCCGGATTGAGCGGCCGCCGCTTTGGCGACGGCCCCGTTCACCTGTGCAGCGATGAAGGCTGGGACGTCACCTTGCAGCAAAATCTGAAGGTCATGTTCCAGATGTCGCGCGGCGGTGATCGGCCGCATGCTCCAGCAGGAGCCGCAGGCCGACGGTGTTCGCGGCGCCATTCTGAATATGGGCAGCGTTCTGGCCGATGCCCCCGAACCTCGCCATTTCGACACTCATGCCTACGCCGCCGCCAAAGGCGCGGTGGTGGCCCTGAGCCGCTCCATGGCGGCCTACTATGCGCCGCACAAAATCCGCGTCAATGTGCTCTCTGCCGGCCTGGTGCGCACTCCGGCCAGCGAGCGCTCGCAAACCAATGCGGAGTTACTGGATTTTCTGACGAAGAAGCAGCCGCTTGCCGCCGGAATGGTGGATGCGGATGACGTGGCGCGCGCTGCCTTGTTCCTGTTGGGAACCGGCTCGCGCGCGATCACCGGCGATGTGGTAACTGTGGATGCGGGCTGGAGCGTCACCGGCGTTTAGCTCGCGGGAGGCCTCATGGTGGTACTCGGGATCGACATTGGCGGTACGCAGATCAAGGCGGGAATGGTGGATGAAGGGGGCGCCATCCTGGCATCGCGCACCATTCCCACGCCCAACGATCTGGAAAGTTTCCTGCCATCCCTGCACGACGCCATTCACTGGCTGCTGGAAGCCACGGCACTCCCGGCGGGTGTGGGCGTGGGCTGCAAGGGCATCATCAACCCCGACAGCACGCAGGTGGAGATTCTGCCTGGGCACGCTGCATTTCCTCGAGGGCCTGCGCCTCAGCGACCTGGTGGGCCTGCCGGTCGACGTGCCGGTGTTCGCCGATAACGACGCCCGCGTGGCCCTGGCCGGCGAGATGGTCTGGGGCGCGGCGCGCGGGCATGCAGAACGTGCTTATGCTGACTTTGGGAATGGGCGTGGGCGGCGCCGTTCTGGCCAACGGCCAGCTGCTGCGCGGCCATGCCGGTGTGGCCGGCCACCTGGGCCACATGACCGTCGAACCCGACGGCCCGCCCTGCGTCTGCGGCAATCGCGGTTGCCTGGAAACGGTCTTCTCGGCGCGCGCCATCGAAGGCGAAGCCTGGGCGGCGGTGCATCGCGGCTGCAGCTTCCACGCTCACCCAACTGTTCCGCGAGCAGCCCCAGTTGGCCACCTGCCGCACTATCTTCCAGGCCGCCAGCGAGGGCGACGAACTGTGCCAGTCGATCGTCTCCAAAGCCATCGGCAAACTGGCGCGCGGCGCATCGCCGGACTGCTTCACGTGTTCGATCCGGAACTGGTAATTATCGGCGGCCACGTGGCGGATGCCGGCGCCGATTTGCTGGTGCCCTTGCAGGAGGAGGTATGGCGCCGTTCGCGCGGATCTGCTCGGCCGGGAAGTGCCGCTGGTGGAACAGCAGGTGGCCGATAAGTCCGGAATTGTCGGCGCGGCGGGATTGGTGATGGTGCCCCGGCCCTGAGCGCTTTCTCCGGCTGGCGGGCTCACTCCACGGAGATGCCCGTCACCAGGGCTACCCTGGTATCCGGCTGCCGGATGGGCAACTCGAACCGGGTGATTTGACCCGGCTGGATCTCCTTCAACTCCGTCCCTGTCGCGCCGGTGTACTGGCCCTGGGCATCCTGCAATTCGAACGACAGACGGCCGAGCGCAATCACATGGCCGGTTTTGTTTTTCACCTCGCCCTCGAGTTTCGATCCGTTGGCAAGCACTCCCACGCCCAGAACCTCCAATTGGGAGTCCGCGAACCGGGGAAAGGACATCGCGGCGAGTTTCGCGCTCGACGGAAGCGCATGCGCCAGCGGCTGGCTACGTGGCACCGCCACCTTCCAAGCCATCAAAAGGACAAGGAAAAACGTGCAGGCGGCGATCCACGGCCAAAGGCGATCCCTTAACCTCCGATTGCTCAGATACAGCGGATCCGAAGGCGCTTTACCGGAAATCAGCCGGTCTATCCAGCCCTTCAGATGGCTCGACGTTCCCCCACTTTGCGCATCCATGAAGTGTTTATCCGGCAGACGTGCGCCCCCTGTCTGTATCATTGCAGGCTTTGCCCGGCGGCTCTGTGCGTGAAATAACAAATGCTCGCTTTAATTTTACTTAAGTCAATATTAATTTTATTGTACTCAATAAACTTAAAGTGTATATTGATTTTGTGAAAAGCAGCAGGCCAGCCTGGTGGGACGTTCTCGATGAAGAAGACCTTCAATTCCTCAAGCGATTCCTGCTTAGCTCGGGATCGCTGAAGGCCCTGTGCGACGAGTACCATGTTTCCTATCCGACCCTGCGCGCTCGTTTGGACAGGCTGATTGCCAAAGTCCGGGCCGCCGAAGACCCCAATATCACCGATGCCTTCCAGCTCAAATTGCAGGTCCTGGTGGCCGACGGGAAACTGTCGCCGGCTCTGGCCCGCGAACTCTGGAAGGCCCATTCCGCGACTCCGGAGGAAGGGATGAAATAGTTCTATGACGCAACCCTGGTTCGATGCCACCCTCTATGCCTGGATTCCGGGCACCATATTCGGAGCCGCCGCCGGCGTGTTGGGAGCCCTGGTCGGCTGGTTGGTCCCCAAGGGCAAAGCCCGCCGCACCATCACCCGCGCCTGGATCGGCCTCTGGATTGTCTCGATTGCCATGCTGGCTTCCGGCGTGGTCGCGCTCGAAGCTGGACAGCCCTGGGGCGTGTGGTACGGACTGCTCCTGCCCGGCATCGTCGGGGCAGTAGTGCTCGGCGGGAACCTGCTTATCATTCTGAAACGCTACCGCGAAATCGAAGAACGGCGTCTGGCTGCCAAGGACCTGATATTAGGCGGATGAGTTCAAATGCGAGGAGCCGAATTCCGAAATTTCGGCCGTTACCTATACTTCCAGCAGCATTGGCGCACCCATTCTCCTTAAGGCTGAGCATGTTCCTGCAACCCGCAAGGACCGCATACGTCGCTGTAATTTGGGTGCGTTCCCACAGGCGGCTGGTGCGATCCCCCACACGTGAGGGGGTGTAGAAATACACCACAAAAAAGCCAAAAATGTCTGATTATCCTTCAATCCATTGGGGGTATACTGAGATTTCAGAGGGATGGAATGAAAAAATACGCCAAATTCGCTGCCCTGATCACGATCGTGGTCGGCACTGTGGTATGGCTGGCTTTCGCCGGCGCGTCCGAAACGAAGACCTATTATAAGACCATCTCGGAAGTCGGCAAGATGGGCAACGAGGCATACACGCAGCATTTGCGTGTGGGCGGCGATGTGGAAAACGGTTCCATCAAACGCGTCGGGAACCGGACCCAATTCGTCATGGTTCAGGACAAAGAGCGCATGACCGTCATCTACACGGGCACAGACCCGCTGCCGGATACGTTCAAAGATGGGGCCCAGGCGCTCGCCGATGGAAAACTGGATCGCGACGGCGTCTTCCGTGCCGCGCGCATTCAGGCTAAGTGCGCCTCGAAGTACGAGGCCAAGCCCGGGTCATTAGCGCCCGGCGCCGCTCCGAATATCAACACCGGTAAAGGCACCATCTAGCGAGGGGATATGGAAAATCTGGGTTCGTTGGCCACACTGCTGGCCTTTTGCGTCGCCTTGTATGCCACCGTGGCGTGCGTCGTAGGGCGCCTGAAAAACAAGCCTTTTCTGATAGTTAGTGGCGAGCGGGCGGTCTATTCAGTGTGGGTTTTGATGACCATCGCCTCGGGCATCCTGGTTTACGCCCTGATGACCGGCGATTTCCGCTTCGCCTACGTCGCCGAACACAGCAACCGCGCCATGCCCACGCTCTACAAATTCGCCGCATGGTGGGGCGGGCAGGAAGGCTCGCTGCTGTTCTGGAGCTGGCTGCTTCTCCACTTACGCCGCGGTCGTGGTCTTCACGAATCGCCGCAAGCACCGCGACATGATGCCGTGGGTAATCGGCGTGCTGACTTCGATCCAGACCTTCTTCCTGATCCTGAACACCTTCGTAGTCAGCCCGTTCCAGATGCTGGCGCTCGATAAGGCTGATCATCGCGGTGCCGGACGGCAACGGCCTCAACCCGCTGCTGCAGTACCGGGCGATGGTGATCCACCCGCCGATGCTCTACCTCGGATACGTCGGATTCGCCGTGCCCTTCGCCTTCGCCATGGCGTCGCTGATCACCAAGCAGCCCGGCGATACCTGGATCCACACCACGCGCCGCTGGACTCTGGTCACCTGGCTCTTCCAGAGCACCGGCGTGATGCTGGGCGCGGCGTGGGCTTATCACGTGCTGGGATGGGGCGGCTACTGGGGTTGGGATCCGGTCGAAAACGCTTCCCTGCTCCCCTGGCTCAGCGGCACCGCCTTTCTGCACTCCGTCATGATGCAGGAAAAGAAGGGCATGATGAAGGTCTGGAACATGGTCCTGGTCTGCGCCACCTTCTTCCTCTGCATCTTCGGCACGTTCCTCACCCGCTCCGGCATCGTCAGTTCGGTGCACGCGTTCGCGCAATCGTCCATCGGAAAATACTTCGTCAGCTTCCTGGCCATCGGCATCGCCGCCACCGTCTGGCTGATCCTCGACCGCCTCGATTACCTGAAGAGCGAATCGGAACTGGAGAGCGTCATTTCGCGCGAATCGAGCTTCCTGTTCAACAATCTGATCCTGCTGGCAAGCTGCTTCGCCGTCCTCTGGGGCACGCTGTTCCCGGTCATCTCGGAAGCCATCTCGGGCGAAAAGATCAGCCTCGATGCCGCCTGGTTCAACCGCCTCATGGTCCCGATCGGCCTGTTCCTGCTGTTCCTCACCGGCGTCGGACCGCTGTTCGCCTGGCGCCGCACGTTCGGTCGAGAGCCTGCGGCGCAACTTCCAGTGGCCCGGCATCGCCACGCTGGTGCTGGCGGTGCGCGCTGTTCGCGGCCGGCATCCGCAACTTCTACGCGCTGATCTCCTTCGGCTTCTGCCTCTTCGTAGCCGCTCACCATCATCATGGAATTCTTCAAGGGCGCGCGCGCCATTCGCCGGAAAGACCGGATCGAACCTGCTGCGCGCCATGGTCGAACTGACTCATCGCAACACGCGCCGCTACGGCGGCTACCTGGTTCACATGGGCATCGTGCTGATGTTCATCGGCTTCACCGGGCACGCATTCAATCAGGCTTCGGTGAAGGAACTGAACGTCGGCGACACCATGCAGGTGGGCAACTACAATCTGAAAATGGTGGATCTGAAGCAGGGCGATAACGAAAACTACGCCTGGCATCGCGCCTATATGCAGGTCAGCAAGCACGGCTCGGAACTGGGCACGCTGGAACCGGAGAAGCGCTTCTATAAAGCCAGCCGGCAAGGCACCAGCGAAGTGGGCATCCGCCAGCGCCCGAACGAAGATCTCTACCTGAATTTCGGCGGTATGAGCGACGATAACCAGCGCGCCGTCATTCAGGCCTATGTATTTCCGCTGGTAAGTTGGATCTGGATCGGCGGCCTGGTGCTGATTGGCGGCACCTTCGTGTGCCTGGTTCCCAGCAAAGTGAAAATGCAATACGCCCGCACTCAGGTAGTGGGCATCACCAAGACACATGCAACGGTTAAGAATTAGCCTCCTGGCTCTTGTTATCGCGATAGCCGCGCTGGCGCAGACCGCCTCGGAAAGTCCGAGCGCGGACGTTCGCCGGGTCGGCATGCGCCTGCAATGCCAGTGCGGATGCAAGGATTCGGTATCGACCTGCAGCATGCTCGAATGCGGCTTCTCCAAGCCCGCCAAAGAGCGGATCGCACGCATGCAGGGCGTGGGCATGAGCGATCAGCAGATCGTCCATGCGTTTATACAGGATTACGGCGCCGGGATTTACCTGGCTCCTCCCAGCGCTTTCGGATGGATCGTGCCGTACGTCTCGGTCGGGTTGGGCCTGATGGTGATCTGGCTGTTCGTCAAGAAATATCGCAAACCCAAACCCATGGCCGAAATCGGACCGATCGAATTGGACGACCCGGCCCTGGCGAAGTACAAGGACCAGATCGAAAAGGAAATGGCAGATTTGGAATAGCCGCAGAGGAACGCAGATAAACGCGGATGAACACAAGAAAAAACAAAATCTTATCGGCGTTCCTCTGCGTTCATCCGCGGCCCATATTCTTTCTGAAGTTTTCTTAGCGGCCGAACGTCCAACATTAGGTGGCTTAGTTGATTATCGTCGTCACATGCGTTATCGCGATCGTCGTCATCGCGTTTATCCTGGGGGTCCGGCCTAACGATCTCCCCGAACCGGAACCGGTCTCTCCCTTCGCCCACCTGGACGAGCGCAAGGCCGCGATTTACGAGAATCTGCGCGACCTGCAATTCGAATATCGCGTCGGCAAACTCTCCGATGCCGATTACCAAAGCACCAAAAAGGACCTGCAAAAGGAACTGGCCGCTGTTCTGGCCGAAGTCGATCGTCTCAAAGCGCAATTGAACGGCAACCTGAAGAGCGCCAGGCCCGCACAGGCTCCACTGCCAGCGGCTCCCGTGGCCGCGCCGGTACCCTCGGGGTTCGTCTGCGATTCCTGCGGCGCGAAGTTCCAAACCAGCCTGAAGTTCTGCGGCGAGTGCGGCAAACCCATGAAGGCGGTGAAAGCATGAAAACCCTTCTATTGCTGGTCGCGGCCTTCCCTGCCCTGGCCGCCATTACCGGCACCGTCAGCAATCAGACCACCGGCAAACCGGCCGCCAACGTCACCGTCACGCTCTACAAATTCGGCGCCGGCGGCATGGAGCCGGTCGATAAGGCGCAGACCGATGCGCAAGGTAACTTCAGCATCAACCAGGCGCCGGCCGCGCAAGGTCCATCCATGCTGCGCGTCGAGCAGGATGGCGTCACTTACAATCACATGATGCCGCCGGGATCGCCCACCACCGGTATCGGTATCAGCATTTACAACGCCAGCAGGACGCCGGGCGCCACCAAGGTTTCCAAGCACATGATTCTCATGGAACCTAACGGCGGCCAGTTGACCGTGAACGAGACCCTGCTCTACGAGAATAAGAGCAAAACTACCTGGGCCGACCCGCAGAACGGCACCTTGCGCTTTTTCCTGCCCAAAGCGGCCAACGGAAACGTGGACGTCAAGGGTACCGCGCCGGACGGCGTGCCCGTTCCGGTGCCCACAGCCGAGAGTTCTCAACCCAACGTCTATGTGGGTAAGTTCGAAATCAAACCAGGTGAAACACGCTTCGATCTGACTTACTCCGTACCTTACACCGAAGGCGCGCCCTATGCCGGCAAGATACCTAGCGACGACGAGAACACTTACCTGATCGTACCCAACGGAGTCACGCTGGAAGGACAGAATCTGAAAGACCTCGGCCAGGAACCGCGCACCCAGGCGCGCATTTTCGGGCTCCAGACCAATGCCTATAACGTCAAGCTTTCGGGCGCCGCCGTTCCGGCCGCGGATGCCTCCGCCGACCAGGCGGACAGCAGCGGACCGCAAATCGAGCAGATCATGCCGCGGGTATACGGCCAGGTGTGGCCCATCCTCGGGCTCACGCTCGGCATTCTGGCGCTGGGTTTCGTGTTGCTGTATCGCTCCCATGCGCCCGCCGGCGGCAAGGAGACGCATGAGCGCGGTCGCGGTTGATGGCGTCTGGAAGTTTTACGGCGATTACCCCGCGCTGAAGAACATTCGCCTGACGGCGGAACGCGGCGCCTGCCTGGCCCTGATCGGCCGCAACGGCGCGGGTAAGACCACGCTCCTGCGCATCATCGCCGGCTTCAACCGCCCCGGAAAAGGACAGGTCCGCATCTTCGGCCACGAACCGCGCGAAACCGACACACGCCGGCAGATCGGCTTCCTCGGCCACGGTATCTCCGTTTATGACGAGCTCTCCGCTTTCGAAAACCTGAAGCTCTATGCCGAGCTTTACAATCTGCCGGACCCGCGAGGCTCCGCCACCGAATGGCTGGAACGCACCGGCCTGGCGCGCGTCTCCGGCGGCCTGGTGCGCGAGTTTTCGCGCGGCATGCGGCAGCGCCTGGCGGTGGCCCGCGCCTTTCTTCACGAACCCAGCGTGCTGCTGCTGGACGAACCCTTTACCGCGCTGGACGATAAGGCCATCGCCGTACTCCAGCGCCTCTTGCGCGAAGCTCTGGCGCAGGGAAAAACTATTGTCATGTCGACCCACCAGTTGCGGGAAGCTCTCGAGCTCTCTTCGCACGTCGCGATGTTGAACCGCGGTCAGGTGGCATTTCACGGCCCGTGCACGCCGGAGATGGTTTCCGATCCCGGTTATGTTTACGCGCGATACGGTGAGGGTTGATGGGATTTTTGCATCAGGCGTTTGTGATCACCGTCAAGGATCTGCGCGCGGAACTCCGGACCAAGGAAGCCGTCAACTCGTCGTTCGCGTTCGCGCTGGTAATCCTGCTGCTCTTCAGCTTCGCATTCGATTCGTTCGAGGAAACCACCCAGCAGATGGCCGGCGGCCTGTTGTGGATCGTATTCGCCTTCGCCGGCACGCTGATTCTGAATCGCAGCTTCGCCCGCGAACTGCCCAACGATTGCCTGGATGCCCTGATTGCCGCGCCCATTTCCGGCGCCGCCCTGTTCCTGGGCAAGGCCGTCGCCAATTTCATCCTGGTAATGGCCGTGGAGCTGATTTCCCTGCCGGTATTCGGTATCTTCTCCAACGTGCATTGGACCCGCCAGTTTCCCGAACTGATGCTGGTGCTGGTACTGGGAAGCTGGGGCATGACCGTTATCGGCACCATCTTCAGCGCGCTTACCGTGAACATCCGGCTGCGGGAAGTGATGCTGCCGATGCTCACTTACCCGATTCTGATTCCGCCGCTGATGGGCGCCATGCAGTTGACCAGCGGCCTGGTGGCCGGTACTCCGATCGCCCCCGATACCGTAGTGTGGCTCAAGGTCCTGATCGGTTTCGACGTTGTGTACACCGCCGTTTCCCTCTTCCTGGTGGAAACGGTGTTAGTAGGATAGACAAATATGCGTGACAAAATCTTGTACGGTCTGGGCGTCTTCGCCATCCTGATTCTGATCAATGACATCATCCACATCATGGGGCTCCCCGATGAAGTCAATCAGGGCGCCATCTTCAAAATCATCTTCTTCCACGTACCTGTCGCGATCACCGCGCTGACGGCGTCCGCGGTGGCGTTGGTTGCCAGCGTTCTGTTCCTGGTCACCAAGAACTTCGTGTACGATGCGCTGGCGGTGGCCGTCACCGAAGTGGGGCTGGCTTTTCTGGCCGCCAACCTGGTGACCGGTTCGCTGTGGGGGCGGGTGATTTGGGGAGTGTACTGGGCCTGGGATGCGCGCCTGACTTCGGCCCTGGTCTGCTGGCTGCTGTACGCCGGCTACCTGATGCTGCGCCACGCCATCGAAGAACCCACCCAGCGCGCTACCTTCGCCGCGGTGTTTTCCATTTTCGCTTTCATCGACGTGCCCATCGTGATCTTCTCCATCAAATGGTGGCGCACACAGCATCCGCAGCCCGTATTCTGGGGCGGCGGGAGTTTTCCGTCGGCCTGGCTGCCATACTTCCTGTGGAACATGGTGGCCATGCTGATGATTGGAACCGTATTCACCATGACCCGGCTGCGGCAGGAGGAATCGCAGCGCGAACTCGACTATCTGCGCCGCCTGGCGCATTCCATGTGAGGCAATCGAAATGAATCTGATCACTTCCTTCGCGCTTCTTCTGCAACCTTCGGTGGAAGATATCCTGCTGGAAAAACAGCGCCTCCAGCATAACTACGAATTCCTCAGCTACGGCCTGATCGCCGCCTGGCTCATCCTGGTGGTGTACGTCCTGATGATGGTCAGCCGCGAGCATAAGCTGAAAAAGGAAATCGCCGGCCTCCGGGCCATGCTGGAAGAGAAGCACTAACATCCTCCGGAGCCGATCTGCGGCGCTTATTTCTGATGGGAAGTGCTGTTGGCGCCATGAGCAGCTCAGTCGTCGTCTGCCCGGCCGCGCAGTTTCTTGGAGGAGGATCGTTGCGATTTCGCCGTGAGCCGACGGACCTTGGAGCCGAGCGTGGGCCGGCTGGGGCGGCGGGTTTTCGGCACGACTTGCGCGCGGGCGATCAGTTCGTTCAGTCGCGCCCGGGCTTCGGCTCGATTGGCCTCCTGCGTCCGGTGCACGCGGGAGGTGATGATCAACACGCCGTCTTGCGTGGCGCGATTGCCGGCTAACGCGAGGAGGCGCTGCCGTACGTCGTCGGGAAGCGAGCGAGATTGGCCGACATCGAAGCGCAGTTGGACCGCAGTCGAGACTTTGTTGACGTTCTGGCCGCCAGGACCGGAAGCGCGAACAAAGGTCATTGTCAGTTCGGAATCTGGAATGAATATGGGCAAATGCTATTTCCAGAATAGCCCGTAGTGGGGTGGCCGCACGCGAAGAGAAAGCAGCTTGCTGCTGCTCAAGGCTCGTCGCTCTCGCCCTTGACGAAGAAGGGCTCCATCTCCTTGTACTCCAGGATCTTCACGGTCGCCTCCTTGGGAGCGTTGCCCTGCGCGATCGCGAGGAACGCCTGCTCCGACTGCGCCACCATCGCGCGCGCGAGGTCGTTCTTGTGGATCGAGTGGTACTTGGACGGCATGGCCCAGTGCAGCAGTGGCATGACGTAGCCAAGGACGCCCGGCGTGTTGGAGTTGCCGAGAATGACGGCGGGACGGTACACCCCAAGGAAGTCGAACTTGACGGACTCGACAGCCTTCTCCTTCTCGCCGATGATCTTCGCGTACTTCATCCCGGCCTCGGGGTCCGCGCCCGCTGCTGTCATGACCCCGCACACACGAGCGCCTCCAGCCTTGGCGGCGCGGCAAAAGGCCTGCGGGTAGGCGATTTCGATCTTGCGCACCTCCTCCTCGGGCATCTTCGCGCTGCCCTTGCCGACGCCGAACGCGGCGAGCGCGACGTCGACTCCCTGGGCGTGCGGCGCAACCTCCTCCTCGAGCCGGTCCATGTTGACAACCACCTCGGAGACCTTGGGGTCGGCGAAGGCGTCCGTCTTGCGGCGCGTCACCACCACCACCTTCTTGCACAGCGGGTTCTTGATCAGAAGCTGCACGATGCGTCCGCCCACGTTCCCCGTCGCGCCCAGCACGATCGCCGAGTACTGCGCCTTCGCCTCTGCCGCTGCCATCGTCACGTCCACGCGCGCCGTCCGAGCCACCATAGCACGCGCCCATTGCGAGGGCGGATAGCGCTTTCAAAACAGCTACGTTGGGCCACATAGGCGACCAGCATCGAGAACGCCTCGGAAAAGACGATGGCAACACCGGCACCCTGCTCACTTCCTCAGGATCTTGTCCATGGCCTTTCCTCTGGCCAGTTCATCCACCAGTTTGTCCAGGTAACGGATCTGTTGCATGAGCTTATCCTCGATCTCCTCCACCCGATAGCCGCAGATCACGCCGGTGATCTTGGAGACGTTCGGGTTGATCCGCGGCGCCCGGGCGAAGAAAGTCTCGAAGTCGACCTTCTTGTCGATCTGCTGTTGCAGCGCCTGTTCATCGTAGCCCGTGAGCCAGTGGATGATGGCATGCACCTCCTCCTTCGTACGCCCCTTCTTCTCCGCCTTGGCGATGTAATGCGGGTAGACGCTCGCGAACGCCATTCTGAATACTCTCGTGTTGTCCATGGACTCGTTGCTCCCCAAAGTTTGGGCTTTCGTTCAAACGCGAGCCGGGTCGAAGCGCGATCGAAGCTCAGAACCGGCGGTCACCTCGCCGGTGGGGCGCTCGGGATCGGTGATGTGATGAACGCAAATGCCTCCTCGTCTGGCGCCGATCGAGGTTGCCCGTTTCATCCGCGATATAGCCATCCAACGACGCCGGCGTGAAGTAGATCCGTTTGGCCATCATGTAGCCTCCACATCATATTACTGAACGGAGAGCCAGTTCTGATTCTTCGATGCCGCAATGGTTCGCGCCAAAGTAATGTGTATCCTGCCATGCCGGCCCCGGGGCTAAAGCAGGCTGAAATCCACTTTCACCTGCGTCGGCATGGTGACGGGGACGCCGTTTTCCGTGCCAGGCTTGAACCTCCATTGCTTCACGGCTTCGATGGCCTTCTCGTCCAGCCCGAGACCCAGGCTGCGCAGCACTTTGATGTTGGTGGGCTGTCCGGTCTCGTCAACTTCGAGGTAAAGAATGACGCTGCCCTGGTATTTCGCCTTGCGGGCCACTTCCGAATACTCCGGCTCCTTTTTGAAAATCAACACCGGCGGCTTGCTGCCCGGCGGCAACGTCGCGGGCGGGGGGACCGCGGCGGTTCCGGCGGCAGAATCGGCCGATGCAGCGGACGGTTTACTGGCGTAGTATCCGGCGCGATAGTCGAGCCTGGCAGTCGTATCCGACTTGTCGATCACCTGGATTCTGCGGAACTGCCCGTCCTGCTTCTGATTGCTGGTGTAGTAGCCGAGAACGTAGTAACTCCTTGGAGCGTTTGCTGTATCCGGAGACATGTTCACCCTGCTGAATTCGAAGACGCTGATGGTCTGGGCCACGCCGTCTTCGGTGATTACGAAGTCCCTCGCGCCCAGCCCGTCGATGCTGTTTCCGGCGAGGTCCGTGACGACGACATCCACCATCACAAGGTTCGACCGGACCTGAAGGTGGATCCTGGGCCCGGTTTGGGGCGCGGGGCTTGGGGTTTGTGGAGCGGGCTCGCTGGCAGGCTGAGATACCGGCGCCGCCTCAGTTGCGGGCGCGGAGGTTGGCGGCGCGGCAACCATGCGCAAAGGCGACACTGTGACCACCGCCATCGCCGCGGCAGCGCAAGCGAGTGCGACCGCGAAGCGTCCCGGCGCGGCCGCGCGGCTGCCGGTTGTCAAGGACAGCGCCGACGCGCGTCGCCAGATCGGAACGGTTCGCCATCGCCAGCAGAGGCGGCTTCCCGGCGGACGACAGCCGCTGGGCGAGTCCCACCAATTGATCCGCGTAGGCGGTCGCTTCCGAGCCACCGAGCACCGCATCGTCGCAGGAGCGTTCCGCCTCCAGGCAGAGCCGGCGCCACGTCGTCCAGACCAGGGGGTGGAACCAGTACGCCGCGCAAACCATGCGCGCCAGACATTGGGTGGCCCAGTCGGCGCGCCGCACGTGCTCCAGTTCGTGCACGATGGCGCGATTCAGGTCGCCGGCATCCCAGCCCTGGGACTCACGGGGCAGCACGATGGCGGGATGCAGCACGCCGCAGGTCATCGGTCCCGGCAGGTCTTCGTGCTGCAGCACCTCGACGCGGCGGCGAATGCCCGCGTCCCGCGCAAGACGGTCGGCAAGCGATTGTCCGTTGGGCGAAGGCAAGGCCGACCGGCGCAGGGAACGCACCCGCCACAGTCCGAGAATCACGGGCGTGAGGAACAGCGCCATACCGCCGACCCAAGCCGCCAGCAGCACAGCGGAAAGAGAAAGCCTGGAAGCTTGCGGTGGTGCCACCGAAACTCTGGGAGTAGTCACGGCCGCACCCGGGAGGGCGGCTCCCGCCAAGGCTGGCGCGGCCGCCTTCTGCTCCGCGGCATGCACCACCAGGCGGATCGGCGGAGCGAGTACGGCGGCAACCGGCAGCAGCAGCAGCACACCGAACGTGGCAGCCAGCAGGGAGTGGCGCACGGACGCGCGGCTTCTGCCCGCGATTGCCGAGCCGATGAGGCCCAGCGTCACCAGTAGGGTAGCCTTCACAACCATCGACGCGGCCAGCGAACTGCTCACCGCGAGCATCATTTGATTGATAGCGGGCATCATGACTGCTTCTTCCTTTCCTTGCGAACACGATCGATTTCTTCTTTGAGCGCGTCGAGTTCGTCATCGGTCCACGAGGACTCGGACACCAGGGCCGTCATCATCTGGCGCAGCGAGCCGCCGAAGAACGTCTGCACGTACTGCTGCAGCGCCGTGCGTTTGGCGACAGCCGGCGAGATGGTGGCGGAGTAGAGATAGCGGAGCCCGTCCTGATGGTGTTTCAGGCAGCCCTTCTTTTCCAGCCTCGCCAGCATGACGCGGACCGATGAATCGCCGGGCGGGTCAACCAGGCGTGCGCGGATCTCTTCCGCCGAGGCGCGATTGCCGAGGGCGAAAACGGCGTTCATGATTTCCCGTTCCCGCCGGGTCAGGACTTGCGTGATTTTCTGCGACACTTGTCACATCATAGGCGCGACAAATGTCGCATGTCAAGCGGGAATTCAGCTAGTCCAACACCACGACCCTGGTATCCTGCCCGGCGACACTGGCCAACCGCTTATCGAACGTCAGGAAAACGGCCTTCGCCCGGCGAGCCAGCAGCAGCAGGTAGGAGTCGGTTACCTGCTGATGCCCCATTACGCGCTCGAACGCGGCGCGCGATTCCTTCGCCGCGGGAGACGGCGAATCCTCCAGGTAGATGTGGGCGGTATCGGCCACCAGCGCCGCCAGGACAGCAACAGCCTCGGAGGGCTGCCTGGCGCTTCCAACTACGGATGGATTCGAGAACAGCCGTATGCAGCAGCATGTGTTGGTGGGGCGGACCCCTGGTCCGCGGCCGACGCCCTCGTCGGCCTCCCCGTTTTCTGGAGGCATTACCGACCGGCGCGAGCAGCGGGTCCAGGGGGACCCGCGCGGACGGGGGCCGACCCACACAAAGGTGAACGTTTAGTCTGGAGATGGAAACTCAACTCCGTCAGACGAGGGCCAGGAGAACATTCACGTCGGGAAGGACGAGCTCAGATGTAGCTTCCTTCATTGACCCTCGGGCGGCGTTACAGTAAGGGAATGAGGCACTCTCGAATCCTCCTGACCGTCCTGGCAGCGCTGCTGCTGGCGGCGGCTGCTCCCCTGTTCGCCGATGTGACGGGAACATGGACGGCGTCTTTCGATACCCAGATCGGCGTCCAGAATTACACTTACACCTTCAAGATCGAGGACGGCAAACTCACCGGCACCGCCAAGTCGCAGTTCGGCGATACCAAAATCTCCGAAGGCGTGGTGAAAGGCGATGACATCAGCTTCGTCGAAAATCTTGACTTTCAGGGACAGGCCCTGAAGATTGTCTACACAGGCAAAATCTCCGGCGATGAAATCAAATTCAATCGCAAGGTAGGGGAAGTAGCCAGCGAGGATTTCGTCGCCAAGCGCAGCAAATGATCGTTGCCTTCCTAGCGGCGGTTACCTTCGCGCAAAACATCGCACCCATCGTGTATCAGAATTGCTCGCCGTGCCATCGCCCCGGCGAATCCGCGCCATTCTCCCTGCTGAGCTATGCCGATGTGAAAACGCGCGCGGCGCAAATCGCCACCGTGACGCACAGCGGGTTCATGCCGCCTTGGCTGCCGGAGGAAGGCTACGGCGATTTCGCGGGCGCGCGCCGTTTGTCTCCCGAACAGATTCGCACCATCGCCGATTGGGTGGCGCAGGGCGCGCCCGAGGGCGAAGATGTCCCGGCCCCACCGCAGTTCACGCAAGGCTGGCAACTGGGCACGCCCGATCTGGTGCTGGAAGCCCCGGAGGCGGCCCACGTGCCTGATTCCGGCCTGGACGCTTATTGGAATTTCATCTTCCGGCCGAACGTCCCCAAAACGCGCTACGTGCGCGCCATCGAAATCCGGCCGGGCAACACGCGCGCGGTGCATCACGCCAACCTGATGATCGACCGCACCAGCTCGGCTCCCGGGAACGGCTTCCCCGGCATGGATGTCACCATCCTCCGTAGCCCCTTTGACCCGGACGGTCATTTCCTGTTCTGGAAGCCTGGAAATGTGCCGCACAGCGAACTTCCCGGTTTTGCGTGGCGGCTCGATCCCGGAAATGCGCTGGTGCTCAACACCCACATGCACCCGTCAGGGAAACCGGAGGAAGTGCGCCCCAGCATCGGGCTGTACTTCACCAACAAGCCGCAAACCCGCTTCCCGCTGCTCCTGCAACTGGAAGCCGACGAAGACCTCGATATTCCTGCCGGCGCCACCGATTTCAGCGTCTCCGATAGTTTCCGCCTGCCGATGGGCCTGGATGTACTCGCCGTGTATCCACACGCGCACTATCTGGGCAAGTTGCTGGAAGCGTGGGCCACGCTTCCGGATGGCACACGCAAATGGCTGATCCGGATACCCCACTGGGACCCCAACTGGCAAGCGGTATACGACTACCGCGAGCCCTTGTTTCTGCCCAAAGATGCGGTGGTCACCATGCGCTACCATTACGACAACTCGGCCGGCAACCCGCGCAATCCGCACCAGCCGCCGCTCCGCGTTCGCGCCGGAAATGAGACTACCGATGAGATGGCTCACCTGTGGCTGCAAGTGCTGCCTCGCGGCATGGGCGATCGCCGCCGCGAGTTACAGGAAGCCATGATGCAGCACCGCCTGGAAAAGAACCCGTCCGATTTCACGGCCAATTTCAAGCTGGGTGCGGTGATGCTCTCGCGCCTGGACGCGCCGGGAGCTGTGACCATGCTGGAGACAGCGGTGCGGATTTCGCCCCGGCGCGCCGACGCGCACAACATGCTGGGCCTGGCGCTGGCCACCACCGGACGATTCGCCGAAGCCATGGCGCAATATCGAGCCGCCCTGGACCTCCAGCCGGACCTCCCTTCGGCGCGCTTCAACCTGGCCAACGCCCTGATGAGAAGCGGCCGGCTGGAAGAGGCGATCGCCAACTATCGCAAGCTGCAGGCCAGTGAGCCGGACTTCGCCACGGTGCGCGAGCGACTGGCGCAGGCGTTGACCGCCCATGCCCGCCGGTTGAAGGCTGACGACCGCATCGCCGAAGCCGCCGCCGAGTGCCGCGAGGCCATCACGCTCGCTCCGAACGAAGAGGAGGCTCACGGCGATTTGGGCGCGCTGCTCATGCTACAGGGCCACTTCACGGACGCGCTGGCAGAGCTCAACCGCGCTCTGGAACTGGATCCCGCGGACTTCGACGCGCGAGAGAATCGCGATCTGCTGATGCACCGGTAGGGCCATTCGCCGACGAGTGCGAATCAGCGGTACAACCGGATGCCGGGCGATTTTTCGTAGCCTTGCGCTTTTTCATAAAGCAGGGCCTCGCCGCCGCGTTTGTAATCCGCCACAAGCGCTTTGGCGACTCGCGCGGTGATCTGCGCGTTCCGGTCCGCGGAGTGAGGCTTGCTGCTGGATTCCAACCACGCCACTATCGTGCCGATCGACTCGCCCACTTCCTTCATGGCCAAAACGGTCGACGCCACGTGGGCCGGCACAGTGGTCTCCGCAACGAACTGCTCGTAGACCTTGCCACTGTTCGGACCGGCAAACTGTCCGGACGCAAACACCACTCCGTCCAGACTCACCTCCACTTTCCGCGCGTTTTGAAATTCCGCCAGGCGTCCGGGTCCGGTGAGTGCGCGGGGCGCGGCATGCAGCACGGCGACGGGCACGGCGATCACACTCTTGCCGGGCGGCACCTGCTGCCGGGGATTATCGAAGGTCGCCGACTCGGCCGAAAAGACCACCGCCTGCCCTTTGCTGTTGGTGACCAGCCAGCGCACCGCGATCGCTACAATGTTTTGCGGAGCGCGATTGGTGAGGGCCACGCCGTAGGGCAGCCAGGCGTTCAGGAGGGGCGAACGAGTGCCGCCCAACACTTCGTCCGCCCGTTCGAAATAATCCGCGGAAGGGGCTCCGGCCACGGCGACATTCGAGACGCCGCAAGGGGCTACAGTAAGGGGCTGCGCCCTCATTCCGGCGGTCAACAAAAGCCCGAGTAATACGCAGCGACCTGGACTCGACACCACTCCAATCGCAATTTTAGCCCGTGGGTCCGCTGGGATCCCATAGCCCTTTCGGACAGCCGCGTGTCAATTACAACTGCAGCGTTGCCACCAGGTCGCGGACATTGGCGAGACCTTCGCCGCGCAGAAAAGCGCCCAGTTCCGCGGCGATGCGCACTGGCGATGCCGGGTCCCAGAAAGTCGCCGTGCCCACTTGCACGGCGCTGGCGCCGGCAATCAGAAACTCGGCCGCGTCTTCGCCGGTGGCGATTCCACCCAGGCCGATCACCGGAATCTTCACGGCACGCGCTGCCTGGCAGACCAGGCGCAGGGCGATGGGCTTGATGGCCGGGCCGGAAAGGCCGCCGAAGCCGGCGCCGATGCGCGCCCGGCGCGTGTGCGCGTCGATGGCCAGCGCGACGAACGTGTTCACCAGAGAGATGGCGTCCGCGCCGCTCGCTTCCGCGGCCCGCGCCAGCGGCTCGATGGCGCTCACGTTCGGAGAGAGCTTCACCATCACCGGCCGCCGCGCCACGCGCTTGACGGCCGACACCACTTCGCTCAGCAGGGCCGGGTCGCTGGAGAAAAAGATGCCGCCGTGCGTGGTGTTGGGGCAGGAGACGTTCAGTTCGTAAGCCGCCAGGCCGGCGTGATCTTCCAGCACCCGCACCACCTCGACGTAATCTTCGAGCCGGTAGCCGAAGACGTTGGCGAAGACCGCGGTCCGCAGCGTCGCCAGCTCCGGCAGCTTCTCGTTCACGAAGGCCCGCACGCCGATATTCTGCAGGCCGATGGAATTGATCATGCCGCCACCGGTTTCCAGCAGGCGCGGCGGCGGGTTGCCCTCGATGGGCTCGCGCGACAGCCCCTTGACCACCAGGCCTCCGAGCGCGTTGAGATCCACCTGCGATGCGAATTCGACGCCGTAGCCGAACGTGCCCGAGGCCGCCAGGACGGGATTGTGCAGCGGGATGCCGCAAATCGACGTGGCCAGCGCGCGCATCTTCGCTCACGCCAGCGCCTCGGCCAGCACGCGCCCGGTTCCGGACGAGGGGTCCGCCACGCCGAGAACGCGCGCCAGGGTCGGCGCCACGTCCACCGCTTCCACGGTCCGATCGAAAACGCCCGCGCGGAATTGCGGCCCATAAAAGCACAGAGGCACGCACGCATCGTAGTTGTAGACGGAGCCGTAGGAGACGCCGCGGCCTTGTCCGAAATTCTCCACGTACCCGGGCGGGTAGGAGACCATCACGTCGCCGGAACGCCGGGAGTGGAAGCTGTTGCGGAGCCGGCCTCTGCCAGCCGTTCTTCGCCGAAGACGCGCCTCCCGCTGTGAAGTAGTCGGCCACCTGTGGTTGCTCCAACAGGGCATGGCCGGCGGCCTTGCGAATCTCCTCGGCATCGCGGAACCCGGCGCTGTCCAGATGGAGAAAGGGATAAAGGTACTTCTCGACGCGCCCGAGTCCGCGGGCGGCCAGTGCCGTATCCACCTTGCGGGCCAAGGCTTCGCCATCCACCGCCATGCGGGCGCGTGTTCCGGCTACCAGCGCGTCCGGCGCACCGTGGGCTCCGCTCACCACCAGGTTGAATCCGGCATCGCCGTGCGACTTGCTCAATTGGGTCAGCAGGGCCTCAAGCCGGCGGTCGAGGTGCAGCACCAGTTGTTCCATCAGCGGATTGCGGGCGCCGGTCTCGTATCCCAGCAGTTCGGTGGAGCTTTCGATCACGCACAACACGTCCTGCGAGCTCTTCAGTCCCAACCCCTCATCTGTAACCAGTTCCCCCACGAAGTCGAAGAGCGCGTCTTGCGCGAAGGGCGAGGCCTTGTAGAGCTCCAGAAACTGCTCCGGGTGCCTGGGATCGTAAGTCAACGTGCGCAGCGCCGGCGCATCGGCGCGGACGCCCGGCACCACCCAGCGGGCATCGTGCAGTTTCTCGAGCGACTTCCGCTCGTTGTACGGCTGGAGCCAAAGGGGAGCATCTCCGTTCGTCTGGAACTGGCCGCGATCGTCCATCCAGTAGAAATCGGCCTTCTGAGTGCCGGCAAACAGACGGGCATGCATGGGATTCAGAGCAACGGCCGAAACGTTGCAGTTGGACTCGGCGGCCTCGGACATCACGGTACCTGCCAGGAGCACCTCGTCGCTGGCATGAACCCGGGTTTTGGTAGCCCGGTCGTACCAGGAATCGGCTACGATTCCGTGCTGCGCGGGCCATGCGCCGGTTGCGAGGGTGGCCAGGGCGGTGCTGGTGAACCCGCTCGCCAGGTGACGGCAGTCGGGGAACCAGGCACTTTTGTCTAAAAGCTTACGAAACCCGCCGGCGCTCATTTGCGGCATCAGTGAGTCTACGTAATCCGGCCGGAACTGCTCTAGTACTAGTATTACCAATAATTTAGGTCGACCCGCGCCCGCCAGACACCGGGCGGCGAGACCCGCGAGCAGGCCGCCTGCGAATTCCCGTCGGCAAATCCCCATGAAAAAAGAGTTTATCAGACAATGGAACTGGTGTTATAGTGTTACCTTATTTACAACTTTTTATCCGCATTCCTAAATTCCCGCCGGGTGAGCGGTGGAGAGGCAGGTAGATGAAAGAGGACACCAGCATCCTCGGCTTGACCACGATTCGCAGAAATCGTGGTGTATCCCTGGAGGAAATCGCGCAGGCTACCAAAATCAGCGTCCGATCCCTGGACGCCATCGAACGGGGCGATTTTCGAAAATTACCCGGGGGCATTTATAATACCAGTTATATCCGGCAATATGCCCGCGCCATCGACTACGACGAGAGCATCCTCCTGGATTTCTATCAACGGCAGATGGCCGGGGAGGCGCCACGCTCGGCGGCGCAAAACGGCAAAGGCAACTTCGGGGGATTTCGCCCGGCGTCCACTATTGCAGGATCGTAGGCCGTTCAGGATTTTTTTCCGGCAGGCGGCGTAGCGGACCCGGTAGTGTTAGGACACGGCTCATTCGTAGCGGAGGGCGTCTAACGGGTTCACGCGCGATGCTCGCCGTGCGGGTACGTAACCGGCGGCGGCCGTTGTAATGGCCAGTGCGCCGACAGCGGCCAGGACCACTACCGCGTCGAAAGCTTCCACCCCGAAGAGCTGGCTCTTGGTGTAGCGTGCCAGCACCAGCGCGGCGGGTACACCGGTGACCAGGCCGGCGGCGAGAATCCAAACCAGTTCCCGGATCACCATGCCGCGTATCTTGCCCGGGGCGGCCCCGAGCGCCATGCGAATGCCGATTTCGCGCGTCCGCCGCGTCACCGAGTGGGCCATCACGCCGTAGAGCCCGAGCATGGCCAGCGCCGTCGCCAGGATGGCGAAGACCGCGGCGAGTTGCAGCACCAGGCGGTCGGACTGGATGTTCTGGCTGATCTGTTGCTCCAGGGTGCGCAGGTTTTCGGGCGGAAGGTCGCGGTCGATGGACGCCAGCACGCGCCGGATCTGCGGAATCATCTGGCTCTCCGGCAAGGCCGAGCGGACATAGAACTCCAGTCCGTTGAGTTGCTTGTCCTGGCGCCAGGGCGTATAAAACATCGCCGGGGGTTTCTGTTTCACGCCCGAGTAGTGGCTGTCCTTCACCACGCCGACGATCTCGGCGGAGGGCGGCCCGTCATAGAAGAAACGCGCGCCCACCGGGACTCTGGCCCTGCAGGAAGCGCTTGACGAAGGCCTCGTTGACCAAGGCCACTTTCGGCGCCGCCAGGTTGTCGCGGTCGGTGAATTCGCGGCCCGCAATCAGAGGAATCCCGAGGTTTCCGAAGAAGCCGGGGCCCACTTCGTTGTAGCGCGCATTCGGATCGGCCTCGGTTGCCTTGGAGCCCTCCACGCGAATGTCCGTCCCCCAGTTACTGCCCGAAATCAGCGGCACCATCGCGGCGCTCACGCTGCGCGCGCCCGGAATCGCAGCCATCTCCTTTTCGATTCGCTCGAACAGCGCGCGGGTCTGCTCGCCCTGGTATCCGTTGAGTGCCGGCGATACCGAAAACCCGACCAGGTTTTCCGTATGCATTCCCAAATCCACATGCAGCAGGTTGACCAGGCTCTTCAGAAACAGGCCGGTGGGAATCAGCAGGATGGTGGAAATCATCACCTGCGCGCACACCAGCGCTTTGCGCAGGCGTGCCGTACTGCGGGTCCCGGAGGATTGGCCGGATTCATCCTTCAACGTGCCGGACAGGGACGACCGCGCGCCCTCCCAGGCGGGATAAAGCCCGAACATCAGGCCGGTGGCCAGCGAAAGTCCCAGACCGAAGAGAAGCACTTGCCAGTCCAGGGTTGCCGAGAGGAAATGGATCGGTCCCGTCGGTGGCGAGTTGCGCCAGCAGCAGTTTCACGGTGAGCCCTGCGAACGCGAGTCCGGCCACACCGCCGGCCAGCGCCAATAACAGCGCTTCCACCAGCAACTGCAGCATCAGGTCGCCCTGTCCGGCCCCCATCGCCGCGCGGATGGCCATTTCCCTGCGCCGCTGGGCTGAACGGGCCAGCAGCAGGTTGGCGGCATTAGCCATGGCGATCAGCAATACCATGCCTGTGGCGCACATCAGGATGATCAGCGGTATTTTGGTTTCGTCCCGCATGCCGCTTTGACCCTGGCTGCCGTCTTTCAGGGTCAAGCGGGATGCCAGAAAGCGCTGGATCTTCTTCTGATAGAAGAAACGCGGCTTCTTGGATTGCTCCTCGAGCAGCCCGGCGTAGACGCTGTTCAACGCCGCCGCCGCCCGTGGACGGGTGACTCCCGGTTGCAGTCGCGCGAACAGGTACAGGTAGTAATCGTCCCAGCGGTCGGTGCCGTTCCAGTGCGGCGTCAGCAGGGGTTTGAAGGTGAGGGGAAGGAATGCCGCCGGTTCCTGGCCCAGGGTTGTGCTGGTGAACCCTTTAGGGGCCACTCCGACGATGGTGAATGTCTGGCCGTTCACTTTGAGCGGCTGGTTGAGAACGCCGCTATCGCCGCCCAGGTGGTCCGACCAATAGCCGTAGCTGAGCACCGCCACGGCGTTGCCGCTGCCGGTATCGTCCGCCGGGTCGATGGTGCGGCCCAACAGCGGGCGCACACCCAAAATCGGAAAGTACCCGCCGGACACCACCATGACAGCGTTGGGCAGGGTCTGGTTCTGGAAGGACAGGTTGGCGCCAAGCTGAAAAAACGCGGCGACACCGGTCACGCCCTGCGCGTGCTTTTCCAACTCGCGGAACATGGGGTAGCTGAAGATGTGATCCATGCCGCCGGAATCGCTGGTGCGGCTGCTGCCGCCTTTGAACTCTTCGGGCGCAGTCAGCACCACCAGTTCCTGCGGACGCTGCACCGGAAGCGAGTCGAGCAGGATCTGGTGGAGGAGGGAGAAAATCGCCGTGTTAGCCCCGATTCCGAGGCCGACCGACAGAATTACGACCAGGCTGAGGAACGGCGCCTTTGCCAGGCTGCGGAACGCGAATCGGATACGTGCCATACAATTCTCTATACTTTATACGCCTGACTTGCCGAAATGGCGCGCACCTGGTGCGGAGATTCAGTAGAATACGGTCGGAGGGGGCAAGCCCTGCGAGTTAACCGCCGTGCAGGCTGCCGGCGGAGGCCGGCTTGACGCTACCGGATGGACGTCCTTTGGTTGACTGCCGGGCTCGGCTGCGACGGGGAGACTATCTCCCTGACGGCGGCGACCCAGCCTTCCCTGGAGGAGCTGACGCTTCGGTGCTCTCCCGGGGGTCCCCGGGATCACCCTGCACAATCCGGTGCTGTCTTATGAAGTGGGCGAGGAATTTCTGGCGCCGTTTTATCGCGCGGCCGAAGGGAAGCTGAGCCCGTTCATCCTGGTGGTGGAAGGCTCGATTCCCAACGAGCGGAATAAAGAAGAAGGCTATTGGGCCACTTTCGGCACCGACCAGTTGACGGGGCAGCCCATCCTCACCATCCGACTGGATCGACCGGCTGGCGCCGAAGGCCTGGGCGGTGGTGGCCGCCGGAACCTGCGCCACGTACGGCGGCATTCACGCCATGGAGGGCAATCCGACCGGCGCCATGGGGCTGCCGGACTATCTGGGCTGGGACTGGAAATCCGGCGCCGGTATTCCCATCGTGTGCATTCCGGGTTGTCCCGCGCAGCCCGACAATATGACCGAGACGCTGTTGTACCTGCTGAATCAATCGGCCGGGCGCGCGCCCATGATTCCGCTGGACGAGGCGCTCCGTCCCACGTGGCTTTTCGGGGAGACGGTGCACGAAGGATGCGACCGCGGCGGCTACTACGAGCAGGCGGAATTCGCCGAGGAATACGGCTCGCGGCAGTGCATCGTGAAGCTGGGCTGCTGGGGACCGGTGGTGCAGTGCAATGTGGGCAAGCGCGGCTGGATGAACGGTATTGGCGGCTGTCCCAATGTCGGCGGAATCTGTATCGGCTGCACCATGCCGGGGTTTCCGGACAAGTTCATGCCGTTCATGAATCAGCCGCCGGGGTCGCTGCTCTCCTCGAATGCGGTCTCGACTTACGGCCGCGCCATTCATGCCTTGCGGCGGTTCACGCAGGCATCGCTTGAACAAGGAGCCGGGCTGGCGGCACAGGTGATGCGATGCGCGAACCGGCACGATTCGGTCCTCGACAGCCTGGACGCAGAGCAGGCGGAGAAGATTCTGCTGGGGCTGGCACAGGTGTTTTCGAATTCGCCGGATGCCGCCGCAGAAGGTGCCGGAGCACGACGGGGAGGCGCCGAACCTGGAGGCGCAGTACCGCACGCTGATCGAGCAGATTCCGGCCGTGGTGTTCATGGTCTACCTGGATCGCGGCGTGGGAGAAGCGTACGTCAATCCGCAGATCGAAACAATGCTGGGCTTCTCGCGGGAGGAATGGCTGGAGGATCCGGTTCGCTGGTACGAGCGAATTCATCCCGGACGACAAACTGCGATGGAGCGAGGAAGCCGCGGAGATGTTTCTCTCCGGCCGGCCGCTGCGTTCGGTCTACCGCGTGATCGCTCGCGACGGGCGGGTGGTCTCGTTTCACTGCGACGCGCGCATGGTGCGGCGCGCCGACGGACGCCCGTGGTTCATTCATGGAGTGGGATTCGACATCACCGATCTCAAGCACGCCGAGGAGGCGTTGCAGAATGAACGCAATTTCGCTTCGGCGGTGGTGGACACGGTGGCCGCGCTGGTCCTGGTGCTCGACCCCGAGGGCCGCATCGTGCGGTTCAACCGGGCCTGCGAGCAGACCACCGGCTACGATTCCAGCGAAGTGGCCGGAAGACAGGTATGGGAGCTTGTTCGCGGCGCCGGAAGACGCCGTACGGTTCCGCGAAGTGTTCGCAGAGGTGTGCGGAGGCCGGCTTCCGGCGACGTTCGAGAGCACGTGGACCAGCCGGCAGGGCGCGCGGCAGTCGATTGCGTGGTCCAGCACCGCGCTGCACGGCCCGCGAGGCGCTTTGGAATACGTGATTCTCACCGGAATCGACGTGACCGAATCGAAGCGCCTGGAGCGCACCATTCTGGAAATCAGCGGCAGGGAACAGCGGCGAATCGGGCAGGACCTGCACGATGGACTGGGCCAGCACTTGACCGGAGTGGCTTTCTTGAGCAAGGTGCTGGAGCAGAAACTGCGGGAAAAAGGTCTGCCGGAAGCGGTCGAGGCGGCCAAGATTGTGGGATTGGTGAACCAGGCGATCAACAGGACACGGGAGCTGTCGCGCGGTCTTCTGCCGGTGCTTTCCGACGCGCGCGGTCTGATGAATGCGCTGGAGCGGCTGGCGCTGGAGGTGGAGGATCTGTTCCAGGTGTCCGTGCCGGTTCGAATGCGACCGTCCGGTTTTGATTCGCGACGGCAACACGGCGACGCACCTGTATCACATTGCGCAGGAGGCGGTGAACAACTCGTTGAAGCACGGACGGCCGCGGCACGTTTCGATCCGTCTTTCGGGCGTCGGGGAGCCGTTTCTGCAGGTGGACGACGACGGAGTGGGAGGTTACGGGCGGTGGCCGGGTTCGCCGGGGGCGCAAGGCATGGGGCTGCTGATTATGAGTTACCGGGCGAAGATGATTGGCGGCGGCCTGGAGATTCGTCCCGCCGCCGGCGGAGGCACTTCGGTGTGCTGCACGTTTCCCGCCAGCAATCTGGAGTTGGCATAGGAGGGTAGACAAATGACGCCGCAATACCGTGTTGTGTGGCAGGCAAGGAAGGCGACGGTCCTCTCTGGTGGACGATCATCCGATCGTTCGTCAAGGCTTGACCCAGCTCATCAATCAGGAGCCGGACCTGGCCGTGTGCGGCCATGCCGAAGACGCCGCCAGCGCATTCCACGCGATCGCGGTCTACCGGCCGGATATCGTGATCCTGGACATCTCGCTGAACGGCCCGGACGGTCTTTCGGTGCTGAAAGAGTTGCGGATGAACGATCCCGTGCTGCCGGTGTTGGTGCTTTCGATGCACGATGAATCGTTGTACGCGGAACGGGCGCTGCGCGCCGGCGCCAACGGGTACATCATGAAGCAGGAGGCCACCGAACGGGTGCTGGAAGCGATCCGGCGGATCCGGGGTGGCGAAGTGTACGTAAGCGATCAGATCGCCAAGCGGCTGTTGCGCCAGGTGGTCAGCAGCCCTTCCGCGGGGAAGTCTCCCATGGAGGCGCTGTCGGATCGGGAACTTACGGTGTTCCGGCTGATCGGGCGAGGGGCGCGGCACGCGCGAGATCGCGGACGATCTGCACGTGAGCATCAAAACGGTGGAGTCTTACCAGGCGCATATTAAAGAGAAACTGGGGTTGAGAATGGGCGGGAGTTAGTCCAGCACGCCATCCGGTGGGTAACTCGCGAAGCGGGGGCGTAGGAGCGTGCGTAAGTTTCAACCACTTCTGCGCCCTGCGCGCCGGTTTACGAAGTCCGTCATTTTCTCAGGGAATCCCCGATCTCCAGAATAGAAGTTCTCCCGCGGGTGGAAACCTCCCTCGCCCGATTGAGGGTGGGAGACCGGCACTTCTATACTCAATCACGACTGGCAACTCAGAGTAGGCGAGGAGGGGAAAACCATGGCGGACAAGGTTCCGCACGGACGTGTGACTCAAAAACCGTCACCGGTTCGTGATGTTCATATCGTTTGGATGACCGCGGGTCTGGGCTGTGACGGCGATTCGGTGTCCATCACCGCGGCCACCCAACCCAGTATCGAAGACGTTTTGTTAGACGCCATACCGGGCCTGCCCAAAGTGCACCTGCACAACCCGGTGCTGGCGTACGAAAACGGCGGGGACTTCCTGAAGTTCTGGTATCAGGCCGAAAAAGGCAAACTGGATCCGTTCGTGCTGGTGGTGGAAGGTTCGATCCCGAACGAAAAGATCAAGAAGGAAGGGTACTGGGCGGCTCTCGGCACCGATCCCAAGACCGGCCAGCCGATCACCCACCTACGATTGGATCGATCGCCTGGCGCCCAAGGCAATCGCCGTAGTCGGCTGCGGAACGTGCGCCACTTACGGCGGCATTCACGCCATGGAAGGCAATCCCACCGGCTGCATGGGGTTGAACGATTACCTGGGTTGGGACTGGCGGTCGAAGGCCGGCATTCCGATCGTCAACGTCCCGGGATGCCCGGTGCAGCCGGACAACTTCATGGAGACGGTTCTGTATCTTCTTTATCAGGTTGCCGGGCTGGCGCCGATGATTCCGCTGGACGACCTGGGGCGCCCCGAATGGCTGTTCGGCAAGACCGTGCACGACGGCTGCGACCGCGCGGCTTACTACGAGCAGGGCGATTTCGCGCAGGAGTACGGCTCGCCGAAGTGCATCGTCAAACTGGGCTGCTGGGGCCCGGTGGTGAATTGCAATGTGCCCAAGCGCGGGTGGATGGCCGGTATCGGCGGCTGCCCCAACGTGGGCGGCATCTGCATCGGCTGCACCATGCCGGGATTCCCCGACAAGTTCATGCCGTTCATGGACGAGCCGCCCGGCGGCAAGATGTCCACCGGGGTGGTGGGCATTTACGGCCGCGCGGTCAGCGCGCTGCGCTCATTCACCAACAGCACACTGAACCAGGAGCCGAAGTGGCGCCATCCGCGCGCCGAACTTACTACCGGCTATCATTCCAGAACTTACTAAGAGAGGAGAGGAACCAAGTAACATGAGCACAATCACCACGTCCGACAACCGAGACTCCGAGCGGGTCCCGGAAGCTGGTGGAGATGAACTGGGATCCGATCACCCGCATCGTGGGCAGCCTCGGGAATCTTCACCAAGATCGACTTCGAAAACCGCCAGGTCGCGGAGTGCCACAGCACCTCCTCCATCTTCCGCGGCTACAGCATTTTCATGAAGGGCAAGGATCCGCGCGACGCGCACTTCATCACCAGCCGCATCTGCGGCATCTGCGGCGACAATCACGCCACCTGCGCCACTTATGCGCAGAACATGGCGTTCGGCATCAAGCCGCCGCCCATGGCGGAATGGATCGTCAACCTGGGCGAAGCCGCCGAGTACATGTTCGACCACAACATCTTCCAGGACAACCTGGTGGGCGTGGATTTCTGCGAGCAGATGGTGAAGGAGACCAATCCCGGCGTGTTCGCCAAGGCCGAGAAGACGCACTCGCCGCACTCCAACCTGCACGGCTTCCGCACCATCGCCGACATCATGCGGGCGCTGAATCCGTTCACGGGATCGTTCTACCGCGAAGCGCTGCAGATGAGCCGCATGACGCGCGAAATGTTCTGCCTGATGGAAGGGCGTCACGTCCATCCGTCCACGCTGTATCCGGGCGGCGTGGGGACCGTGCCCACGGTGCAGCTCTTCACCGACTACCTGGTCCGGCTGATGAAGTACGTGGAGTTCATGAAGAAAGTGGTCCCGCTGCACGACGACCTGTTCGACTTCTTCTACGACGCGCTGCCCGGCTACGAGAAGGTAGGCCAGCGCCGCATCCTGCTGGGATGCTGGGGCTCCTTCAACAATCCCGACGTGTGCGACTACACCTACAAGAAGATGACCGACTGGGGCCGCGGCATGTTTGTCACGCCCGGCGTGGTGGTGGACGGCAAGCTGGTGACCACGGACCTGGTGGACATCAATCTGAACATCCGCATTCTGCTGGGCAGTTCCTATTACGACGACTGGGAGAATGCCGAGACGTTCGTCCGAGAGGATCCGCTGGGCAATCCGGTGGACAAGAATCATCCCTGGAACCAGACCACGATTCCGCGGCCGCAGAAGCGCGACTTCAGCGGCAAGTACACCTGGGTGATGTCGCCGCGCTGGTTCGACAAGCGGACGGGCGATCACCTGGCGCTGGATACCGGCGGCGGTCCCATCGCGCGCTTCTGGGCCACGGCGCTGGCCGGCATCGTGGATATCGGCTACATCAAGGCCACCGGCAACAGCGTGAAGATCTATCTGCCCAAGACCATGTCGCTGCCGGAGGTGGAGTTCGAATGGAAGATTCCGAAGTGGAGCAACGCCATCGAGCGCGACCGGGCGCGCACTTACTTCCAGGCCTACGCGGCGGCGGCGGCGCTTGCACTTCGTCGAGAAGGCGATGGCGGAACTGCATCGCGGAAACACCAAGACGTGGACCGATTTCAAGGTTCCCGACGAGGCCATCGGCTGCGGTTTCCACGAGGCCGTGCGCGGCGTGCTGTCGCATCACGTGGTGATCCGCGACGGCAAGATCGCCAACTATCATCCCTATCCGCCGACGCCCTGGAACGCCAATCCGCGCGATGTCTACGGCACGCCGGGACCCTACGAAGACGCGGTGCAGAACACCCCCATCTTCGAGGAGAACGGACCGGACAAGTTCAAGGGCATCGACATCATGCGCGCGGTCCGCAGCTTCGATCCCTGTCTGCCCTGCGGCGTCCACATGTACCTGGGGGACGGAAAGGTGCTGGAGACGCACCATTCGCCGATGTTCGGCGTGCGAACAAACATGCTTGAGGAAAACAAGCTGCGCGAACGCGTGCAGAGGATCGCCGACCTGGTGCGCCGACTGGACTCGGCCACCGATCGCGGCGGTGAGAGTGCAGGTCCAACAACTGCTCCAGGCGGTGATGGATCTGCACGGCGAGGCGTTCGAGCGCATACTCGAACGCCTGCGCAGTACCGGAGAGGCCGGAGAGGCTTTGCTGGATTCGCATGGTGGCCGACCCGGTGGTGGCGAGCGTGCTGGTGCTGTACGGAGTGCACCCGGTGGATTTCGAGACCAGGGTGCGAAGCGGCGATCGAAAAGGCGCAATCCGCGCTGCGCCTGCACGGAGCCATCGCGGAGTTGGGCGGCGCCAGGGATGGCGATGTGAAGATCCGGATTCGCGGCGTGAGCGATGCGGTCGACGGCCCGCTCCGTGAAGTCGCTGGTGGAGGAGGAGCTGTACGCGGCGGCTCCGGACGCCGTATCGGTGGACTTCCTGGGCCTTGAGAAGTTTGCCTCGCCGGATTTCGTGCCGCTGGAGCAGGTAGGCATACTGGCGGCGGGAAAGGCCGGCGGTTGAGGCATGCCGCGAACGACATCCTTCCAGGCATTCGGAACCTTGCGGCGTTTCGCGCGGCGCCGCGACAGCGAGGAGCGCTGCGAGTTGTGCGGCTCGGCGGTAGCGCCGGAGCACGAACACCTGGCTCGAGCCGGGACAGCGGCGCCTGGTCTGCGCCTGCCAGGCCTGCGCCATCCTGTTCAGCGGGCAGGTCGGGCAGCGCTACCAGCGCGTTCCCACGGCGCGTTCGCGCTTCTGCCGGGGTTTCTGTTGACGGACGCGCAGTGGGACAGCCTGCTGGTGCCGATCAACATGGCGTTCTTCTTCGCCAACAGCGCGACAGGCAGAGTCACCGCCATTTACCCGAGCCCGGCGGGCGCCACCGAATCGCTGCTGCCGCTGGAGACCTGGGAGCAGATCGCGCGCGACAATCCGGTAGCTGCGATCCATGGAGCCGGATGTGGAGGCGCTGCTGGTGAATCGCCTGGGTGCGGTCCGCGGATTCCCGGCGAACCAGTATTTCCTGCTGCCGATCGACCAGTGCTTCAAGCTGGTGGGACTGGTCCGGACGCATTGGCGCGGGCTTTCGGGCGGCGAAGAGTTGTGGCGGGAAGTGGCGCGATTATTTCGCGGGGCTGACGGCGCGGGCGGTCCTGGTCAGGGAGGAGTCTCATGCCTGACCTGGACTTCCGCGTGGAAAGCGCGGCGCCCGTCCCTTTCGCGGCGGTACCGCATGCTGGCTTTCCGCGTGGCGGTGACGCAACGCCGACGTCGGCGAGGCGATCCACAGCGTGGCGCTGCGCTGCCAGATTCAGATCGAAGCGACGCGGCGCCGCTACAGCGAAGAGGAACAGGAGCGGCTGCTCGATCTGTTCGGCGAACCGGAGCGCTGGGGCCAGACGCTGCGCAACATGCTCTGGACCAACACCGCCGACCGCGGTCCCGGGTTTCACCGGGAGCGCCACGGTGGAGTTGCAGGTGCCTTGCACGTTCGATTTCAACGTGGCAGCGACCAAGTATTTTCACGGCATCGAAAACGGCGAGATCCCGCTGTGCTTTCTGTTCAGCGGCACCGTGTTTTACGACGGCGGCGACGGCAGCCCGCAAGTCGCGCCCATTTCCTGGAGCAAGGAAGCGCGCTTCCGCCTGCCGCGTGCAGACGTGGCGCGACATGATGGAGACGTACTATCCGAACAGCGCCTGGCTGTGCCTGCGCCGGGACGTTTTCGAGCGCTTGTATCGAGTACAAAGTCAGGCACGGAATTCCCACTTGGGAAGCCGCGCTGGAGAGAATTCTGCCGGCGGTGGAGGAGACGGTGCAAGTCGTGAGCACTTCGCCGGGTGGAAAAAATCGCCAATGCGGTGCTGTACGAGGGCTACCTCCTCTATCCGTATCGCTCGTCGGCGGTGAAGAACCGGCAGCGGTGGAACTTCGGCGTGATCTATCCGCGCGCGTACAGCGAACGCAGGAGCAGGCGCGAGCCGTACGAGATGGAGACGCAGTGCCTGGCGCAGGGCGACGCGCTGACGCGCACTCGAGGTGAAGGTCCGGTGCCTGCGACTGGTGGATCGCGTGGTCGGGTACCTGTCCGAGCCGGTGAGCGAACTGCCGCAGAGCGAGGAGCCGGCATTCGTGCCGGCGGCGTCGATCTCGATCGACGGGCGCGAGTACGAATCGTGGCAGGAGGCCAGCCGAGTGCGAGATGACGCTGCCCGCGGTCCGCTTTGCGATTCTGGCTGCCGGGCAGGCGCGCCGCCGGTTCGCCCTTCCGGCCACCCGGACTATCGAGCGCCTGCGCGACTCGGCGGGAATGGTTGCCGGGCTGATTGTGCGCACCCAGGAGCCGCTGGAATGCTGGATTGAGACCGGCCTGGAACAGCCGGAGGACGGCCTGTTTCGGATCAGCGTGCGAATCTCGAACCACACGCCGTTGCGCAACGGCGGGCCCCTCGAGACGGGACGACGCGCTGGCCGCGTCGCTGCTTTCGGCGCACACCATTCTGCACGTCTGCAGGACGGCGAGTTCGTTTCGCTGCTGGAGCCGCCGCCGCAGTTTCAGGAGGCCGCCGCGGCGTGCCGGAACGTCGGCACCTGGCCGGTGCTGGCGGGCGAAGCGGGACGGCGCGACACGATGCTCTCTTCGCCCGATCATTCTCTACGACTATCCGCAGGTGGCGCCGGAGAGTCCCGGCGACCTGTTCGACGGGGCCGAAATCGACGAGATTCTCTCGCTGCGCATCCTGACACTGACCGACGACGAGAAGAGCGCCATGCGCCGCAGCGACGACCGCGCGCGCACGATTCTGGAGCGGACCGAGGCGCTGCCGCCGGAGCATTTCATGAAGCTCCACGGCGCGCTGCGCGGCCTGCGCCCGCGCAATGGAGGAGGCGTCATGAACGAGTGGGAATGGCAGCTGCTGGAAGACAAGACTCCGCTCGACAGCCTGCGCGTTGGCGGCGTGGAACTGCGGGCGGGCGACACGGTGCGACTGCGGCCGCGCGCCGGCGGCGATGTCTTCGACCTGGCGCTGGCGGGTAAGACCGCCATGATCGAAAGCATCGAGCAGGATTACGAAGGCAAGGCGCATCTGGCGGTGGTCCTGGATGACGACCCGGGACGCGACCTGGGAATGCTGCGCCAGCCGGGCCACCGGTTCTTCTTCGCCCCCGAGGAGGTGGAGCCGGTGCAGCAGGGCAGGAGGCGAGTCATGAAGATTCTGATCGCAGGCATCGGCAATATCTTTCATGGCGACGACGCCTTCGGCGTCGAGGTGGCGAATCGCCTGGCCAGCGCGGCGCTTGCCGGCGGAGGTGCGCGTGGTGGATTTCGGAATTCGCGGCTTCGACCTGGCCTATGCGCTGCTGGACGGCTACGACGTCACCATTCTGGTGGACGCGGCGGCGCGCGGCGGAGCGCCGGGCACGCTGTACACCCTGGAGATCGACCCCGACGCGCCGGACGGCCTGGACCAGCCGGCGCTCGACGTGGCGACGCACGGGATGAATCCGATGCGCGTGCTGCAGATGGCGCAGGCCATGGGCGGCATGCTCCGGGCGCATTCTGCTGGTGGGGTGCGAGCCGGAGACGCTCGGCTCGGAGGAAGAAGGGCTGATGGGGTTGAGCGCGACGGTGGCGGCGGCGGTGGATGCGGCCGCGGATATGGTGGAAGCGCTGGTCGCGAAGATTCTGGAAGCGGCCGCGGCAAGCCGGCAAGGCGCCGCGGCTTGATGAACGATCGGAAAGGAGACGATTATGGCAGCAGTTGCAATGATGCGCTCGGGGCGAGACGGAACTCGAGTCCAACGAAACCAGGGACACCCTGTTTCTGCTCGGAGGATTGTCTCTGATTCTGTTCGGCGTCGGCCTGGTGGTCACCAACCCGGTCGTGCGCAAGCTTCTGGGAGAGACCAATGTGGGCGGCCTGCTGCAGGCGGCCGTGCCGGATCTGGAACGCTATCTGAAGATCCGGTCGATGTAGAGCTGAACGACATGGCATCCCACGAACAGGGCCGAGGGCCTCGCGCCGTCCTACGTGCTGGACCCGGGCAAGAGCCGGTTTCAGGTGCAGGCGTCCGCCAGCGGCATGCTTTCGGCTTTCGGCCACAACCCCACCATCGCCATCCGCGCATTCACGGGCGAAGCGCTGGTTTCGCCCGCAAGCGCCGGAGCAGTCGTCGCTCCGGCTGGAGATCGACGCCGGCTCGCTCGCGCGTGACCAGCGACGTCAGCGAGAAGGACCGCCGCGAGATGGAGCGCACGATGCGGGAGGAGGTGCTGGAGACGGCGCGCTATCCCGGAGATCCGCTTTGCGAGCTCCGGCATCGAGGCCAGCCAGACTTGCGGAGGGCGATGTACGCATGAAGATTCGTCGGCAAGCTGACGCTGCACGGCGTCGACGCGCGACCTGGAGATTCCGTGCACCGTGATCATTGACGAAGAGCGATGCTGCGGGCCAACGGCGAATTTTCCATTCGCCAGACCGACTACGGGATCCGCCTGGTCTCCGTGGCCGGCGGCACGCTGAAACTGAAAGACGAATTGAAATTCACGTTCGACATCGTGGCGCAATCGCAAGCGCGAGGCCTTCGGAGACTGATATGTGCCTCGCCATTCCCGGGACAGATCGTCTCGCTGGCGGACGATCCGACGCACAGCGCGCTGGTCGACGTGGTCGGCGTGCGCCGCAGGGTGGATGTCAGCCTGGTGGAGCCGGAAGGCGATCGGCCCGGGCGACTGGGTGCTGATCCACGTCGGTTTCGCCATGAGCAAGATCCGGGAAGCAGGACGCGATCGACCAGATTGCGCATGCTCACCGTGCTGGGCGAGACGCAGGCCGCCGATGGAGGAGGTGCGCGGCTACAGCGCTGACGAGGCCGATGCGCCGCCGGAGGAGCAGGCGTTCCCATGAAATACATCGATGAATTTCGCGAGCCGGAGCTGATCTCGCAGGACCTCCGAGGAGATCCGGCGTCTGGCCGATCCCGCGCCGGCATTACCGCTTCATGGAGGTGTGCGGCGGCCACACGCACGCCATCTACCGCTTCGGCCTGAAGGATCTGCTGCCGCCCAATATCGAACTGGTGCACGGTCCCGGGCTGTCCGGTGTGCGTGCTGCCGATGGGCCGGATCGACGACGGCCTGTCGATTGCCGCGGAGACACGACGTGATCTTCACCGCGTTTGGCGACATGATGCGCGTGCCCGGCACGCAGGGCAGCCCGCTGGAGCACAAGGCCCGCGGCGCCGATATCCGGATTGTCTATTCGCCGGCGGACGCGCTGAAGCTGGCGCGCGCCAATCCCGCGAAGCACGTCATGTTCTTCGCCATCGGCTTTGAGACCACCGCGCCTTCCACCGCGCTCACGCTGATGCGCGCCAAGGCCGAGGGCATCCGCAATTTCTCGGTCTTCTGCAACCACGTCACGATCATTCCGGCGATCCGCGCCATTCTGGATTCGCCCGACATGCGGATCGACGCGTTCATCGGACCGGGCCACGTGTCCACGGTGATCGGCTGCCGGCCGTATGAGTGGATCGCGCGGCACGAGGGCAAGCCGATTGTGGTTTCGGGCTTCGAGCCGCTGGACGTGCTGCAATCGGTGGTCATGCTGCTGCGGCAACTCGAGGCGAGGGAAGCCAAGGTGGAGAATCAGTACCGGCGCGTGGTGCCGTGGGAGGGAAATCGCGCGGCGCTGAAGGCCATGGCGGAAGTCTTCACGCTGCGCTCGCTATTTCGAATGGCGCGGCATGGGGTTCATCTCGCAGTCGGCGCTGGCGCTGCGCGACACCTACGCGGAGTGGGATGCGGAGAAGCGCTTCTCACGTGCCCGGCATCCGCGTCACCGATCCCAAGGCGGCGCAGTGCGGCGAGGTGCTGAAGGGAGTGCTGAAGCCCGCGCAGTGCAAGCTGTTCGGCAACGAGTGCACGCCGGAGCGTCCGGTGGGCGCGCTGATGGTGTCGTCCGAAGGCGCCTGCGCCGCGTACTACCAATACGAGCATCGCAAGAGCGCGCTGGTCTCGATTCCGGCGTAGCGGGAGGGGGTTTTCATCGCGGAGACGCGGAGCCGCGGAGGAAGACGCTGAGAAAACCGGGAGAATTCAATTTGGGCTTTTCTCCGCGTTTTCCTCTGCGGCTCTGCGCCTCCGCGATGAGTTTCCCGCCTACGTCTTCAGTTCCGCCACAATTTCAGCGGCGATTTCCCGAGCTTTGTCCATTTCTCCCGGGGGCAGGCTGATGGCGCCGACGCGGGCGTGGCCGCCTCCGCCGTAGCGCTCGCAGATGGTGGCCAGGTTGTGGGTGGGCTCTTTGGCGGCCCACGGATTGGAGCCTACCGAGATCTTGGTGCGGAAACTGGAAGGGCTCACCGAGACGGTGTAGGTGGAATTCGGAAACAGATAATAAGGGATGAATTTGTTGTAGCCCTCGACGTCGTTTCCGGTCAGATCGAAGAACACCACGCCATTATTCTCGCGGGCGCGGCTTTTGATGATGGCCTTATTCTCCAGGTGGCGCTGGTAGAGGGGCTCGTAGAGCGCCTGAATTTCCGGCTCGGCGATGATTTCCGAAAGTTGGCGCCGCTGCATCCAGCCGATGATCTTCTGTACGATGCCGGAGCCCTTGGCGGCTTCGATCACCAGGGTCAGTTTCATGGCGGGCGCGCCCAGTTCGACCGCGGTCTTGGCATCGGGATATTGGGCGCCATCGATGATCAGCGACCAGGCGACCAGGTCGTCCAGGTCCGGGGCGCGAAAGCCGAAGCGGTCGCACGCCACGCGGGCGATGAAGGCGGTGCAGGATTTGTAGCTGGGATCGTAGAGCTTCCGGCCGCTGGTATCGCGGCGGAAATGCTCGGCATCCTCGGCGGTGAGGAAGGCGCTCTGGTGGTGGTCGAACCACCAGGTGAGGCGCGGATCGCTGGAGTATTTGAAATCGACGATGGCGTTTTCGTCGCCATCGAACAGACCGGGGTCGAACATCTGGGATGCCTTGTGAGCCATTCCCGTGTAGCGGAACTCAGCATCGGGGTGGATCGCCCCGGCAATGAAGCGGCTGAAATAGGCAGCGGACGCTGCGCCGTCAAAGCAGTGGTCGTGATACAGCACGCGTTCCAGCATGAGTAGTTTGCGGAAAACCTTCCAGCTTGCCTGAAAGAAACAAGAAATGCAACTTTTTCTGCTACTTTGAGTAAACCATGCGAAATATTCCCGGCTGGGACCAATACTACCTGGACATCTGCAAGGTGGTGGGAACGCGCAGCAAGGACCCAAATACGCAGATTAGGCTGCATTATTGTGGGTCCAAACCACGAAATCCGCTCGACCGGTTACAATTCTTTCCCGCGGGGGATCCGCGACGATGTTCCGGAGCGGCTGGTGCGGCCCACCAAGTACCTTTGGATCGAACATGCCGAGCGGAACGCAATTTGTAACGCCGCGCGCGCCGGTACCGCTACCGAAGGCTGCACCATCTATGTCGAGATCATGCCGTGTATGGATTGTGCCCGGGCCATTGTGCAGGCCGGGATCGTGCAAGCGGTGATCTCGGGGGAGCGGATGGCGCAATACTCCAGCGAATACTACAACGAGCACTTCGGGATGGTGGAGACGCTGTTCCGCGAGGCAAGGGTGGCGATTCGCCGCGTCTGACCGGCGCTCAGTCCGCGCCCTTCGTCAGCGATTCGGGCTCATTCTCAGACGAAAAGCGGTAGAACCGGCGCGAACACTGGCGGCAGCGGTAGGGTACACGTCGAACGGCTGTCATCAGTGAATCGAAAAGGCCGTGCGAATGAGACCGCCGGACGTCCTTTCCTCCGCAACGGGACAACGCAATGTGCTCTCAGACTCGGTGGGCAATCCTGGTCCTTATGGTTTGAGCTTAGCAAAATTCTATGACGACGCGCATCGCCGATTTGCTGCCGTTTGGTCTGGCCTCACGTTTCGATTTCTGTAATTAAACTCGCAGTCTAACCATTCAATTTATCGAGATCGGCAGCCGTGCCGAAGGATATGCCGGTGAGGGCCGGGTCGATGTTCTTCAGAAGGCCCGTCAGGACCGAGCCTGCGCCCACCTCCAGGAACCGGGATGTGCCGCGGCCGGCCAGATAGCGAATGGTCTCCACCCAACGCACCGGGTTGGGTACCTGCTGATAAAGCCCCTCGCGGGCCTCCGGGCCGGTGCGGACCTCGCGAGCCTGCCAGTTATTGACCAGCGGACAGGCCAGACCGGCGAAGGGGGTGGCATCCAGATCGGCCTTCAGCCGCGCCTGGGCGGGCTGCATCAGGGCGCAATGGAACGGCGCGCTCACCGGCAGGAGTACGGCGCGCCGGGCTCCGGCGGCCTTGGCCAGGGCCATGGCGCGATTCACCGCGGCCGCATGGCCGGCAATCACCACCTGGTCCGGCGAATTGAAATTGGCGGCACTGACGGTTTCGCCCTGCGCGGCTTCGGCGAGCACGCCGTCCAGTTTGCCCTCCGGGAGCTTCAGGAGCGCCGCCATGGCGCCCACTCCGGGGGGGACCGCCTCCTGCATATACTGGCCGCGCCGGCGCACCAGGCGCACCGCATCGGCGAATTGCAAGCTGCCGGCGGCCACCAGGGCGGAATACTCTCCCAGGCTGTGCCCGGCCACATACTCCGGTACGACTCCGCGCTCTTTGAGGACTTCGAAAGCGGCAACGGAAACGGTGAGCAGCGCCGGCTGGGTATTGGCGGTGAGGCGGAGCTGCTCCTCGGGCCCTTCGAAGCACAGGCGCGACAGAGGCTCACCGAGGGCCTGGTCCGCTTCCTCGAATACGCGGCGGGCGGCGGGGAAGGCTTCTGCCAGGGATTTGCCCATCCCGACGGACTGGGACCCCTGGCCTGGGAAGACGAATGCAGTTATGGGTGTCAACTCAGGATTATAACGTCCAGCGGACGTAGGCATAGACTACCGGAAGAGCGAACAGGGTGCTGTCCACGCGGTCCAGGAACCCGCCGTGGCCGGGCAGAATGCTGCTGGAATCTTTGACGCCGGCGCCGCGCTTGATGGCGGATTCGGCCAGGTCGCCGAGTTGCCCGGCGATGTTGGCGGCAGCGGTGAGCAGCACGGCGTGGATGCACGGGCACGCGGACGAACCAGACCAGGTACGATCCGGCAAAGAGGACCGACGTGACCACCGAAGCGGCGGCGCCTTCCCAGCTCTTTTTGGGGCTGACGCGCGGCGCCAGCTTGTGCTTGCCGAATTTGCGGCCCACCACGTACGCGCCGGTGTCACCCACCCAGTTCAGGATGAGCGCGAACATCAGCCAGTGAGGACTCGCCGCGCGCAGGGGGCCGGCGGGGACCCAGCAGCCGAACGCGTAAACGATGCCGGTGACCAGTAGCGCCGAGTGGGGCAGAGCCTTGGAGAGATCTTCCATGCGCATGGACAGGAGGAAGGCCACCAGTGCCGCAGCCACCAGAACCGGCCAGCCGGGCCACGCCAGCAGAACCAGCCCGGCGGCATAACCGAGAAGTCCGGGCTCGCCGAACCCGTATGCCGCCGCGATATCGTTGTATTCGCGATAGCAGAGGCACGCCGACAGCGCCACCACGCCCAGGAATACCCAGTAGTTGGCCCACAACACTACGTACACGACGATGGGAATCAACGCCAGCGCGGTGAGAATGCGCCTCATGACGAGCGGAGCGCTTCGATGAGTGTCTCGTCACCGGCCTTAATCGCGCCATTCAGCGGTGTGCCGCTGAGGCCGCCATAGCGCCGGTCGCGCTTCTGATACTCGACTACGGCCTGTAACAGGTCCGTGCGGGTGAAGTCCGGCCACAGGGTTTCGGTGACGTACAGTTCCGAATAGGCGATCTGCCAGAGCAGAAAATTGCTGATGCGCATTTCGCCGGAGGTGCGGATCAGCAGATCCGGATCCGGGCAGGAGGCGGTGTACAGGGCGGTGGCGATCATGTCTTCATCCACCTTCGATCCGGCCGATGCTGCCATCCAGCCGCGCCATCTCCAGAATGGAATTGAAGGCGTCGACGATTTCCGCGCGGCCGCCGTAGTTGATCGCCAGGTTCACCAGCAGCCCGCGATTGGGCGAGGTGGCGTCGATGGCAAACTCCAGTTCGCGTCGCACCTGCGGGGGCAGGGCATCCAGCCGGCCGATGGCCTGCAGGCGGATATCGTTCTTTTGCAGTTCGGGGAGTTCCTGCTTCAGGTAGATAGCGCAGCAGGCGCCACAGGGTTTCCACTTCATGCCGCGGACGCTTCCAGTTTTCAATCGAGAAGGCGTACAGGGTGAGGACCTTGATTCCCAGCCGGGCACACGTTTCCACGGTGGAGCGGACGGGGCCGATGCCGGCTTTGTGGCCCGCTACCCGCGGCAGGCGCCGCCGGCCGGCCCAGCGCCCGTTTCCGTCCATGATGATCGCGACGTGTGCAGGCAGGCGGGCGGGATCGATCGCCTGGGCCAGATCCCAGTCCTTCTGCCCTGGCTGGAGCGATTCCAGTAAGGCCTTCATTGAATAACCCATTATGGTACAACACCGATGCCCTAAAGAGCCATTTTCCTGGGGAAGGCAGAGGTGTATATCTGAGTCATGAAGGGTTGGGCTTTATGGTTACTGGCGGCGGTCGTGTTGACGCCCGCCGGGAGAGCGCAGACTGCGACGGAGATTCTGCAAAAAGTGGCTGCGGCGTATCGCGGAGGAGCGCCGCTCGATATCGAATGGGTGGAGGGTTTCGAGCATCAGTCTCAGGCGCTGACAAGCGCCACCCAGTCGCACATCCGCATGGTGCAGTCCGGCACGAAGGCGCGGCTCGAGCAGGGCGGCATGCTGTACGTCTCCGACGGGGTCCACGACTGGCAGTACAGTTCCGCGTTTAATGAGTATGCTCAGACGAAGGAACGGCATGAACAACCGGTTTGTGCCAGTACCTGCGGATCACCGATCAAGCGCAAAAGGTGCGCCTGCTTCGCGAGGATAGCCTCAATCTGCAAGGAGCCGGCGTGCCGTGCTACGTGATCGAAGGGGAGCTTACGGCCGGCCGTCCTACGACGGAAGACTCTATTGGATCGATAAAGTCGCGCTACCTGGTGCTGAAGTCGACCTCTTCTGCGCTTGCCGACGGCTCCGGATGTCCCGGGCGGCAATACCCAGCGCGTCATGCAGGTTAGCCGCGTGGCAACCGGAGCCGCCATCCAGGATCCACTGTTTGAGTTCACGCCGCCCGCGGGAGCGAAACTCGTCGACCGCATCAATTCCGTACCCCACTCGCCCCTGCTCGGCAAGCCTTTCCCGGAATTCGAGTGGACCGATTTGCAGGGTAATCCGTTCAGCACAAAGAGTCTGTCCGGTCACGTCGCGGTAATCCGATTCGGCGATTCTACAGCGAGCGCGGACACATCTTTCATGGAACTGCTGCATCGCGCCCTTGCCCCGAAGGGCGTGATCGTGTGGAATGTGATCACCGGCCGAACTTCCGGCCTGCAAGGCGAGGTGCAGCGACTGGGCTATACCATGCCGCTGCTGGCAGCGTCGTCCTCCACGACCGCCGCCGCTCTAGGATTCGGCAACGGCTTCCTGATGGGCGTGCATGGTGCTCGACCGCTCCGGCAAAGTGGTGTACCACTCCAACGGAATGACGGGCACCAGCGCTTCAGCAGGACGTAGTCGCGGCGTTGCGGGACGCCGGTGTCTGGTAGCCCTACGCCGAAACGCGGATGGCGTCCGCGGGCGCTTCCGCCACCCGGAACTTCCGCGAGGTAATGCGGACGGCAGTGTGGTGGTTGTCGCTGCGGACAACGAAACCCGTGACCAGAAGATCAACTGGATATAAGTCGGCGTACTTGACGGGCCAATCGACCACCATTTCGATGTGAGCGCCTTCCGGAAGCGGACCACGGCTTCGAAAACTCAGGCCGCTGCTGCTCATGTCCAGCGAGAATCCGCTGCCTGCGCGCGCTATGCGACCTTTTTGCGACACGTGGTAATCCACCGGCAAGTGAACTCCGTAACGGGGGTGTCGTCGGCGTTCGGCGAAAATCTTATCCATTGCAGATCTCTCCTAGGGCCTCTCCTATCGATTTGGTTAGGAGCGCGTAAATAGGGCAGAAGAGGCGAACTTTTTGTTTCCCAAGACCTAGCAATCTTTTGGCCATTCGTTAGAATTCCCACGAATGGCACTATGTGCCGGCCATCAAGGGGGCGATCAAGCACTTCTTACCGTTTCCGGCAAGTCAGAATTACTCCCCTGTGTAGTTTGGTATGCTCGAAGACATGGCGGACCGAAGTTTCAGCGACGTCGGTGGAACGCCCGGCGGCCTGGGTCATTTTCTGCTTGGCTTTATCATGGCCTGCCTTGGGGCGTACCTCCTGGCAAACCAGGTGACCGTGGCTGGTTCGTACTGGAACTTCTATGGCGGCAATACCTTCGGAATCACGCTCATCCCGATGCTGATCGGCGTCGCCCTGCTGTTCTGGAACGGCAAAAGCGTCGCCGGGTGGCTGCTGACGGCGGCCGGCGCTTTGTTTATTCTGGCCGGGGTGATCGCCAACATGCACATTTACTTTCAGCCCACCAGCCTGTTCAACACCATCGTGATGCTGGTGTTGCTGGTAGGCGGACTCGGCATGATCGCCCGCTCTATGCGCGCGCACCAGTAACCGATTCCGGCGGCTGCCCTCTTCCGCCTTCTGCTACGATGAGGTTTCCCTTCAATTTATGGCGCTGCGCTTCTACAACACGTTGTCTCAGCAGGTGGAGGAGTTCACTCCGGCGCGCGACAACACCGTCCGCATGTACACCTGCGGACCCACGGTCTACGATTTTGCCCACATCGGCAATTTCCGCACCTTCACGTTCGTGGACCTGCTGCGCAAGTGGCTGCGCGCCAACGGCTTCCAGCTCGAACCACGTGATGAACATCACCGACGTGGACGACAAGATCATCCGCAACGCCGTGGCCCAGCACAAGTCGCTCGACGGAATACACGGCGATCTATACGCGAGGCCTTCCTGGACGATTGCGCCGCGCTGCGCCTGGAGCGGCCGGAGCGCCTGGTGCCCGCCACCGAGCACATCCCCGACATGGTCGCAGGCCATCGAGCGGCTGGGCGACGGGCAGCCACACCTACACCAGCGACGGCTCGGTCTACTTCCGCATCGCCAGTTTCCCGCGGCTACGGCAAGCTCTCGCACAACGATTTCAGCGGCAACCTCGCCGGCGCGCGCGTGGACGTGGACGAGTACGAGAAGGCCGACGCCCGCGATTTCGCGCTGTGGAAGGCGCCCAAGGAGGGCGAGCCCTTCTGGGACACCGCCATCGGCCCGGGCCGCCCCGGCTGGCACATCGAGTGCTCCGTGATGGCCATCAAGTACCTGGGCGAGACGCTGGACATCCACGCCGGCGGCGTCGACCTGATCTTTCCGCACCACGAAAACGAGATCGCGCAATCGGAATCGCTCACCGGCAAGCCGTTCTCGCGCTTCTGGCTGCACGCCGAGTTCCTGATGGTGGAAGGCCAGAAGATGTCCAAGTCGCTGGGCAACTACTACACCCTGCGCGACCTGCTGGGCAAGGGGCTACGCGCCGGAGGCGATTCGCTACCTGCTGGCCTCGGTGCCGTACCGCAAGTCGCTCAACTTCACGTTCGACGGACTGAAGATCGGCGGCCACCGCCATCGACCGCCTGCGCAATTTCAAGCTGCGGCTGGAGACCGACCGTTTCCCCGAAGGCGCTCAACGCAGAACTGGCGGCGCGCACCGCGGCCGCGTGCGCAGGCGTTCACCGACAGCCTGAACGACGATCTGAACACCGCCGAGGCGCTGGCCGCGGTCTTCGAATACGTGCGCGACGCCAACAGCGCCATGGATTCCGGCGAGTTCCGCGCCGGCAACGTCGCCGGCGGCGCTGGAATTTCTGGCGCTCTTCGATTCCATCTTCGACGTGCTGCGGCCCACGGCCAGCGCCGGCGGCCTCTCCGATGCCGAAGTGGAAGCGCTGATCGCGGAGCGCACCGCCGCCAAGAAGGCCCGCGAATTTCGCGCGCGCCGACCAGATCCGCGAGCAGCTGCTGGAGCAGGGCATCATTCTGGAAGACACCAAGAGCGGCGTCCGCTGGAAAAGGAAATAAGCGTTGAAGATTCACACCAAAGCCGTGCACGCGGGCGACCGCAAAAAGACCGGCGCGCACGTGCCCGGCGACCACCCCGATCCACACCGCGACCAGCTACTTCGTACGACTCCATGGAGCAGCTCGACCGCGTCTTCGGCCAGGAGGAAAAGGGCTATCTGCTACGCGCGCTACGACAATCCCATCGACTGCCGCGCTGGAAGAATTGATCTGCGCGCTGGAAGGCGGCGCAGGCGCGCCTGGCCTGCGCCTCCGGCATGGCGGCCCTGCACACTGGCCATTACTCAGCGCTCTGACCGACCGCCGCAAGATCCATCGTGGCGGCCGAGCGCGCTGTACGGCGCCACCGTCGGCCTGCTGATGAACGTGCTCGAGCCCATCGGGCGTCGCCGTTCGCTTCGCCGACGTCTGCGATCTGGACGCGCTGCGCGCCGCGGTGGCCGAAGCCCAGCCCGGCTGCATCGTGATGGAGACGCATTTCCAATCCGCTGCTGCGCGTGGGGCCGATCGACCGGATCGCCGAGATCGCACGCGAGGCCGGCGCGGCCCTGGTGGTGGACAACACTTTCGCCACGCCGCTGTTGATGCGGCCGCTGGAACTGGGCGCGCACTTCAGCGTCCACAGCGTCACCAAGTACCTGGCCGGCCACGGCGACGTGCTGGGCGGCGTGGTGGTTACCGATCGCGGAGCACGCTGGAGGCGCTGCGCGCGCTGTCGCGCACCATCGGTCCGGTGCTCGGGCCGTTCGAAAGCTACCTCACGATGCGCGGCATCAAGACGTTCCCGCTGCGCATGGAGCGGCAGTGCGCCAATGCCTGCCGCGTGGCGTCGTGGCTAGCCACGCATCCCGCGCGTGGAGCGGGTCTACTTCACGGGCGATCCGGCGCATCCCGACGCGGCCACCATCCGCCGCCTGTTCCCGCCGAATCTGTACGGCGCCATGGTGAGCTTCGAAATCCGCGGCGCGGGCAGGGAAGACGTCTTCCGCTTCATGGATCGCCTGCAGATGATCGTGCGCGCCACTTCGCTGGGCGACGTCCACACCATGATGCTGTATCCGGTGATGAGTTCGCACCGCGAGCTCTCGCCCAAGCACCGCGAGCGCATGGGCATTCGGCGACAACCTGGTGCGCCTCTCGGTGGGCATCGAAGCGCCCGAAGACATCATCGCGGACCTGGAGCAGGCGCTGGAAATAAATCCGTCAGCCTGATCTGCGCGATTTTTCTCTGCGAAAATAGAGGTGGGAATTTCCACCGTGAAACCAATTTATATCGCCGCTTTCCATCAATCGCGATTCGGCAAGTTGATGGGCATGACCGTGCCCGCCATTCTCGACGCCGCCATCACCGGCGCGTGCCGCCAGATCGATGTGCCGGCCTCCGCCTTGGACGTCGGCTCGGTAGGGGCCGCGTGTAACTTCACTCTCAATGAACAGGGACTGCTGGCGGGCCTGATGGCCATGACGCCGGGCATGGAAGGAAAGCCCATCGAAGCCGTAGAGAACGCCTGTGCGTCCGGAGGCCAGGCGGTGCTTTCGGTCATACAGAAGCTGCAGCTTGGCATGGGCGAGACTGGAATCGCCGTTGGCTACGAGAAGATGCGCGACGCCGAAGGCAAGATGGACGGCAAACTCATCGGCAAAGTGCTGGGCTATTTCTCGCATCCGGACGAACGGGAAGGCAAGGTGTTCGTCTTTCCCCACATCTTCGCCGAAGTGATGCAGCAGTATCAGGACACGTACGGCGTGACCGAGCGCGACTTGGCCCACATCCCGGTTCAGGAATACGCCAATGCGCGATTCAACCCGTGCGCGCAGATGAGCAAAGTGCAGATCACGCTGGACCAGGCCGTGGCCATCGAAGGCATCAATCGCTACGTGGTGGAAGGCCTGCCGCTCAAGACGTACGACTGCTCCCAGATCACCGATGGCTATGCATCGCTGATTCTGGCCACTGCGGAAGGTCTGGCGCGCCTGGGTGTGAAGCGCGCCGACTGCGTGGAAATTGCGGGTTGGGGACAGGCCACGGATCCGATTCAGAAGGCCGGCCGCGATGTGCTCCGCCCCGCCGGTGCTTACAAAGCGATGAACGCCGCGTATACCATGGCGAACGCCGAGCCGGTAGATGTGAACGTGGCCGAGGTGCACGATTGCTTCAGCGTCATGGGCGCGATCGGGACGGAAGTAATCGGCAAGGCCGCCCCGGGAAAAGGTGCGCAATATTGGGTGGACGGTAAGGCGGGTCCCTCCGGGGAATGCGCAATTAATACCTCCGGCGGACTGATCGCCAAAGGGCATCCGATCGGCGCCACCGGTATTGCCATGATCGGGTGGTCGGCGCTGCAACTATTGGGGCGCGCGCCAGGCGAACTCCAGGTGAAGAATCCGAAACTCGCGGCCACTTTTAACATTGGCGGGCCCATTTGCGCCAGCGTGTGCACGGTGCTGCGAACGTAAGAACGTTCACATTTGCAGAAAGTGTTTCGGGACAACTCTGGCGGCATAAGTGCTGACGTTACTACATCAGCATGTTACCTGAGCAATCTTCTATCTCCGCGCCATTCGCCGTGGAGACTGTTCCGGAGGGGACTGTTTGCCGTTGGGAAGCGCCTGGCGGCCAGCGCATCATTGTCAATTCCGCGCTTGTTCGCGACCTGGTGCAGGCGGCGACGCAGGGCTTCGTAGCTCTTCCCAAGAGGGGCATCGAGGTGGGCGGCCTGCTGTTCGGGCAGATCCGGCGTGAGCTCGGGACGGTGATCTACGAAATTGTCGCGTTCGAAGAAATCCCGTGCGAACACAGCTATGGACCGTCATTCGTTCTGGGGGAGCAGGACCGCCGGAGCGTGGCTGAAACGGTGGCGAGGCGACAACGGGAGGGATCTCCTCCAGTGGTGGGTGTGTACCGCAGTTACACCTCGCGGGACGCGGAGTTGGACGATGCCGATCTGACATTGCTGGGCGCAGTCTTTCCGCACCACAAGCTGGCATGCCTGCTGCTGCGCCCGTTGACCGTGCGGAAGTGCGATGCCAGTCTGCAGTTCTGGAACAGCAGCGCGGCCGAGTTCGAAGGGCCGGCCCCGGCCCCGGCGCCGCCGCAGGGGGAAGAGCCGGTCGCGTACGAACCTCCGCCGGAGCCTCGCTCTGCGCGCCGGCCCGGAATCCTGGCGGTGCTCTGCTGCCTTCTGGGCGGAATTGCCTGCGCGGCAACATTCGAGGTCTGGAAGGTATCCCACATGCCGCCCGAAGGCCACGTCCGATTCGATGCACAACCGGCGGGAGGAGACCTGTTATTGACGTGGGATACCGCGAATCCGGCAGTGACGGAATCCACCCGCGGGATCCTGTCCATCACTGACGGCGCCTATCCCTTCGAAATTCAGTTGAACGGGCAACAGGTCCACCGCGGAAAGGTAACCTACTCGCCGACCAGCGGAAACTCATCTTTTGAGCTGCGGCTGTACGATCACGACCGGAAGGTGGCTGGAGATTACCTGCGCGTCATTCGAAGCGCCAATGGCGAGTCCGCGCCGCCAGCCGCGACCGCGGCTGCGTCCGAAAACGCGCGACAAGCCACCCGCGTCCGCTAGCCAGTCCAGCCGAGCGAGCCTACCCATAGCCCGGCACGAAGTGGAACCCGAGATTTCTCCCGGCATTCGCGCGCGCATCGGGGCGCGCACCCTGGTACCTATCGAGGTTGCCGTGGATTCCTCCGGCCACGTGACGCGAGCCTGGTCCAAGGCAGAAGGACACGACGGGCTAGAGAGCTACCTGATCGATGCGGCCGTGAAGGCTGCGCGGGGATGGTCCTTCACACCGGCTCGATCGAAAAACGGAGACCCGGTGGCCGCCGTGACGACCATTCCTTTCGAATTTGGGCCTGCGCTGTAGAGCGGATCCCACACAACTGCGCCTGGGATGCGGCCGGTTACTGCTTCTTGGCCGCTGGCGCAGGGGTCCCGGTCGCCTTGGCTTTGAGCGCGGACCACTTCGCCATAACTGTGGTGTACGCCGCTTCCTCGTGGCTGCAGGCGTGCGAATTCCGCCGCGGTGGGCGCCATTTCGGAAGCTTGCATCGCTTGGACCGCCGCCACCAATTGAGGCTCGATGTTGCCCAGGGTGGGGGGCGGCGGCGGTTCGCCGACCGCGCCAAATCCGCCACGCCCGCCACGTCCACCGCCGGCCGGGGCCGGAGCCTGCTTCGGGCGCGATTTCCAAAAGTTGCTTTGCCAGCGCTTCGTTGGCCGCCGATTGCGCCTTGGCCTTCACCTTCGCCAGCAGTTCGCGCGCCTCCTTGTAAGCAGCGCCCGCCGTCCTGGCACGATCCTCCGCCTGAGTGGTGAGCGTGAAGATCTGCTGCACTTCGGGCGTAATCTTCACGCGCGGATCCATCTTGACGACGATGGGCTGCGCTCATGCTCTTGCCGTTGACGGTCAGAGCCGTACGGTGTAAGTGCCCGGGGCGACCCATGGCGAATTGACGCCGGGGTAGGTGCGATGCGGAACCGCGCCGTTTCCTCCCCCACCGCCGCGTCCTCCGCCGCCGGCGCCGGGAATGGGATCGTAGTGCATGTCCCAACTGAAGCGATGCATGCCCGCGGTGGTCTTCAGGACCTCGCGGCGGCGCAGGCCAGTAGAGCGGCAGACTGCAATCGGGCGCCGTCGGTGTCTGCTGGCAGAGCTTGGTTGTAGGCCTCCGGATCGGTGGCCGGGTCGGGATTGCGCACCGGATCGTCGCTGGAGTACGTGCGGATCACCTTGCCCGCGCTGTTGAGCACCTCCAGTTTCACTTCGCCGGTTGCGGCCGCGGGCAGGTAGTAATCGACCAGCGCGCCGGGGGGCGGATTTTCGCCCGCTGGTAGTTCCGGCGGCCACGGCGTGGGATCGTTGGTGCCGAAACGGATGCGGATGGCCGTGGCCGGTTTGAACAGATAAGCGTTCGATGCCGCGGCAGCCTCCGCCGCCTGGCGCAGCGGCGTCACGTCGTCGAGAATCCAGAAGCCGCGCCCGTGCGTGCCGGCCACCAGGTCGGAGCACATGCACGATGGCGTCGTCCTTGACTTCGATATCGCGCACGCGAAATGGCCGGCATGTTCGAGCCGCAGGGAATGCCAGTTGTCGCCGTCGTCGAACGACACCCAGACCTGCGTGTCGGTGGCGGCGTACAGCAGCCCCTTCTTGCGCGGATCTTCGCGAATGGAATTCGCCACCGCTCCGCCCGCGATGCCGTTATCGATCTCGGTCCACGTCTTGCCGCCATCGTGGGTGCGCCAGAAATGCGGATTCATGTCGTCGAGCCGCAGGGTGTTGGCCGCCGCGTACGCCGTCTTGCGTGTCGAAGTGGCCGGCGTCCATATTGAAGATGCGAGTCCACGGCTTGATCGCGGACGGAGTGACATTGGTCCATTTGGCGCCGCCGTCGGTAGTCAGCTGCATCAGTCCATCGCCGGTGCCTGCCCACAGCACGTTGACGTCCAGGGGCGAAGGCGCGAGCGCGGTAACCGACCCCGTGCGGCGCCGGCTTGACATCGGACGCGTACTTGCCGGCGTTGTCCGGAACGTCCCACGTTTGCCGGGTAAGATCGCCGCTGATGGCGGTCCAGCTATGGCCGCCGTTCGCGGTCTTCCAGACGCCGGCGGTCGCGTAGAACAGCACATTGGGATCTTTCGGCGACCAGATCAGCGGCTGTGTGCGCACCGTGCGCGCGCGGCGGTTCGTTCGAATGCGCCGCGGCTTCGGCGGCAGCGCCGCGTCCCCCGCGCCCGCCGCCCGGCCCCACATTCTCCTTTTGGCCGGTGACGCGGTTGTAGACGGTCACCTTTGCCGCCGTAGACCAGGTCGGGATTCTTCGGATCGGGCGCGGCTTCGCCGTACTCTTCGATGCCCACCGGATGCCAGTCGTGGAACGTGATTTCGCCATCCATGCTCGCGGCTCTTCACGCAGGCGGAACCGGAGTCCTGCTGGCCGCTGCAGAGGCGGTACGGAAACGCGTTGTCGGCGGTCACGTGGTACATCGCCGCCGTCGGCTGGGTGTACCAGTTGCTCCACGATTCGCCGCGATTGGCCGACACCACGGCGCCCTGGTCGCTGACCACCAGGATGATGTTCGGATTGTTGGGATTGACCCAGCTCTTCTGATAATCGTCACCGCCCGGCGCGCCGCGAACGGCCGACCACGTGAGACCGCCGTCTTCGGTGCGCCAGAAGACGGTCGAGCAACTGTAGACGACGCGATCGTCTTTCGGGTCTACGGTGATGGTAGGCAGGTCGCCGCCGCCGATGCGCGCCAGCGGCCGGTTGTCCGGCGGATGCCGCTGCGATCCGGTTTCGGCAATGCGCGGATCTTCGGTCGCCAGGAACCAATGCTCGCCGCCATCGGTGCTCTTGTAGAAGCCGATTGCGCCGCCGCCCCCGCGTCCTCCCCGGCCTCCGCCGCGTCCTCCGGCAGCGGGCGCCTGCGCCCCGCGGCCGCCACCGCCTCCACCGGCCGCCGCCACCATGGCGTAAATGATTTTGGGATTGCTGGGCGCGATCGCCAGGTTCGCCTCCAGGATCGGCGGGCAGTCCGGTGGTCAGTTGCTTCCAGGTGGTGCCGCCGTCGGTTGACTTGTAAGATGCCGCCGTCGGTGCCGCCGAATGCGCCGTTCTCGTAGAATCCCTGCTGCTGCTGCCACAAAGCGGCGTACACCGTATTCGGGATTGCCGGGATCGATATGGACATCGTTGCCGCTGACGTATTCGTCTTTATACAGCACCTTTTCGAACGTGGCGCCGCCATCGGTGGAGCGGAAGATGCCGCGCTCCGGATTGGGCCCGTACGGGATGGCCCAGCGCCGCCACAAACAGCCGGTTCGGGATTCTTCGGGTCCACGTCGATATTGGCGATCATCTGCGAGTCGCGCAGGCCGAGGTGCGTCCACGTCTTGCCCGCGTCGGTCGATTTGTACATGCCGTCGCCCACGGCGAGATCCGGCCGGATGATTCCCGCGCCGGAGCCCACGTAAATTATGTTGGGATCCGAAGGCGCCACCGCGATGGCGCCAATCGAACCGGTCGGCTGGTCGTCGAACAGCGGCGTCCACGTCGAACCGTAGTCGGTGGAGCGCCACACGCCGCCGTTATCGAAGCCGATGTAGAAGACGTTCGGCTGGCTGGGAACGCCGGACAGTGCGCGGGCGCGGCCTGCGCGCGGCGGCCCGATGGAGCGCCAGTGCATCTCGGAATAAAGCCGCGAATCCGGCGATTGAGCCTGCGAGAGAGATGCCAGCGCAGCCAGGGTGAAACCGAGCAACGTCAATTTAGACAAGTGTAAACTAGCCTCCTGAATCCAACGAGTGTATACGATTCCGGTAGGATTCGGAAAGCGCGACTCCCTACTTGCCAGGCGTCTGCCTGGCCGCCGATCAGGCGGCCGATCCCCATCAGGCACGCGCCCCCTAGAAGCAGAACCAGCGTTCCCGGCTCCGGAACACCGGAAATCTCAGATTGCAGGGCAGAGAAAAACGGATTACTGGCTCCCGCAATCAGGAATTCCTGGATGGAGGGATCGGTTGGCACCAGAATCGCCGAATCCGGGAAAATCGGCCGCGCTGAGCATGCCGCTGCTATAGGCGTGCAGCGCTTGATTCACGTACGATTGAGCCGCCGGATCGCGTGGCACATCGCCGGGCGTAGGATCGGTAATCTGCCAGATCGCCATGGAGATGGCTCCTTTTTCGGCCAGGGTGGCGTGCTGGCCTCCCAGGCTCACCAACTCCGCTGCCAGGTAGGCGGCCTGAAGCTGTTGCGCAGTTGAGGGCGCGATGACCGTGGCGGAGTAGGTGCCGCCCCAGTTCGCCGTCTTCAAAAAGGCGATGCAGAAAAGAAGGTTGCTATCGGCCGCGGTATTCTCCCCGAGCCAGCCCGGGTAGGGTCCAACCGGTTCTGTATCGGTGACGCCAGCCGGCGCCCCGTCAGGCGTGAACGTGTAATATTGGTTTGGGTCGCCGCCCAGGCCAAAGGTGATGGTGCTTGCGGCCGCGAGTCCCGCACAGGCGATCATCGCGGCTGCTAATCGAATCGTTTTTCCAGTCATGGTAAAGGAAGTCCTCACTCACCCCATCTATCGGGTGGAGTACGAACTTCCTTTAGGGGCAATCACGGTTCGCTTAAGCATGGGAGCGCTCCCTGACTCGCTTTCTGGCTTCTGGCCGGCGGGCCGTGGAACAACCGTGTTTCTCGCCAGGGAAGCCAGATGTCACACGATGTCACACCCTTTCTTGACGGGTCCAGGTCGCGGAGACCGAGGTGTTTTCCAAGTGCCGACGAATCAACCTGAGCCAAGTTCCCAGTACTGGACTTATTTCCGATGAAGCCTAAGGACTTCAAGGGCGCTTCGCCATGGCAAATCAGCGAGTCGGGCGTTACACAACCAAATGCCTGTGGCGAGTACGTTTCCGATATCCCCGACTTAATGCCGTCTCACTCTCGTGTAGGATTTATGTTAAGAAGGTTGGCAGCGATCCCAAATGACTATTTCGCTGATCTGCAGCTTTGCTCCGGCCGTTGCGCTGCTTGCGACCGGGCTCTTTGCCGCTCCGCAGGATCAGACTCGGGCGAGTCGAGAGGCCTTCGACGTGGTCTCCATCAAACCCGTCGAAGACTGCCCCCGCACAAATTCGGCTATAACACCTGGTAGATTGCAGTTCGACTGCGTCTCAGTCCGCGGGCTGATCCGAACGGCGTACGGCGCGGTGAATGGGATGACCTTCGCAGCGCGCGACATCAGCGTTGTCGGCGGTCCTTCGTGGCTCGATACTGATCTCTACAATATAGCTGCGAAGACGGACACCAGAGTCACCACGGCAGACATTTTGGGTCCCATGCTGCGCTCACTTCTGGAGGACCGCTTTCAACTCAAGCTCCACAAGGAACCGCGGGAGACTTCTGTCTACGAGCTCGCGATCTCAGGGGCCAAGCTGGATTTGCATGCCATAAAAGATGGAGACTGCACGCCGATTGATCTTACGAATTTGACGCTCGCGCCGCACAGGCCCGGCGAGGCCATGCCAAAATACTGCGGCGGGAGCAGGAGTAAGCCGAATAGCACCTCGATGACCGTGGAGTTCTTCGGCATCACCATGCAGGAACTTGCCGGGCGAATGCTCGCCAATTATCTGGACCGCCCGGTGGTCGATAAGACGGGGTTGGCGGGGCGCTTTAGCTTCCAGTTGGAATTTGTTCCCCAAAACCAGTCTGGGGCGGTGATAATCAACGAGCAGCCCACTGCGGTGCTTGAAACCGCGCCCGATGCGGGGCCCACAATTTTCCACGCGCTCGCCAAACTTGGATTGAAGCTCTCGCCGTCTAAAAGTGCGCTGGACGTGATAGTCGTAGACCACGTGGAGCGGCCCTCGCAGAACTAATTCTGGGGTGTGACGGGCCGCAAATGACGACTGTTTCTTTCTTTTAGCCGGAGGACGGCGCCCGCTAATCTCCTTGTAGATGCTCTCCCAGACCCCACATCCGAAACGCGGCTCGATGGCTCCAACCTGCTCACTCTAACGTGCTACCCCATTCTTGGCGTGAGTTCTTGTTGGAGAAACAGGCTTACCGTAAACAACCCATCCACCCGGCCGTATCGTCCCCTGTGCTGACATTGGCCCGATACGGCTTTCAGGGAAGCTGGGGCTTTTCCGGGTGGGCCGCACGCTCGACAAGAGCCCTCCGCCACCTCAACGTCTTAAGTGAACCGTATTGCCCCTTTACGGGTAGGCAGGCCCTACCGGACCAGCGCGTTGAAAAAGAGCTTGAACGTCAGGTAGCTCTGCGCCCGGTACTGCGGCCTCATACCGAACAGGATCACATGCCCCGAGCCGAGTGGAGCATCCAGCAGCGCCGCCCGCCCCGCGATCGTCTTCTCGCCCACCAGCCAGCCCGAGGCCAGCAGGCCGCGACTCGGGATAGCGCGCCACCGCCGGCAGTTGCGTGTCCCACGCCGGACTGCGCTCGCTCCAGATCGCCAGTTCCGCCGGCACGCCGTACGCCAGCGGACTGCTTGTGTCCAGCCTGACGTTCAGCAGCGACCCCGGCGAGTAGAATTCGTTGGGGTCCACCCCCGCGCGTCACATTCTTAGCCGCAATGCCCAGGCGCGAAATGGCATAGTCGCTGGCGCCGTTCAGAAACACCAGCGTTCCTCCCGACGTGGCGAATTCCCGCAGCGCGTCGCGCGCCCCTGCGCGCCCAGCCCGCCCACATACTCCGCCGGCATCTGGCGCGCCGTATTGCCGTTTTCGATGCTCCCCGCCGGCTGATCCGCGAACACGATCACGTCGAATTTCTGCTTGCAGATTCGCCCGCCTGCACGTCCGCATTGCGCACCGTGGTGTACGCGAAGCCGAAATTCTCCAGCAGCCAGCGCGTCCAGCCCTCGTCCATATTCGCCGTCCACGGCCTGGTAGAGGCCGATGCGCGGACGCTTGCATCTCGCGCCATCCCGCGCGCGCCTCCAGCGAAAAATCGCCGTTGGCCGGATTGCGCCATACGACTGCGTCCCTGCGCCCAGGCGCGATTCACAGCCATCCACGAATCGGTGTCCGCCGCCGGCAGGAGCGGGCCCGGTCCTGGCTGCGGGCGCCTGCCATTCGCCCGAGAACGGCACTGCGGCATCCACCGCCTTCACCTCCACGCCCATCAGCAGCGGCAGCGTGTGCGCCGTCACGTCGTACGGCCGCTTCGGCGGACCACCGGGGTACAGCCGGTCTTCGGGATAGTGCTGGCGCTCCAGCAGCGCTCTTGGCCCATCCGCTGTAGGGCTGATGCATCGGAATCACCGCGCTGCCGTCCGCGCCCCTGCCGATCTCCACCTGGCCGAAGCGCAGCGTCTCCAGCATCTTTCGCGTGGCGCCCGGGTCGCGCTGGTCCGCGGAAATCACAAAGCCCCACGGCTGATTGCGCGCCACCTGCCGCTCCGCCACCTTATAGAAGTTGCGCAACAGTTCGTCGCGGTGGAGCGCGGCGTTGTACAGCACCGAATCGAACGCGATCAACTGGTAGTCCACGATGTCGCGCAGGCGCCACGTCGCCGCCCAGCCACGGCTCCAGATAGTTCCACGACCGCTCGCGCGGATTGTAGCCCAGCGCCGTCTGCGCGATCTGGTCTGCGCGTCAGTTTGATGGGCGACGCGATCCGCACGCTGGCCGATTCGGTCAGCAGCCGCAGTCCGCCGTGGAACGCCTGGTAGTGCCGCGAGGGCGACCAGAAATCGTAGGCCGCGTGAATGGCAACGCCGGTCTTGCCGGCCGCGGTCAGGTCCGTCGCCATCGTGGTGCCGAACATGTTCATCTCCTGCATCAGGATCGGATCGATGTTCGGCTCCACCGGGTCGAGCCATGGCGGCACGAACATGCGGCTGGCGTTGGCGCGCCTGCTGGTGCACGTCGTAGACGATCTCCGGATGCCACACGTTGTGCAGCTTCGAAATGGTGAGGCGCGTTTCCGGCTGCGAGAAGATGTACCAGTCGCGGTTGTTATCGTGGCCCACGTACTTCTGGTACAACTCCGGCGGGCTGGAGCCTTCGTACGGCGTCCCCAGCGTCTTGCGGTACCAGCGCGTCACAATATCCACGCCGTCGGGATTCAGCGAGGGCACCAGCAGCAGGATAGTGTCCTTCAGGATGGCGCGATTGTGCGGGCTGTCCTCCGTGAGCAGCCGGTAGGCATACTCCACCGCGGTGTGCGTGGAGGCGATCTCGGTGGCGTGTATCGAGCAGGTCAGCAGCACGACGGTCTTGCCTTCGCCGAATCAGCCGCTCGGCCTCCGCCGGAGTGGTCTTGCGCGGATCGGCCAGCCGCTGCTGGATGGCGATGTACCGGTCCAGATGCTTCAGCGTCTCGGGGTCGGCGATGGTGGCCGCGATGAACGGCCGCCCGTCCGCCGTCTTGCCCAGCTCCTGCCACCTGAATGCGGTCGCTGGATTTGGCGAGCAATTGGAAATAGCCCACCACCTTGTCCCAGTCGAGGACGGTCTTATCTTCTCCGATTTCGTGTCCGAAATAACTCTTGGGCGTCGGCACGGCGGCGAACGCCGAGCAGACAAACAGGAGCAGGGCAAGCTTGCGGGTGCGCACTGAGTTATTCTATCGCCACAGGGAGGTGCTGCCGTGCAGACTACCCGCAATACCGCCGTGGACGCCTATCGCGGCCTGGTGATGCTGCTCATGATGGCGGAAGTGGTACAGCTTTCGCGCGTGGCCCAGGCCTACCCCGGGAACGGCTTCTGGGCGTTCCTGGCCTACCATCAGACGCATGTCGCCTGGGCCGGCTGCTCGCTGCACGATACCATCCAGCCGGGCTTCTCGTTTCTGGTCGGGGTCGCGCTGCCGTACTCGGTTGCCCGCCGGATCTCGAAAGGCGGCACCTTCGGCCGCATGTTGGCGCACGCTCTGTGGCGCGCGCTGGTGCTGGTGGCCCTGGGCATCTTCCTGCGGTCCCTGCATTCGGAGCGCACGTACTTCACCTTTGAAGACACTCTGACGCAGATCGGCCTGGGCTATCCGTTCCTGTTTCTGCTCGCTTTCCGTCCGCCGCGCTGGCAGTGGGGCGCATTCGCCGGCATTCTGTTGGCGTACTGGCTGGCGTGGGCGCTGTATCCCGTCTCCGGCGGCTTCGGCGCGCATTGGGCCAAAGACGCGAATTTCGGCAACGCCTTCGACCAGTGGTTCCTCAATCTGTTCCCCAGAAGCGCGCCGTTTGTCGCGAATAGCGGAGGCTACCTCACCCTGAGCTTCATCCCCACGCTGGGCACCATGATTCTGGGGCTGGCGGCCGGCCGGTGGCTTTGCTCCCATGCGCCCCGGATTCCCATGCGTCGCCTGCTGGTGGCCGGCGCGCTTGGCATCGCCGCCGGGTTGCTGCTGCACTTCACCGGAATTTGCCCCATCGTCAAACGCATCTGGACTCCGGCGTGGACGCTGTTCAGCGGGGGCCTTTGCTTTCTTTTCCTGGCCGCTTTCTGCTGGCTGATCGAAATCAAGGGCTGGCGGAAATGGTCCTTCCCGCTGGTGGTGATCGGCATGAATTCGATGGCCGCGTACCTCATGGCCCACCTGTGGGAGCGTTTCATCATCGATTCTTTCCGCATTCACCTGGGGCCGCACTTCTTCCAGTTTCTGGGTAGCGGGCTCGAACCGTTGATGCGCGGAACGGCCGTGCTGCTGGTTTACTGGCTGGCGCTGTTCTGGATGTACCGCCGCAATCTGTTCCTGAAAGTGTAGTCGCAATACTCGCCAGAAACTCACCCAGAGGTTGTTGCTTTCGTGAGTACCAGACCGAGCCCAGCGAAGGCACAGCGCCTTTGGGTCGCCCTGAGGGGGCGCTACTATTCATTTGGGGGAATTGTAATTTAAGAACCCTTTATCCCGGCGGTACCAGTCAGGTTCTTGGGAACCCGGCCGGCCCGCCGGTTTGCGCCACTTCAACTGCCCTTGATACTGCACACCGCGTGCCAACCCGGCGAGCCTCTGCGTTTTCAGCGCGCGCTGGAAAGTTGCCGGGCACAAATTTCCCGGTGTGTCGAAACTGCTCGCGCAACGCTGGGAACGGAGCAGCGCTTGTTATACTTGGATTTCCATGCTGCGAGTTCGCTTTGCGCCCTCTCCCACGGGCTTTCTGCACATCGGGAGCGCGCGTACCTTCATCTTTAACTGGCTGTACGCCCGACAGCAACGGCGGAACCATGATCCTGCGCATCGACGATACCGACGTCGAGCGCAACACCGAAGCGTCGCTCAATTCCATCTTCGACGGCCTGCGCTGGCTCGATCTGGGATGGGATGAGCAGTACAAGCAGTCGGAGCGTCTGGCGCTGCACCAGCAAATGGCGGAGGCGATTTTCCAAAAGGGCCTGGCCTATCGCGATTTCACGCCCGCCGCAGGCCGGCGAAGCCGAGAAATCCGGCGCGCAGGGCACGTGGCTGTTCAATGCCGGACATGCGCGAGCTATCGCGCGAGGAAAGCGACCGCCGCGCCGCCGCCGGCGAGCCGTTCGCGCTGCGCTTCCGCGTGCCGCGCGATACCGAGCGCAGCGATCCACTTCACCGACGGCGTCTACGGCGAGCAGTCCAAATCCACCGCCGACATCGAAGATTTCGCGCTGCTGCGCAGCGACGGCATGCCGACGTATCACCTGGCCTCCTGCGCCGACGACGCCGACCTGCGCATCAGCCACATCATCCGCGGGCAGGACCACCTGACCAACACGTTCAAGCACGTGCTGATTTTCGAAGCCGCCGGCGCGACGCCGCCGCAGTTCGCGCACCTGCCGCTGCTGGTGGCGCCCGACGGCACCAAGCTCTCCAAGCGCCGCCACGGTCCCGTGGTCAGCGTGACCACCTATCGCGACGCCGGCTTTCTGCCGCAGGCGTTCGTCAACTTCCTCTGCCTGCTGGGCTGGTCGCCCAAGAACGATCGCGAGCAGATGTCGCGCCAGGAACTGATCGAGGCGTTTTCGCTCGAAGGCATCAACCGCAGCAACGCGGTGGTCAATTTCAACGAGGAGGATCCGTTCGATCCCAAGGCCGTGTGGCTGAACGCCGAGACACATTCGCGCGCTGCCGGTGGAGGAACTGACGGCGCTGCTGCTGCCCGTCGTCAGAGCGGCCGGCTACGATCGACCGGCAAGATGCCGCAGATCACGCCGCTGATCCGCGAGCGCATCCGCCTGCTGAACGACGTGCTCACGGTGGCCGACTTCTTCTTCGTCGGACGAACTGCCGCCCTACGACACCGCCGAGCTGATTCCGCAAGAAGGGCGATGCCGCCATGGCGCTGCGGGTGCTCGAGAAGCGCCCGCGAGGTGCTGGCCGGAGCCGAGTTCACGCACGACGGCGCTGGAAGCCGCGCTGCGCGCCGCCGCCGGAGAGCCTGGGCATCAAAGCCGGCCAGATGTTCGAGCCCATCCGCGTGGCGGTCTGCGGGCGCAAGAATGCGCCGCCGCTGTTTGCGCACGCTGGAAGTGCTGGGCCGCGAGACCTGCCTGAAGCGCATCGCCCAGGCCATCGGAAAAGTTGAAATCGATATGAATCCGTCCAACCCGACTCCGCCGGATGAATCCGAGTCCGGCCCTTCCAATTTTATCCGCGACATCATCCTCGAGGACCTGAAGACCGGCAAGTTTCAGGGCCGCGTGCAGACGCGCTTTCCTCCCGAGCCGAACGGCTATCTGCACATCGGCCACGCCAAGTCCATCTGCCTGAATTTCGGCCTGGCCAAGGAGTTCGGCGGCAAGACCAACCTGCGCTTCGACGACACCAATCCCGCCAAGGAAGAGACCGAGTACGTCGATTCCATCATGGACGACGTGCGCTGGCTGGGCTTCGATTGGGAAGACCGCCTGTTCTACGCCTCCGACTATTTCGACCAGCTGTACGAGTGGGCCGTGCAGCTGATCAAGAGCGGCAAGGCCTACGTCTGCGACCTGACCGCCGAGCAGATCCGCGCAGTACCGCGGCACCCTGACCGAGCCGGGCAAGGAGAGCCCCTACCGCAACCGCTCGGTGGAAGAGAACCTGGATCTGTTCGAGCGCATGCGCGCCGGCGAATTCCCCGACGGCTCGCGCACCCTGCGCGCCAAGATCGACATGGCCTCGCCCAACCTCAACATGCGCGACCCGGTGATGTACCGCATCCTGCACGCCGAGCATCACCGCACCGGCGACAAGTGGTGCATCTACCCGATGTACGACTTCGCGCACGGGCAGAGCGATTCCATCGAGAGGCATCACCCACTCCATCTGCACGCTGGAGTTCGAGGATCACCGCCCGCTCTACGACTGGTTCGTCGAGCAGCTCGGCATCTACCATCCGCAGCAGATCGAGTTCGCCCGCCTGAACCTGACCTACACGCGTGATGAGCAAGCGCAAGCTGCTGCAAGCTGGTGCAGGAAGGGCACGTGCGCGGCTGGGACGATCCGCGCATGCCCACGCTGTCCGGCATCCGCCGCCGCGGCTATCACGCCGGAGGCGCTCCGCAACTTCTGCGCCGCCATCGGCGTGTCGAAGACCAACGGCATCGTCGAGCTGGCGCTGCTGGAGCACTGCGTGCGCGAAGATCTGAACAAGCGCGCGCCGCGCGTGATGGCCGTGCTGCGCCCGCTGCAAGGTGGTGATCGACAACTATCCCGAGGGCCAGGTCGAAGAGATGGACGCGGTCAACAATCCCGAAGACGCCGTCCGCCGGCACGCGCAAGGTGCCGTTCTCGCAAGGTGCTGTACATCGAGCAGGACGATTTCCGCGAAGATCCGCCCAAGCAGTATTTCCGCCTCTCGCCGGGCCGCGAAGTGCGGCTGCGCTACGGCTACTTCGTCACCTGCACCAGCGTGGTGAAGAACGAAGCCGGCGAAGTGGTCGAGGTGCACTGCACCTACGACCCGGCCACGCGCGGCGGCAACGCGCCCGACGGCCGCAAGGTGAAGTCGACCATCCACTGGGTCTCGGCGCAGCACGCCGTCTGCCGCCGAAGTGCGCCTGTACGACAATCTCTTCACCAAGGAGAATCCCAGCGACGCGCCGGAGGGCCAGGATTTCACCGCGAATCTGAATCCCAACTCGCTCGAAATTCTGCACGATGCCAAGCTGGAGCCTTCCCTGCTGGAGGCCAGGTGGGAGCCGTACTACCAGTTCGAGCGCCTGGCGTACTTCTGCGTGGACCCGGATTCCACGCCCGGGCCAGCCGGTGTTCAACCGCACGGTGGCCCTGAAGGACACCTGGGCCAAGATCGAAAAGCGAGACAAGCGCAAATGATCATTCTGGGAATCGGCGGCATTGGCGGCGATGCCGCCAGCGCCGTTCTGAAGGACGGCGAACTGGTGGCCGCCGTCGAAGAATCGAAGCTGGTGCGCCACCGAATCGCACGGCGCGGGCGGGCCGACCTGCCCGAGCATTCCATCGCCACGTGCCTGACCCTGGCGGGCGCCAAGGCGGAGGAGGTGGATGCCGTGGCGCTGGTGCGCCCCACCCCGAGTCCCGATTTCCATCTGCAGCTGCGCGCGCACTTTCCCGACAGCCGCGTCGTGGTGCTGGAGCATCACCTGGCGCATGCCGCGTCGGCCTACTATCCCTCGCCCTTCGAGGAGGCCACCGTGCTGGTCGCTCGACCGCGGCGGCGATGTCCGCTGCGGCTCCCGCTGGCACGCCGCGGCACGCACATGACGATCGAGGAGGAACAGTACGTTCCGGATTCGCTCGGCGAGTTCTACGGCCGCGTCACCGAACTGCTCGGCTTCGAATCGCGCGGCGACGAGCACAAGGTGCAGTGGCTCTCGGTGGCCGGCGATGAGCGCTTCCGCGACCTGTTCCTGGAAATTCTGGGGCTGAGCGATCACGGCCCGCGCGTCGACCGCACGTTCTTCAGCACCGAGCGGATCCGGCACGGCGGATTCGGCCCGCGGTTCTATGCCAAGCTCGGCCTGGCCGATGGCGACCCCATTCCCGAAGAACTGCGCGCCCACATTGCCGCCGGCATGCAGAAGGCGCTCTGGAAACGGCCGTGATCCGCATGGCCGGCAAGGGCGAGAATCTCTGCCTGGCCGGCGGCCTGGGGCTGAACGCGCTGCTGGTTTCGGCGCTGGAACACGACTCCGGCTATCGCAACGTCTTCGTGCAGCCGGTGAGCGGCAACGCCGGCACGGCGATCGGCGCGGTGCTCGAGACGTGGCATGGAACGCTCCGGCAGCAGCAGCGTGTGGCCCTGGAAACGCTCTGCCTCGGACCGGCCTTTACCGCCGGCGAAATCAAACAGGTGCTGGAAAACTGCAAGCTGCGGTTCCGCTACCTGCTCACCACCGAAGAAGTTGATCGATACCGCGGTGGCGCAGTTGACCGACAACAAGATCGTCGCCTGGATGCACGGGCGCATGGAATTCGGCGCGCGCGCGCTGGGCAACCGCAGCATTCTGGCTTCGCCGCTGGACCCCTATTCCACCGAAAATTTGAACATCTTCATCAAGCATCGCGAGCCGTTCCGCAAGTTCGCGGCTTCGGTGCCGGCGGAACTGGCCGGCGAGTATTTCGACGTGGGCCCCAACGCCCGCTACCTCGCCACCGTGGGCCGCGTGAAGCCCGAGCACCGCGAACGCTTCGCCGCCGCGCTGCTGGCGGGCGACCTGGTGCGCGTACACACGGTGGATCGCGCGGAGAATCCGCTCTACTGGAAACTGCTGCACGCCGCCGGCAAAGCCACCGGACTGCCGGTGCTCTACAACACCTCGTTCAATCTGTTCGGCGAGCCGCTGGTCTGCACGCCGCGCGACGCCGTGCGCAGCTTCTACTCATCGGGCATCGACGCCATGTTCGTCGGCCAGTTCTTCCTACAAAAATGAAACAGGACTGGCTGGCCGCGGCGCGGGCCGCCATGGAGATCGAAGCCGCCTCCATCGCGCAGGCTGCCACCCGCCTGGACGGCGCGCTGATCCGCGCCGTGGACCTGATTCTGGCGCATCCCGGCAAAGTCGTGGTCACCGGCATCGGCAAGAGCGGCCATATCGCGCGCAAAATCGTGGCCACTTTGTGCAGCACCGGTACCGCCGCGGTGTTCCTGCACCCCGCCGAGGCCGTGCATGGCGACCTGGGCATCTATACGCCGGGCGACCCCACCATCCTGATCTCCAAGCACGGCACGTCCAGCGAACTGCTGGCGCTGGTGCCGCTGCTGCGCGAATTCCGCTCGCCGCTCATCGGCATTCTGGGCAGCGCCTCTTCGCCGCTCGCCGCGCATCTGGACGTGCTGCTGGATGCCTCCGTGGAGCGCGAGGCCGATCCCAATAATCTGGCGCCCACCGCCAGCGCCGTCACGGCCCTGGCCATCGGGCACGCGCTGGCCATCGCGCTGATGTGCGCGCGCAATTTCACCGCCGAAGAGTTCGGCCGCTTCCATCCCGGCGGCCAGCTCGGCCGCAATCTGCGGCTCAGCGTGAGAGAAGCCATGCACAGCGGCGAGCAGGTGGCCTTCGTGGCGCCCGAGAGCGTCGCTCAAAGAGGTCATCATCGCCATGACCCGCCGCCCGCTGGGCGGCGCCTGCGTGGTCGCGACCGGATGGCATCCTCGCCGGCTTCCTCACCGATGGCGACCTGCGCCGCGCGCTCACCACTCACGACGATATCCGCGGCGCTGCGCGCCGCCGATATCATGACGCGCACGCCGGTCACCATCGGTCCCGACGCCAGCCTCGGCCGAAGCGCTGGAGCGGATGGAACGCCGCCCGTCGCAGATCTCCGTGCTGCCCGTGGTCGATCGCAGCCGGCCGCGCCCTGGGCCTGATCCGCATCCACGACATTTTCGTCGCGTGACTTCGCCGATAGACAGGTAGTCACTTGTCTGAATTTATGCCGGATGTTAGCGTGGCTGGAGAAGTCCCCAATGAAACTGATATCGGCTGTGCGCCGGCGTAGAATGGCCGGCGATATTGAGGCACGCCTGGCCGCCTACGCCTCAGATCTGCCATCCCAGGCAATTGCGCAAATTCAATTGGAGTTGCTGAATCGGGAATGGGCACGGACCGTAAAGCGGATTCCATTCTATTCGAAACTGGTAGCTGCCAATGCGGCGCCTGGGGAATTCGAGAGCCTCGAGCACTTCTTTGCCGTGGCTCCAATGGCCAATCGATCCCTCATTCACCAGCACGCCGCCGGGATGTGCGACCCCTCGCGAGGGCCGGATTCATGGCGAATCACCGGGGGCTCTACTTCGCAGCCTGTCCAACTCCCGGCATGGCGCGAGGAATTCGTTCATGCGCAGTACGACATGTGGGCCGCGCGGAGCTGGTATTCGATTGACCCCGGGTCACGGCTGTTCCTTCTGTGGGGTCACAGCCATCTTCTGGGCACGGGACTGAAAGGCCGCTGGAACGGGTTTCGGCGGTCCTTAAATGACCGCCTTCTTCAGTATCGCCGCTTTTCCGCATACAACCTTAGCGCGGAGCGCCTGAAGCAGGCGGCAGCGGAGATGATCGCCTTTCGGCCGGACTATTTTCTGGGCTACAGCGTCGCGCTGGACAGCTTCGCCCGCGCGAATGAAGACATGGCCGACCGGCTCCGCGCTTTGAACCTGAAGGCCGTAATCGGCACTTCCGAGTCGTTCCCCGGGCCGGAGTCGCCGTTCGCTTAGCGAGCCTGACTGAGCGCGCCCATCGCCATGGAATACGGTTCCGTCGAGACAAATGTGATCGCCCATACGCACCCCTCCGGCGGCTATCGGGTGTTCTGGCGGACCCACCTGGTCGAAGCCCTGCCCGTTGCCGGAACGAGGCGCTGCCGCGTTTTGATTACCAGCCTGTACCCGCGGTGCTTCCCGCTTGTCCGGTACGATATGGGGGACGAGATCGAAGTCGATGACACGCAAAGCCCGGCAGAAGGGGTTCTCCGCTTTCGCGCGGTGATCGGCAGGTGCAACGATTCGATCCAGCTTGGGAGACGGGTCAACCGTGCACTCCGAGGCGTTTAGTCATGCAGTGCGCCAGGAACGGGAGGTGCGAGGCTTCCAGGTAATCGCGGAGGGCAGCGTTCTGCGGCTCGACATTTTGGCCGAACAACTCACTCCGGCTCTGGATGCCGGAATCCGGTCGCGGCTTTCTAAAATTCATCCGGAGCTTGGCGGGATCGGAATCAAACTCGTTTCCGACCTGCAGCACACACGCGCCGGCAAGACACCGATGATCGTTCGTGCAAACGGGCACTACAATAGTTCCACGTGACCAAATTCGTCATCTTCCTGCTGGCGGCCGCTCCGGCAGCCGCGCAGCCCGTGTTCACCAACGTCTTTCCCCCGGCGGAGTACGCTGCCCGCCGCGCCCGTGTGATGGAAAAAATCGGCGATGCCGTGGCCATCCTGCAAGGCACCACCGAGCGTCCCGGCGAGCAGCCGCTGCGCCAGAGCAACCAGTTCTTTTACGTCTCCGGCGTGGTGGAACCGCGCGCCATCCTGGTCATCGATGGCAAGAGCCGCACCTCCACGCTGTTTCTGAATCCGCGCAATGAGCGCCGCGAACAATCCATGTTCGGCCCCGGCCTGTATCCCGGACCCGAGGCCGTCAAAGAGACCGGCATCGAAGCCGTGGCCGCGCGCGCCGATTTCAAAGCCATGCTCGACCGCTTCGCCGGAGAGAACCGCGCGATCTACACGCCCTTCCGGCCCGAGGTGCTGGGCAGCGCCTCTTCCAGCGACCCCGCCGCGCTCGCGCGCGCCACCAAGGCCGACCCCTGGGACGGCCGCCCGTCTCGCGAAGAGGCCTTCATCGCCCACCTGAAGGAAGCCGCGCCGCACTCCGAAGTGAAGGACCTCGACCCGATCCTCGACAACCTGCGCGGCACCAAGAGCCCGCGCGAGATCGCCATCCTGCGTGAAGCCACGCGCATCGCCGGACTCGGCATCATGGAGGCCATGCGCGACGCCCGGCCGGGCATGTACGAATACGAGTTGCAGGCCGATTCCGAATTCGTCTTCAAGAAATACGGCGCGTATGGCCCGGCTTACTTTGCGCTCATCGCCACCGGCCCCAACACTTACTACACGCACTATCACAAGGACACCGCGCAACTGAAAGACGGCGACCTGGTGCAGTTCGATTACGCGCCCGATTACAAAAACTACGCTTCCGACGTCACCCGCGTGTTTCCCGCCAACGGCAAGTTCACGCCGCGGCAGCGCGAGTATTACGGCATCTACCTGCGCCTCTACCAGGCGCTGATGACCTCCATCAAAGTCCACACCGCGCCGCGCGACATTATCAAAGACGCCGTGGTGAAGATGGATGCCGTCATGGCCTCCTACAAATTCACCGACGAGAAGATCAAAAACGCCGCCGTCAAATTCGTCGAAGGCTACCGCAACAGCCGCGCCAACAGCCTGGGCCACACCGTGGGCATGGAAGTCCACGACGTCCGCAACCCCACCGACACGCTGGAACCCGGCCAGCTCTTCACCATCGAGCCGGAGATGCGCATCGAGGAAGAGCACGCCGGCCTGCGCCTGGAAGACATGCTGCTCATCACCGCCAACGGCTACGAAAATCTCTCCGCCTTCGTGCCTATCGAAATTCCCGATATCGAAAAGCTGATGGCGGGGCACCACGGACTGAGCGACGCGCACGCCACTCTGCCGGGGGTCCGCTGATGCGATTCACCAGCATGATCACCGCGGTGGACGCGCACGCCTGCGGCGAACCCGGCCGCGTCATCACCGGCGGCGTGCTGGACGTTCCCGGCACGCACCATGTTCGAAAAGATGACGTAGCTGGAAACGCACGCCGACCACATCCGCCTGCTGCATGCTGCGCGAGCCGCGCGGCTATCCGGCGCTCTGCTGCAACGTGATCCTGCCGCCCACCCATCCCGAAGCCGACGCCGGCTTCGTCATCATGGAGCAGGTGGAGTATCCGCCCATGTCCGGCACCAACACCATCTGCGTGGTGACGGTGCTGATCGAAACCGGCATGGTGCCCGCCGTCGAGCCGGTGACGCATTTGAAGCTCGATACGCCGGCGGGCCTGGTCTCGGTGGATGCCGAAGTGACCGGCGGCAAGGTCCGCAAGGTCACCTTCCGCAACGTGCCGGCCTTCGCGGTACATCTGGATGCGCCCGGTGGAAGTCCCGGGTCTCGGCACCGTCACCGTGGATGTCGCCTATGGCGGCATGTTCTACGTGATCGCCGACGCCGCGCCGTTCGGCCTGCGCATCGTCCCGGACGAGGCCCGCGAGATCGTCCGCATCGCCGAGATTGATCAAGGCCGCGGCCCGCGAACAACTGCCCGTGGTGCATCCCGAAAACGCCGGCATCGCGGGCGTGAGCATCGCGCAGATGTCGCCTGGGCCACAAGAATGCGGTGGTGGTTTCGACCCGCGGTCGGCAGCGGCGTGCTCGATCGCTCCCCGTGCGGCACCGGCACCTGCGCGAAAATGGCCACGCTCCACGCCAAAGGCAAGCTGCGCGCTCCACCAGGATTTCGTGCACGAAGGCATTCTCGGGACGAAGTTCACCGGACGCCTGGTGGAGGCAACGCGCGTGGGCCCCTACTCCGCCGTGGTCCCGACGATCTCCGGCCAGGCATGGATCACCGGCATCGCGCAATACGTCCTGGATCCCGAAGACCCTTTCCCCGAAGGCTTCACCGTCGCCGATATCTGGTAGCGCTCACTTCTGGCCGTAAGTCGCCTTGGCCCCGTGCTTGCGGTAGTGATGCTTGTCGCGCAGCGTCTCGCTGATGGGCCGCGCCTCGGATTAATGGTGATGGTCTGCCACGCCATCGCCGCCAGTTCTTCCACGATCACGGCGTTGTGGACCGCCTCGGTCGACGGTGCTGCCCCAGCGAACGGTGCGTGGCCGGTCACCAGAATCGCCGGGCAGCCCAGCGGGTCGCGCCCGCGGATGCGCCGCACGATCGCCACCCCGGTATTCAGCTCGTAGCCGATTCGATTTCTTCCGCCGTCAGCGGGTCGGTCACCGGCACGGCTCCGCAAAATAGTCGGCGTGCGTGGTGCCGAAGCAGGGAATTTCGCGCCCCGCCTGCGCCCATGCCGTGGCATGGCGCGAATGCGTATGCACCACCCCGCCGATGGTCCGGAAATGCGCGATACAGCAGCGCGTGCGTCGCCAGGTCCGACGATGGCCGCAGATCGCCTTCCACCACGCGCCCGTCCAGATCCGTAATCACCATGTGCTCCGGCTTCATCCGGTCGTACGGCACGCCGCTCGGCTTGATCGCGATCAGACCCTGCTCGCGCGAAACCCCGCTGGCGTTGCCGAACGTGTAGATCACCAGCCCGCGCCGCACCAGCTCCAGATTGGCTTCCAGTACTTCAGCTCGCAGTGCTTCCAGCACTCGCCCCTCGCTCTTAGCCTCTCGCCGCTCCGACAGCGCCGCAATTCCGGCCAGCACCGCTTCCCTGCCCGAACGAAAAATACAACTTGCGATAACAGCGGATACAACCCCTCGTACACGGCCGCTTCGGCGGCATCCGGCTGCACCACCGCGATGCCCCGGACACAGCGCGTCCTGCGCCTCTTCGATGCTCCGGAACGTGCCCGCCGCCAGAAACGCAAAGATCGCCGACCCCAGGCTGGTCACATCGCCTTTCGGCACCAGAATCGGCTTGTCCATCACGTTGGCGTAGACCTGGTTCAGCACCTCGATTCTTCTGCGGAATGCCGCCGCCGTTGATGATCGCGGCGCACCGGCACGCCGTGCTCCTCCATGCGCTCCAGAATCACGCGCGTGTGGAACGCCGTGCCTTCGATGGCCGCGAACAACTCGTCCTGCGCCGTGTGCGTCAGCCTCCAGCCCAGCGTGACGCCGCCCAGTTCCGGATTCACCAGCACGGTGCGGTCGCCGTTGTCCCAGGTGAGCCGCAGCAGCCCGGTTTCGCCCGCGCGGTACTTCTCCAGCCCCCGCGAAAGCTCGGCCACCGTGCTGCCCGCGCGCCGCGCGATCGCCTCGAAAATATCGCCGGTCGCCGAGAGCCCCGCCTCGATGCCCGTGCGCGCCGGATGCACCGATCCCGGCACCACGCCGCACACTCCCGGAATCAGCTCCGCCGTCTCGCCGATCGCGATGATGCAGGTGGACGTGCCCACCACGTTGACCACGTCGCCCAGCCGCACGCCCGCGCCGATGGCGTCCCAGTGCGCATCGAACGCGCCCACCGGAATCGGAATGCCCGCGCGCAGCCCCAGCTTCTCCGCCCACTCGGCCGAGAGGTGCCCCGCGATGCGGTCCGATGTCTCGTACCGCCCGCCAACTTTCGCGCGCACGCCCGGCCAGCAGCGGATCGACCGCGGTCAGAAACTCTTCCGGCGGCAGCCCGCCCAGCGCCGCGTTCCACATCCACTTGTGGCCCATCGCGCAGACGCTGCGCGGCACCGCTGCCGGGTCGGTGATGCCGCACAGCACCGCCGCCACCATGTCGCAATGCTCCAGCGCGGTCGCGAAGCGCGCGCGCTTTTCCGGATTGTGGCGCAGCCAGTGCAGCAGCTTGGCCAATCCCCATTCCGACGAATAGATGCCGCCGCACCAGTCGATCGCCGCGCAGCCCGCGTCCGGTGCGCCGCCGCCGTGATCTCGCCGGCTTCCTGCCAGGCGCGGTGATCGCACCAGAGGTAGTAGTCGTCGAGCGGCTCCAGCTTCTCGTCCACCGGAATCACGCTCGACCCGGTGGTGTCGAGCGCCATGCGCCTCGATCTCGTTGCCCGTCGACTCCGCTGCCGCCAGAACGGCGCTGCGCATGGCCTCCACCAGCGCGCGCATGTGATCGGCGTGGCTCTGCGTGGCGTGGTCCGGATCTTCCTCTTCGCGATGCAGCGGATATTCCGCCACGTCCCGACCCCAGCCGGCCGCGCTCGCTATCGAAGATCGAAACGCGCACGCTCAGCGTGCCGAAATCCACTCCGGCGACGATGCTCATAGCTCATCTCCGCAAACAGAATTGTGCATTTCCCGCTCAGGTACTTGCTGGCCAGCTCCGAGGTACCGCGACGCCGCCTCCTCCACCGCGGTCGCCACCGCCGACAGGTTGGCCGCCACGTGATGCTCGAAGCCGTTCTCGCAGATGTAGCGCAGCAGGCCCTGCAGATTCGGAATGCGCACCACGCCGGCGCCGCCGAACGTATCCAGCGGATCGTCGGTGAATTCGCCCTCGCCCACGTAGCCCGCAGATCGGCCCCTTCGCGGTCGTTGGTCGAGAAGCGGGCGAAGCTCATCGGCCCGGCCTTCACCCGGCCCACGCAGGTGCCGATACGTGTTCTCGCTTGCCCACCGTGCCGGCGATGATCTCCTGGAAATCCATGCGCGACGCTCGCGGAAGAAATGCTTCGGCAGGTTGCTGCAGTGGAAGCAGACGGCCTTGTCCGGATCGTCGCCGTAGTTGTTGTTCCAGTCGAGCAGCGCGCTCGGCGTTCCCGACGCCAGCTGCAGCGCGTGCATGCCGACCACTCCCGGCGATATCCACTTCGCAGGCGCTCGACATCAGGTTGTTGCTCATCATGCTCATCACCGTGCAGGGCACCACGCCGAAGAATTCTTCGAGCGACGTCCAGCACTGCACGGCGCTGATGGCGCACATCGGTCTGCTGCCATCCACTCGTCGATCACCGCGCCCAGCTTGGCCATCTTCATCAGCGCCGGCGCGGGACACCGCTCGGTGGAGACGTACTTGCTGGATCGCCGCCAGCTTTCGCCTGCGCGCGGCGTCGTCGTCGCTCATGCGCTCGATGCGGCCCAGGATTTCGGAAAGGTCGATCGGCTCGACCGAGATGCCGTTCGCCTCCAGCAGCTTTTCGCTGTAGCGCACCGTGTTGAACGCCGCCGGCCGCGCGCCAATCGCGCCGATCCGCAACCGCCGCAGCCCGCGCACCACGCGGCAGACCGCCGCGAACCACTCCAGGTCCTTCGCGAAGAACTCCGAATCCGGCGCTACGGTGTGCCGCGTGGTCAGCGAGTACGGAATGCCGTACTGCGTCAGGTTGTTGCAGGCCGACATCTTGCCGCAGAAGCTGTCGCGGCGGTCGCTGATGGTCATGCTTGCCCGGCGTGTCCGGCGTAGCCTGCATCAGCACCGGCACGTTCAGCTCCGCCATGCGCAGCGTATCGGCGATGGCGCGCTCGTCGCCGAAATTCGGCAGCGTGACGATCACGCCGTCGATCGCCTCCCGGTGCTTCCGGAACAGCTCCGCGCAACGCGCCGCTTCGGCGCGCGTTTCCACGGCGCCGAACTTGGTCTCTTCAGGCCCCACGGCTACCGCGTCGTATCCCGCTCTCTCGAGCACCGCGATCATTTCCGAACGTCCGCTCTGCGCCAGATGGTCCGGGAAAAAGCCGCGGTTGCCCGACGATCACCCCGAAAGGTGACTGCGCGGGCTGTGCCGTTCGCCATTCTCTATGATCCCCTTATATAGCAGCGCTGTAATCGCTTGCAACGCTCATCGTATGGAACTTCAACGATGGAAGTCAAGGCGCGGCGCCTTCCGCGCGTCAATCCTTGCTCAAACTGCCGATCCGCGCCGGAAACACCGGCGGCCGCACCGATTCCGCCTTCCATCCCAGCAGAAACTCCACCGCGCCGTCCGCAGACGCGCCCCTGACACGGACCCATGCCGCAGCGCGTGTGCAGCTTGGCTTCGCGCCAGTCCGAGCAGGCCCGCACGCGGCCCAGCGCCACATCTTCGCAGCGGCACACCAGCGTATCGTCCTGCGCCAGGCGCTTCAGTTCGTCGCGCAGCGCAAAGGCCCGCTCCAGCGCGCCGGCGAATCGCCGGTGCGTATCGCGCGCGCGCCGAAGCGCGCGCGCGCCTCGCGCGTTTGCCCGCCGCGGCGAAGCCCGCAATCTCGCCTTCCGCCAGCGCCAGGTCCAGCCCGCCGATGCCCGTGACTTCGCCCGCGCGAATAGACGCCCGCGCACGGAGGTCTGCTGATCTCGTCCACCGCCACGCCCGTCGCGCTCATGCGGCAGCCCAGCAGCGCCGGCCAGTTCCAGATTGGGAATCAGGCCGAAGCCGCACGCCAGGTAATCGCACGGCTCCGTCCACGTCTGCCGTGCCGCGCTGCAGCGTCACGCTCTCCAGCTTATCCGTGCCCCGCGCCGCCACCGGCCAGCAGCCGGTCAGGTACGGAATGCCCAGCAGACCCGCGCGCAATCGCACCGCCTGCACCAGCTTGCCGGGTGTGCCACCAGTCCCACGCCGAAGCGCAGCAGCGCCGCCTGCTCCGCCTGCTCGGCGATCAGCCGCACATCGGCGCCGTGATCGCGCATGTATTTCGCCACCGCCAGCAGCAGCGGACCGCTGCCCGCGATCACTACTCGTTTGCCCGCCACCGGCAGGCCCGATTTCGCCAGCGCCTGCAATCCGCCCGCGCCCATCACGTTCGGCAGCGTCCAGCCGGGGAACGGCAGGAAGCGCTCGCGCGCGCCCGTAGCCAGGATCAGCTTCTCGTAGCTCAATTCGCGATCGCCCGTCGAACGTCTCGAGCGCCAGCTTCGCCCGGCTCCGGCGCGGCGAACACGCGCGCGCCCGCGATCCACTCCACGCCGTTCCGTTCGCCCGCGAATCCACGCGCCGCGGGACTCGCCGGCTCGCCGTCCGCGCGCCAGATCTGTCCGCCCGGCCGCGGATTGTCGTCCACCAGCGCCACGCGCGCCCCGCATCTCGGCCGCGCGGCACGCCGCCGCCAGACCCGCCGGACCCGCGCCGACCACCACCACTATCAGACATCGGTGCGCACCTCCATCCCGTCCGCGCACGGAATCTGGCAACTCCGGCAATGCGCCCGCCCGTCGATCGTCACGCGGCATTCGAAGCAGATCCCCATGCCGCACAGCGGCGCCGCGCGGCTCGCCGGTGACCGACCGCCGGAAGCGGCTCACGCCCGCCATCGCCACCGCCGCCGAGACCATCGCTCCCCGCCGGCACCGTTCCACGCGCGTTGCCGTTTACCGAAAGTCTTCACGCGTGTCAGGCATGCGCCATCCTCGTGCTTCCGTCCCGGCAGATACGGCTCCGCCGGAATCGCCGACGTCCGCTCCGACAATCTGATCCGCCACCAGCTCGTCCCGTCGCCAGCGACGTCGTGATGCCCAGCCCTTCGTGGCCCGTCGCCAGATACAAGCGCGCGATCCGCCGGCACCGGCCCGATCAGCGGCAGCTTGTCCGGCGTGGCCGCGCGGAAGCCCGTCCACGAGCGGATCGCCGACAGTTCCCCGAGCTCCGGCATGTACTCCTGCGCGCGCCGCAGCATGCGCGTCAGCATGTGACTGATCGATCGCCGCGGTCTCCGCGCCGAACTGCCGCGACGACCCGATCAGCACCTGCCCCGTGCTTGCGCGGCTGCACGTTGAACGCCACCGAATCCGCGCGTGGTCGAATGCGCGCTCTTCAGATAACCCAGTTCCACCAGTTGATGCGCGCACGAAGCCCGGATAGCGGTCGGTGATCACCAGGTGTCCCTTGCGCTTGCGCACTTCGATGCCCGGCGTCAGTTCCGGCGCCCACGCGCCCGTGGCGTTCACCGTGATGCCCGCCGCAAGACAGCGTGCCATCGCGCAGCTGGATCGCCCTCGCCGCTCAGTGCGTCGCACCGCCGCCCACCGCAGCACCGCGCCCTTCGCGCTCGCGCGTTCCAGCAGATAGCGCGCCGCGCACGGCGGATAGATCACCGCATCGTCCGGCACCAGCAGCGCGCCCGCCAGTCCCGGCCGCAGATGCGGCTCGGCCTCCGCCAGCGCCGCGCGCGTCCAGCACCTCGGCGCGCACGCCGATCGCCGTCGTAAGACGCCGCGCTTGCGCCGCACCTCGGCCATCTCTTCCTCGTCCGCCGCCACCCACAGCGTGCCCGCAGCGCAGATACTCCACGTCCGCCGGCAACTCCCGGCGCAGCCATCCACAAGCTGCCGCGAGTAATGGGTGAGCGCGATCTGCGCCGGCGAATCGTCCATCACCACGATGTGGCCCATGCCCGCCGCCGTGGCGCCGCCGCCGATCGGGACCGGGCTCCACCACCACCACCTGCAGGCCCGGCCGCGGCGCATTCCTCCGCGCACGCCGCGCCCACGATGCCGCCGCCGGCGATGGCTACGTCGAAGCTGTCGCCCATGAGCGCGCGGATTCCGTAGCAGAACGGGTCGCGCTCGTCGAGGATCAGGTCGGCCTCCGCATTCACGTAACGCGGAGCCCGTGATCTCGGGATAGAGCTTGCCGTCCTCCACCGACGACCGTGCCTTCGAACACGCTGCCCACGATGCTTTCCTGCCGCCAGACCTGCCCGGGCTGCAGCTTGCCGTCGGCATACAGGCAGGCCAGCTTGGCGCTGGTGCCGGTGCCGCACGGCGAGCGGTCGTACGCCTTGCCCGGGCACAGCACGAAGTTCTTGCTGTCGGCGCCCGCGACCGTCGGCGGTCCGAACAGCTCGATGTGGTCGATCTCCGCCGTCCGCGCCGGTGATGCCTGCGCTTCGAGGCCCTGCCGGATGCGCCACGCAAAATCGGTCAGCTCGCTCCACGCCGGTCGAGCGACAAGCTCGCTGCCCGTGATCGCTGCACAGGAAGAACCAGTTGCCGCCCCAGGCGATATCGCCGTGCACCGTCGCCGATGCCCGGCGCCGTCCACCGCCACCTGCGCCGCACTGGCGATAGCTGGCCACGTTGCGAATGGTCACCGCTGCCGTTGGCGTTGAGCCGCGCCTCCACCGTGCCCACCGGTCGTTTCGATGCGGTGCACGCCCGGCCGCGATCCGCCCCATGTGCGCCAGCGTCACCACCAGCCCGATGGTGCCGTGGCCGCACATGCCCAGGTAGCCGACGTTGTTGAAGAAGATCACGCCCGCGTCGCACGTCGGGTCCGACGGTTCGCACAGCAGCGCGCCCACCATGGCGTCGTTGCCGCGCGGCTCGTTCACCACCGCCGAGCGGATGCGGTCGAACTCGCTCGCGAAAGCGCTCCAGCCGCTCCGCCATCGGGCCGTCGCCCAGATCCGGGCCGCCCGCCACCACCACGCGCGTCGGCTCGCCGCCGGTGTGCGAATCGATGATTTTGATTTTCTTCATCTGCCTTCCTCGAACCACTGCAGGTGATCCTCGGCGAACATCCGGAACTTCGCCCGCGCCACCTTGCGTGCCAGCTCTTTATCCCGGGACAGAATCGCCTCAGCGATCTCCACGTGCGCCGCGGCGGAATCCTGCATATCGATCTGCTGGTGATTGCGCAGATTGCGGATGAACAGAAACGCCAACAGCGGCATCAGCGCCTGCGCCAGCAGACGCGGCAGCAGACTGTTCCCGCTCAGCCGCCACAGCGTCTCGTGAAAGCGTACGTCGAGCGCGAAAAACTCGCGCACGTCGCGAGCCCGCGCGGCGCGCTCCATGGCATCGGTCACCAGCAACAGCTTGCGGATCTGCGCGTCCGCGGCATTCTCGATCGCCAGTTCCATGGCCAGCGTCTCCAGTTCCTCGCGGATGCGCAGAATCTGGCCGATCTCGACGCGCGTCAGCGTGGTCACCACGCAGCCCTGGTTGGCCTTGCGAACCACCAGCCCTTCGTGTTCCAGCGCCACCAGTGCTTCCCTCACCGTGGGCTGCCCCACGCCGATTTCCCGCGCGAAGCGCGACTCCACAATGCGGTCCCCGGGATTCAGCTCTCCCGCCACAATCATGTCGCGGATCGTTTCGGCAATCTGGTTCGCCATCGGCGCGCGCCGCCCCAGGCTGCTCGATAGCGCCTCCAGCCGGACGGTGAAACGCGCGTCAGCGGTTGGCATGCAGGTTGGGCCGCGTCGCGATGGCGTCGCGGATGATGCCCAGGATCTCCGCCCGCTCCGCGCCTTCGATCTTGAGCCGCGGCGCCCGCGTGCGCTCCGATCCCAGTCCCGTCTCCGCCATCGCCAGCTTGATGTACTGCACCAGCTTCACCTTGGTGTCCAGGTGCAGTAGCG
>CAVVLD010000063.1:0-73577 GCA_963748795.1 uncultured Solibacteraceae bacterium
AATAGAATCAGCAGGTCGGCCTCGCGCCGCGCCACGCGGTCGTCGTTGGTACAGAGAAATCCGCCGATATTGGCGAAGGCGTCCTTCTTGGCGGAAAAGGTGCAGCCATCGGCATACGAAAACATCTTTTGCGCGATCCGTTTGGGCGTCCAGTCCCCATAGCCCGCCTCGCGTTCGCGGATGAACCAGGCATTTTCGGCGAACCGGCAGGCATCCAGGTACAGCGGAATCCGGTGCCGCGCGCACACCGCTTTCACAGCCGCGATGTTGGCCATCGAGACAGGCTGCCCGCCGCCGGAATTGTTGGTGACCGTGAGCATCGCCAGCGGGATGTTGGCCGCGCCCTCCGTGGCGATCAGCGCTTCCAGCGCGGCCACATCCATGTTGCCTTTGAAATCCAGCCGCGCCTGCGTGTCGGCCGCTTCCGGAATGGGCAGGTCCACGGCGCGCGCGCCGGTGAATTCGATATTGGCGCGCGTGGTATCGAAATGCGTATTGGAGGGAACCACGTTGCCCGGCTTGCAGACCACGGTAAACAGGATGCGTTCGGCGGCGCGCCCCTGGTGCGTGGGAATCATGTGGCGCAATCCGGTCAGTTCGTCGGCAGCGCGTTTGAGCCGGAAGAAGCTGTCGCTTCCCGCGTAGCTTTCGTCGCCGCGCATCAGGGCCGCCCATTGCTCCGTGGACATCGCGCTGGTACCCGAATCGGTCAGCAGGTCGATCAGGATGTTGCGGGCATCGATCAGGAACAGGTTGTATCCGGCCTGCTCCAGAAAATGCTCCCGCTCGGCGGCGGTGGTGTGATGGAGCGGCTCCACGCTCTTGATGCGGAACGGTTCGATGATGGTGCGCACGGGTAAAATTATCGCAAACGATATTTGGGTTGACAGTCGACACAAGCGGGAGTATAGTTGGGTCGAATGGCTACCCGAAAACGGAGAGACACGGATTTTCGCGCCGAAATCGACGCGCATCTCGCCCAGGAGGCCGAAGAGTTGCTCGCCCAGGGCCTCTCCCCGGAGGAGGCCCGTACGGCGGCCCGGAGAGCTTTCGGCAACCGCACCATTGTGGAGGAGCGCTTTTACGAATCCAGCCGCTGGGCATGGTGGGACCACCTGGTTCGCGACTTGCGTTTCGCCACGCGCGTCCTCTTAAAGGACCCGCGCTTCAGCGTGCTTGCGGTCGTGGGTCTGGCGCTCGGCATCGGGATCAGTACCGCGGTGTTTGAGCTGATCAATGCCCAGATCCGCGCCAGTGCCGCGCCGGGCGGAGACCCCTCCCTCCTGGTGAGTTTCAACCGCCTGGAGAGCGGCCGCTGGCAAAACGACTTTTCGTATAGCGACTACCGCTACTATCGCGATCGCGGCACTTCGTTCCGTGCCGTGACTGCCCAGTCGGCCCGCTTCCTGTGCATATTGGGACCTGCCGGCATGGCGAACAGCGGGGCCGGCGCCGAGGAGGTGGAAGCCCGCTTCCTATCCGCGAATTTCCTGTCCGCCACCGGTCTGCACCCTGCCCTGGGCAGGAGCTTTACACCGGAAGAAGAGCAGGAGGGAGGGCCGGCGGCGGTAATGCTCAACGCTGGCTACTGGAAATCGCGTTTCGGCGCCGATGCCGCAATTGCCGGGAAAACCGTGACGGCTCAATGCCCGCGTGGTAACCATCGTTGGTGTTGCGGATGCGCGGTTCGGCGTGGGCGATCAGTCCGGTTTCTATTTGCCGTTGGGGTTGCAGCCCGTGCTGTTCCCTCGTGGCGATTGGCTGCGCGACGTCGATGAACAGTGGCTGATGCTGGACGCCGTGCTGCGGCCCGACGTAAGCGCCTCCCGCGCACAAGCGGAAGTAGAGGTGCTGGCAAACCCGCCCACGCGCACCAGATCCGCCGATCCGGCAGAGGGCAAAGTGATGGTCACCGCCGGACTCGGCAATCCGCGAAAACGCCAACAGCTTTTAGCGCTGGCCGCCACGGTCACCCTGGCGGTGGCCATGATCCTGCTGATCGCCTGCTCCAATCTGGCGAATCTCCTGCTGGCTCGCGCGGTCGTGAGGCGTCGCGAGATCGGTGTGCGTCTTTCCCTGGGAGCCAGCCGCGCACGCCTGGTCTGCCAGCTATTGACGGAGAGTATGGTGCTGGCGTTGTGCGGCGGTGCGCTGGGAATCGTGTTTTCCCACTGGTTGGCCAAGACTGCTCTTCGTGACGGTGATGGGCGCTCCGGCCGGTTTTGACCTGCATCTGGACCCGCGGGTTTTGCTCTACTGCCTGGCACTCTCCATGGTCACTGGCATCTCGTTTGGTCTCGCACCGGCGCTTTCCGCCACCCGAATGAACCTCGCGCCGGCGCTTCATGCGGACGGCCTGTCCGCCACCCGATCGCACTCGCAGCGCCTCTTCTCCGCGCGTAACTGGCTGGTGATTGTTCCCCTCGCCGTCTCGCTGATGCTGCTGCTCGGCGCCGGTATGGCAGTGCGCGGAGCGCAGCACCTTTACCTCAACGGGCCGGTCTTTGAAACCGAACACTTAATCGCGATGAGTTCACCCTTCCATCTCGAAGGGTACGACGAAGCCCGCACCCGCGAGTTTCAGGATACGCTCCGCGACCGTGTCCGCAACATGCCGGGAGTCCAGTCTGTGGCGCTGGCCGGCAATCTCCCGCTGATGAACGCCATGGGTAATCTTCCGCTCGCGGACGGCGGCTCAACGGACTACAACGTGATCTCCGCGGACTTCTTTTCCACGGTCGGCGTCGCCGTGGTCAAAGGCCGCGGATTCACGCCTGCCGACCGTGAAGACTCGCAGCCGGTCGTGCTCGTCAATCAGGATCTTGTCCGCAGCGTCTGGCCCAACCAGGAGCCCATCGGCAAACAGCTCCGACTCCGCGCCGGGACCATGCCCTTCGAAGTGGTCGGCGTCGCTCCGGATATGGAGGATGCCAATGGAGTTTTCAACACCGTCCGTCCCACGGTATACATTCCGGCAGGGCAGGCAAGTCTGTTCCTCAAAGGAGCCCGCACCGATGTGCCGCCTTATCAGATGAAGATTCTGGTTCGCACCACTGGCGGCCCGGCCCCCGTGAAGGCCGCCCTCCGCCAGGAAATGCTGGCACGCGATCCGTCCCTGCGCGTCGAAATCCGCACCGCCGCGGAAATCCGCGAAGACATGATCGGTCCGTTCCGGATGGTGTCGCTCTTGCTGAGCGCGCTGGGCACGCTGGCGCTGCTCATGGCGTCGATCGGAATCTATGCCATCCTCGCCTATGCCGTCAGCCAGCGGACCCGCGAAATCGGCATCCGCATCGCGTTAGGCGCGCAGCGACGCGAAGTGCTCAGCCTGGTCATGCAGCGCACGCTCGCCCTGATCCTCTGCGGCATCGGCTTTGGGATGGCGGGCAGCGCTGGCTCTAAGAACCGTCATGGCAACCGCGGTGGAACAACTCGGCGGCATGGATGCGCCCACCTGCCTCACCGTAGCGCTCCTCCTGGCCGCGGTAGCCGCCCTGGCCAGCTACGTACCCGCCCGCAAAGCCCTCCGCGTGGACCCTGTGCAAGCTCTCCGCTGGGAGTAAGCTCCTCCGCGCGATGAGTTTCTTCGTGGTGAGATAGGATCAGATGGAACCGATTATTATCCAAGTGAATACTTCCCCGGGAGGCCTGCCGAAGCGGGCGATTGCGGAAGGGTCAATCACGCCGCTCGGCATCGCGGGCGACCTTCACGCCCATCCCGAGATTCATGGCGGCCCGGAGAAGGCGATTCTGATTATCGCCTCCGAGACCGTCGATGAATTCATCGGCCGTGGTTATCCGCTGTTCTACGGCGCGCTGGGCGAAAACCTGACTACGCGCGGCCTGAATGTGCGCGACTTGCGAATCGGCGACCAGATTCGCGCGGGCGGCGCGCTGCTACAGATCACCCGACCGCGCGGACCCTGCCGCCAACTCGATATCTATGGGGAGTCACTCAAAGAGGAACTCTCCGACGCTCGCGTGAAACAGCGCGACCCCTCGTCTCCGCGCTGGGGCATGAGCGGTTTCTATCTCAGCGTGCTTCAGCCGGGACCCGTGCAGCCAGGGGATATAATTGCAGTCGTGTCTCACCTGGCCTGACGCATGACTGCTGTTGACGAGCGCCTGCAGGCGCTGCTGGCCTCCGTGCCCGACCCTGAAAAATCGGCCCGCTACCTGGACTGCCTGCGCCACGATTCGCCGGCCGTATTTCAGCGCATCGCGGAATCCCCCGCGGCCGCGCGCTGTGCCGTCACGCTCTTCTCCTATAGCCGCTTCCTTTCCGACGCGGTTCTGCGTTACCCGGAGCGCCTTGTCGAGGTCGCGGGCTCTCCCAGCCTTTACCGCGTATTGACCGCCGAGGAATACCAGCAGCGGCTGAGCGATTTCCTCGACAGCCCCGCCGCGCTGTGTGCCGTGGACCTGGCCCGCTTCCGGCGCCGCCAGCTTCTGCGCATCGTCCTCCGCGACGTGCTGGGAGTTGCCACGCTCTCCGATGTCACCGAGGAACTGTCCAATCTCGCCGACGCCATGCTGGACGTCGCCTATCGCCGCATCCGCGCGGACTTCGTGACCCGCCACGGCGAACCGCGTCTGGCCGACGGCGCCCCTGCGGCTTCTCGGTGATCTCCCTCGGCAAGCTGGGCGGGCAGGAGCTGAACTACAGCTCCGATATCGACCTGATGTTCCTCTACGCCGGCAATGGCGAGACCGACGGGCCCGCGCCCATCAGCAACAAGGAGTTTTACAAGAAGGTCGCCAACGAGTACACCGCGCTGCTTTCCGCCTACACCAGCGACGGCCAGTGCTACCGTGTGGACCTGCGGCTGCGGCCCGATGGCACGCTGGGCGAAATCTGCATCTCCGCCGATGGCGCCCGAACCTATTACCGGCCGCGCGCGCGACTGGGAAAAGCAGATGCTCATCAAGGCGCGAGTCTCGGCCGGTGAGCCCGAGCCCGGCGCGGAGCTGCTGGAGTTTGTCGAGCCGCTGATCTACCAGAGCTCGCTCGACTTTCGCGCCGTGGAGGCCGTTTCGGAAACTCGCCAGCGCATCGGCGAGAAAATGGCCGCACGCCGCGGAGCGGCACAGCGGCCTGGATATCAAGCTGACGCCCGGCGGCATCCGCGATATCGAATTCCTGGTGCAGTGCCTGCAACGCCTGCACGGCGGCCGCGAGCCGTGGGTCCGCCATGGCGGCACGATGTTGGCGCTGTTCCGCCTGCGCGACAAGGGGCTGCTCTCCGGCGCGGAGTATGCCCGGCTGGCCGCCGCGTACCAGTTTCTGCGCTACCTGGAACACCGCCTACAGATGGAAGAGGACCGGCAGATCCATACGCTGCCCACCGATCCCGCGGAACTGGACGTGCTGGCGCGCAAGATGCCCGCGGAGAGCACGGCCGAAGGCCTCGCCGGCGCAGGCTGGAACGAACACCGGGCGGCCGTGCGGGAAATTTACGAGCGCGTCATCCATGCGCAGCGGCCTATGTACTACACCATTGCCGAGGAGGCCGAAACCGCGCGCGAAGACCGCCCGCAATCGCCGCTTCCTGGACCAGCGCGCCCGCGCGCGTGCCGCCAACCTGCATCGCGGCCGCGAACGCTTCGAGCACTTTCTGGAAAAGGCCTTCGCGGCCCCCGAAATGCTGACGCGGCTGACGCCCGAGCCGCAATCTCGCCGCGCAGGCGCTCGACCTCTTCGAGCACAGCCCCTATCTTCGCCGACGATCTGCTGCGCTATCCGGCGCTGCTCGATGAGATCGGCAAGCCGTTCGAACTCGGCGGAGCAGACCTGCCGATGGCGCCGCGCTGCGCCGCTTCTACCGCCGGCAGATGCTCCGCATCCAGAGCGGAGCATCCTGCGATTCCGAACCGATCTTCGCGACGCTGGGCAAGACCTCCGCACTGGCCGACTGCGTCATCGCCGCGGCGTACCGCATCGCGCTCACCGAAGCGCCGCCGCCGGCCAACCCGGACTACACGCCTCGCGACCAGATGATGGTGATCGCCCTCGGGTCGCCTCGGCATGCGCGAGTTCGACCTGGGCTCCGATGCCGACCTGGTCTTCGTAATCCCCGATGCCGACGCGCGCGAGCACGTCTTCTGGACCGGCGTGGCCGAGCGCATGATCCAGACCATGAGCTCCTACACCGGCGAGGGCGTGATGTTCACCGTGGACACGCGCTGCGTCCGAACGGCCGCGAGGGCGACCTGGTGCAGTCCGAAGGCGCGTACAAGACCTACTTCGCCAGCCACGCCGAGGCCTGGGAAGGCATCACCTATATGAAGTCGCGCGCCGTGGCCGGCAACGTGGAACGCGCCACGGAGTTTCTCAATGAACTGCAGGATGTGGACTGGCGCCGCTACGGCCAGAGCATGCGCTCGCGCAAGGAACTGGCGGAGATGCGCGCGCGCCTGGAGCGCGAGCAGGGCCCGCGCAATCCGCTCAAGGCCGGCGCTGGGCGGCTATTACGATATCGATTTCGCCCTGATGTACCTGCGGCTGAAGGGGCGCCGGCATCTTCTACAAGGTGCTGAACACGCCGGAGCGCATCGACGTGATCGAGAAGATGGGCCACCTGGATCGCGAGGACGCCGATTTCCTGCGCGACGCCGCCACCTTCTATCGCGCCGTGGACCACGGCCAGCGCGTTTCCACCGGCCACGCCGAGGGCAATCTGCCCACCGCCCAGTCGCAGTTCGAGATGCTCACCAGCCTGGTGAAGCGCTGGACGCCCGAGCACCTTCATCAGCAGCGGCTGGATGCCACGCTCCAGGAAATTCGACGCAAGACCCGCGCTTTCTTCAACCGTCTCTTCGCCAGGTAGGTGCCCATGATTATCGAGATGCGAACCTATAAAACCAGGCCCGGCAAACGAAGCGAGTTTCTGGAAGTATTCCGTACCAGAAGCGTCCCGGCCCACGATGAGATCGGTATGAAGATCCTGGGACCGTTCCTTTCAGTCGAAGATCCGGACGTGTTCTTCTTCATGCGAGGCTTTCCCGACCTGGCATCGCGCGAGCCGATGAAAGCCAGATTCTACGAGGGCGAACTCTGGAAGAAGGAACTCGAAAACATCCTGATGCCCATGCTGGAGAAATACGACGTGGTGCTGGTAGACGACCCGGACGGCCTGGTGCGCTGGTAACGAGATTAAGTTCCAAACCGGGAGGCTCGCTCACGCTCGCGGCTCCGATTCGGAGCCACGACCGTAAGGGAGTGTCCTTCCGCCTCAGTCACCGCAAGCTAGAATCAGGTAGCTGTGCTCAGCAAGATTCTGCGTTTCGCCGCGTCCCTGTCGATGGTCGCCGGCGTCCTCGTCATCTATAAGACGGCGCTGCACGTCAACAACACCACCGTGGCGCTTTCCCTGCTTCTGGTGATACTCGGCATCTCTACGTGGTGGGGACTGGCGGAGGCTACCGTGGCATCCCTGGTGGCCGTCCTGGGTTTCAACCTGTATTTCCTCCCGCCTTTCGGCACCTTCACCATTCAGGATTCTCAGAACCAGGTGGTCTTCGTGGCCTTCCTGGTGACTGCCGTCACCGTCAGCCAACTCTCCGCCCGGGCACGCCGCCGCACGGCGGAAGCGGAGGCGCGCCGCCTCGAGGTCCAGCGCCTCTATGACCTGGTGCAGACCACCATGCTCACCGGCAACCCGCGCAAGACCATTCACGAGTTTGTGCAGAAAGTGGCGCAGGTGCTGGGTTGTGAAGCTGCTGCGTTTTATTACCGGCTGACCGAGGAGTTTTTCCGCTCCGGACCGGAAAGCAAGCCGGTCAGCGATCACGAACTTCTCGCCGCCGCGGAGGTCGCCGACGTCAGCCTCGATCTGCTGCGTAACGTCGCCACCGCGCCGGTGCGCCTCGGCGGCCGCACCCTGGGCAGCCTGGCGCTGCTGGGACCGCTGCCTTCCGAACCGATGGTGCGGGCCATCGCCAACCTCATGGCGATTTCGATTGAAAAGGCGCGGGCCCTCGAAGATGCCAGTCATGCCGAGGCGGCCCGCCAGAGCGAAGTGCTGAAGTCTGCGCTTCTCGATTCCCTGGCCCACGATATCAATACGCCGCTCACCTCCATCAAAGCCGCCGCCACCAGCCTGCTGAGCGACGCCGCTACTCCCAGTCACGAACTGCTCACCATCATCGATGAAGAAGCCGACCGCCTGAACCAACTGGCGGCGGAAGTCATCGCCATGGCGCGCATCGAAGCCGGCAAGGTGCACCTGGAGAAACAACTGGTCCAACCCGCCGAGCTGATTTCGAATGTGCTGGCGGATATGAAGCCGGCGCTTCAGGGTCGCCTGGTGACCATCGATGTGGCGCCCGGGTTGCCCGGAGGCGAAGCGGATCCCGAATTTGTGCAGCAGGTGATCAAGCAGTTTTTGGAAAACGCGCTGAAGTATTCGCCGGCAGATACCCCCATCACCGTTTCCGCCGGGTTACAGGGCGGCAAGATCGTGATCGGAGTCGCGGACCGCGGCCCCGGCATCCAAGAGAACGAGCGTGCCGCTGATCTTCGACAAGTTCTTCCGCGGACGGCAGCACCGCTTCGAATCGAAAGGAACCGGCATGGGACTGGCCATCGCTAAGGGAATCGTGGAGGCTCACCGCGAGCGCATCTGGGTAGAGAGCGAGCCCGGCCATGGCTCGGCGTTCTACTTTACACTTTCCGTTTACGGAGGCAGACAGATTTGAGCGCGGGGAAGATTCTGGTGGTGGATGACGATCCGCAGATTCGCCGCGTCATGAAGGCCACGCTGGTGGCCCACAGCTACGAAGTGATCGAAGCGCGTACCGGCGAAGAGGCGTTGGAAGTATCCGCGCGCGAAATGCCCAGCCTGGTGCTGCTGGATATGAATATGCCGGGTATGGGCGGCCTGGAAACCTGCCGGGCGCTGCGCGGCGCGTCCGATATTCCGGTGATCATTCTATCGGTCCGCAACACCGAAAAGGACAAAGTGGCCGCGCTGGATGCGGGCGCCGACGATTACGTGACCAAGCCGTTCAGCATTCAGGAATTGCTGGCGCGCATTCGCGCCGCCCTCCGGCGTTCCGCGTCTTCGCCCGAAGGTGGACCCGCCTCCTTCGCCGCACCGGACCTGGAGATCGACTTCACCACCCGCCACGTGCGCGCCCACGGCGCCGACGTGCGCCTCACTCCGAAGGAATTCGAACTGCTGCGCTACCTGGTGGCGCACCAGGGCAAGCCCGTGACCCACCGCGAATTGCTGCAGGCCATCTGGGGCCCCGATTACGGCGACGAGCCAGAGTATCTGCGGGTTTTCATCAACCAGGTCCGCAAGAAGATCGAACCCAATCCCGCCAAGCCCAAGTACATCCTCACCGAACCCTGGGTGGGTTACAAATTCGTTGCGCCGCAAACCCCTTAACCCAATCCTGATTGTTTCTTTACGACTTCCTTATGTCCCGTTTCTTACCCTGGGGACGTGGAAACCCATGGAAAGCTGCAAATCGACCCCGGGTCGCTGGCTACTGCTGCGAATCGCACGCCCTTACGCTCTCCGTGCTGTACACGGAACCGGCGCTGACCGAAGCCCTGCTGCGCCGCGCGGTCACGCTTACGGCAGGCCTGGATGCCACGAATCCAACTCGTGGCCGTGCACACAGTGCCGTACCCTGCGGATTTCGAATGCCCGACTGCCGTTCACGCTCACCTGGTAAACCAACTGGTGGAACTCGCCGGCCGCTGCCCTCTCCCGGTCAACCCCGTCGTGGTGCTGGCGCGCAGCCGGGCGGAAGGTTTCGCGTTCGCGCTGGAACGGGAATCCACGGTGCTGGTGGCCTCGCGAAAACATCCTTGGCGGACTGCCGAGGAAAAGCTGGCCCGTTCCCTGGCCCAGGACGGTCACAAGGTGGCGCTGGTGCACGTCCCCTAGGAGCAATATGCTGGATCTGTTTTTCATCGCGATCACGATTCTGTTTTTCGTGGCCGGTTGGGCATTCGTAAAGGGATGCGACCGCCTGTACGGGAGATCATTCATGGAATACGTTCTTTCACTGGTAGTCGCCGCCGGGGTCGCGGTGTACCTGTTCTACGCTCTGCTTCGCCCGGAGAGGTTTTAACCCAACATGACCGGCAACGGAATTCTGCAAATTGCCATCTATTTTCTGGTTCTGCTGGCGCTCACCAAGCCCATGGGCGCCTTCATGGCCAAAGTGTTCGCCGGAGAGCGCACCTGGCTGCACCCCGTGCTGCGGCCGCTCGAGGCGGGCATCTACAAGCTGTGCGGCGTCGACGAAACCGCCGAGCAGGCATGGACGCGCTACGCCGGCTGCATGCTGATCTTCAGCGTGGTGGGAATTCTGTTCACCTACGCCTTTCTGCGCATGCAGCAGTGGTTCCCGCTCAACCCCCAGGGCTTCGGCAATCTGCGCCCAGGATCTCTCGTTCAATACCGCCACCAGTTTCGGCACCAACACCAACTGGCAGGTCTACTCGGCCGAGACCACCATGAGCTATCTCAGCCAGATGGTGGCGCTGGCCACTCACAATTTCTGGTCGGCGGCGGCGGGAATCGTGGTGGCGATCGCGTTCGTGCGCGGCTTCGCGCGCCACTCCACCAGAATGCTCGGCAACTTCTGGGTGGATTTCACACGCTGCACGCTCTACGTGCTGCTGCCGCTCTCCGTAGCCGGCGCGCTGCTGCTGTGCTCGCAGGGAGTGATTCAGAATTTGAGCGCGTACACCAAGGCCACAACGCTCGAAGGCACCGTGCAGACGATTCCGCAGGGACCGGTGGCATCGCAGGAAGCCATCAAGATACTCGGCACCAACGGCGGCGGCTTCTTCAACGCCAACTCGGCCCACCCCTTCGAAAATCCCACGCCGTTCTCGAATTTCTTCGAGATGATTTTCATCTTCGTGATTCCCGCCGGCCTCACCTACACTTTCGGCAAGATGGTGAAGGATACGCGCCAGGGCTGGGCCCTGTTCGCCGCCATGAGCGTGCTGTTGCTGGCCGGCGTGCTGGTAGTCTATGCGTCGGAGCAGGCCGGCAATCCGAACATCACCAATCTGGGCGTGCAGACCGCTGCCACCGATACCCAACCGGGCGGCAACATGGAGGGCAAGGAGGTGCGCTTCGGCATCGCCAATTCCGCTCTGTTCACGGTGATCACCACCGACGCCAGTTGCGGCGCGGTGAACAACGTGCACGACAGCCTCACGCCGCTGGGCGGACTGGTGCCGCTGATCAATATCGAACTCGGGGAAGTGATCTTCGGCGGCGTGGGCTCGGGACTCTACGGCATGCTGCTGTTCGCCATTCTGGCGGTGTTCATTGCCGGGTCTGATGGTGGGCCGCACGCCGGAGTATCTGGGCAAGAAGATCGAACAGAAGGAAGTGAAGATGGTGATGCTGGCGGCGCTGGTGCTGGCGTTCAGCATTCTGGGCTTCGCGGGCGTAGGCGCGGTGGCGCACTTCACTCCCAAGAGCTACCTCAATCCGCCCGGGCCCATCACGGCCAACCTGGCCAACAACGGGCCTCATGGACTGTCCGAAATGCTCTACGCCTACACCAGTGCGGTAGGCAACAACGGCAGCGCGTTCGGCGGCATCAACGCCAACACTCCGTATTTCAATACCACCATGGGAATCGCCATGCTGATCGGCCGCTTCCTGATGATGATTCCGCTGCTGGCCGCGGCCGGGAGCCTGGCGCAGAAGAAACAGGTGCCGGTCTCGGCCGGCACCTTCCCCACGCATGGACCGTTGTTCGTCACCCTGCTGGTGGGCGTTGTCGTCATCGTGGGAGCGCTGACCTTTTTCCCGGCGCTGTCGCTCGGTCCGATCGTGGAGCACTTCCTGATGCATGCCGGAAGGCTCTGGAGCTAATATGGCCACAACCATGACCACACCTTCGACGCCGGACGATATCACGTCTCTTATCCCGAAGAAGGCGCCCCGGGCGCGGCCGCTCTTCGATCCGCCCATCGTCAAGCGGGCCATCTGGGATTCCTTCGTCAAGCTGAACCCGCGGACCATGATGAAGAACCCGGTCATGTTCGTGGTGGAGGTTGGCGCCGCCATGACCACCATTCTGGCCGTGCGCGATCTCGCGGCCGGAGCGGCCGTGGCGGGCTTCACCTTCCAGATCACGCTGTGGCTGTGGTTCACGGTGCTGTTCGCCAACTTCGCCGAAGCCATGGCCGAAGGCCGCGGCAAAGCGCAGGCCGATACCCTGCGCAAGACCAAGACCGAAACCACCGCGCGCCGCCTGCTGAACGGCGCGCTCCGAAACCGTCTCCGCCACCCAACTGCGCAGCGGCGACCTGGTGATGGTGGAGGCCGGCGAGACCATCCCCGGCGATGGCGACGTGATCGAAGGCATCGCCAGCGTGGACGAATCGGCCATCACCGGCGAAAGCGCGCCGGTCATCCGCGAATCCGGCGGCGACCGCAGCGCCGTCACCGGCGGCACCAAAGTGCTGTCGGACTGGATCAAGGTGAAGATCACGTCCAACCCCGGCGAGACGTTTCTGGACCGCATGATCGCCCTGGTGGAAGGCGCGGAGCGGCAGAAGACGCCCAACGAGATCGCGCTCAACATCGTGATCGCCGGACTGACGCTGATCTTCCTGCTGGCCGTGGTCACGCTGCAGCCCTTCGCCATCTACAGCGTGAATGCCAGCGGCAGCGGGTCGGTGCCTTCCATCACGGTGCTGGTCTCGCTGCTGGTCTGCCTGATTCCGACCACCATCGGCGGGCTGCTCTCGGCCATCGGAATCGCCGGCATGGACCGCGTGATGCAGCACAACGTCCTGGCCATGAGCGGCAAGGCTGTCGAAGCCGCCGGCGACGTCAACACGCTGCTGCTCGATAAGACCGGCACCATCACGCTGGGCAACCGGCAGGCGGTGGAATTCATTCGCGATCGGCGGCGCCGCCGAAGCGGCGCTGGCCGACGCCGCGCAGCTTTCCAGCCTCGCCGACGAAACGCCCGAGGGCCGCAGCATCGTGGTGCTGGCCAAGCAGAAGTACGGCATTCGCGGCCGCGAAGTGGCCGAGCACGAAGCCCACTTCATCCCCTTCACGGCGCAGACGCGCATGAGCGGCGTGGATCTTGACGGGCGCCGCATCCGCAAAGGCGCCACCGAATCCGTGGTCGAATTCGTTCACGAGCACGGCGGAGCGGTCCCCACCGAATTGATGGAAGTCACCGACCGCATCTCGCGCTCCGGCGGCACTCCCCTGGTAGTGGCCGACCGTGACCGCGCCCTCGGCGTGGTCCATCTGAAAGACGTGGTCAAAGGCGGAATGCGCGAGCGCTTCCAGCAACTGCGCGCCATGGGCATCCGCACCGTCATGATCACGGGCGATAATCCGCTGACCGCCGCCGCCATTGCCGCCGAAGCCGGCACCGACGATTTTCTGGCGCAGGCCACGCCCAAAGACAAGATGGACCTGATCAAGAAGGAGCAGGCCGGCGGCCGCCTGGTGGCCATGACCGGCGACGGCACCAACGATGCGCCCGCGCTGGCGCAGGCCGATGTGGGCCTGGCGATGAACACCGGCACCATGGCCGCCAAGGAAGCCGGCAACATGGTGGACCTGGACTCCAACCCCACCAAGCTCATCGAAGTCGTGGCCATCGGCAAGCAGTTGCTCATGACGCGCGGCGCGCTGACCACCTTCTCCATTGCCAACGATATCGCCAAGTATTTCGCCATCCTGCCGGCCATGTTCGTGGCCACCTATCCGGTGATGGGCAAGCTGAACGTGATGGGACTGCACAGCCCGCAAAGCGCGGTGCTGGCGGCGGTGATCTTCAACGCGCTGATCATCATCGCGCTGATTCCGCTGGCGCTGCGCGGTGTCAAGTACAAACCCATGAGCGCCGCCGCGCTTTTGCGCCGCAACCTGCTGGTGTACGGCATCGGCGGCGTGATGGCGCCCTTTCCCGGGCATCTGGTTGATCGATCGCCTGCTGGGCCTGCTGCATCTGGCGTAACGGAGTACCTATGAGACAGTTTTGGATTGCCATAAAGCTAACCGCCGTAATGATCGTGATCACCGGCCTCGCTTATCCGCTGCTGGTCACCGGACTCACCAGCGTCCTGTTCTCCCACCAGGCGGCCGGCAGCCTGATCACCGCCGGGGGTAAGACCGTGGGCTCGGAGTTGATCGGCCAGAAGTTCACCAAGCCGGAATATTTTCACGGGCGCCCCTCCGCCGCCGGCAATGACGGCTACGATGGCCTTTCCTCCGGCCCGTCTAACCTGGGGCCCACGAATCAGAAGCTGATCGACCGCGTGAAGGATGACATCAAGCGCGTGCGCGCCGAAAATCCCACGTACACCGGCCCCATTCCCGCCGACCTGGTGACGCAATCGGGCAGCGGCCTCGATCCCGATATCAGCCCCGCGTCCGCCGACTTGCAGATTCCGCGCGTGGCCGCAGCCCGCGGCATGAGTGCGGACGCGGTGCGCCAGATTGTCGCCGCTCACACCGAAGGCCGCCAGTTCGGCCTCCTCGGCGAACCCCGCGTGAACGTTTTGAAACTGAATCTTGCGCTGGACCAGCCGAAGTAACCTGCTATCATGCGAAGCGGCGGCGCGCTGCTCCAAGCCGGCATTTAGCCTCTCTGGGGTTACCCCGGGGGAACGTGAAGGACTGACATTTCGTCGCAGGACCTAAAACAGCGCGGTACGCTGGACCGGTCCCGCAGGGTGGGACTCGTTGGAGCATTTCGCCGCCGTATCGCCATGGCGGACCTCAGGAGCTTGACCAAGGCGCTGGCGCGCTGCTTCCTGGCGGAAGCGCCGTCTCTAGACGGGATGGTGGCGCGGAGCAGTGCAGTCCTGGGAAAGCGGTGGTGCTGGCTGCGGCCCTTGGCGGCGCGGTACCTCAAGCGATTCGGCGCGCACAGCCGGCCGCACTCGCGCGAGGTGATCCGCTTTCTGATCGAGGACGCAGGGCTGTATCGCGCCCGCGGCAAATACGCCCTCGCATTGCAAGTAGACCTGAGCGTCCTCGAACCGCTTGCCATGCGCTGGCCCGCGCGTCCCTTGGCGTCGCCGGTCGAGTTGGCCGATTGGCTTGGTATCGATCTCACGGAACTGGAATGGTTCGCCGACTTCAAAGGGCTGGCGTACAAACAGGACCACCGGCCGCAACTCGGCCACTATCACTATCGCGTTCTCGCCAAGGAGTCAGGCAGCGTCCGCCTGATCGAATCGCCCAAGCTTCGCCTGAAAGCCATCCAGAGGCGCATTCTGGCGGAGATTCTGGAGAAAGTGACGCCGCATCCCGCAGTCCAGGGATTCGTGAAAGGCCGGTCGATCCGGACTTTCGCCACGCCTCACGTGGGCCGCCGCGTGGTGCTGCGCCTGGACCTGCGGGACTTCTTCCCGTCCATCGGCGCTGCCCGGATTCAGAGCTTCTTCCGCACCATGGGTTACGCCGAAGACGTGGCGGACCTGCTGGCCGGCCTCTGCACCAACGCTGCGCCGCATCGCGTGTGGACCGCGCCCGCATCGCGCGAAATCCGAGATCTGTATCGCCGTCCCCACCTGCCGCAAGGCGCGCCGACTTCGCCCGCCCTGGCCAACATCTGCATGTATCGCGCGGATTGCCGCCTTGCGGGGCTCGCCCGGTCCGCCGGCGCCGTATACACCCGTTACGCGGACGATATGGCCTTCTCGGGTGACACCGATTTCGAGCGCCGCGTGGACCGCTTTTCCACCCATGCCGCGGTAATCCTCCACGAGGAAGGCTTCACCGTGCATCATCGCAAGACCCGCGTCATGCGCCAGGGCGTCCGCCAATACCTGGCGGGGTTGGTCGCGAACGAGCGCATCAACGTACCGCGCCCCGATTTCGACCGCCTGAAAGCCATCCTCACCAACTGCGCGCGGCTTGGGCCGGCGAGTCAAAATCGCCAGGGCCACCAGAACTTCCGCGCACACCTGGAAGGGCGCGTGGCCTTTATCGAATCGGTGAACCCACAGAAAGGCGCCCGCCTGCGCCGGCTCTTCGAAGCCATCGACTGGAGCGCCTGATCGATCATTTATAAAATCCTTAGCTCCCCTTTATGTGTTCCTGAGGTGCCTCTACCTATACTGGGCATGAATTGTGCCCCATCTATTGAACCGATCCATTCTTGCAGCCATGCCGCTATTGGCGATGGCAATCGTCCCGCCGGCATCCGCCCAAACCGCAGAGCCCGCCTCTGCGTGGCACTATGGCGGGTTCCTCGATTTCGGCTATCTGTACGATTCGAACGATCCATCGAATCACCTGTTCCGCGACCGCGCCACCACCCCCGTGGTCGACCAGCCCAATGTGAATATGGCCGATCTGTATCTCAAGAAAGACGCCAATGAACACTCGCGCTGGGGCATGGAGTTGAACCTCGACGCCGGCAAGGATACCGAAGCGTTCGGTTTTTCCGCAACGGCGCCCAACCTGCCGGGTTCCAAATGGATTCGCCACCTCGGCCCCACGGATGTTTCGTACCTGGCTCCCATAGGAAGCGGCTTAACTGTGCAGGCCGGAATCTTCAGCAGCCTGATCGGTTATGACTCGTTCTACGCCAAGGACAATTTCAGTTACACCTTTCCATGGGGCGCCGACTACACGCCTTACCTGATGATGGGCGTCAACGCCGCCTATTCCTTCAACAGCAAATTCACCGGTACCCTGGCCTTGATCAATGGATACGCCCACCTGGCCGACGCCAATCACGCTCCCACGGTGGTGGGCCAGGGCGCGTACAAGGCCAATGAACGGGTCACGGTCAAGGAAACCGTGCTGTACGGAGCCGCTCAGTCCGATACTTCGCTTTCGTACTGGCGATTTCTTTCCGATACCACGGTAGAGCACAAAACCAGCCGTTTCACCACCGCCTTCGAGTATCAGGTGGGAACTGAACGGGTGGCTCCCGCGGGAAGCGGCCGTGCTTTGTGGATGTCCTCTCAACTGCCCCTTCATTGGGTTGTGCGCGGTCCCTGGAGCCTCACCCTGCGCCCGGAGTTTTGCTGGGACCGCGACGGTCGCTGGACCGGGTCTCCCCAACTGGTCCGCGCCATCACCACCACCTTGGAATACCGCGTGCCCTTCCGGTGGACCACCACCATTCTCCGGCTGGAGCACCGCTACGATAACTCCAGCGGCCGCGGCGGCGGTTTCTTCCAGGATGGCGTCGCCAATCCCGGTGGCATGCCCGCATTGACGCCGGGCCAGAACCTGCTGGTAGTCGGCCTCATCTTTACGCTCGATTCGCCGGTTCGCCGGCAACCGTGACAAAACCGTTAACGACAAAAGCTTGACGGGGCTCGGATTCTGGCCTCTCCCGGATTATCCTGTAAGGTTGATGTCCAGCCGCACAGACAAGCGTCCCGATCCGGAAGAACTGCTGCGACGTGTCCAGGCCACCGAGCGCCGGGAACGCCGTGGACGGCTGAAAGTGTTTCTGGGCTACGCCTCCCGCGTGGGCAAATCGTTCCGCATGTTCGACGAAGGGCGGAGGCGCAAAGAGCGCGGCCAGGACGTGGTGGTGGGGGCCATTCAAGGCAAAATATCGCCCGATGTCGAAGCCATCCTTTCCCGTTTTGAAGTGATCCCGCCTATCGCCGAGCATCACGCCGGCAAGAACTACCAGGTGATCGACCTGGCCGCCCTCTTCCGGCGCCATCCGGGCGTGTGTCTCATCGATGGCCTGGCCTATGACAATCCTCCCGGCAGCCGCAATCCCCAGCGCTGGCAGGACGTCGAAGAACTGTTGGATCGCGGCATCAGCGTCATCACCGCGGTCAACGTGCAGTACGTGCGCGAAAGACAGGACCAGGTGGAGCGTGTCACAGGCAAGCGCGCCGCCAACAGTCTGCCCGAGGCCTTCCTCGCCGAGGCCGACGAAATTGAAATCGTGGATGCGCCGCCCGACGCACTGATCGGCCGTACCAGCGATGGCAGCATGCCCGATCCCCGCCGCCTGGCGGAACTGCGCGAACTGGCCCTGCTCCTGGCCGCGGACGTGGTCGACTACCAATTGCAGGAGTATCTCGACTCTCACGGGATCGCCGCCCGCTGGGGCGCGCAGGAGCGCATTCTGGTTTGCATCACGCCGCGCAGCAGCGCCGCGGACATGCTGCGCAGCGGGCACCGCAACTCTCTCCGCTTTCATGGCGCGCTGCTGGTGGCTTACGTCCAACAACCGCAATTGCGCGCGGAAGACCAGGCGCGCCTGGAATCGCATCTGGCCCTGGCGCGCGAACTGGGCGCCGAGGTGCATTGCCTGAAGGGCGACGATTTCGTCGATTCGATCATCGAGTTCTCCCGCGAGCAGCGCGTCACCCAGGTATTCCTCGGCCACAGCGGCCGCGATACCCGCTTCGGCCTGGTACGCAATCCGGTCGACCGGCTCATCGACGCAGCCGAAGACTTCGATATCCGGCTCTTCCCACACCGGGAGGGCGAGTGAGCCCCGCGCGGCGAGGTAAGTTGAAAATCTACCTGGGCTATGCCGCGGGCGTGGGCAAGACCTATCGTATGCTCGACGAAGCGCAGAAGTTGCGCGCCGGGGGAGTCGATATCGTCATCGGCTATTTCGAACCGCACGGCCGCAAGGAAACCATCGCCAAGACCGAAGGCCTGGAGATTGTTCCGCGGCGCTTCCTCTCCTATGGCGGTTCGCAATTCGAAGAGATGGATACCCAGGCCATCCTGCGCCGCAACCCCGCCGTCGCCATCGTGGATGAGTTCGCTCACACCAACGTGCCCGGGAGCGAGAACGTCAAGCGGTGGCAGGATGTCCACCTGCTGCTCGACGCAGGAATCGATGTCCTCACTACTATGAACGTGCAGCACCTCGAGAGCCTCAACGACCAGGTGTGGCATGTCACCGGCGTGCGCGTGCGCGAGACCGTCCCCGATTGGGTGGTGGACGAAGCCGACGAAGTGATTTTCGTAGACCTTACACCTCGCGCCCTGCGCAACCGGTTGGAGCGGGGTGTGGTCTACGCTCCGGACAAAGCGCGCCGCGCCATGGACAACTTCTTCACCGAGGCCAACCTCACCGCCCTGCGCGAGATGGGTATGCGGCACACGGCCCATGAGGTGGAAGAAAAGCTTTGGGCCGTCCCTCAGCCGATGAGTCCGCGGACGAATCGCCGCTCGGGCCCGGCGCAGCCTCGCCGCCCCCCGCCCGGCGGGAACGAATCCTGATCTGCCTCACTGGCCGTCCTTCCTCCGCCAACCTCATCCGGCGCGGCAAACGAGTGGCCGATTATCTGCAAGCCGACTGCCTGGCCGTTCATGTGGCTGCGGACCTGAACGGCCGCGACGCCGTGGAACGTCACCTCAGCTTCGCCCGCGTTCTACGTATTGAAACGCATGTGCTGGAGGGTCACGATATTCCTCTGGCCATCACCGAGTTCGCCCGCGCCCGGGGTGTGACTCAAATCTTTATGGGCCGTTCCGTACCACCCGCCTGGTGGAACCCATTCGGTGAAACGGTGGTCCAGCGCATAGTCCGCCACGCCCGTGACATGCAGATCACCATTGTGGCGGAAAAACGGCGGTAACGGATGTTTCCACCCCGTCACTTGGGATACCATCAAGGGGTGCGGACGATTTATGCCCCGGTTTTGGCCGTTTGTTTATGCGCCTGCGCCTTCGGGGCGGAAGAACATCCCATCGATCAGGCCTTCGATCATCTGTATAGCTTTCGATTCGCGGCGGCCCATGACGTATTGAATCGCTACATTGCCGCCCATCCACAGGAACCATTACCTTACGCTGTGCGAGCCTCGGCCTACCTGTTTAGCGAACTCGATCGCCTCGGCATCCTGGAAAGCGAGTTCCTGATCGATGACACCCGCATCGCCAAAAAGGGAAAGCCCCTTCAACCCGACCAGCGCATCCGCGCCGAGTTGATGAAATCGCTCGACGATGTGCAGAGCCGCGCCGGCGCCAGCCTCGCCGCCAATCCGAATGACAAGACCGCGCTTCTGGCACTATGCATGGGACAGGGCGTGACCATGGACTACATGGCTTTCATTGAAAAACATCAGTTTCGGAGCTTGACGCCAGCCGAACGCTCCAACAGCTACGCCCAGCGCCTCATCAAACTCGATCCGTCGTTTCAGGACGCTTACCTGACCGCGGGCCTCTCCGAATATCTGGTGGCCAGCCTGCCTTTCTTCATCCGCTGGTTCGTACATTTCGATAACGTAAACGGCAGCAAGGCCAAAGGCGTCGAAAACCTGGAAAGAGTCGCCCGCAACGGCCACTACCTCAAGCCATTCGCCAAAATCCTGCTGGGCATTATCGACCTGCGCGAGAAAAAGTATACCGACGCCCAGCGCCTGCTGGTGGAACTAAACCGCGATTATCCCGAAAACCCTCTCTTCCGCACCGAACTGGTCAAACTTAACAACCACGTGGGGCAGGCCATTGCTCCCGCCAACGTCAATTAAACCTGGGATAAGGCAGTGATTATTTTTTCTTGTTGGACGGGTCTTCTGGGATGTGAAATCCGATGCGCCGCTTGAGTGGTTCCGCGGGCTTTGGCGCATTGATTAGTTTTTGAGCGCATCGAAAACGACTTTGATCTGCACGTCGTGGTCACGATACTTCTCTTCCAGGTCTTCCAGTTTGCGCACCAAATCGCGCTGCGTGGAGAGGTTAACGAAAGCGCGCATGATGGCAATGTTAACCTGGATGGCGCGCTCGCTGGTCAGCACCGAGGAAAGCATCGCTACGCCCTGCTCAGTGAAAGCGTAGGGCAGAGATCCCCCAAAGCTGTACCGCTTATTTGGTGTCACACTTTGTGACACCAAAAGTTCGGCCTCCTGTCTTGTGAGCTGAAAAATGAAGTCTGGCAGGAAGCGGTTTTGATTGCGCTTGACCTGTTGACGCAGGGCGCGGGCCGTGACCCCGTAGAGTTCGGCCAAGTCGCGGTCGAGCATTGCCTTGCGATCTCGGATATAAAAGATATGGCGTTCGACGACTTCAACCGGCACGGGAAGTAGGCCGCTGAGTTGTTCATTAGCCATTCGTTTCTAAATTAATGGGAATTCGGGCTTTTGAGTGGCTATAAGGGCTTGCGGGGGCTTGCCCGGCGGGCCGCCCCCGCTGGCGAATCCCCCGGGTAATTGCCTGCGGCAGCAAGGAAGTTTGATCTCCCCCTTTCCCGTTTCCCCCTCCGGGGGAAAGCCGGGGCGGGCGGGTTCCCCCCACGCCGCCAAAGGCAGGCGGCTCCCCCCACAAAGGGGGTTTCAAAGCGCTCCGCTGAAACCCCCCTTGTGCATCCCCCCGGTTGGCCGCACGCTATGCACCCCAAAGACGTGTATGGCGATCCAATAATCGTGGAAGATCGTGAGCTTTACCGGCGCATTCTCGGCATCGAACATCCTTGGCGCGTGGCCTCTGTAGACCTGCAGTTGGCGCCCAAGGAAGTCCATGTCTATCTGACCCATGAAGACCTCCCCACTTGGCCCTGCGCCGAGTGCGGCACTCCCAGCCAGTTGTATGACCATCAACCCGAGCGGCAGTGGCGCCATCTCGACACCTGCCAATATCGCACCATCCTACACGCCGACCCTCCGCGTAGCCAGTGCCCTACCCACGGCGTGCGCGTCGTCAAGCTGCCTTGGGCGGAACCCTCCAGCCGTTTTACCGCGCTCTTTGAAAGTCTTGCTATCGCCTGGCTCAAAGCCGCCAGCCAAAAGGCCGTGGCCGAGCAGTTAGGACTGAGTTGGGACGAAATCCACGGCATCATGGAGCGGGCCGTCAAGCGCGGACTGCTGCGCCGGCAAGCCGAACCGATTCGCCATCTGGGAGTGGATGAGAAGGCCTACCGCAAGGGGCACAAATACATGACGGTGGTCAACGACCTGGAACGCGGGCGGGTTCTCTACGTGGCCGAAGACCGCAAACAAGAGAGTCTCGACGGCTTTTGGGGGACGTTGACGGAGACGCAACGAGAAGCAATCCAGGCTGTGGCGATGGATATGTGGGACCCGTATGTGGAGTCGGTCCGCGAGCATGTGGCGGATGCCGACAACAAGATTGTCTTCGACAAGTTCCACGTGGCGCAACATCTCAGCCAAGCCGTGGACGAGGTGCGCCGCAAAGAAAACAAAGCTCTGCGCGCCGCCGGTGACGATCGGCTGAAGGGCACGCGCTACGACTGGCTGCGCAACCCGGCAAGTATGGACCCCGATGACCGGCGGGCCTTCGACGCCTTACGCAACGGCGAACTGAAGACCGCGCGCGCCTGGGCCTTGAAAGAGACCGCCATGAACCTGTATACCTACATCTACCAAGGCCCGGCGCGGAAGCACTTCCAGTGGTGGTACGGCTGGGCGGTGCGCAGCCGTCTGACCCCGATGAAGGAGGTAGCTGCCATGCTCAAGCGCCGCTTCGCCAACATCATCACCTACCTCAAGCACCGCATCACCAACGCGACCAGCGAATCCATCAATGCCAAGATTCAATGGGTGAAATACACGGCCCGCGGCTTCCGCAACAAACAGAACTTCATTAACGCGATCTACTTCCACTGCGGGGGACTGGACCTCGACCCGGCAGCCACTAAATAGCCGGAAGCGCCAAATTAATTAAGGGTTCATGGTAGCGCGGATCAAGAAGTGAGGTTTAATTAAAAGCCTGTTTTTCTAAGTACGGTCCGAAAAGCCGTGGACGTTGTAGCCGAGATCGATCCGCCAGGCTGCTCTGCTTCCGGGCTTCTCCCGCGTACAATGCCGAACGGCCCGCGTCACGATCCATTGAATCGCCAGCGCCTCAAACAGAACTGTGGATCGGCTCGTCTGCCCGCCGCAGAGAACACGGCATTCGGTGCGCCCGCGAACTTCGGGTTGCTCACTCCCGGTGTTGTCCCAAGCTGCCCGTCTGCGGCGTCGGTCCACTATAAAGGGCGGATTTCCAAATAGTCAGATCACTCCCTCGAACGGCTCCAGCAGCCAGAACTTCACGTGCTCCAGCCGTATACATTCGGCGCAGGTGCTGGGACACCCCTTTTCTTTGTGCGCCAGCAGGTAGTCCAATTGTTCGAACATCACCTCTCGCAAAGGTGCAGGTCCGGTATAACAGGAGGCACGAGCAGGGGCCGCGCCGGCTCCCGAAGTCGAGTGGGGCATCTTCAAGCGTTTCCCTTTCATCGCCGCACACTCTCTCTATCGGAACGATTGGCCCCAACCTTTACAGGCTCGTGCATTTTATTGGCCCCGGCCCGCTTCCGGAGGCTTGGGCATCGCCTCTTTGCTGAATCGCGGCACCATCTGGTCCAGGTTGGCCACGTGCCACACCGCCGCACTCACTTCGGTAGCCGCATGTTTTACATCTTCGGGAACGATGCGCTCGTAGGTATCCAGATTCGTGTGCCAGGTGAAGCTCTGGTATTCCACCGGATCCTGTTGCAGCCCCACGCCCGGCAGGCCCGCCGCGTTGAACGACGTGCTGTCCGTGCCGCCAGTGGCGCGGCTGTTGGTCACATTGGCGCCGAACACGCCCCAATCTTCAAACTCCTTCAGCGCCGGCCGGAGCACCGCCGCCGCTTCCGGCGGTCCGAACACGCCCGCGCCGCGCAGACGCCCCGTGCCCGGAGTCCACATTGAAGTAGCAGTCCAGCTTGTACCATTCCGGCTTGGGATCTTCCGCCGTGCCGAAATGCCGTGCCACGTACGCCTTCGACCCGAGCAGCCCCTCCTCTTCGCCGGACCACAGCGCCACCCGGATCGTCCGCCGCGGCTTCAGGCCCAGGGCTTGAATCAGCCGCGCCGCCTCCATCATGATCGAAGAGCCAATGGCGTTGTCGGTGGCCCCGGTGGCGGCGTGCCAGGAATCCAGGTGCCCGCCCAGCATCACCACTTCGTCCGCCTTATCGCTGCCCGGCAGTTCGGCCACCACGTTGTACGTGGTCTTCCCTTCCGGATACCAGTGGTTAACAATGGTGAACTCCAGCTTCACGGTATCGCCATCGCCCATCAGCCGCTCGATGCGGCCGTAATCTTCGTTGCGCATCACCACCGTGGGCACGGCCTTCTTTTCGTCGAAGGTGCGATTGTTGAAGAGCCCGAATCAGGCCATGGTCCATGCCGGCATCGTTGACGCGCATTATGGCGCCGTTCGCCACCAGGAATCCGTCCACCTGTTCGGCCACCTGGGCGGCGGTCAGGCGGCTCGGATCCGGCGTGCCACGCCCGCCGCGTCCCGAATCCACGGCCGGCATTGGGATTGTTGGGATCGTAACTCTGCCGCACCTGCTCGTCGTCGCGGCGCAGCGGAGCCGGTTCGAAATTCACCGGAATCACCGCCGCCTTGCCGACCATCACGATCTTGCCCTTCACCGCCGCCTTATTGGCATCCATCCATGCGGTCAGTTCCGCCTGCGTAGGCTGCTGATACTGCGGCCCGGCCGGAGCGCCTCTCCGCCCCGCGGCCGCCGCGCCGCGCCGGCATTGCGCGGAATCTCGGGACCGCGCGGCAGCACCACCTCCATCGCCGATCCGGTCACCGTCCCTTTCGTCGAAGGAGTCCACGCCAGCACTTCGAATTTTAAATTCTCGTGGACCGGAGACACGATGTAGCCCGCGGCGCGCTCATTCAACCAGCCGGGATGCCCGAAGTCCCACGGCTCCAGGTGCGCGTTCTTGAATCCCCAGTCGGTGAGTTGCTGCACCGCCCATTTCGCCGCCGCCTCATGATTCGGCGAGCCGGTCAGGCGCGGTCCGTAACGGTCCGTTAACATGTGCACCGTGTGCATAATCTGCGAATGTTCGGCTTCCTCGCTGCGAATCCGGGCAAAAGTCTTTTCATCGACCGCGGTCTGGGCCGCTAGCAGCCCGCAAAGGCTCAGGCCGGCAAGCAATTTGATCATTGCCACAGCATACCATCGGACATAACTAAAGATATCGGAGTAATTTTACCTTTTTTGCTCCCCTCGGTCCTGTGGTGTAACCCTCTGCCTGTTGAAATCGCCTACATAAGTGCGAACCAACAGAAGAGAATCTCACAGCGGGGATCGCGCCGCCAGGATTCTCAGGTTCTATGTTGAACGTCTGTAAGGAGACTCACTTAATTCCATGACCATCAAGACCGTGCTCCTCGCTGGAGTGCTCGCAATCTCTTCTCTAACTCTCGCAAACGCAAAGACTTACGAGATTTCCCTGGCCGGGCCCACGAAGGCCGGCAGTCTGACCCTGAAACCCGGACAGTACCGCCTCAAGGTCGATGGCACTACCGCCACCTTCACTTTTGTCGAAACCTCCAAGCAGTTCACCACTACCGTTAAAGTCAATACATCTGACAAAAAGTTCGACGATACCCGCGTGGATGCCAGCAAAGACAACGGCACCGACGTGATCAAAGACATCCAACTCGGCGGCACCAAGACCCAAGTCGAGTTCTAATCCCGTTCTACCGGACAGGCCGCGAGGCCTGTCCCTCCCCATCGTTTGGAAATACAATAGCTGCATGCGACTTACGCTTGCTCTATTGATGTGTGCCGCGGCATGGGCGCAACGTCCCGAACCGCCTCTGCCTCCCCCGTTGCGCCAGGCCGCGCAACTGATAAACGATTTCGGCAATACCGCGCGGTATGCCGCCGATAATGCCCGAATCCAGGCACCCGCACCTGGAGAAGAGCGAGTCGTATTCATGGGCGACTCCATCACCGATGGCTGGGGACGCGGCCCCGGTCGCGCGCCCTTCTTTCCCGGCAAGCCCTATATCAATCGCGGCATCAGCGGGCAGACCACGGCGCAGATGTTGCTCCGCTTCTATCCCGATGTGATCGCGCTCCACCCCAAGGCCGTCCTGATTCTGGCCGGCACCAACGATATCGGCGGCAACCTCGGACCGGTCACGCTCGAATCCATCGAGCAGAATCTCATGGCCATGGCCGATATGGCCCGCGCCAACAATATTAAGGTCATCCTGGCCAGCCTCACTCCGGTATGCGATTACCACCGCCCGCAAACCGCCACCCGCCCGCCCGAAAAAATCAACGCCCTGAACGAATGGATCAAGGATTACACCGCCCGCCAGCACTTCACTTACCTGGATTACTTCACCTCCACCGTCGACGACAAGGGCTTCTTTAAAGCCGACATCACCGACGACGGCCTGCACCCCAACAACAAGGGCTACGAAATCATGGTCCCGCTGGCGCAAAAGGCCATCGACCAGACATTGGGCAGATAAACTATGACTACTCCTGAAAATCCCAGGCGCAGTTTTCTGCGCCGCCTGTTGACCTTTGGAAGTGTAGCGGCAGTTGCGCCCGCGGCGGCGCAGGCCCAGAGCGGCGGCGCCGCCCCGTCCGAACTCGTCCTCCCGCCTTATGCGCGCGCGCAGAACTATACCTCGCTGAAACAATCCAGCGCCGATAAGACCGGCGGTAATGCGGACTCGTGGCGCGTTCCCGCGGGCTCCACGCGCGACCTGTTCCAGGCCGATGGACCCGGCATCATCAGCCACATCTGGTTCACCATCGCGGCGCAGAGCGGCGACCATCTGAAGGAACTGGTGCTGCGCGGCTACTGGGACGGCAATGCCAAGCCCAGCGTCGAAGCGCCCATCGGCGACTTCTTCGGCCTGAATCTGAATTCCTACTTCATCTACGAGTCGAAGTATCTGGCCTGCTCGCCCGGCAAATCGCTCAACTGCTACTTCGCCATGCCCTACAAACGGTCGGCGCGCGTTCACCGTCACCAATGAAGGCAGACGCGACGTCGGTGCGTTCTACTCCAACATCGACTACATGACCGTCCCGCGCCTGCCCGACGACGCGCTCTATTTCCACGCGCAGTACCGCCAGGCCGCCCCCTGCGTGCCAGTCGCCGGCGAAGGGCCCAAAATCAACCTGGACGGCCGCAAGAACTACGTCTACGCCGAAACGCGCGGCCGCGGCCACCTGATGGGCGTCACGCTCGGCGTGCTGCAGAACGCCAACGGCTGGTGGGGCGAAGGCGACGACATGATCTTCGTCGATGACGAGAACAAGCCCGTCATCAACGGCACCGGCTCGGAAGATTACTTCCTGGGCAGCTGGGATTTCGGCGGCCGCGATGGCGCCCAGCCATTCGCTCACGCCATGTACGGCGCGCCCCTCATCGTCAACGCCGAACGCACCGGCGGCCGCTACTGCTGCTACCGCTGGCACGGCGACAACCCCGTCACGTTCGAGCGCTACCTGAAGCACACCATCGAACACGGTCACGCCAACGATCGCGGCGATAATTTCTTTTCGGTCGGCTACTGGTATCAGTCCACGCCCTACACCGATTTCCCGGAGATGCCCCCGGTAGCCGCCCGTATCCCCATTGTGAAGACGGCCTAAAAGAGGGCCGCGGATGAACGCAGATAAACGCAATTGAAAACCAATTCTTATCTGCGTTCATCGGCGTTCATCCGCGGCCCAATTGTGTTCACTCTATGAAATCTCCCTACCTTGTTCCATCGCTCGGCCTTTGCCCAGGCGCCCTACAACGAAATTCCGACTTACGCTCGTAGCCGGACGTTCGACCTCCAGAATCTCAAGCTGGAGCTATCCTTCGACCTGCCCGCGCGCAAGATCATCGGCACCGCCACTCTGCGCATGGCGCCCCTTGCGGGAGACCTGCGGGAAATGACCCTGGACAGTGCCGCCCTGGATATCGAAAGCGTCACCGTAAGCGGCCGCAAACTGGCCTACCAGACCGCCGGCGACAAGCTCATCGTCACGCTCGACCGCCAGTACGCCGCCGGCGCACCCATCGATTTCGTCATCCATTACAGCGCCCAGCCGAAGCGCGGGCTATTCTTCGTCTTCCCCGATAAATTCCATCCCGACCGCCCCAAACAGATCTGGGCCAACGGCGATACCGCCGGCGGCAACAATCGCTACTGGTTCCCCTGCTACGACTTTCCCAACGACAAGACCACCACCGAAATGCTGGTCACCGTTCCCACCGGCTGGCAGGTGCTCTCCAACGGGAAACTGGCCGGAGTGGACGCGCACAACACCTTTCACTGGGTGCAGGACAAGCCCATGTCCACCTATCTCATCTCGCTGGTAGCCGGCGAGTTCGATAAGGGCCAGGACAAGTGGGTTGTGCCGGTGGAATACTACGTGCCTCGCGGCCGGGGTGGGGACATTCCACGTACCTTCGGCCGCACCGTGGACATGCTGCGAGTTCTTCTCCGACAACATCGCGCCCTATCCCTGGGCCAAGTACGCGCAGTCCATGGTGGATACCTTCGGCGGCGGCATGGAGAATACCAGCGCCACCACCGAAGGCGCTTCCGCCATTCTGGATGCGCGGGATTTCGAAGATCGCAAGGCTGGGACCGACAGCCTCATCGCCCACGAAATGGCCCATCAGTGGTTCGGCGACCTGGTGACTTGCGCCGACTGGCGCCACACCTGGCTCAACGAAGGCTTCGCCACTTACTTCGAAGCGCTCTGGGAAGAGCACGCGTACGGCCGCGATGTTTTCGACTGGAAGGAAATGCAGGCCGCTCGCGCTATGACTTCCGGACCGGTGAGTCCGGCGTTCTGTCGTGCCGAAGACCGATACCCAGGGGAACGGTGCCTACAGCCTGATCTACAACAAGGGCGGCTGGACCCTCCAGATGCTGCGCGGCCAACTGGGCGACGCGCTTTTCTGGAAGGCCATCCGGCACTACGCCCAAAAATTCAGCTACCAGACCGCCACCACCAACGACTTCGTGGAAGCCGTCAGCGAAGCCACCGGCCGCGATGTCGAGTGGCTCTTCGATCAGTACGTCTACCGCCCCGGCTATCCCGAATTCGACGTGGCCTGGGATTACAACCCGGACAATCGCCTCCTGCATCTTTCCGTCAAACAGACGCAGAAAACGCTGTTTCACGTCCCGGTGGAGATCGAAGCGCTCGGCGATCGCTCCCCATCCGAGACCTTCCGCCTGGATGTCCGCGACGGAATCGGAGGAATTCTACTTCGGCATGAATCAGCGGCCCGCCACCGTGCTGTTCGACCCGCGCGACATCATTTTGAAGATCGGTCAACTCCCACAAACCCGCGCAGGAATGGATCTGGCAACTGGAGCATGCGCCCCGTGCCCTCAATCGCGCGGAAGCCGCTTACCAGTTGCGATCCTTCAACAGCGCCGCCGCCGTGGCCGCACTGGAAAAGGCCGGCACTACCGATACCTTCTACGGCGTGCGCGTCGAGGCGGCGCAAACGCTCGGACGCCTCGGCGCCGGAAGCGGCCCTTCTGAAAATGCTCGCCGACAAAAATGCGGAAGTCCGCCGCGGCGCGGCGAGTTCTCTCGGCGGCCTGAAGAGCAATACGGAACTGGTCAGCCGCCTTCTGGAAGTGGCCGGCACCGATGCCAGCTTCGACGTCCGCCAGAGCGCCTTACAGAGCGTCGGAAGGCTGAAGCCCGAGCACGCCGCCGACCTGGTGAAGCCGTTCCTCGCCGTCGATTCGCCGAATGCGATTATGCGTTACGCTGCCGCCGCCGCGCTTCAATCTGCCGGCGACGAAGCCGCCGTCCCCCTGCTGCTGGAATTGAGCCGCGACGGCAACGACCGCATCCGTCAGACCGCTCTCCGCTCCTTCGGCACGCTCGGCAGGAACAATCACGACGTAACCGGGCGCCTGATCGAAGCGCTCGACGACGATTCCCCGGCCGGCGATAAGCAGTCGGCCATGCAAAGCCTGGCGGCCCGTCGCGATACCGCGGCCCTCCCGCTGCTCGACCGCATCGCCGCCTCCGACACCCAGCCCAACGTGGCGCGGATCGCCGCGATGGTTGCCGCCCAGATCCGCCGTCCCCCGAATGCCGCGCCCCGCCCGCCCGACGATCTCACCGCCCTGCGCACGCGCCTCGCCGATGTTGAAAAGGAGAATGCCGAGCTGAAAGCGCGCATCGAACGTCTCGAAAAGAAATAAAGAGAATAAAAGGAATAAAAGGAATAAAAGGGGACAGACGCATTTTTCACGATGTGAAAAATGCGTCTGTCCCCTTTTATAATGGTGATACCCGCCCCATGACTCAGGCCGTTTTGTTTTTTCTCGCAGCCGCAACCGCCCTGGCCCAGACCCAGGTTCCCAAAAACCTGAAGCCTCCGCCGTCCGAAACCCTATTGCTGAAAGCTGTCGGAAATGGCCGGCAGATTTATTCCTGCGGCGTCAAGGAGGGAAAATTCGCATGGACCCTGGAACGGCCTCAAGCCGATCTTTTCGATGCCCGCGGCAATCGCATTGGCCGTCACTACAAAGGTCCCACCTGGGAGGCTACCGATGGCAGTAAAGTGAGTCGGACAGCTTGAACAGCAGGCCACCGCACCGCGTCCCGGCGCCGTTGCATGGCTTCTGCTCAAAGCCAAAAGCCATGCCGGCACCGGGGTACTCTCCAACGTCACCTACATCCAGCGATCTGAACACTGTCGGCGGCGCAGCCCCGGTCTCTTCGGAAGAAGGCTGCGACAAAGGGCACACCAACGCGGAAATCGCCATCGAATACCAGGCCGATTACTACTTCTATGGCAAAAAGTGAGCGGTGCGCGCAGCACCGCTCATAGTTGAGGTTTCCGGGGTGGATTACTCGCCGAAATCGAGCTGGGTGGAAGATCCGCCCAACTGGATCCGCTGGATGTGGTCCGTCCCATCCTGCTTGCTCGTGTCAACCGCGGTCTGACTGAATTTTGAAGGTGCCTGTTCAATCTTCACTGGCGCAGTGAAAGTCTTGAATGTGTCCTGGCTGGTAAACGTGGCGGTATTGCCCTTTACCTTCATGTTGTACTCGCCAGCCTTCAGTTGTACGTTTCCGGCATATGTCGGGTTGGATAGCGCGATATCGTACGACTTGGCACTGGCGATGATGCTAAAGAGAGCTACCGCTCCCGTCAGGATGAGTGATTTCTTCATGGTCTTGATTCTCCTCGGAATCTCTTTTTCCGTTCCACGTATTCGATGCGGCGGCAGCGGCGGCGGTCTCTACCCTCTGTAGGGGATATCTCACCCCGTCGGCGGAGTATCATGAATCAGGCACACTGGGATGCAAATCACAAAATCGCCACAAGTCTTTGATGTAGTAGTGGTCGGCTCCGGGGCCGGCGGCGGCACCGCCGTCAAGGTCCTGACCGACAAGGGCCTCCAGGTGGCCCTCCTCGAAGCTGGACCCATGCTCCACCCCGAGAAGGATTTCCGGGAGCACGTCTGGCCCTACCAGGTGGATCACCGCGGCGCCGGCGCGCACTCCGAACTCTATTTCGGACGCCAGCAGTGGGGCTACTTCGCCGCGCCCGATGGGCTATTGGGACATTCCCGACGAGCCGTACACCGTCGCCCCCGGCCAGGAATGGCGCTGGTTCCGCTCGCGCATCGTGGGCGGACGCACCAATCACTACGGCCGCATCTCCCTGCGCTTCTCCGATTACGATTTCAAGCCCGACAGACGGCCTCGAGCGAGCCCTGGCCGGTCACCTACGAGGAGATGTCGCCCTGGTACGACAAGGCCGAAGGCTTCATCGGCGTCACCGGCACCAAAGAAGGATTGCGCACCGCGCCCGACGGCAACTTCCTGCCTTCCATCCCCCCGCGCGTGCACGAGGTGCTGATCCAGAAGTCCTGCGGCAAATTGAACATCCCGTGCATCCCTTCGCGCATGGCCATGCTCACCAAGTCCATCAACGGGCGCGCGGCCTGCCACTACTGCGGACAGTGCGGACGCGGCTGCATTACCGCCTCCGCATTCTCGTCCAGCCAGGCCATGATCTTCCCCGCGATGAAGACCGGCAAGCTCACCCTGATCACCGGCGCCATGGCGCGCGAACTGATCACCGACAGCGCCGGCAAGGTGACCGCCGTGTCCTATGTCGATAAGGCCACCCGCACCGAAAAGCAGATCCGCTGCCGCGCCGTAGTCGTGGCCGCCAGCGCCTGCGAATCCGCGCGCCTGCTGCTGAATTCCAAATCCACGCGCTTTCCCGCCGGTATCGCCAACTCCTCGGGCCAGGTCGGCCGCAATCTTACCGACTCGGTCGGCTACAGCCTCAGCGGCACCGTCCCCGCCCTGCTCAACCTGCCGCGGCACAATAGCGACGGCATCGGCGGCATGCACGTCTACGTGCCCTGGTGGCTGCTGGGCGATAAGAAGAAGGACTTCCCGCGCGGCTACCACATCGAAATCGGCGGCGGCTTCGGCATGCCCATGATCGGCAGCTTCCACGGCGAGTGCGCGCGCCATCGAAGGCTACGGCAAGAAGCTCAAGGATTCCATCCGCGAACAGTACGGCGCCACCGTCGGCTTCGCCGGACGCGGCGAAATGATCCCCAACGAGGACACCTAGTGCGAGATCGATCCGCTGCGCGTGGACGCCTGGGGCATTCCCGTCCTCCGCTTCCACTCCCGCTGGAGCGACGCCGAAATCAACCAGGTGCGCCACATGCACGAAACCTTCACCGCCATCATCGAAACCATGGGCGGCCGCGTCCTGGGCGGAGCGGCCCGATCCCAAAACCGCCGGCATCTCCACCCCCGGCACCATCATTCACGAAGCCGGCACCGTGAAGATGGGCAACGACCCCAACACTTCCGTGCTCAACAAATACTGCCAGGCCCACGAAGTCAAGAACCTGTTCGTCTGCGACGCCGCGCCCTTCGTCAGCCAGCCCGATAAGAACGTGACGCTCAGCATCGTGGCGTTCGCCTGGCGCGCATCCGAATACCTGGCCGAGGAAATGAGGAAAGGCAATGTCTGAATTCTCCCGGCGGGACCTGCTCCGCCACATCGGTACCTCTTTGACGCTCGGCGCCGCCGGCGAATACGTCCTCGCCGCGCAGGACGTCCAGCACGTCCATCAGGCCCTGGCGCCCCAGAACGGCCATTACACGCCCAAAAGTCTCACCGCCCACGAATACGCCACGCTCCAGCGCCTCAGCGATTTGATTATTCCCGCCGACGAACATTCGCCAGGCGCCCTGTCCGCCGGCGCGGCGGATTTTATCGATTTTCTCTGCTCGGCCAGTGACGAGATGAAGTTGATCTACACCGGCGGACTCGCCTGGCTCGATGAGGCCATGAAGCATCGCTACGCCGGCCGGACCTTCCTCGCCGCCGACCCCTCCCAACAGACCGCCATGCTGGACCTGATCGCCTACCGTGAAAACCTGCGGCAGGACCCGTCGCTGGCGCCGGGAATCGACTTTTTCACCTGGGCGCGCAAGATGGTGGCCGACGCCTATTACACCAGCCCCACCGGCATCAAAGACTTGGGCTACATGGGAAATACCGCCATGACTCATTTCAGCGTTCCCCAGGCCGCCATCGATTACGCCGTCAAACGCAGTCCCGTTCCAGTAAGACAGGCCTCCTGGCCTGTCACTTTTCCGCTAATCAGACTCTTTTACCTTGTAATCCCAATGTCATTTGTGCCATACTCGCCTCAGGCACTCCGTTCGTGTCGAAGCTATTCGTGTCTCGCGACGTTAGCTTCGCCCAAAATTACAAAATAGAGTTACCGGTCCTAAATTGTGTTGTAAATCTGGACTCTATTAGGATAAAATACTCCCAATTCTACACGGCGGGCCGGTGAATCCGTCTCGACCCGGGTTAGGGTGTTCCAAAAGTCTCACTTTGGAGTGAAACAAAGATGAAAAGCGGTTTCTGCAGCAAACTGTTGCTGCTGGGGACAGTTGTTCTCCTCGCGGGTCTCTGCTTCGGACAGACCCAGACGGCGCGCCTGCAAGGCACGATCCATGACGCATCCGGAGCCATTGTGCCGAATGCCAAAGTCGTCGCCGTGAATGACGCCACCAGGGAATCCAGCGATGCCACGACGAACAGCAGCGGTATCTACGTGCTGCCGGCGTTGCGTTCCGGTGTTTACACGCTGAACGTGGAAGCGTCGGGATTCTCAAAATCTGTAGTGACGGGAATCGAACTGGCGGTCTCGGACAACAAGACCCAGGACGTGACCCTCGATGTCGGCCAAATGACGGAAGTGGTGGAAGTGGCCGCCAACGCCGTGGCGGTGACTACCGCCGACGCGCAGGTTTCAGCGGCTGTGACCATCAACGAAATCAATAATCTGCCGCAACTCGCCCGTCAGCCGATCGCCTTGACCTATTTTCAACCGGGCGTGGCCATCTCGCAGAACGGCTCCAACGCAGGCGCCGACTACAGCTACTCGCACATCAACGGGATGCGCCAGGGCAGCAATAACAATACCCTCGATGGCATCGACATCAACGATGCCGTGGCGCCGCGCCTGGGCTTGGCGATGACCGCCAACAATACCGACTCGGTGGAAGAATTCCGCGTGGTCACCGAGGGCGGCAAGGCCGAATACGGCCGCAACGCCGGCGGCCAGATCGAACTGATCACCCGCTCGGGCACGAACTCTTACCACGGCGGCATTTTCGAATATCTCCGCAACACCGCTTTGAACGCCAACGACTTTTTCAGCAACAAGAGCGGCGTCGCCAAGCCCATGTTCATTCAGAACATGTTCGGCGGCAGCCTCGGCGGCCCCATCAAGCACAACAAGCTGTTCATCTTCGGCAACTTCCAGGGACGGCGCACGCACCAGCAGGTTTCGCGCAACCGTACCGTTCCCACGGATCTGGCCAAACAGGGTATCTTCCAGTGGACCAGCGGCGGCGTCACCAACCAGTTCAACGTCCTGAACGCCGACCCGCGGCACCGCGGCATCGATCCAACCATCGCCTCACTGCTCAAGTATTACCCCTCGTCGAACAACAACGACGTGGGCGACGGTCTGAATTACGCCGGCTACCGCTTCAACAACCCGGCCAACACGCTGGAAGATCAGTTCACCATCAAGGCCGACTACAACCTGAAGGACAACCAGCACATCTTCGCGCGCGTGTCGTGGCAGCGCAACTCCGGCATCGACACCACCAACAGCGCCGATGCCTATTTCCCCGGAGCAGCCGCAAGGCACGCAGGGCGGAAGACGCTGGGGCGTGGCCGGCGGCTGGGATTGGACCATCGATGCATCCACGGTGAACCAGTTCCGCTACGGGCACCAGAGCGCTACCACGGACTTCGTTCGCCCGCCCGCGTAGCCGGCCCCATGTATACGTTCAACCAGTGGACCATGCCCATCTATAACGCATTCGCCCAAGGGCGCAATTCCCCGGTCAACGAGTACACCGACAACCTGACCAAGATTCACGGCAACCACACCATTAAGGTGGGCGGCAATTTCCGCTTTACCACCCAGTGGGGATACAACGACGCGGGCATCTATCCGAACGCCAGCCTCAGTTCCACGGCTACCGGCAACACGCCTCCCGCCGTGCAGCCCGCGGGGTTGAACTCCACCCAGCTCACCATCTTCCAGGGACTCTACAACAACCTGCTGGGACGCGTGGGGTCGGTGGTTCAGACCTTTTACAGCGACCTGAATACCTGGCAGGCGCCGGGTACGCCCCGCGTCCGCAATTTCGTATTTCACGAGTACGGGCTCTTTGTGCAGGACGACTGGAAGCTGTCGCCCAGCCTGACCCTGAACCTGGGCTTGCGTTGGGACTTCAGCGGCGTGCCGTCGGAAACCAGCGGATTCCAGGGCACGCTCGACCAGGCGGCAAAACTGAACACCGTGAGCCAGATCGACAACCTGACCTTACAGAAGGGCGGCCAGTGGTACAACAATGACTGGAACAACTTCGCCCCACGCGTGGGTCTGGCCTGGGATCCCAAGGGCGACGGCAGGACCGCGGTGCGCGTCAATTACGGCCTGTTCTACGACCGCATCATCGGCGCGACTACCAGTCTGGTGGACGGCAACACTCCCGGCTTCTCCCAAAGCGTGACGACGTACCCGAACCAGAATCCCGGAAGCGACCTGCGTATTGCGGACGGCCTTGTGACTCCCGCGCAACCGGCGGCGCCCGTCCTCACCCTGCCGGCCACCCGCAGCACTTCAGTGGTGGCGTTCAATCCCAACCTGCGCACCGGATACGTGCAGATGTGGAGCCTCAACATCCAACGTCAGATCTTCAAAGATACTGTGATCCAAGCCGGATATGTGGCCAATCACAGCACCAAGATGTTCATGAATCAGGACATCGACCAGATCCATCCCAATTCCACGGCGCTCGCGGCTTTCAATGAGCTCGCCAGCAATTACAACGCGGGAACGCTGGCCAACGTTTCCCCGAACAACGTCTTCGTCAAGATGATGGGCAGCACCAGCAGCGCGGTCTCCACACTTGCCGCCAGCAACCTGCAAACCGGCCAATACAACAACGCCGTAAACAACGTGGAGCAGTCGGCGAATGTCCAGGCCAAGTACCAGGCCGCGGGCGTCTCGCAGTACTTCCTCCGCAACTATCCGCAGTTCCTGCAATTGATCTACGGCACCAACTCCGGTAGCGCCACTTACAACTCCTTCCAGTTCAGCTTGCGGCATCAGACCAAGTCGTACCGGATCTTCGCGAACTATACCTTCAGCAAGAGCCTGGACAACATTTCCGCGGAAGGCAACGGCTTCACGGACGTGATGGACAACTATAACCTCGGGCTGAACAAGGGCCGCTCGGACTTCGACCGCCCGCAGGTCTTCAACCTGCAAGGCCTGTACACATTGCCCATCGGCCGCGGACACGCGTTCGGCGGCAACATGCCGAAGTGGGCCGACGCGCTCATCGGCGGTTGGGACGTCGGCGGGTTGGCCATCTGGGAAAGCGGCGGCGTCATGACCGCCAGTTCGGGCCGGTACACGGCTCTGTCCTGGGGCGTAGCTTCGTGGGATAACTACACCGGCAGCCGCAACATCGGAAATCTGATGCGGCGCGGCGATGGCGTCTATTTCATCGATCCGTCGCTCATCAATAACTTCACCTACCCAATTGCCGGAGACTACGGAAACGCGGGGCGCAACACCTTCCGCGGACCGCGGTTCTTCAACGTGGATGCCTCCCTGGTCAAATCTTTCGCCATCACCGAAACCAAGAAGGTGGCCTTCCGCGCCGAAGCCTACAACCTCTTCAACAACGTGGACTTTGGAAATCCCAGCTTGTCAATTTCAAGCCCGGCCACGTTCGGCAAAATCAGCGGAGTGGTCAACAACCCGCGCCTCCTGCAAGCGGCATTGCGCTTCGACTTTTAGTAGATACCCGCTTGCTTGCCTGACGCGCGCGGCTCCGCCCGGAGCCGCGCGCGTCAGGCGTTAATTAACCTCATTCAGGCCGTGCGTGTCGCCTGCGTGTTAATGCCCTGCTTGGCCAGCGAAGTCAGCTTCTGATCCGCCGCCGATTCTTCATCCAGTGTTTCCTGTAGCATCGTGGAGGCGCGATTCAGCCCCAGTTGGTCGGCATAAGTACGAACGGTGCCGTATGCCGCGATCTCATAGTGCTCCACACGCTGGCAGGCGGCAACAATGGCCGCATCGCGCACTGCCGGTGTGGCATCCTTCCCGATTAATTCGTCCCCTTCCTCAAGCAATCCCTCCATACCTTTGCACTTTTGTTTTTTCGCCGGCTGCCCCGACATTTCGAACACCTGCTCCAGCCGCGCTACGTGTCCCCTGGTCTCTTCCAGATGTTTTTCCAGCGCCTGGCGAAGGCCCGGCGAGTGTACCTTACCGATGATCTTCGGCAGCGCGCTGACGATCTGATCTTCTGCGCTGTATAAGTCCTTCAGCTCCGCCAGGTATAAGTCATTTAGGGTTTCGAGTTTCATATTAGGGTCACTCCGCCTTCAGGCTAACGAATCTGGTTTCATTGTTACAAGACTCGGTCCGCGGACATGGTAACTGTATTAACCGTGACCGCCCGGCACAGGATCGAATGCTCACAACGGGCAGAGAGAATTCACACTCGGCCGTGCCGGGAGAAGCGCCGCGTCCTGCCCGCACCGTAATGGCAGCCGAACAGCCCGGAAGGATGTACCGTGCGCCGCCAACTACGCAAATTTGACACCCGGCGATTCTGCGCACGACTGTGCCGATACAAATTGCAGCCTCGAGCGAACACGCGCCTGGTACTTTCCCACTATCGACCGGGTTTCACATAACAAAGGCACGAAACCTGATAATTCCGCAGTGCACCACTTCGACTGGAGCCGCCACGAATGTCAAAGTTGATCGCAGCCTGCTTCCTCACTGTCACTCTGTTCTCACTCCGCGCCGCCGATGACGACGGCGGACCGCTTGCCTCCCTGACTCGCACTCACTCCAACGCCGCCAATATCCGCGTTGACGTCAACCTTGCCCTGGTTCCCGTCTCTGTCACCGACATGCTTGGGCGCAGCGTCACGGGCCTGCGACCTGAGAATTTCCAGGTCTACGACGGATCGCGACAAATGCCCATCGCTTCGTTCAGCAGTCAGGACCAGCGCATCACCGTCGGTCTGATCTTCGATTGCAGCTCCAGCATGGCCCAGAAGTTCAAAACGTCGCGGGAAGCACCCCGCGAACTCTACCGCCAGCTCAATCCCGATGACCGGAGTTTCCTGGTGACCGTAGCCGATCGGGCCGAGCTGAAATGGCCCCTGACGTCCGACTTCGACGGTTTGCAGAACGCCCTCGTATTTACTCATCCGGATGGCACGACGTCGTTGATCGACGGGATCTACATGGGCGTCCGGGAGCTGAAGAAATCGCACTCTCCGCGTAAGGCTCTGGTGGTTGTCTCCGATGGCGGCGATAATAACAGCCGCTACTCCCTCCGCGCGTTGACCCGCATGCTGGAGGAATCCGACACCATGATCTTCGCCGTGGGTCTGTACGAAAATCCGCAGTCGCGCGAGGAGGAGTTGGGCCCCGCGCTGCTGTCGCAGATCACCGACCGCACCGGAGGCGCGACCTTCGAAGTCACCAGCATGGCAGGCCTGCGCGATGCCATGAGCAAAATCGGCATTGCGCTGCACAATCAATACGTGCTCGGCTACTACCCACCCCCCGCTCCGGCGGATGGCAAATACCGCAAGATCAAGGTCCATCTCCTGGTTCCCAAAGGGACGCCACCCCTGATGATCCACGCGCGCGCCGGATACTACTCCCCGAAACAGTAGCCGCCCGCGCAACAAATTCCTGTTAGAAATCCGAGCCCGCGGCAACTACCCTGATGTGGAAGGGAGCGCCGCCATCTCGGAGCCGGACACCAGCCAGGATTCGCTGTACGCCCAGGCGGCCGCCGCCCACGGCGCGGCGCTCGACCGCCTTGCCCGTGCCTATGAGCTCGATCCCGAGATCCGCCGCGACCTCCTCCAGGAAATCCATCTCCAGCTCTGGACCAGTTTCGCCCGCTTCGATGGACGCTGCTCCCTCCGCACCTGGGTTTACCGCATCGCCCACAACGTGTCCACCAGGCATGTGATCCGTCAGAGCCGCGTCCGCAACCGGCTGGTGAGTATCGAAAACATCGAAACCGTAGCCGGAGACGATCGTGCCGAACTCGCCGCCTCCCAGGCCGAAGCCCTCCAGCGCCTCTCCGCCCTGATCCAGCGCCTGAAACCACTCGACCGCCAGATCATCGTCTCTTACCTGGAGGATCTGGATGCGGTTGCCATCGGCGAAATTACCGGACTCTCGCCGGCCAATGTCGCCATGAAAGTGCACCGCATCAAGGCCATTCTTCGCCGCTGGTTCGGCGAAGTGAGGTTCCCATGAACGATCCCCGAGACGCCTGGCAAAATCAACCCACCGAGCCATTCCGCATGTCGCCCGACTTACTGCGCTACAAAGCTCGCCAGCGCCACGCCCAGGCCCGCTTCTCCGCCACTCTCTCGATTGCCCTCGGGGCGATCCTTTGTATCTGCTTTGCGGCCGCTTGCTATACGGCCCGCGAGACCCTGCCGCGCCTCGGCTGGGCCGTGCTCAGCCTCTGGAGCCTGTACTTCGCCGCCCATACCTACCGCTGGGTTCGCCCCGGCGGCCTGGCCCCCGATGCCAACCTGAGCACCTGCCGTGCCTTCTACCGGGCCGAGCTCGAAAAGCAGCGCGACTATGGCCGGCACATCTGGCGCAGGAGCGGCTTGACCTTCTGCTTCCTGGGCATCGCCCTGATCTTCGTCCCGGTCGTCATCCACTCGTGGAAGACTCCCCGGCTCCTCGCCAACGCTCTGCCCTTCTTTCTCCTCCTCGCCGCCTGGGCCGTCGCCTTCGTGCGCCTCAACAAACAAAAACGCCAAAAACTCCAGGAGGACATCGCCGAGTTGAACGCATCCGAAATCGACCAGCCCTGACGTTGAAATCCTCAGGTGCCGTCGGTTTTGCGAGAGCAGACCGCTGATCGAAATCCGCCTTTTCTCCGCGTCTTCCTCCGCGCCTCAGCGACTCCGCGATGAATTCTCCGCCCCAATCCCCCCTCCGTGCTTCCTCCGTGTCTTCCGTGACTCCGTGGTGAATCCCCCGGCCCCCACGCCCCTAACCCCGCTTTAAGATTTTACCGTCCAAAATACTTGTGGATTTTTACGACAACAGGGTCTTATAATATGGTTTAAGGAAGTGAATCCCATACTAGTAAGGAGGGGCGCATTGAGTAGTCCAACCACCACCACCAGGCCAACTGTCACCATCGACGGTAACGAGGCCGCCGCATACGTAGCGCATCAGATCAACGAAGTCATCGCTATATATCCCATTACACCTTCATCCAACATGGGCGAATGGGCGGACCAGTGGTCCGCCGAAGGCAAGGCCAACATCTGGGGCACCGTGCCGACGGTCGTCGAGATGCAAAGCGAAGGCGGAGCGGCCGGAGCTCTTCACGGCGCGTTGCAGGGCGGGGCGCTGGCCACAACCTTCACGGCCTCCCAGGGCCTGCTGCTCATGATCCCCAACATGTTCAAGATCGCCGGGGAACTCACCAGCACGGTATTCCACATCGCCGCCCGCGCCCTCGCCACGCATGCCCTTTCGATCTTCGGCGATCATTCCGATGTCATGGCCGCGCGCGCCACCGGCTTCGGCATGCTTGTCGTCCAATTCGGTGCAGGAAGTCATGGATATGGCGCTGATTGCGCAGGCAGCCAGCCTGGAATCGCGCATCCCCTTCGTCCACTTCTTTGACGGATTCCGCACCTCGCACGAAGTCGCCAAGGTCGAGCAACTCACTCCGGACGACCTGCGCGCCATGATCGACCGACGAGATGGTGCAAGCCCACCGCGCCCGCGCCCTTTCGCCGGACCGCCCGCAACTCCGCGGCACGGCGCAGAATCCCGATGTCTATTTCCAGGCGCGCGAAGCCTGCAACTCCTACTACCTGGCCACTCCCACCATCGTGCAGAACGCCATGGACAAGTTCGCCAAACTGGTCGGCCGCCAGTATCGCCTGTTCGATTACGTGGGCGCCGCCGGATGCCGAACGCGTCATTATTATGATGGGCTCGGGCGCCGAAGTGGCGCATGAAGCCGTGGAAGCGCTCAATGCGCCGCCGGCGAGAAGGTGGGCCTGCTGAAGGTTCGCCTGTTCCGGCCCTTCGCGGTGGAGACCTTTGTCGCTGCCCTGCCCGAATCGGTGAAATCCATCGCCGTCCTCGACCGCACCAAGGAACCCGGCGCCACCGGCGAACCGCTGTACTGCGATGTGGTCACCGCGCTGTGCGAAATGGGCGTCAGCAAAAGGGTGATCGGCGGACGCTACGGCCTGTCCTCCAAGGAATTCACCCCGGCCATGGTGAAGGGCGTGTTCGACGAACTGCTCAAGCCGTCGCCCAAGAACCACTTCACCATCGGCATCAATGACGACGTCACCCATACCAGCCTGGCGTACGATCCCGAGTGCTCCACCGAAGAGCCCGGCACCGTCCGCGCCATGTTCTTCGGCCTGGGCGCCGATGGCACCGTGGGCGCCAACAAGAACTCCATCAAGATCATCGGCGAAGAGACCCCCAACTTCGCCCAGGGCTATTTCGTCTACGACTCCAAGAAGTCCGGCGCCATCACCACCTCGCACCTGCGCTTCGGACCCCAGCCCATCCACTCCAGCTACCTCATCAGCAAGGCCAATTTCGTGGCCTGCCACCAGTTCTCCTTCCTCGAACGCATCGACATGCTGAAGTACGCCGAGCCCGGCGCCACCTTCCTGCTCAACAGCACCTTCGGCGCCGACGAAGTTTGGGACCACCTGCCCCGCCTGGTGCAACGCCAGATCATCGAAAAGAAGCTGAAGTTCTACGTCATCGATGGCTACGAAGTGGCCCGCGAAACCGGCATGGGCGGCCGCATCAACACCATCATGCAGACCTGCTTCTTCGCCATCAGCGGCGTGCTGCCGCGCGAAGAGGCCATCGAAGCCATCAAGAACACCATCAAGAAGACCTACGGCAAACGCGGCGAATCCGTGGTGCAGAAGAACTACGCCGCCGTCGATGCCGCCCTCAGCCATCTGCATGAAGTCAAGACGCCCGCGCAAGTCACTTCCACCTTCGATTTGCGCCCCTCCGTGCCCGCCGCCGCCCCCGGATTCGTCCAGAAGGTCACGGCCAAAATCATCGCCGGCGAAGGCGACGATCTGCCGGTCAGCGCCATGCCCATCGACGGCACCTTCCCCACCGGCACCGCCCAGTGGGAGAAGCGCAACATCGCCCTCGAAATTCCCGTGTGGGACCAGGAGCTCTGCATCCAGTGCGGCAAGTGCGTGCTGGTCTGCCCCCACGGCGTGATCCGCGCCAAGGTCTACGACGAGCCGGCCCTCGCCGGCGCGCCCGCCACCTTCAAGTCCGTTCCGGCCCGCTGGAAGGATATGAAGGAGCGCAAGTACACCCTGCAGGTGGCGCCCGAAGATTGCACCGGCTGCACCCTGTGCGTGCAGGTCTGCCCCGCCAAGAGCAAGAGCGAAGTCAAGCACCGCGCCATCAACATGGTGGCCCAGCCGCCCCTCCGCGAAAGCGAAGCCGCCAACTGGGACTTCTTCCTGAAGATTCCCGAGACCGAGCGCACCGTGCTCTCGCTGAACCAGGTGAAGGACGTGCAGTTGCTCCAGCCGCTGTTCGAGTTCTCCGGCGCCTGCTCCGGCTGCGGCGAAACGCCCTACATCAAACTGATGACCCAGCTGTTCGGCGACCGCATGATGATCGCCAATGCCACCGGCTGTTCCTCCATCTACGGCGGCAACCTGCCCACCACGCCCTACTGCACCAATGAGGATGGCCGCGGCCCGGCCTGGTCCAACTCGCTGTTCGAAGACAACGCCGAGTTCGGCCTGGGCATGCGCCTGGCCGTGGATAAGCAGAACGAATACGCCCGCGAACTGGTCTGGCGGCTCGGCTTCAGCTATCGGCGAGGACCTGGCGCAGGCCATCATCCACGCCGATCAGAAAACCGAGCAGGGCATCTTCGCCCAGCGCGAGCGCGTCAAGACTGCTCAAAGCCAAGCTCGCCGCCATCGATAGCCCCGAAGCCCGCGACCTTCTCAGCATCGCCGACTCGCTGGTCAAAAAGAGCGTCTGGATCGTCGGCGGCGATGGTTGGGCCTACGACATCGGCTACGGCGGGCTGGATCACGTCCTGGCCTCCGGCCGCAACGTCAACGTCCTGGTGCTGGATACCGAAGTCTACTCCAACACCGGCGGCCAGGCCTCCAAAGCCACGCCGCGCGGCGCGGTGGCCAAGTTCGCCGCCGGCGGCAAACCGGTGGGCAAGAAGGACCTGGCCATGATGGCGATGAGCTACGGCAGCGTCTACGTGGCGCGCATCGCCATGGGCGCCGGCGATATGCAGACCGTCAAGGCATTCCACGAAGCCGAAGCCTTCAACGGACCGTCCCTCATCATCGCTTACAGCCATTGCATCGCCCACGGCTACGACCTGGCCTACGGCATGGACCAGCAGAAGGCCGCCGTGAATTCCGGCTACTGGCCGCTGTTCCGCTACAACCCGGACCTGGTGGCGCAGAACAAGAATCCCTTCCAGCTCGATTCGCGCGCACCCTCCATCGGCGTCAAGGACTACATCTACAACGAGACCCGCTACACCATGCTGGTCAAGAGCAATCCCGAAGAGGCCAAGCGGCTCCTGGACCTGGCGCAGGAAGATGTGGCGAGCCGCTGGAAGCTGTATGACTACATGGCTCACGAACCCGCCAACGGCGCGGAGGTGAAAAAATGATCGACCTTTCCAAGACTATCGACCTTTCCACGACTTACCTGGGGCTGAAGCTCAAGAATCCCCTGGTGGCTTCGTCCTCGCCCATGTGCCAGGACGTCGGCAATATCCGGCGTCTCGAAGACGCCGGAGCCGCGGCCGTGGTGCTGCAATCCCTGTTCGAAGAGCAGATCGAACAGGAGACCGACGAGCTCGACCGCTTCATCACCGAATCGGCCGACGTCTCCGCCGAGGCCACCAGCCACTTCCCCGATCTGCTGTACAAGGTGATGGGGCCGGATGCCTACCTGGCGCACATCGCCAAGTGCAAGCAGGCGGTGAAGATTCCCATCATCGCCAGCCTCAACGGCACCACCAAGGGCGGCTGGATCCAGTACGCCAAACAGATGCAGCAGGCCGGCGCCGACGCGCTGGAACTGAACATCTACTACATCCCGGTGGACCCCGATATCACCGGCGAGCAGGTCGAGCAGAAGTACGTCGACCTGTCGCCGCGGTCAAAAGCCGAAGTGAAGATCCCGGTCGCCGTGAAGACTCGGCCCCTACTTCAGCTCCATGGCGCAACATGGCGCAGAAGCTCGACGCCGCGGGCGCCGACGGCCTGGTGCTCTTCAATCGCTTCTACCAGCCCGACTACGACCTGGAAGCGCTGGAAGTGGTGCCCAACCTGATCCTGAGCAACTCGCACGAACTGCTGCTGCGCCTGCACTGGATCGCCGTGCTCTACGGCAACGTGAAGGCCGACCTCGCCCTCACCGGCGGCGTCCACACCGCCACCGACGTGGTCAAAGCCATGATGGCCGGCGCCAAAGTCGCCATGATGACCTCCGCCCTACTCAAGCGCGGCATCAGCTATCCTCGATACCCTGTCGTACCGAACTGCTCATCTGGATGGGCGAGCACGAATACGATTCCATCCGCCAGATGCAGGGCAGCATGAGCCGCAACTCCGTGCCGCAGCCCGGGCCTTCGAACGCGCCAATTACATGAAGGTCCTCAGCTCCTACGCGTCAAGGTAGGACAGGCCTCCAGGCCTGTCCGCCGCGCACCTATTGTCCCGCTACGTATTGCTTGTACAGGTCCGCCACGTGGCCCGTTTCGGCGTCGCCCGGATGGATCGTCACGCGCCACCGGAAATGCAGTTTCTGGCCCTTCGGCAGCTTCCACTGGCTCTCTTCCTGTTTGGGGTCGAAGGCATTCCGGCCGAACGGATTCAGCGCGAACAGGCCGTAATCGCGGGCGTGCCAGTAGGTAGGGTGGCGCGGATTCTGGGGATGGTCGAAGATGGCCACCCCCAGCCGCTCGCCTTCCAGTTCGGCGGTGTAGTCCACCCAGTTCGACCGTTTGCCCCAGACGTTGGCCATGGTGGCGCGGCCATCCGCGTCCACCATCCGGCCGCCCTTCTTTTCGGTGAAGGCATCGGCCAGGCGGATAGCGAAAGCTCCTTCCTTGGTATCGCCGAACGTCAGATCCTCGGCCGCGGTCAGCGTGATGTCGAAATCGATGGTGCGCAGTTTCGGGTCCGAGTAGAAGATCATGTTACGATCCTCTACCACGAGGGTTTTACCCGACGGGTCGCGCCACTCCATGGTGGCGGTAAGCGTGCCCGAGCGGTCGCCATCTTTGTACTGCGCGTTGCGTACCACGATGCGCCCGATGTGCGGCTTGGTGTACGACGGATCGTTCTCCCAGAACTTGGTGCCGTTGACGTCGTCGTAGGAGAACCACAGGCCCGTGTGATGTACGTGGTCGTGGCTCTCGCCGGCCACCTCCTCCATGGGGTAGTGGCGCGTCACGATCTTACCGGACGCGCTCCGCAAGGGGGCCAGAAACGGGCGTCCGTAATCCCCGCCGTAATGGAAAGTAGTGAACGGCTTCTTGTCCACATCGATGCTGATCTGGTCGCGCGAGAATCGGACCTGGGCGGGCAGGCAGGCGCACAGGGCAATGCCAAGAACAAGGGTGGATCGCATGATTGGACTAGTGTACCGCTTGCGGCAGAAGGAGGATAATGGCACTCTATGACGCTGAAAATCCTCACCGCCGCACTGTTTCTGGCACAAGCCGGCCCGGCTGCCCAGCCGCTGCCCGTGCTGCACACCGAGCCTATCCCCGGCGGGTCCATTTTCCGGGTTAAGAATACCGGCACCCAGCCGGTCACCGCGTTTCTGATCGAACTGGTGAACTATCCCGGCAGCTACTATTCCCTCTGGCAGGATCAAGCCGCGGCCGACCTGATCGCGCCCGGCGCTGAAAAGCGAATCCAGGTGACCAACATGACCGTGGGGGCCGTTCCCGACTACGTCAAATTGCAGGCCGCCCTCTTCGCCGACGGAAGTTCCGCCGGCGTCCCGGAGAAGGTCAGCCAAATGATAGAACGCCGCCGCTTTATACTCGCGACCATCCGCGAGCTGATCGCCCGGATCGAAAAGGCTCAGGCGGCATCCACCCCGCCTGCCGATCTGATCGCCGCGTTGCAGCAGTGGGCCCAATCCCTCCAACCGGCGCGCCGGGCCGACCCCACGGCGCAGGCCACCATTAACAATGCCGCCGCCCGGGACGCGATCTCCAAGACCGTCGGCAGCCTGGAATCCGGCTCGCCCGCGGAAACCCTGGCCCACCTGCGCGCGCACGAAAAGTCCCTGGCCGCAGCCAAACCGGCGCTGTAACCGCGCCACCCGTCACCATCCGGTAATAATGACCTACATAGAAATTTTCAATTGGACTGTACTTCGGCAGAACGGTAGGTTGAATACATGGGGACTGCTACGATGGCTTCTTCCGAATCCGTATCGATCTTCCACCGGATCAGCAGCATCGTCAGCTCGGATTTGTCGCTGGACGAGATGCTGGGTGAGGTGATCGGCCTGACCGTACAGGCAACCGGTTGCGATGCGTGCCTGGTCTACCTGATCGACCATGAATCCAATGAAGTTGTTTTGCGCGCTTCGCAGGTGCCGCACGTTACGGACCTGGGTATGCTGCGCATGAAAGTCGGCGAAGGCGTGACGGGCTGGGTCGCGGAGCACAAATCCGTGGTGGCATTGAGCTCCAACGCCGCCCAGGATGCCCGCTTCAAGCGCTTCCAGGGACTGATCGAAGATACCTACCAGGCGTTCCTTTCGGTGCCGCTGGTGAGCGGCGGCGAACTGATCGGGGTGGTCAACGTTCACCATCGCGAGCCGCACGAACACAGCACGGAAGAGACCGGCATCCTGGTGTTTATCGGGGAGCAGTTGGGCGTCACGATTTCGAAATCGCTGTTGACTGAAGAAAACGCCCGTCTTCTGGAAGAGACCCAGGAGATGAAGCGGGAACTGCAAACGCGCAAGCTGGTGGAGCGGGCCAAAGGAATTCTGCAGCAGCGCCATGGCATCACCGAAGAAGAAGCCTATCTCCGCCTGCGCAACCAAAGCCGCCGGCTCCGTCGCCCCATGAAGGAACTGGCCGAGGCTATCATCCTGTCTGAAGATTTGAACCGCGAAGAACAGACCAATTAATTAAGGGCTACGCCCTTTCTGCTTTCGAAACCCGCGCGGGTGTATTGCGCCCGCGCACGGCTTCTCCCCGCCTGAGAACCAACACCAAAAAATACGGAGGTCTTGCTGTGCGAGGAAAAGCTTTGCGCCATTTGGGCGCGGTATGGCTGCTTCTCTGCGCCGTGGTGCCGGTCAGGGCGCAGGATAACGAATTGCCGGATTTGCGAGTGGATCTGAAATGCGAAAACTGCGGCGTCCGGCCTGAATATACGCTCCAACTCTATGAACTCCACGGGCACCAGAAGGTGGAGTCCGCGGATCTCGCGGCCGACGGCACCTTCACCATGCGCCACGTGCCGTACGGTGACTATCAACTGGTAGTAATGGATCCCGCCGGTGATATGGTGCACCAGGAGTTCATCACCGTCAGACCGATGATGCAAGGCATCGCGGTTCATATTGCCGCCCCCGTACAGGAGCGCCCGCCCGAAGGACCGGTGTCGATGGCTCAGTTGCAGCATCCGCCCAGCCGCAAGGCGTTTCAGGCGGTGATGGCTGCGCAGAAGTTCTCTCAGGCCGGGGATCACGAAAAGGCGGCCGCGGAACTGGAGAAGGCCGTCTATCTATCGCCTTACTACGCCGATGCGTACATCAACCTGGCCGCTCAGCACATCCACCTGCGCCGCTACGCGGAGGCCGAGCGCGAATGCAGGCGCGCGCTGGAAGTGGGCAGCCCGACTCCGCTGCTGCTCAGCAATCTGGCATCGGCGCAGTTCGGGCTGAAGCAGTTCGCCGACGCGGTCAGTTCGGCGCGCTGGGCCCTGAGACTGGAGCCGGGCTACCCGCAGGCGCATTTCATTCTGGGACTCGTCCTTTCGGTGGACACGCGCACCATCCGCGAAGGGCTCGAGCATCTGCGGAAGGCTGCGGAGACCATCCCGAGTGCCCAGGTGGAATCCGAAAAGGTGCAGGAGTATCTGACCAGGACGGGGATGTAAGAAGGGAATGGGTACCGGTTCAGCCACGGAAAGTGAACAGAGCGCCGCGCATGGTCTCTTTCAGGATACGACCTGCCGGGTCCGGTTGGCGTTCTCGAAGTGCGGATTGATGCAGACATCCTTGCGGATCCCTTCGCGGTACCGCTGCCGCCACGCCCCGGGACTCTGGCCCTCGGCCACGGCGAAAAGGCGGGTGAAGTGCTGCACGTTGCGGAATCCCACGCGGACCGCGATTTCCTTGAGCGAATAATCGGAATACTCGATCAGTTCCTTGGCGCGCGCCACCCGGTACCGCTGTAGATATTCGAGCGGCCCTACGCCCAGGACGTTGCGGAAATGCAGCCGCAGCGAACGGTCGCAGCAACCCAGCGCGTTGGCGATATCGTTGACGCCCAGAGTGCCCGCATAGTTCTTCTGGATGTAGTCCAAACTTCTGCGCAGCAGCGAATCCTGCACCAGTTCCCGGGCGTCCGAGCGGCGCCGCGGGTCTGGCTTCGACGCCGCTGTGATGACGCAGGTAAAGCAGCAGAATCTCCGCCATCAGCGCGCGGCACACGTCGCGGTACAGCGGTCTTTGGTGTTCGCCTTCAAAGCGGATCCGCTCCAGAAGTTCGGGAACGGGCGAATCGGTCATGTTGGCGCAACTCGGAGCACGCAGCAGCGCCGTGCGCAGCTTCGGGTTCCGCACGTGGAATTTGATGTCCAGCGTCTTTATGACGGCGGACGCGGTGGCGCCGTGCACCACCTCGGGCTTGACCAGCAGCAGCAGGCCGGTGCGCAGCGCAAAGGTGTGGTCTTCGAGCTGGAAGGCGCCCTTGCCGCCGAGCACGTAGAGCATCTGGAAGAAGCTGTGGCGATGCGGCTCCAGCACCCAACCCGGCTGATAGTCATAGCGGGCGGTCCACAGCACATCGATGGTGGAACCCAGCATGACGCCTACTCCACGCTGCGCGCGCGCCCCTGAAGGTGCGGCGGGTTCCGCTCCGTCGGCGAATTCGAAGCCCGATAAATACGCCAGGCGCAGAATCTTCGCCATCTTCGGAAAGTTGATCTTCTCTACCGTGTCGGTCACCTGGTGATAATCGGGATGAAACCCCGTGAACCACCAGACTGCCGGAATATCGTGCATCAGGAAGGGATACTGGTCGCTGCGAAAGAGCACCTGCTGGGTGGAATCGTGGTCCCATTTGTAAGTGAGGTTCAGGCCCACGATTTTGTTGTTGCGCTCCACGGTTTCCCGGTAATCCGGGCTGTAGTGGGTGCCGATCAGGCCCAATTCGTTGGACGTGTCCGCGGATATCTCCGGCTGGCGGCACCGCGGGATTCACCGGCGCTTCGTTGCGGCCGATCATATCGAAGTTGATCTCGGCGCGCGTGGTGGCCAGCGGCCGCAGCGGATGCGACACGTAGTAGTAGGCGCCCAGCAGTCCGCGCTCTTCGGCGGCAAAGACGACGAACAGGATCGAACGCTTAGGCTTCTCCGGATTGCGGGCAAAGGCATGCGCCAACGCAACTACGCCCACCGTCCCGGAGCCGTTATCATCGGCGCCGTGCATGATGCCGAGCGGCCCCACGCCATCGTGATCGAAATGGGCGCTGAAGACCACGGTTTCCGCGCGCAGGGCGGGGTCGCTGCCTTCCAGCAGGCCGGCCACGTTGTACGAGTTGGCCCGCTTGCGGTCGGCGACCACGGTGTGCAGTTCTACGCGGGCGCCGGGAATCTCGAACGAGGTCGGTGCGGGCTTGCTATCGATGGCGCTCAGCACGGCGGCGGGAGTTTTGCCGGCGGCGGCGAACAGTTTGCCGGCCACGGCGGCGGAGAGGGCGAACGCCGGGATGGCGGTGCCGCCCTCGGCCAGGGCTTCCGGCGGAATGCGCGGGCGCAACTGCTGCTGCGCGCCCCGTCCTCCGCGGCCCGCCCCGCCGCGCCCGCCGCCCGCATGGCTGGGGTCGGCCATGGTCAGCACCGCGACCGCCCCATGGCGCTGCGCGTTCAGGATTTTCGAGTAGTTGTTGGCATAGCGCGTATTGCCCCGGCCATTGAAAATCGAGTTGGCATCGGATTCCTGCGGCTCGTGATTGAAGATCAGGACGATTTTGCCTTTCGCGTCGATCCCCGCGTAATCGTCGTAGCCCAATTCCGGAGCCGTGATGCCGAACCCCGCGAACACCACCGCGCCCGAGACTGTTGTTTCATTCGAGAAGGTCCCGGTGGCGTCCGGCGCGTGAAACGTCTCGGTCTGGTCCCCGAGCCGCAACGTGAGGGAGGTCTGCGCACGGTCCATCTGGTATTCGATGAGCGGCACCGGTTGGAGGTACGAATCCCCGGCGGCAGGTTTCAGCCCGGCCTTGGCAAACTCGCTGGCGATCCATTGGATGGCGACTTCGGAGCCGCGCTCGAGAGACCGGCGGCCCTCCAGCGCGTCGGACGAAAGGAATGTGAGATCGGCCTTCAACGTCGCGGGCTGGATGGAATCGTAACCCGCCTGCAAGCGCGAGGGCGTCTGAGAGAATAGCAGGGCCGAAACCAGAAACAGCGCGAATAGCCGCACGGAGAGCCTCCTGAATGAATAGATGGTATCCGAGCGGCTATGCGGGAGCAAGTTGGGTATCAGCGACCGCGGGAAGGACGGTTGGGCGGAAGAGCCGGGGGAAAGTCGTGCGGCCGGCCGCTGATGGCTCCCCGTAACTTCATTGGAACGTTGCGCAAGTAGTAGAGAATCCCCGGCGCGGACGTCTTGGGGACCGTGCCGGTGCCGGCGCTATTGCGCAGGGCGTCCCGTTTCTGACCACAACACATAGTTGGTCTCTCCTTGTGAATCTCGAGGTGGGGTTTCCACCGTTGCCGGATGTCCGGGCAGCCGTTCCAAAAGGCAGGCGGCGCCGGAAAGAGCCAGCCACGTGAGCACCCAGTCCGCGGGTTTCAGCGTGAGGCACAGCGCGCCCGCCGCGGCAACCCACAAACTGAGACATTGGAAGCAATCCATCAGCCGGCCCGCGAAGGTATTGCCGAGCCAGGCGCGGAAGCGAAACACGATATCGGCGGGGCCGTCTTCGTGCGCCAGCAGGTGCGTCACCCGCCATGTGGCGAGGGCCGCGAGCAGGAAGCGAAAGCCTGGTTCCGATAGCAGCGAGGTCATGATCGCGCCTGTTCAGCCCGCACTCGCTAACGCTCGCGGCTCGGATCGGAGCCGCGACCGTTAGGGAGCGTCAGGGCAAACGACCGATAAGCTAACTGGCCCGCAGGCAGAAGCCGACTTCGGCGTGGTTGTAGTTATGCGAACCGGGGTAACTGCCGACAATGGACCGGTCCCACACCTGTAACATCACGACATAGCCGCATGGCGTCATGCCGGTGGTCACTAACTTCCACTGATGTCCGGGGTAGACTTCGGTTTCGGTGGTGGTTGCGATCACCGGATTGAACGAAGCGGGCTCGTTCGGCGGAGGGCTGATGGTGCTGGGCAGCGTCTCGCAGAGCTCCAGACGCCGAAGTACGTGTCCACAGCCACAAAGTGGCCATCGATTTCGGTGTTTACGTTGAAGTCCTTGCAATCGCCGCCGCTATCGATGTGGAGATCGATGGTGGGCGGCACCAGTTGCGCCGAAGTCTTCGGCCCGGTGTTGTCCAGTTGGATGCGATACCACGGCGTGCTGCCTTTCACGTTATCCAGGGAGTCGGCGATCTCCAGCATCATCTCCCACAGGTCGTCGCCCGAGGAATACCAGTAAGCCAGCAGGCTCAACTGGTTCTGGTCCTGGGGCAGATACGTGAAGAAGCCCTGCGGATCGGGGTACAGGGTGTGGGTCACGCCGTACTTATCGACAGGATAGATGGGGTCGGTGAGAACGACCGGCGTCGTGGTGCCCACTTTCCGTACCGACACGCGATAGTTCATGCCGGTGGTGGGCTGGCCATGAACATCCACCATGCCGCCGAACGGGCACTGCCGGGAATGGTCCCACGGATCCGCATATTCGCCGGGTCCGAAGTTGGCGAAGGTCGCGTTGGGCAAGGTAAGACCGGTGCTCGCGGTATCGATTTCCGCGATGCCGATGCCGCCGATGATGCTGATATCCGGCGTTCCCGCCGCAACCGTGTTGCCCGGATCGAGCAGGATGGTGGTCTCGTAGCTGTTGCCCCATGTAACATGCGCGTACGGGTCCACGGTGGAGGGCGGACTGTTCCACGAGAGCACGGCGCGCACCCTGGCGGTCTTCGGCCCTTTCTCGCAGGGCTGCCGGTGGCTGGCGATATCGACCGGCTGACTTACCGAATACTGAAGGCCGCCCGGCGGCAGGCTGTTGTAGTCGTGTACGTTGACGGAGCTGGTGCCGATGTAAGTCCAGCCGGAGCCGTCCCAATCCACCCAGAACGCCACATACTCCTTACTCCCGGCCGAACAGGGGCCGCCCGAATAGCCGCTGGAGAGTTTCACGTTTACGATGCCCACCAGTTGGTCGATGTTGGGATTCAGGCCCACGCAATTGAGTTCTTCGAAGGCGGTGTCGCCATCGGTATTCAGAAGGCCCTCGATGAGGCCCGCGAGATTGATGCCCTCGATGCCGAAGACGGCGGACTTCGATGCCGCGGCAAGCGGCGCCTGCGCCTGGCTGATGGCCTTTGTCAGTTCCGGCATCAGGTAGCGGTGTCCCGGCACATTCTTGCCCTGGTACAGCTTGTGCAGGCTCGCGGCGCTGAGCGGCGCCGGCTTGGCGGCTTTGATGGGCTGGCTCAGGTCGATGGCCTGCTGGAATTGCGGAGCGAGCTCCACCTTGGCTTCGGTCAGGAGCTGGTTGAGCGGAATCAACTCGAAGCCCGCGACTTGAATGCGCGCGTCGACTACCTGTCCCCAGATGGGCGGCCAGTCGGGCGAGTTTGCGGGAGGCGCCACGTTCCAGGAGAGGATGGCGCGCACGGTGGGCAGGTTCTCGAAGAAGCAAAAGTGCTCGGGCGGGTTGATCTGCAGGGAAGCGTCGTATTCCAGAGGCTTGGGTCCGGGCACGTCATAGACGGCGAAGCTGGTAACTCCCTGATCCAGCCAGGTGGCGCCGCCGTCGTAGGAAAGATAGAACCGGACGAATTCAGTCGATCCGCCGGAACAAACGTCACCCTCGTATCCGGAATCCTGTTTGATGTTGACTTCCGCTTCGAGCCGGCTAAGTTGCGGGTTGAAGCCGACACAACCGATACTCTCGTATGCGGTGTCTCCCTGAATATTTAAAACGGGCTGGTACTTACTCTCTTTCAGGTTGCCGAAGTAATTCGGATTAGCCAGAAGCAGCGCCTTCATGTTACTGCGTGCCAGTTCCGGCGCTAATTTGGCGAGCGATATGTTCGCAGCCGCATTCCTGGCGGCCGGAACATTCGGCTTGCTGGGCTTTGCCATGTTACACTTCTCCTCCGATAGTTTCAGTTTCACGAACCTATCGGTGGATAGTGAACTCGGGAGTGCGATCCGTTTCACACGGCTTTGGAGGTGGGGCAGGACAGGCGTCGTGGCCTGTCCTGTATCAACGAGGAGAATTAGTAACTAAACACGGCGGCATCGGTGTTTGCGCTTGCTGACGCGCGCGGCTCGGATCGGAGGGCGACCGTTAGGGAGCGCTGTACTACTTATGACGCCGTTTAGAATTCGAGTTTGGTGTTGGTGTCGCGCAGTTCGATGGATTGGATCTGGTCCACGCCGTTGTCCGTCTTGGTATCCACGGCGGTGTAGCCGAACTTGGTTGCGCCGTTTTCCACCTTCACCGGCACGGTGGTGGTATGGCTGTTGTCCGCATTACGGAATTCCACGTTCGAGCCGTTCACCTTCACGGTGTAGTGGCCCGGGGCGAGCTTGGTCTGACCGGCCAGAGCCGGGTTGGTTAGAACGATTTCATAGCTCTTGGCGCTGACAACGGACAAGCTGGCGATAGCGAGAGCGGCGACCATCAGAATGGATTTCATGTGAGTTCTCCTCTTTGTTTTGTTTTGCTTTTGCAAGCGCTTCGGCTTGCAATTGTAAGGGCGCGGAAGGGCGGGGGCGGGTAACTACCATCCAGAGGGTATAAGCGCCGCTGAAGGCGCCTGAAAAAGGGCGCACCTCCGGTGAAGCCCGGCGATGCGGTCGCTTACTATTACGATGTGAGTTGGATTATTTTCGCAGGATACGCGCTGGCAGTTTTCGGCGAAGGCACTGGCCGCCTTCCGGGGGAGTTGCTGTGGGATATCGAGCTTGGAACCGGTGCGGCGGGCGATCCACGTGGATCTCTAGCCGCGCTCAGGCAGGAGTAATACGGGACAGGCCGGGGAAGGCCTGCCCCAGGGAGGAGAACTAACGGGGGAAATTAGAACTCCAGCTTGCTGTTGGTGTCGCGCAGTTCGATCGACTGAATCTGCGAAACGCCGTTTTCGGTTTTGGTATCCACGGCGGTCACGCCGAACTTGCCATCGGCATTTTGGACCTTCACCGGCACCATGATCCTGTGGCTGTTGTCGATATTCAGGAACTCGGCGTAAGCTCCGTTCACCTTCACCAGGTAATGACCGGCGCGCAGCTCGGTCTGCCCGGCGGCGGTGGGGGTGTTCAAGGTAATCTCATAGCTCTTGGCGCTGACAACGGAAAGGCTGGCGACAGCGAGAGCGGCGACCATCAAAATGGATTTCATGTAAGTTCTCCTCTTGTGTTTTGTGTGATTTGCAAGCGCTTTTGGCTTGCAAAAGTAAGGGCGCGGAGGGGTGCCGGCAGGTAACTACCGTCCAGAGGGTATATTTGCGATATTTCGATGATCCGCCGGACGCGGGCTGACGGATTTTCAACACGCTATATTCGTATTGAGTGCGATACTTTTTGACGGGCAGGCTGCCCGATGTGAGTTCGATCCTGCTGGTGGAAAGCGGATCTCGCGGGCTGGTGGAAAAGGTCCTGCCAGGGCTGCGCCAGACGTGGGGCGGCGAGATTCCCATCGATCTGGTCTCGTGCTATGCCACCCTGCCGCAGGGCTTCGATGCCGCCACCACGCGGGTGTACCGCGTGGGCGACTATCGCGGCCGCGAAGGGCGCCGCAAGCTCTATCGCGAACTGAACGCCCGGCGATATTCCCTGATGGGGATTGTGTGCTCCGAAGAGCCCATCATGCTGAAATGGAAATGGGCGCTCACCGCGCGCGTGCCGGCCAAGGTTTTCGTCATCAATGAAAATGGCGACTACTTCTGGCTCGACCGGCTACATCTGAAGCCCATCCGCCAATTTGTGCTGTTTCGCGCAGGTTTGGCGGGGGCCGGCGCGGTCCGCACGCTGGCGCGAGTGATTTCGTTTCCGTTCACGTTCCTGTATCTGCTACTCTATGCAACGACCGTGCATACCCGCCGGGCGTTGCGCAAGGCGATCTCATGAAAATCATTCAAGTACAAGAACCCGGCGGTCCCGAAAAGATGAAACTGGTGGACGCGCCGGTACCTCAACCCGGGCCCAAACAGGCGCTGGTGCGGCTGCACGCCAGCGGCGTCAATTTCATCGACGTGTATTTCCGCATCGGCGCTGTACAAGGCCGATCTGCCGGTCACTCTCGGCAATGAAGGGGCAGGCGTGGTGGAGGCGGTTGGCCCGGAGGTCACCGAGGTGGCGCCGGGCGATCGCGTGGCCTATGCCATGGCTCGCGGTTCCTACGCGCGAGTACGCCGTGGTTCCGGCGGCAGTGCTGGTGAAGATTCCCGACCATCTGGATTTCACCGTCCGCGGCGGCCGCCATGCTGCAGGGCATGACCGCCCACTACCTGACGCATTCCACCTACCCGCTGAAGACGGGCGATACCTGCCTGGTGCACGCCGCGGCGGGCGGCGCGGGCGGCCTGATCGTGCAGATGGCGAAAATGCTGGGCGCGCGCGTGTTCGGCACCGTTTCCACGGAGGAGAAGGCGGAGATTGCCCGCGGTCACGGCGCCGACGAAACCATTCTCTACACGCAGCAGGATTTCGAAGCCGAGGTGAAACGTCTCACCGGCGGCCGCGGCGTGGACGTGGTGTACGATTCGGTGGGCAAGACCACCTTCGAGAAGAGCCTGAACTCGCTGCGCCCGCGCGGCCTGATGGCGCTGTTCGGGCAGTCCAGCGGCGCCGGTGCCGCCGTTCGATCCGAACATTCTCAACGGCAAAGGCTCGCTGTTCCTGACGCGGCCCAGCCTGGCGCACTATGTCGCCACGCGCGAGGAACTGCTGTGGCGCGCCGGCGACGTGCTGGGCTGGATGGAGTCCGGCCGGCTCAAGGTGCGCATCGACCGCACTTATCCGCTGGCGGACGCCGCGGATGCGCATCGCGACCTGGAGGCGCGGAGAACCACCGGTAAACTGGTTCTCACCATTCCCTGACCTTCATGACTCTCCAGGCCAGACTCACGCTGTATTATGTGCTGCTGGCTGTGCTCATGGTGACCACGATCAGCGCCATCGATCTCGGCGACGACATGCAGGCGAAGTTCGAGGACACGCTTGAAGCTGGCGCAGCGCTTCCAGCAATTCGCCGCGGACGTGGTCACCCAGGCGCTGAACAGCGACCGACAGGTCACCGTTCGCGAAGCCCTGCGCAAACCGGCGCTGGTGGACCAGTTCAAGAAGATGATGAGCGATTCGAAAATGGATGAGCTGGCCGTGGTGGATCCAAGCAACAACGAGATCCTGCTCGACAGCATCGAAGGCCTGCTGGGCACCAAGCTGGCGGACCATCCCGATTTCGAACCGCTGGTCAAACAGGCTAGCTGGTACCAGAAATTCCGCGCGCTGCGCAGCGTGGCCGACTTGCTACCAGCTGGACCCGATCGTGCTTGACGTTCCGCCCTCGCTGAAACTCTCGGTGCGCGCCATCATCGGCCCGACCTGCATCGAGGACGACATTCTGCCCGTCGTTGAAGGAGAACGTCAAAGTGGCGTTGACCGCGCTGATCTGCGCGGTTATCGCCACCTTTCTGTTCTCGACAGTCGCGTTCCGGCCGCTGGGAGTTCTGCGGCACCAACTCGATCTGGTTACGGCAGGGCAGTTCGAGCCGGCCAGGATTGAGCGATGGCAAGAGCGGCAGCGATGAATTCAGCGTGATGGCTTCCAAGGTCAGCCTGCTGGGCCAGCGTCTGCGCGGCGCGCAGTTCGAGGTTTCCGATCTGCGCGGCAATATCGACCGCCTGCTGCAGGATCTGGAAGACGCCGTCCTCATCTTCAACCGCGAGCGCCGCCTGGTGTTCGCGTCCGGCTCGGTGGAAAAGTTTCTGGGCAAGGAGCGGGTGGACCTTGCGGGCGCCAGCGATGGACGATATTTTCCCGCCCTCGACAACCCTGGGTCTGCTGATCTCGCAGGCGGCGGAGATGGGCCGGCCGGTTCGCAACCGGCGCGTGCCGGCCGCATTCCGGCGCAGGAGCCGGGCACCGCTCTCGGTGGTGCTGCTGAGCGTGGATCTGCTGGAAACACTTGCCCGGAGCGACGCATGCCGGCTCCGGGTATTCTGGTGCGGCTGCGCGATCCGGAAGCGCAGCGCAAAATCGGCCGCGAACTGCAGACGGCCGACCGCCTGGCCGCCATCAGCCGCATCTCGGGCGGCGTGGCGCACGAGGTGAAGAATCCGCTGAACGCCATCCTGCTGCACGTGGAAGTGGCGCGCGCCAAGCTGGCCCAGGGCGATACCGACGTCGTGCCGCAGATGGAGATCATCTCGCGCGAGATCCTGCGGCTGGACCGCGTGGTGAAGACGTTCCTGGATTTCACGCGTCCGGTGGAACTGAACATCTCGCGAGGTTCCGCTCCAGGAGCTGGTGCAGCGAGATCGTGGACCTGGCCCGCCCGCAGGCGGATGCCGCCGGGATCCGGATCAGCGTGGAGCAGGAAGCCGATGGCGTGGAGGTGCGCGTCGATCGCGACCTGCTGAAGCAGGCGGTGCTGAACGTCGTGGTGAACGCCATGCAGGCCATGCCGGACGGCGGCGAGCTGCGTTTCGAATCGCAGTGTGACGGAAGACACCGCGGAGATTCGCATCTCCGATACCGGTCCGGGCATTCCGCCGGAGTTGCGCGACAAGATTTTCCGGCTGTACTTCACGACCAAGAAGGAAGGCTCGGGTATCGGGCTGGCGATGACATTCCGGATCGTACAATTGCACGATGGTACAATCGATTTCACCAGCGAGCCGGGGAAAGGAACGACCTTTCTGGTCCGCCTGCCGATTGCAATTTAAGGCGCCAGCATGAAGACGCGTACGCAATTCTCGCCGTCGCTATCGCTGTTTCCCTGTCCGGATGCGTGATGCCCGGCAAGGCGAAGGTCAGCACGCCGCCTCCGCCGCAGCCGGCTCCGGTCGCGGCTGCTCCCGCGCCCGCCCCGCCATCCCAGCCGCTCTCGATGCCGCAGACCGAGGTGAAGCTGCCGCCGGAACAGCCGATCGATCCCGACGCATTGACCAAGGAGCCGACGACCGCGTCTCCGCAGGAAACGCCGCCTCCCTCACGTCCCACGCGACCCCGGGCGAAGCCCGCGCCTCCAGTGGTCACGGAAACACCGGCCCCGCCGGCAACTCCACCGGCCGCTACGTCGCCTGAGACGGAACGCGGCACGGTGCGTGAAGTGCTACCGGAGGCCGAGCGAAACCGGTTGCAGAACAGTGCCCAAACCCACCGGCGCGAGGTTACAGGGTGGCTGAACGGCAATAAGGGACGCCGGATCGATCCCAACAACCCCACGGTGGTTCGCATCCGGTCTCTGTTAGCGGCCTCGCAGGAAGCGGAGGGCAAGGGCGATATGCGCGAGGCTTCGGACCTGGCGGACCGGGCAGTGACTTTCTGGCGGGAGCTACAGAGTGGCCGATAACGAATTCGAGCGCAGGCGCCAGACGGTGGCCGCGCAGCTTTCGCGAGCGCAAGCTGGACGCATTGCTGGTCTCCTTCGGTCCCAACCTGCGCTACCTGACGGGCTTCACCGGCAGCAACGGCAATCTGCTGCTGCTGTCCGGGGAAGCCATCCTGTTCACCGATCCGCGCTACCAGATTCAGGCCGCGCAGGAAGTGACGTGCCGGGTCCAGATCTGCCAAGGGGCCGCTGGTGCCGGACGTGATGGCGGCGATCGCCAGGCTGGAGACTGCGGCGCATCGGCTACGAACCGGCGCGGATGACTTGCGACTCGCTGCGATTCGCTCGAGGCGCGGCTGCCGATGAAGAGCACGCTGGTGCCGGTGAACGGGCTGGGTCGAAGGGACTGCGCATGGTGAAGTCGGCGGACGAGATCGCGCTGATCCGCCGCTCGGTGGAGACCAATTCCCGCGCGTTCGAAGCAGGCGGTGTCGCGACGTCCGGCCGGGCATGAAGGAGCAGGATCTGGCGGCGGAACTGGAGTATCGGATGCGCCGTCTGGGCGCGGAGAAGCCGTCGTTCGAGACCATCGTGGCAGGCGGCGCGCGCTCCGCGCTTGCCGCACGCGCAGCCCACCGCCGCGCGGCTGGAGTCCGGTCACCTGGTGGTGGTGGACATGGGCGCCTTGCAGGATGGCTATTGCAGCGATATGACCCGCATGCTCTTCCTGGGCACGCCCACGGCGAAGGTGAAGCGCACGTATCGCGCGGTGCTGGAGGCGCAACTGGCGGGCGTCGACGCCGTGCGTCCGGGCGTCATCGACGGCGCGCGTGGACGCCGCCGCGCGCCACGTGCTGAAGGCGTACGGACTGGACGAGGCGTTCGTGCACTCCACGGGCCACGGCCTGGGGCTGGAGATCCACGAGCCGCCGCGCATCGGCAAGAAGGATAAGACGAAGCTCGCAGCCGGGCATGGCGATCACCATCGAGCCGGGAGTCTACCTCGAAGGCTTCGGCGGCATCCGCATCGAAGATACGGTGGTGGTGACCGCGACGGGGTGCGAGATCCTGACCCCCACGCCGAAAACGCTGCGGATCATTTAGCGCTCGTGCTCCCTGCATGGCGTTCGTCGCCTGGCCGTGGCGTGGCGCGCATTGCTCTAGCGCGCCGGATGGGACGTGGACGCCCAGGGCTTGTTCGATTTCGATGTTCCGCCAGGTGCTGCTATGCTACCGGCGGAGAATTCATCCATAAGTTCGAGAGAGTTAACCACCAGTTGTTATGAACTTGAGGAGAAGGGATAATGGCGGTGTAGTTCTCAGCCGCTAAACGATCCTTCGATTCGTGGATAGAATCCGAAGCGGTCGCGGATAATTTCGCGAGGATGCAGGATGAGGCGGTACTTGGTAGAACTTCCGCAGCGTGGCGGGAGGTCAATAGCCGCAAGCTGACGGAGGGGGCAAGTCCCTGGCGAAGTCCTCACCAGGAGCCAGACCAGGGTGGGCTGATCGCTCGAGAACTGGGCTTGCACGATGAGCCCCATCGAGTGACGATCTGGGCCGCTCCGCACGGGTTTGGTAGGCCTCGGATTTGTGGTGGAGGCACTGGTGGCCGCTCAAGCGTCGTGGCGCGCGGTCATGGCAGCCATCGAGCAGTGTGGCATGGCGGATGATGTGGGTGGACTTTGACGGACTCTACGATCTTGGCACGAAGGCCATAGATGCGAATGATCTCCCCGATATCGAGATGGCCAGCAGACAATGTTCAGAGGTGAGAGCAGAATGACAGCCGGGGAGGTCAGGAATCCTGACTTCCTGGAATTAACCACCATAATTGTTATGAACACCACGGGCAAAATCCAAAATAAGGGTCAAGTCACCATTCCGACTGCGGTCCGGCGCCAGGCCGGCTTGTCCAAGGGCGACTTGGTGAACTTTGCGTTTCAGCGCGGCAAAATCATCATCACGCCCAAGCTGGTGATCGATAGGTCGAGATTCCCCACGGCCGATGCCGAGTACACGCCGGAGCAGCGGCGCATTATCGACTCAGGCATTGCCGAAGGCCGCAAGGGTCCCTACTACGGGCCGTTCAAGAACGGCGCTGAGATTGAGGCCTTCATGAAAAAGTGGAAGGCCAAGGGCAAGCCGGCCAAATTAAAGAAGACTGGATGAACGTACAGCTCTCGCAGCGCGCGATCGAGCAACTCGCCGCCGCTCCCCCTGGCCGTGCAAAAAGCCTTCATTAAGCAAATCAATTTTCTGGCCCGCAATCTCGGCCACCCGTCTTTGCATGCCAAAAAGTATGTTGAAGCCGAGGACCGCCGTGTCCTGGAAAAGGGCGCCTGGCGCGCTGCACGCCGAGTGAAGCCCCCGCCTACCATGGATAGATGGACAAGCTGCTGGAATCTGTCGCTCTGCGCGCCGGGCGATATCTGGAGGACATAAAGGAACGGCGCGTGAACCCTGCGCCGGAAGCGGTGCGGGCGCTGGAGGCGTTCCGGGAACCGATGCCGGAGTGCGCGTGCCCGCCCGAGCAGGTGGTCGCGATGCTGGATGACGTGGGTTCGCCCGCGACCGTGGCGATGGCCGGGCCGCGCTTTTTCGGATTCGTGATCGGTGGCGCGGTGCCGGCGGCGCTGGCCGCCAACTGGCTGGCCGCGGCGTGGGATCAGAATGCCGGACTGTTCGTCTCCAGCCCCATCGCCGCCGTGCTGGAAGAGGTTTCGCTGGGCTGGCTGCTGGACGTGCTGGGGCTGCCCGCCGGATGCGGCGGCGCGTTCGTCACCGGCGCCACGGTGGCGAATTTTACGGCGCTGGCCGCGGCGCGTCACGCGGTGCTCCGCCGCGCTGGCTGGGATGTGGAGGCGCAGGGCTTGTTCGATGCTCCACCGGTTGCGGTGGTGGTGAGCGAGGAAGCGCATCCTTCGCTCATCAAATCGCTGGGCATGCTGGGAATGGGGCGCGAGCGCGTGGTCCGCGTGCCGGTGGATGGCCAGGGCCGCATGCGCGCTGGACCGTTTTCCGGAAGTGAGCGGTCCCGCGATTGTCTGCGTGCAGGCCGGCAACGTCAATACGGGATCGTTCGACGCGGCCGGCGAGATCTGCCGCCGCGCCCACGCCGCGGGCGCCTGGGTGCACGTGGACGGCGCCTTCGGATTGTGGGCCGCCGCCAGCCCGCGGTATGCGCACCTGGCGGAGGGCGCGGGCGAGGCCGATTCCTGGGCCACCGATGCGCACAAGTGGCTGAACGTCCCTTACGACAGCGGCCTCGCGTTCGTCCGCGATCCGGAGAATCTGCGCGCCGCCATGGGCCTGACGGCGGCCTATCTGCCGCAAGGCGAGCATCGCGAGCCTTCGCAATTCGTGCCCGAGCTTTCGCGGCGCGCGCGCGGAATCGAAATCTGGGCGGCGCTCAAAGGCCTGGGGCGGAGCGGGCTGGCGGAACTGATCGAGCGCTGCTGCCGCTGTGCCGCCCGGTTCGCGGAGGGCCTGAAGGCCGCCGGGTTCGAGGTGCTGAACGACGTGGTGTTGAACCAGGTGCTGGTGCGCTTCGGTCCGCCGGAGGTGACGCAGCGGGTCATCGCCGCGCTCCAGCAGGAGGGCACCTGCTGGTGCGGCGGAACGGTGTGGCAGGGTCACACTGCCATGCGCATCAGCGTATCGAACTGGGCGACTACGGAGGCGGACGTGGATCGCAGCCTGGAGGCGATGGTGAGGATCGCTACTTCACGGTAGCGATCACCGACGCCTGGTGATTTTCCCAGGCCAACTGCAATTTCACCTTGCCGCTGCCTGCGTTCGAAAGGGTGTACTTCAACTGCTCCACCAGCGCCGGCGGTTTGGACATGGTCATTTTGACGCGGCCCAGGTCCTGTTTGGCATCGTACTCCAGCCCGGACTGGCCCGTCTGCTTGTTGACGATCAGCTCCCAACTGTCGGGGTTCGCCAGGTTGACGAACAGCGAGTAGTCGCCCTTGGGAATGTTCAGCGAGCCGATTTGCAGATCGGCATCGGTGTGCAGGGCCGTGGCCTCATTGGCTCCGGCGCGCCACACGGGATAATTCTGATCGCTGCCGATGGTGCCATCCTTGCCGAAGAGCTTGCCCACGCGGCCGTTCACCGCGGGCGATGAATATTTAATGCTGATGGTCTTGCCGTTGACGGTAATCGATTCGGTCTGCCCCGGCTTCGTGGCGGCGAAGGTCAGGCCGGCGGCAGCGGCCAGAACTCCGGCCCAGATCAATTGTGATTTCACGTTGAATTCCTCTCACAAAGGATAACGCCGCTTTCGTTCCGCCGCGCGGACCTGGAGTTCGTTCATGCCGAAATAGTGCGCCACCTCGTGCCACACGGTGTCTTCCACGAGCTTGGCGCAGTGCTCGAAACTGGAGGCCAGACGTTCGTGCGGCCCTTGAAAAATGGTGATCCGGTCGGGCATGGCGAAGCTTTCGAATACGCTGCGTTCGGTGAGCGGGCGCCCTTCGTAGAGGCCCAGCAGGGTGCTGCCTTGGGGCACGCGGCCGCGGGCGAGCTGCGCGCTGCTCGGTTCCGGTTCCACGATCAGCGCCACGTTTTTCAAGCGCCGCCGGAAGCGGCGGGGAATGCGGGCGTAGGCGGCTTCCACCAGGCGATCGAATTCGGCCGTCTGCATAGGGCTAATTTCATTCTATTGCGCTACTTTGAAAGGATGGATTCGCTGCCGCTGCACTCCCGCACGCCCATCGAGTGGGCGCATGCCGTGCTGGCCGATCCCATCCGCCTGCTGATCGATCACGCCTTTCTGGAAAAGAAGGCCGCCAACAACGCACTGGAGTTGATGACCCGCTGGCCCAACGACTGGCTGGACGGATGGGTCGAAACCATGACCGGCGTGGCGCGCGACGAAGCGGCCCACCTGGCGCAAGTGACGCGCATCCTGATGCGCCGCGGTGCGCGGCTGGAGAGGGTCCACAAAAATCCATACGCCAACGCGCTGCGGCTGCTGGTGCGCAAGGGCGATCCCGCGGAGATTCTGGATCGCCTGCTGGTTTCGGCGCTGATCGAACTGCGCTCCTGCGAACGGTTCGAGGCGCTGGCGGCGGCATCCGGCGATGCCGAACTCGGAAATTTTTACCAGGTGCTTTACAGTTCTGAACTGGGGCACTATCAGGTTTTTCTGAAGCTGGCCCGCAAGTTTACCGAGAAGAACGCGCTGGAGGCCCGCTGGCAGCAGTTGCTGGCGGCGGAGTCGCGCATTCTGGCGCAGCAGGAAGCCGGTCCGCGCATTCACTCGGGCTGGCCCGGAGCTACCGCTTCGCCTGGGTCTTGAAAAAGTCCAGCATGGGACCCATTTGCGGCGCGGCCACGCTGGTGTGGCTGCCACCCGGGACTTCCACATAGACGATGTGCGCGCCGGCCTTCCTGCCCGCCTCGACCATGGTGCGCGACTGCGTCACCGGGACGGTGCGGTCGTCGTCGCCGTGCACCACGTATTCCGGAATCCGGCTGATCTTCGCCATATTCGCGGGGTTGCCGCCGCCGGAGATGGGACCGAGTGCCGCGAATACATCGGGATGGTCCATGGCCACGCTCCAGGTGCCGAACCCGCCCATCGAGTGACCCATCAGGTAGATGCGCTTGGAGTCGATTTTGTAATCGCGGCGCACCGCGGCCAGGACGTCCATCACGTCCTGTTCGGCGGCGCCGCGATACATGGAAGCGGTGTCGCGCCCTTTGGGGCAGACCACGGCGAAGCCCGTGCGCGCGGCCTCCCGTTTGAGCGTGCCGCCGTAGCTATCGAACATGCTGTTCTCGTCGCCGCCCATGCCGTGCAGCGCCACAACCAAGGGAACAGGCTTGCTCCCGTCGTAGGAATCGGGAAGGAAGAGGCGGTAGGGTTGCAGCGTTTGATCCACGTCCGAGCGGTAGGCTTTGCGCATATCGCCGCGACGGTGGGCGAACGGGTCGCGGCCGGCATCCAAATCATCCAGGATGGCGTTGGCGGCGGCAAACTCGGCGCGCCAGTTGACGCGCGTGGGATCGATTTCACCGGCGTCCGCGCGGTCGTAGAGCGTCAGCGAGTATTCCGCCGAGAGGAGCGCCGAGCCGCTCGCTCTTCGTGAATTTCTTCACCCGACCGTGCAATTGTTGCACGGCTGCGGCAAGTGCTTCGACGTGGACGGGGGCCGGTTTTACCGAAACCGGCGAGGGCAGGCCCACCGAAAGCCGCACTTCCACGCGGTAATCGCCAGCCGCCGTTTCCGGCACCTTCGCGGCGATGCGCAGGGGCAGGGCGGCCGGATCGACGGCCACCGGCGAACTCAAACTCTGCGGCGCGCCCTCTTTTCCCGTGGGAACCAGGAACGCCGCGGCGCTCAGGCGCTCGCCCTCCGCGGGCGGCGTGCGGTACAGCGGCGAAAGGGTGACCACCACCTGGCTGCCGGGCTCCACCATGGAATGGGCGGCGTGAGCCCGCAGCGACGACGCCAGTTCCAGCGCCGGTGTCCACGAGGCGCCGCGCATAATGGCAAGGCCGTGGTAGTAGTCCCGGATCGCCTCGCCGTATTGCCCCGCCCGGCTGGCCTGTTGCGCCTGAAGGCCCAGTTCGTCAGCCTGGCGTCGCTGGTCTTGACTGAGCTGGAGCGTGGATTTCTCGGTGTTGTACGTGACGGAGGTGCGCAGCACCAGGCTGGCATCCTGACCGTAAAGCGCCAGTCCCCAGACCAGCAGCAGCGGGCGCGCGGCACGAAGGATCATGACTTCCAATTATCGCGCCGGCGTGAATAAACCGCTTCCTGACGGTCGCGGCTCGGATCAGAGCCGCAAGCGTTAGCGGGTGCACGCGTTCTAGGCCGCGCGGAACTGGGATTCGCGCAATGCCTCGCAGTACAGCACGATGTTCTTTCGTGTATAAAGCACATACCCTTCGCGGCGCAGCCGGTTCATGTAGTGGGTCACGATTTCGCGCGATGTTCCCACGTACTGCGCCAGGGTTTCATGCGTGAGCGGGAGCATGCGAATGCCGCCATCGTCCTGCCGTTCCCCCATGCGGTCCGCGAACCGGATCAGCGAGCGCGAAAGGCGCTGCCCGATGTCCTCTGTGGAGAAACTCTGGACCCGGCGTACGAAATCCAGCGAGCGCTGTCCCAGCATCTGGACCATGGCCACGGCCAGGCGGGGCCGCTTTTCCATGATCTCCTCAATCTGCGCGGAACCCCACATCATGATCCGCGTTTCCTCAATCGCCACGGCCTGCTCGGCGCGATGCGGCAGGCTCAGGAAGGCGCTCTCCCCGAAGAACTCGTCCGGCCGATAAATGTCCACCAGTGTGGGTTTTCCATCATCGGAAACACGCAGGATTTTCACCTTTCCCGAGATCACCAGACAGAACTTGTCGGCCGGCTCGTCCTGAGTGTAGATGATCGCGCCTTTACGATAGGACGCAATCGTGGAACACGGCAGATAAGCCAACGGATCTTCAAACGACTTTTGAGCGGGCGCCGTTGAGGCCATTGTCGCCATCGGTATTTTCCTCCCCAATGAGATAACTCGGGTACCTCTATAGCAGGTGGTACGCCACGGTTCACAGCCATACACTCGAATTGACTTGACAAAGAAGTAAGTACTTACTTACAATGTGCGATATGTCCCCCCGCAAGTCCGCACCGGCCCGGCTGCCTGCCGGGGAACGGCGCGAGCAGTTGCTCGAAACCGCCCTGGATCTGTTTTCCCGCAAGGGCTTCAAAGGCACCACGACCAAGGAGATTGCCGCCGCCGCCGGAGTGACCGAAGCCATCGTTTTCCGGCATTTTCCCTCGAAGCAGGCACTCTACCAGGCGGTGCTGGACAGCGGCCACGAATCGGCCGAGATGCAGGAGTGGCTGGCGAAATCCCGCGCCTGCATGGACCACAACGACGATGCCGGACTGCTGCGCACGATAGCTCTCAAGATTCTGCAGGATTACCGGCGCGATGCGCGCTTGCAGCGCGTGCTGCTATTCGCCGCGCTGGAGGGCCACGAACACGGGTTGGCGCATCATCGCCAGATTTCCATTCCGCTGTACGAACTTCTCTGTCAATACATAGAACGGCGCAAGAGCGAAGGAAAGCTGATGGAGTACGACAGCGGAATGATTCTGGTGGCGATTGCGGGCATGGCGACTCATTTTGCCACCATGACGCAGATGTTCGGGTTCCAGTGCGATTTGCCCGACGAGCAGGTGGCCGATATTTTCACATCCATCATGATGAACGGAATTCATCCGAAGAAAGAACGAGTTCGGAAATGAACAAAATCATTCTGCCATTGTTGGCTATTTGCGCCCTGTTTCTGGCGGGCTGCGGCAGGAATGAGACCGCGTCCGCCTCACAAGCTGTCCCAAAAAGACTCACAGTTACGGCCAGCCAGGCCATCACGCGCACCGTGCCGACATCCTTCGAAGAAACCGGCACGTTCATTCCCGATGAAACGTCGGATATCGCACCGCTGGTGGCGGGCCGCGTGGTGGCCACGCCGGTGAATGTCGGCGATTTCGTAAAAGAAGGGCAGATCATCTGCGAACTGGACCATCGCGACGCGCAATTGCGGCTGGACCAGGCCAAGGCACAACTCACCGAGGCGACCGCGGCGCTGCGCCAGATGCAATCGCGCATCGGATGGAACGGGCAGGCGCAATTCGATGCGGGCGCGGTTCCCGAGGCCGCGGCCGCGCGCGCCAATTACGAATCGGCGCAGGCGCAGGCCCGCCTGGCGGCCGCGGACGCCAAGCGTTACGAAAATCTGGTGGCCACCGGCGACGTCTCGCGCAGCGCGTATGAAAAGGCGCGCACCGCGCAGGAGACTGCCGATGCGCAGGCCAACGCGGCGCGCCAGCAGTACGAAGCCGCGCTGAACGGCGCGCGCCAGAGTCATGCCGCGGTGGAAACCTCGCAGGCGTCGCTGGACGCGGTGAAGTCGCAACTGGCGCAGGCTGAAAAGGCGCTGGCCGATACCACCATCCGGGCGCCCTACGCTGGCTACATCACGGCCCGGCCCGTGGCCGCGGGCGTGTACGTGGCGCTGACCAACAAGATCGCCACCATCGTGCGCATCGGCATTCTGAAGCTGCAATTGCAGACGCCCGAGCAGCGCGCCGCCCAGGTGAAACTGGGAATGCAGGTAGTGGCACGGGTGGCGGCATTCCCGGGCCGCGAATTCAACGGCAGGGTTACCGCCGTGAACCCTTCGGTGGACCCAGGTTCGCGCGTGTTCATTCTGGAGGCGCGATTTGAGAATCCGGGCGCGCAGCTTCGCCCGGGAATGTTCGCGACCGCGCACGTGCTGATGCCGGGCGGCGAACATGCCGTCTTCGTGCCGCGCAGCGCGGTGATTCGCGATAAGACCACGGATTCCTACCAGCTCTTCACTGTCGAGAACGGCACGGCGCACCTGCGCGTGGTAGTCCTGGGCGATGCCGATGGCGACCTGGTGCGCGTCACCAGCGGCCTGACCGGGGGCGAAAAGGTTGCCGTCGCGCACCAGGGCGATCTGTTCGATGGCGCCGCGGTGGAGGTCAAGGGCTGACATGCACTCACTTGCGCAACTCTGTGTCCGTCGGCCGGTGTTTGCCACCATGCTCATTCTTTCGCTCATGGTGGTGGGCATCTTTTCTTATTTCAGCCTTGGTGTGGATCTGTTCCCCAAGGTGGACATCCCCACCGTGCTGGTGACCATCGCCAACCCGGGCGCTTCGCCGGAGGAGATCGAAACCGAAATCACCAAGAAGGTGGAGGACACGGTCAACACCATCAGCCAGGTGGACGAGGTCCGCTCCACCTCGTCGGAAGGGCAGAGCCTGGTCATCATCACGTTTCTGCTTTCGAAGAACGGCGACGTGGCGGCGCAGGAGGTGCAGAACAAGGTCAATTTGATTGTGCCGCAGCTTCCGCAGACGGCCAAGCAGCCGGTGATCCAGAAGTTCGATCCCGATGCCGCGCCCATTCTGCAGGTGGCCGTCTCCGCGCCGCGCTCTCTGCGCGATGTGACCCTGATCGCCGATAAACAAATCAAGCAGAAGCTGGAGAACTCGAAAGGCGTCGGCGAGATTACCATTCTGGGCGGCGCGCGCCGCGAGATCCACGTGCTGGTGGATCCGGACCGGCTGCGCTCCTACAACCTGACCATCAACGACGTGTTCAGTGCGTTGCGCTCGCAGAACCTGGAACTGCCCGGCGGCAACCTGAATGCCGGCGCAAGGGAATTCACGGTCCGCACCACGGGCCGCGTTACCGACTCGGCGCAGTTCAACCAGATCACCGTGGCGATGCGCAATGGCTACGTCGTCAAGGTCAGCGATATCGGTTACGCGGAAGACAGTTACGAAGAGCCGCGCAGCGCCGCGCGTTTGAACGGCGTACCGGCAGTGACGCTGGTGGTGGCCAAACAGTCGGGCGAAAACACGGTGGCCACCGCCGACGAAGTGAAACAGCGGCTCAAGGAAATCACCGCCACTCTGCCGCGCGATGTGCGCACGCAGGTGATCAGCGATCAGAGCGTATTCATCAAAGCCGCGGTGGAGAACATCAAGCGCCACCTGATCGAAGGCAGCTTTTTCGCGGCCATCATCATTTTCCTGTTCCTGGCCAATATCCGCACCACCCTCATCGCGGCCATCGCCATCCCTACTTCCATCATCTCCACCTTCGCGTTGATGGCGGCGATGGGATTCACGCTCAACCAGATCACCATGCTGGCGCTGACTCTGATGGTGGGCATCGTGATCGACGATGCCATCATCGTGCTCGAGAATATTTACCGCTTCATCGAAGAGAAAAACATGCCGCCAATGGAGGCGGCGATCCGCGGCACCAAGGAAATCGGCCTGGCGGTGATGGCGACTACGCTTTCGCTGCTGGCGGTGTTTCTGCCGGTGGGTTTTATGGGCGGAATCGTGGGCCGTTTCATGAGCTCTTTCGGCTTCACTTCGTCGTTCGCGATTGCGGTGTCGCTACTGGTTTCGTTCACCCTGACGCCCATGCTTTGCTCGCGCTTCATCAAGCCGCCCAAGCACGCCGCGGGAGAACACAGCTCCAAGGAATCGGTGATTTTCAAGTTCCTGGATACGCATTACACCAGCATGTTGAAGTGGTCCATGGCGCATCGCAAAACCATCGTGGCCATCAGCGTCGGGATGATCGTGGCGATTGTGCCGTTGTTCGCGTTTGTCGGCAAGAATTTCCTGCCGCAGGACGATCAGTCGCAGTACAACGTCCTGATCCGGACGCCGGAGGGCAGTTCGCTGGCGGCCACCACCAATGTGGCCGAACGGATCGCGCAGGACATCCGCGCGCTGCCGGGTGTGCAGGATACGCTGATGACGGCCGGCGGAAGCGCTGACAAGAGCGTCAACAATGCCAGCATTTACGTGAAGCTCACCGATATCGACCAGCGCCAGGTCTCGCAGTTGCAGCTCATGCAGCGCACACGCGACCTGATGAAGAAGTATCCGCGGGAGATTCATACCGGCGTGGAACTGGTGAGCACGGTGGGCGGTAACCAGAGCAATGCGGACGTCCAGTATTACATTGAGGGTCCGGACCTGAACAAACTGGCGCAATACTCCGACAAGCTGCTGGCGAAGATGCGCACGATTTCCGGACTGACCGACACCGATTCCTCCCTGCGCAGCGGAAAACCGGAAGTGCGGCTGGAGATCGACCGGCCGCGCGCCGCCGACCTGGGCGTCTCGGTGATGGATATCGAAGGCGCGCTGAATACCCTGGTGGCGGGCCAGACGGCATCCACGTTCAACGCCGGGGAGGATCAATACGACGTGGTAGTGCGCGCCCAGGAGCGGTTCCGCGGCGGCCCCGAAGGGCTGGCGAAGATGACCGTCCCCTCTTCCAAAGTTGGGTCGGTGCAACTGGACGAAGTGGTGAAGATCGTGCCCGGCACCGGACCTTCGTCCATCAACCGCATCAACCGGCAGCGCCAGGTGACGCTCACCGGAAACGTGCTGCCCGGCGGATCGCAGGCGGCCATCCTGGGGCAGTTGAACCAGTTTTCGCAGGAACTCGGCATGGATCCGGATTACCGTTCCGGGCTCACCGGCGGATCGAAGGAACTGGCGCGCACGGGCTACTACTTCGTGCTGGCGTTCTCGCTGACCTTTATCTTTATGTATATCGTGCTGGCGGCGCAGTTCGAGTCCTTCATCCACCCCATCACGATTCTGATCACGCTGCCTCTGGCAGTGCCGTTCGGGATTGTGTCGCTGCTGTTGACGCACCAGACGGTGAACATCTTCTCCGGGCTCGGCCTGCTGCTGCTGTTCGGCATCGTCAAAAAGAACGCCATTCTGCAGATCGACCACACCAATGGGTTGCGCGAGGCGGCCTGAACCGGTACGACGCCATCATTCAGGCCAATCGCGACCGGCTGCGGCCCATCCTCATGACGACCATCGCGCTGGTGGCCGGCATGGCGCCGCTGGTGATCTCGCGCGGCACGGGCGCGGCCACCAATCGTTCGATCGGCGTGCTGGTGGTGGGCGGCCAATCCCTGTGCCTGCTGCTGACCCTGCTGGCGGTGCCCGTGTTCTACTCGCTGTTCGAAGATCTGGGCGATTCGTTCGTCACCGGCCGCGTGGCGCGCCTGGTGAAGTTTGTGACTGGCCGTGTGAAGAAACCCGCGATGGCCGCCACCATGATGATCGCGCTGGTGACGGGCCTGTTCGGGCAGACCGCGGTGCAGGTGCAGCCGCTCCAGGAAGTGGAGCTCAAGCCGCGGGTAGGGATTCTGGGCGAGACCGGCATCAAGCTGCCGGAGGCGATCGAGCGCGTGCTGGCGAACGATCCCGACATCCAGATCTCGCGCATTCAACTCAAAGAGGCGGGATACGCCATTCGCAGCGCGCAGGGCTTTTACGATCCGGTGGCCGGCGCGCAGGCTTACCATACGCGATCGGTGACGCCGGTGACGTCGATTTTCGGCGGCAGCGCCGATGGAAAACTGACGCAGGAGACCTGGAGCGCGACGCCGCAGGTGAACGGCCTTTCCCCATGGGGCGGCACTTACTCGGTGAGCTTCTCCAACCAGAACGTGCGCACAGACAACCAGTTCATCACGCTGAACCCGGTGTACCCCACGCAGTTGAGCCTCAGCCTGACACAGCCGCTGTGGCGCGGGCTGCGCTTCGATGAGACGCGCCATCGCCTGCAAGTGGCGCGCAAGAGCCGGGAGATAAGCATGGAGCAATTGCGGCAGCGCACCGTCGAAGTGGTCACGCAGGCGGTGCAGGCGTACTGGGAGCTGAATTCCGCGTGGCACAATTTCCAGGTGCAAACCGAAGCCGTGAAGCTCGCCGAGCGCCAGTATGCGAGCAATCGCCGGCAGGCCGAGCAGGGCGTGCTGGCGCCCATCGATGCGGTGGCGGCGCAGACGCAGGTGGCCACCTTTCAGCAGAGCTATTTTCTGGCGCAGCAGACGCTCACAGTAGCGGAGAACAATCTGAAGATGCTGATGCTGACGGGCCGCGCCGACCTGATGTGGAGCGCGGCACTGGTGCCGGAAACGGAGGCCGATCCGCACGCGCCCGTACCCGCTTTGGCCGACGCCATCAAGCAGGCGCTGGCGTCGCGGCCCGAACTGGCGGAGAACACGCTCGCCGCCGGCGTGAACGCGCTGGACGCGCGACTGGCGCGGACGGGCAGGAAGCCGCGGATCGACGCTTTCGCCAACGTGGCGACGCAGGGTCTGGCGGGCACGAATAACCCGTCGCTTTCGAATAGCGCGCTGTCCAGCTTTTTCCCCTCGGGCTTCGGCGCGGTGCCGCAGCTCATCGGAGGGTACGGCCAATCCTTGAGCAATCTGGGCTCGGCCAATTTCGCCACGGTGCAGGTGGGAGTGCAGTTCTCGCTGCCGATTCGCAATCGCACCGCGGACGCACAGGCGGCCATCGCCGTGGCTGAAGCGCACCGGCTGAAGATGCAGCAGAACCAGATCGAGATGGCCATCGAGGCGGAAGTGCGGAACGCGCTGCAGTTGGTCACGGACGCACAACTGCGCTTCGATGCGGCGGCGCTGGCGCGGCGTTCGGCGGAAGATCAGTACGCCAGCGAACAGCGACAGTTTCAGGCCGGCACCTCGACCACGTTCCTGGTGTTGCAGCGGCAGACGGATCTGATCTCCGCCCGCGCCCGCGAAGTGCGCGCGCGCGCCGACTGCGCCGAGGCGATGGCGAGCCTGGAACGCGCCACCGCCGGCACTCTGGAGGCGCAGGGGATTGCGGTGAAGCCGTA
>CAVVLD010000064.1:0-175572 GCA_963748795.1 uncultured Solibacteraceae bacterium
TCGGCGAGATCCCACCCTTCCAACTTCTTTTTCGTGGCCGATGCATACGCATGCATGGTCGCGTTGATGGCGCGGATGCCATTGGCACCCCGCTTGATGATGCCAAGGGTTTGGACATCGTCCCATCCGCTCCACTCCGCGAGAACCCGTAATAGGTTATCCATGATGGCGTCATCCGCGGCGTCGATGAAATTCACGCCGCAAGCGCAGCCGGCGAAGTCCGGCAAGCTGGGCGCTACGCCATGCCGGACTGAGTTCGCGATCTGAGGAATGCCGCTCGACCGAGTCTGCGGTGAATCTCGACGAGTTCCACCCTCGGCACACTCGGACTGACGGCGAGAACATGAAAAATGAGCCCGAAGCCGATGGGCGGCAGTTGGTATGGATCGCCCACCAACAGCAAGCGGGCGCGAGCCGGCAGAGCGCGGACAAGGCTGTACATGAGCGGCAGGTCCAGCATCGAAGACTCATCGATGATGATCAGCGGCTCGCCCGCGGGATCGACGAGCCCCCGAGCGGCGGTGCGCAAGAACGCGGCGATTGTGGATGCTTCCCGCCCGGTAGCCCCGCGCAGCCGTTGGGCCGCGCGCCCGCTAAGGGCCATCTGCAAAACGGTGACTCCGATCTGTTCCGCGACGTCATGGACCAGCCGGAGCACCGTTGTTTTGCCGGTTCCCGCTCCGCCGGTAAGTACGCTGAGAGGATGATGGACCGCCATTTCCACGGCTCTGCGCTGTGCGGCATTGAGCTGCAGCCCCGTGTTGCTCTCTCTACCGATTCCGCGACGGCAGAGGCAAGGTGGCCTGAGAACAGATTCCGTTCGGGCCCAGGCGAAGCGGCGAGCAACCCGCGAAGAAAACCTGCTACAACCTTCTCCATCACGGCGGCGCCAACCGGTTGGTAGCCGTGCGCAGCAACGATGATCGCGTGTTCCCGCCACGCGCGATCTATGGCCGCACTGGCTGTCGCCTCCCCGCAGCGGAGCGCTGCGGCGACATCGCCGATCAGCATGCCAACGCTCGTCAGCGTATGTTTGGTGTCGAGTCGCGGATACAGACAGGCTTCCACAGCCGCGATCCGCCGCCGCGGATCGTCGTCGGCCAAGCCCAACGAGCGCGCCATCCGGTCCACCTTTTCCCACGCGCCGAAGGTCAGCATCCGATAGGGATTCTCTCGCAGTTTCCCCAGCGTGTCGCGGGGCCAGACCTTTCGAATCTTGTTGGCCAAACGGAGATCAAAGCCGTGGCGATCGAGAAACGCAACGATGCCGGCCTCCTCGGATACGGCGCGCCACGCCTCCACCAGTTTCTGAGCGCACTCTTCCGAGAGCACCCTGGTGAGTTTCTCCATGTTCCCTTGGCCCAACACTGCACCGAGATCCTGTCCGAACTCCTCCCACAATCGCCTGGCCCTGGCTTTTCCGATTCCGAAGGTTGAATGCCGGATGCCTCACCAGGAAGTCGATAACCAGCCGGCCACTAGGCGCAGCCAGGGTCGCTTGTTCGACATGGACCTGGTCGCCGTATATCGCGTGGCGACGGCACACGCCCTTTAGCGCCCAGGTCTCCCCTTCGATGGGGACTCGAAAGATACGGTTGCGGCCAGCCACAAAGCGGATGTGCCTGCCCGCAACATCGTGTCCAGTGAAAATGGCCCCACCTGTGCTGCCAGGGTAGACTGTCGAAATCGTCACTGTCACTGAGATGCTCACGGCATCACTCGCTTGCCCGCTTTGACGATGTACTCTTCAATGAACGCATAGCGGGCGAGTTCCCTCGGCCGCCGCCAGTCGCTTGCGCAGTTCTTCGTTTTCGGCTTTTACGTTCGCCAGTTGCTGCTCGATCTGGAGAATGCGCCGGTCTTTCGCCTCCGCCTGCTGCTGGGCGCGTGAGAGGGCTGCGGACCCGTCCGCGACGAGAGCGGAGCCACCCACGAACTCCGCGAGCAGCCTCTTCACGCCGGAATTGGTGTAGAACACATTGCGGAGCACGCCGGCATCCGCGAGCAGGAAGCGGCGGATGGAGCAGTGGGACAATTCTGAGCTATTTCATAAGGCGCGCAACGCGCGACGCCTAGACCTTTGGCCCAACCGCCTTTGAGGCGGCCAAACTCATCAAGCCACCCGCTCTGCGGGGGGTGTCTGGCTTTTCTCTTCGTGCTTGTCCTCGCGATCCGGCGAGGTTATGCAATCTGGAAAGAACAACAGGAGCGCCTATCCGTGACGGTATTGCCGGGGACCGCGCCCGAAGTGGAGATCGGGCCCGATCGAGTAGAGAGTCTAGGATTACCCGAAGCAGTACTACTGAGTAATTGCTCCGCTTCACATAACATCCATAGAATATGCTTCCAACCGCAGCAGCTTCCGAACCACGTTTCATGGCGACCAAATCAGATTCCGATGTTCAAAGCACGTGAGCAAACAGCTGTTGTTCCTCATGTCTTCGTGCTGGATGAGGAGGGTGCCACAACCCATTATGTAGGTTTGTCCCGGCTTGCGCAGATTGTTCAATGCAAGTGCGAACCTCAGAATGGCTTGCCATTAGGAAAGTTCGCATTCACCTGCGACGATAAGCGGGTATGGCGGTATCTGGCTAGCTCGGAGCTGTTTCTAATGCCCGTCACCCAGCAGATTCACATCGGACCTATCGAACGTCACCCATTGCAGTAACGTGGCCATGATAGGATCTAACCTCCCGTTCCCTCGCACTTCGCAAGACCGTAAAACGCGATGAGGGTAAGTAAAGCATCACCGCGATGCCGTCTCCGTTGGCGTCGACCGCATGCAAAGAAATTTCGAGCCGATGCGGCGGCAGGTCGAGGCGTGGCGAGCCCAGCAATTGACGAGCGCAACAGCCAAGTTGATCATATACCGGGCGTTCGTTGAGGACGAATTGGATGCCCCGAAGCATCTGGCACGTCGTGTGCACGAATTGTACTTTGCGCCGCAACACGAAGACTTCCAACCGCGTACGATGTGGAGTCTGTCGAATGCATTTACCTCCGCATTAAAGGAACTGGAGCCCATTCCCCAGTTCAAGGCCACGGCGAAGCCTGGGCCTTATTTGGAGCGCGTGTTGGGGTCCTGATCAGGGGCCCCATTACAGAAGCGCCGGTAAACGCTGGGACTACTCGCGGGTTTGTCGATAAGCGATGGTGGCATCCCGAATCGGTCGCGTCGACTACTCGTGCTGCAGCGCTTTGCTGGGGTTGATACGAATGGCGCGGCGGCCCGGCGCGAGGATTGAGAGCGCTACGACTGCCGCGAAAAACGCCATGGCCACCAAGTATGCCAGGCGGGTCGAACACATTGATCCCGGCCATTCGCGGGTATTCCACTCCGCAGGACTTTGGCCACTGCCGACCCGCCAAGGGCGCCGCAAACGAAACCGATGACGATGGCATGGCTCATCGGGGCCAGGATGGCGCGCACTACCTGCGCGGCGCGAGCGCCGAGCGCGATCCGCAGGCCGATCTCGCGCGTGCGTTGTGCCACGGTGTAACCGGCGAGGCCGGCCAGGCCAATGGCCGAGAGCAGGATGGCCACGGTACCCAGGATCGCGATCACCGCGAGTGCGTGGGAAGTGCTCTTCACTTCGCCGGTCGTACGCGTCCGATACCACCTGCACCGCCGGTTGCAGACGCCCATCGAGAGCGCGTGCGGCGTCCTGAAGGCGCCGGACGAAATCGTGCGGATGTGCCTGAGACGCGCAGCAGCAGGACTGAGTTGGCGCGTCGCTCCGCGATGGCGGCAGGTAGAACTCCAGCGGTTCGGGATTGCCGACGACGGTGGTCGAGGCATTGCGCAACGACGCCGACGACGGTGGGCGTGGCACCGCCCTGAGCATCCCAGGGGAGAGATTTGCCGAGGGCGTCCTGATCCGGCCACAGAACCGCGCGCCGTTGCTTCGCTGATCATCGACCACTCCTTCTTCGCCGGGCCGGAAGTTGCGCCCGCGCACGAGGTGCATCCCCATGGTCTCCAGAAATTGCGGATCCACGTGATTGCCCGCGAACTGGCGGCCCATCCAGCGCGGCTCCCATGTGGACGTTGCCCCACGGCGCCAAGCCAGACCTGCGATACCGCCTGGACGTCCGGCCAAGCGGCGGTGCGCGCGCGAAGGCGATCGAGATACGCCTTCGCGGCAGCGTCGCCATAGCCGTGGGCTTTCAGACCCGGCGAGACCCAGACGAGATGGCGATAGTCGAAGCCCGGCTCGGTCACGTCCGAGTTGTTTGAGGCCGCCGACGAGGAGACCGGAGACGACCAGCAGGAGACAACTCACCGCTACCTGAGCCGCCAAGGAAGATGCTGCGGGCGCGGCCGGCGCGGGGCACCAGGCTGGTGAGCCGGAGGGCGGGCGGCAACCCAAAGACCAACGCCGCCAGGAGCGCAGACGCCGAATGTGACGGCGAGCACGCGCCAATCCGGGAGAAGGCGTGGAGGCCGGATTGTGGCTCCAATTGAATCCACCTTCAGGACGCACGGTGCTGAGGAGCAGCGCCGCAAAGGCCGCTGAGCGCCGCGAGCATGAGCGATTCGGTAAACAACTGGCGCACGACACGCAGGCCGCCCGGCGCCCAGGGCCATGCGGATGCGAATCTCGCGTTCGCGCGTCACGCCGCGGGCCAGTACGAGTGTCCCGAGATTGGCGCAGGCGGCGACCAGCAGCAGCAACACCAGGCCGCGGCGGTGAGCAGACAATCTGGAACTCCTGGCTGTTGGTTTCGAACTGGAGAATCGGACGCGCTTCGAGATACTCGCCGGGCCGCACGTGGTCCGGCTGAAGCTCGACGCAGGCTGGCGGCCAGTGCGAGCGTCTCCTGTTGCGACGCCTTCGGAGACACGCCGGGTCGCAGGCGCGCATACACATCGAGCGCTGAGTTCCAGTCGGTGAGGAGCGTGCTGCCGTCGATCACGTACGGCTGCCGGACCAGAGGCATCCAGACATCGGCGCGGGCCCTGGCAGAACGCGGCATCACGCCGACTACGCGCACCAGCTTGCCGTTGACGCGGATGTTTTGACCGATGACCGCGGGATCTCCACCGAGCCGCCGCTGCCAGAACAGACTCGCCGATGAGCGCCACCGGCTCGGCATCGGGGCGCTCATCGTCGGGAGTCAGCGGCGTGCCGCGAGCGGGGAGCGATTCCGAATTCGGGGAAGTAGTTGGAGGTCGCGAAGGCGACGCTGGATTTGCTCTGGCGCGCGCCGGCCGCGGTCTCGCTGAAGATCCGCCTGGATTGCGCTTCGGAGACGCCGATGACGCTGCGGAAAGACTTGCGCATTGGCGGCGTAGAAGGCGAGTTCGGGATACGGCAAGTTGGTAATGTGAGCACCGGGCGCACGGCGCGTCAGGTGCACCAGCGTATCCGGGTCGGGCAGCGACCCTCCCTGAAGATCGGAAAGCACGACACGAAAGACGGTGAGCGGCACGCCAATTCCCAATGCCAGCACGAGCACGGCGGTGAGGGTGAAGCCGGGGGAGTTGCGGAGCACGCGGGCGCCGTACGCGAGGTCCTGTCGCAGGCGGTCGAGCCAGGTCCAGCCCCAGACTTCGCGAGCGTCTTCGCGCAGGCGCAGGTCGCTGCCGAACTCGGCGCGACGCTCCGGTGACATCAGTTCGCGATGGTAGGCCATCTCCTCGGCCATCTCGCGTTCCAGACGGCGGCGGTTCCACAAGTACGCAATACGTCGCAGCAGTTCCCTCATGATCGGCTCCTTTATGCAAGTTTCAGAACGGATTGGATGGCGCGGTTCACGTGGTCGTAACCGGCCAATTCGGCCTCCAGTTGCTTGCGTCCGGCGGCCGTGAGGCGATAGGAGCGAACCCGACGGTTCGTGTCCGACAGTTCCCATTCGGACTGCACCCAACCTTTCATGAGCATCTTCTGCAGGGCCGGGTACAGCGAGCCTTCTTCGACCTGCAAGACGTCGCTCGAGAGCTGGCTGATCCGCTGTGCGATGGCATAGCCGTGGAGCGGGCCGGCTTGCAGGACGCGTAGCACGAGGAGAATCAAGGTTCCGGGCACGAGTTCGGTTTTGGACATAGGTTTAGGTGACCTACGTATAGATTATCTATGCCTATTGCACTCGTCAAGCGGATACGCAGATTTCTCGCTGAGGGTTCCGTGATTTGTTTGCGTCTGACAGGCCCGGCAGTTTATCGGCGGCGCGCTGCCTTCGAAGCGTGAACGTGCCATTTCCGCCAGACCGTGTTCGGCCGGCGGTCACTAGAACTAGAGGCACTAGACCCCGCCTGGCGCCGTAGCGTTTACGAGGGTTCCACCCGGTCGGGGACGCTGGAAGGCCCGGCCGCCGCCCCGCCGAGCGACGGCTGTCGGCCGAAGTATCCGGAGGGAATTCAGGGCTCTACAATGCCTGTCCCGCGATGTGGCTTCAGCCGAGCACGTGATATCCGCACCGAGGGCTCAAACGGCAGTTTTGCCATATTGTTCATGGCGACTTATCTCCTGTGCTGGCCACAGCAAACGATTTTTCAATGGCTTGGCGCTAGCCGGTCATTTTCGCGCTCTGGACATTATCAATATAGTAGGCTCCAAGCCCCCGGCGTTCGTCGATGGACGGAGGACAGTGCGGCTTTCACTGGACCAGTCTCGATGCGCCGAAGCGGCAGAGCCCTTACTGCGCCAGGCCTTCGCGCACTGCCAGGAAGGAGTCGGCGGAGACGTTCGTCAGCGTCTGTCGAAACCCGGATGGCCACTCGATTTCTATGCTATCGGCGCGCGAGCTGTGGCCCAGTCCGAAATGCACGATCAGTCCGCTCGAGCAGGCATAGCCGGTTGACGCGGTAACGTGATTCACCTGGGTTGTGTCTCCGCTCCGAACGGTGACACGCGCTCCGATAGCGTCGCGATTGCTCGTGACGCCGACGAGCCGGAGTGCCAGCCAATGATTATCAGTACCAATGATATTGCGCAGCAGGACTGGCGACTCGTTGAGGCGGGTGACGACGACGTCTACGCGCCCATCGCGGTCGAAGTCCCCGAAGGCGACACCGCGGTTCTGTGCGGCAGGGCCGGCGAGCACCCCGCGAAACGCTCCCTTACCATCATTTAGCATCAGCAGATTCTGCTGCCGGGACTTGCCGCTAGTGAGCATTTCGGTGTTGTCCTGGACATCACCCGCGGCCACAAACAGGTCCTTCCAGCCGTCATTGTCGAAGTCGAAAATACCCATGCTCCAGCCGCTCAGCGAGGTGCTGATAATACCCACGCGGCTCGGGTAGGTCACGTCCCGGAACAGACCCCGACCCATATTACGGAAGATGGGAAAGGTCTGATTGCTGAGCGCCGTAATCGCCAGATCCTCCCAGCCGTCATTATCGAGATCGCGGAAATCGACGCCCATCGAGGAAAGCGCCTTCCCATCGTCATTCAAACCGACACCCGCGTGGAGCGCCACCTCACGGAAAGTTCCGTTGTGTTCGTTATGGAACAGGAAGTTCGGTACGGTGTCGTTGGCCACGAATATGTCCATCCAGCCGTCGTGGTCGTAATCGGCGATGGCGATGCCCATCCCTTTACCCGGATGCGCAGCGATTCCGGAAGCACGCGAGACGTCGGAAAACGTGCCGTCGCCGTTGTTGTGATACAGGCGGTCAGGCAAGGGCTGGTAGTAGCGCGGATGGCAATAGGTGCGAATGCCGCGCCCGGCATCGCCGCAGAACGGCTCAGTGGAAGGGTCCCACTTCACGTAGTTGACCACAAACAGATCCAGGCGGCCGTCGTTGTCGTAGTCCACCCAGGCCGCTGACACCGCCCAGTCGTGGCTTTCCAGGCCGGCCGCTCGGGTCACGTTCTCGAAGGTGCCATCGCCGCGATTGTGGAACAAGGTATTGCCGTTAACGCCGGTGACGAACAGGTCAGCGTGCCCGTCGTTGTCGTAGTCCCCGGCGGCGACGCCAATGTTATAGCCGGCGCCGCCTACTCCTGCCTTGTCAGTCACGTCCTCGAAGGAGAAATCGTGTTTGTTTCGATAGAGTCGATTGCGATACTGAGGACCGGTCTTTTGGAGCGATGGCTGTTCCGCACCGTTCGTGAAATAAATATCGGGATAGCCGTCGTTATCGTAGTCGAACACGGCCACGCCGCCGGCCATGGTTTCGATCTGGTGCCTCTCGGGCGACGCTGCGTTGTGCAGCACGAACGAGATGCCGGAATGGGCGGTACGGTCCTCGAAGTATGCGGCGGGCGGAGCGGCCAGCACCGCGGCAGTCAGGATCGCAACCGAACCCAGGATGGCAGTCTTCATATGCCTTCCGGCGCGGCTTTGCAGTTTTCGAGCGCCTTGATTTCAGCGTCGGCCTCGCTGCCCTTGCCGCTCGCGGAGTAGATTCTGGCCAGCAGATTATGAACGCGGCACTCGTTAGAGAGCCGTGCGGGTTTGAGTACCTGCGCCGCTTCCTCCAAGCTGTTGCTCTGGTACAGCACGCGCGCCAGTTCGAAGCGGACGTCCACGGCAGAAGGTGCCAGCTCCAGTGCTCGTCGCAGCACGCGCAGGCTCTCGGCCGGCCGGCCCTGCCGGAACAGAAACGCGCCGTAAGCGAAATACGGCCGCCAGGCTGCGCCGGCCCGGTCCACCGCCTCGCGGAACGATTTCTCCGCTGCCGCGAACTGCCCCAGAGCGTCCTGCGCCAGGCCCAGGTTCTCGTAGACTCGGGATTGCTGCGCACCCACCCGCAGGGCCTGCTCGAACTCCGCGTAGCCTGCTCGAAACGATTGGCGTCGTAGGCAGCGCGGCCTGAAAAGTACCAGGCATCGGAGTCCCGCTTATCGAGGCGCTGCGCCGTCTCGAAGAAGTCATGCGCGCGGTCCCACTGTTGGCGGGCGGCGCAGACACGTCCCGCCAGGATGTACCCTTTCGGGTAGCGGTTATCGATCGCTATGGCGCGCTTGGCTTCGTCGAGCGCAGCATCCAACTGGTCGAGGTTCAACAGCGCGCCGCCCAGGAAGACGCGGACATCGGGCCGGTCGGGATACAGGGCCAGATATTGCCGGTAAAGGCCGACAGCTTCGGCGGTACGGAGCGAGCCGTAGGCGGCGTTGGCCTCCGCCAGTAAACGATCCCCGGCATCCTGCGCGGCCACACAAGACAGCACGGCGAGCGCGGCGCCCAAGGCCCGTATCACGGTGTTTTGACAACCTTGAAATCCATAAACCGTGCACTGCTTCGATGAGCGAAGACGCCGACATCCAAGGGCCCGGACGCCCCCGGTACCTCCGCTTCGCCGATCTTACTCCAATTGGCGCCGTCCTTGCTGGAGTACCCGGTGAATTTGGAGCCTTGCCGCTCCAGCTTGAGCCAGCACGGCCAATTGGTATATCCATCCAGGACCGTCCGCTTATCGATGCGGCCATCGCCGTCGGAATCCCACTCCAGCGAATAACCGTTCGCGGGCGAAGCTCCAAACACCAGGTAGCCGGGCGACTGTCCGGGCTTCGAAATATCCTGGCGCACCATGATCCCTGCGCGGCCTACCCAATTCGTTCTTCTGTCGGGATTCTCCAGTTTCACAATCGCCGAATCGGAATCTCCCAATCCGTGCGGCAGATAGGCCGAACCGTATTGGTCGCCATGATCCAGCACGGCGTAATCGCCATTCTCGCGAATGTAGAATCCGCCTTCCACCTGCTGGACCTGCCCTGCAAGATTCTGAAATCCCACATACGGCGCGGTCACCGGACTACCGGCAGGTTTCGGTGCCACCGCCAACTCCTTCGTCACGTCTCCCAGACGCAGCGGAATATTGCCGCTCTGAGTGGATTGCAAATTGGTGAAGCCCACGCGCGCCGTTTCATTCGCGCCCAGCCAGGCGGTGCGTTTGATCCCCTCATTCCCTACCCGCAATTCGATCTCCGCAAGGCCCTCGTGACCCGTATTCTGGACAGTCGCGGGCACGTAAAACGGGTCGCCCGATACCAGTCTTCCAGATGGCGGATCGAAAGACTTCAGCAGCACTTTAGCGGACAGTGCCTCCACGCCGTTCCTGATGAGTTTGCCAATGCCGTCGAAGAGCAGCGAAGGAGCGCCATCCGGTTCGCGCTGCGCCACGAAGCGGTCCAGGTCCAGCGTGCCGATATTCTCACCGAAGAGGGCCGGGCGGCGGTCCTTGTCCAGCGTAGTCCACTCGCACATCGTGGAGTTCAAGGTTTTCTACATTGCGGCAGTACACGCCGTACGCCTGAATCATCGAGTAGGGGCTGAAACCCTGGCCGTTCGACTCTTCGTCCTTTACACCGCCTACGAACGTCATCCGCGCATTTCTCAGGATGATCGACTTCGCCGGCTTTTCACGCGGTCCGGCCACGTAGAACGGCGTTCTGCCGCAGTTGATTACGGTCAGGTTCTCAATCACGATGCGGCCCACGCCCAGATTGTTTCCGCTGTAGGGTGCGTCGGCGCCGAATGCCACGATATACGGGTGAACGGACGTTGATCATGGTGATATTGGAGAGGACCATGTTATCCACCGGACCGGGCGTGACCAGCCGTGAACTCGCGCCGCCCCGGCCCGCGCTGTGAGGCAGAATCTGGAAGCCCGATTCCGTATTCGTGCGGAATCCCAGCCGGTGCGCGTACTGTCCGGGACCGTAGATCAGGATATTGTTGATCAGCACGTTGCGCCCGCCTACGCGGATCGCATTGCACGAGCTGTTCAGGATGCAATTGGTGACGGTCACGTTCTCCCAGTAAGCGCCGGCCAGACTATCGTCGCCCGTGTATAGTTTCGAGTTGGAGATGGTGGCGAGCCTCACGTCGTGCATGTTGATGCCGTCATAGCCGTTGTACGCTGTGAAATTATCGATGGTCACCCGCTCGCAGGAACGAAAGATGAGAGAGTAATTGCCGGCATCCCTGATGGTGATGTCGCGGACCACAATATCTTTGCTGTTGTTGAAGAGGACCGCGTGGGGTCCGCGGATATGTTCCTCGCCCCTTGGATTGTTCAGGTTTTGTCCGTTGATGCTCCCGCGACCCATGAGCGCGACATTGTGGACTCCGTTGGCCAGGATGATGGAGCCATCCCACTCGCGCCCGCCATCCGGCCAATGATAATCGGCGAGGTTCTTCGTGCCCAGGATCGTGGCGCCCGCGTCGATCCAGAGAGTCACGTTGTTCTTCAGCAGGATGGTGCCTGAAACGTAGGTGCCCGCGGGAACCATAACGGTCCCGCCCCCGGCGTCGCTGGCCGTCTGAATGGCCTTGTTGATCGCATCGGTGTCCGTGCGCACGTCCGTCGCCGGCGGCGCCGAAGTTCCTCACGTTGAACTGGGCCGCCGGCTGCGCCATGGCGATGCTCACCAACAATCCGAACACACAAACACTCGCTATGGAACGCATCTGGATTCCTATTTCCGCTTCGCCACCAGGTAGTCGAATGCACCGAGTTGATAACTGAACTTGCCGGGAGACAATGAAGCCGGCAGCGTTCGATTCTTCAGAATATCCCGGCCCTGCGCGTAATCCGCCGCGGGCACATCCACCTGCACTTTGGAGATTCGGTTGGTGAGATTGATCAGCACCAGAATCTGGTCGTCGCCCTTCTTTCTGAGAAAGCTGACAACGCCGTCCAGGTTGCTGTTGTTCACCCAGGCCAGTTCGCCCTCCGTGAGAGCTGCTTCATCCTTGCGCATCTGGATCAACTGCTTATAAAAGCGGAGCTTTATGTTCTGCCGTCCGGCGATGCTGGTGCGGCGCTGGCTCTCGGGCTTCCAGATGTCCCAGCGGATCGCCACATGGGATTGTTGCTGGGGCGCGGTAGTGTCGCCAACCTCTTCGCCGTTATACAGGAAAGGAATCCCGTCCAGCGTGAAGTCCAGGACCGATGTCGCCATGGCCGCCTTCTCGCCGAACACCACATCGGCGCGATTCCGGTCATGATTGTCATTCAAGTGTAGAAAGCGCGCGCCGCGGGGGAAGCTGTCCTTCGCCTTCTGCCATTGCTGGCGGATGCGTTCCGCCGATTCCCCGTTCACTACCACCGCCGTCAGCGCCGCATAGTACGGGAAGTTGTAACTGATGTCGAAAGCCTTGAGCTGATGCTCCGGCACGTCCGCCTCGGCCAGCATGATGACATTGGGATTGATCTTATCCATGGCGTCGCGCGCCTCGTCCCAGAAGCTCGTTGGCACGCCGCCCGCCACATCCGCGCGGAATCCATCGACACTCACATCGCGAATCCAGTGAAGCATGTTATTGCGAAAATACTCGCGTACTTGCGGGTTCTTGAAATCCGGCTGGGGAGTCCGCCAACGCGACATGATGAGCTTGCCGTCGGGAGTCCGCTGGTAGAAGCCGGGCTTGTTCAGCAGAACATTGTCATTCGCGCTGTGCGCGTACACGATGTCCATGATCACCTTCAGACCCAGCTTGTGAGCCTGCGCTACCAGTGCCTTCAGATCCGCTTCCGTGCCGTATTCAGGATCGATCGCATCGTAGTCCTTAATCTCGTACGGAGTGGAAGGCCCGAACACCGAGGGATAGCCATGCACGTTGAGAGGGCTGACATAGATGATGTTCGCCCCCAGATCGGCGATGTGCTGCAGGTGCGTAGTGGTGGCGTACAGAGTCCCTTCCGGCGTAAAGGAGCGCATCCAGATCTGATAAATGACCGAGCGGCTCATGAAGTCCGGAGCGGTGCGCGCATTTTGCTCTGCGACTGGCCGGTTCTGGCCCGGCGAAACAACGCTCAGAGCAGCGGCGAGGAAACAAACGAGAGATATCTTGCGCATATTGTTCACTGAAGACGGAAGGGCGCGGCCCAACTCAGGCTCGCGCCCCATTGTTACACTTTCAGAATTCGACGGTGAGATAGAGCTGCACTTTTCTGCCGTCCGCCGCGGAGGTTACTTGTCCGTAGTTGGCGCTGGTGATGCTGGTATTCGGATTGTTCCAGCGAACGAAGTTGAACGGGTTGTTGACGTCCATCCGGAATTCAGCCCGAAGTCTTTCCTTGATCGGGAACGTCTTACCCATCGAAACCGACTCCGCCTTTTGCGTGAAACCGCGGACCCAATCCAGCGTAGGAGCGGTATTTCCGAATTGATACAAGGGCGGCGTCACGAAGGCGCCGGCCGGAGCGAAATAACGGGAAACGGCAGGATCGAAACTGCGCGGATCGGTTGTACCGAAGATCGGCACACCCGCCACATAGTTGGCGAACTTGGCGCCGTATCCCAAGGTCGAAAGATTATTCGATGCGGAGAAACTCATGGCGGAGCCGTCGGTGTAGCGGACGTACCCCGCCAGGTTCCATCCGCCAATTACGGCCACAACCGCTGGATTACTGGAGTTCAGGAATTTCTTCCTGGGTCCAAACGGCAAGTCATAGCTGGCGTTCAATACAAAAGTGGACGGTGGGGAATCCCCGCTGTACGTGATGGGCCGGTAGGGCGTGTACTGAACGCTCTGGAGGGTGCTCATGTTCTTCATCCAGGTCCAGAAGGCCAGCAGAGTGAGGCCATTGGAATATCGCTTGGTCAGCTTCACCTGAAGGGAATTGAAGCGGGCGCTGCCCACCGGGTCGTTCTCGGCGCCGGTTCCCACGGAGGTGTACTGCGGGTACGGCATCAGAGCCTGCGCCACGGTGTTCCGCGAGTAACTCGTGAAACCCGCGAACGGCACCGGAACGTTAGCCGCGGCGGCACCCGGGGACCCTGCCGTCTGCAGCAGCAGATTACCGAGGGATAAATATTTTTGGTCCACGTAGTTGAAATTACTTCCCGCGGCCAGGTGGGTGGAGTGGCTGCCGATGTAAGCCACATCGAGCGAGAGGTTGTTTGCAAGCTCCCGCTGAATTCCGACGGTCCAACTCAGAATTTGAGGAAGCCGGGTTCCCTGCGCAAGAAGCCAGGTGATGCTCTGGTTGTTCTGGAAATCCGGCGTCAGTTGGGGCGGCCGATTGTAGTTCTGCGGGAAGCCGGCGGTGCCCCAGTTATATACATAGGTGAAGGGATTCGCCCCGCTGAAGCTGGGAGACGCCGTGAAACCCGCGGTATACCCGCCAGAGACCGCCTGGTCGGAGTAATAGATCCCTCCCGAGGACCGTATGATGGTCTTCGGGTTCACCGCATAGGCAAAACCTAAGCGCGGGCCGAAACCTCTCGTCCATGTCTTTATGAACTGGTTTCCCGTGCGGCCGGGTCCGTTCCCACCGAAGACCAGAGCACCAGGAATACCAACGGGGTTGATTACCGTGGGGCTAAACGAACTTACCTGACCGTTCACTTCGTAAGGCGCGGGCGCGACATCCCAACGGAGACCGTAAGACAGCGTCAACTTAGAATTAATTCGCCAGTCGTCTTGTGCAAACAAAGAATAGGAGTAGAACCTGTAACCCGTTGTACTCTGCAAGGTCGTGCCGGCGCTGTTCACGTCTCCTAACAGGAAACTTGCAAACGAGCTGCCCCAATTAGACAGACTGGAGGAGTCCGGCTGGCTGGTAGTCTGGTTGCTGAAACTGAAGCTTCCGGCGGTGTTGGATTGACTCCTGGAGTTGTTGTTGTAACGCCAATGGTAGAAGCCGAATTTCATGGTGTGTTTTCCATGAGTCCAGGTGACGCTGTCACTGATCGAGTAGCGCGTCTGGGCTCCCAGCCCGTTGCTGGTGAGCCCCATGGTGATAGGCGAAGCGGTGCCGCCGCTGAAGTTTAGTTGGGGGAACGCGCCCAGGTCCTGCGGCATGCCTTTAATCCCGAGTGCCGTGTCCCAGCCCTTTCCCACACTGGTGTTGGTGTACGGGTTCACGTACCGGTCCACGCCCGCCGTCACGTGGTTGATGAGGTTCGGGCTGAAGATATAGTCGTGGTTCACGCGCCAGGTCTGGCTGGTAACGGTTTGCAGTTGGAAACCTTCCAGCACATCCGGCTCACTGGGAAGCCCGGATACGACGTTGGCGAAGTTGCCCCAGCCGTTCGAGTTGATCAGACGGGGGCGCCACTGATTTTGATACGTGACCGATATCTTCTGCTTGGTGGAAACATTATGGTCCAGTTTCGCCGTCGAAGTGAAAGTATTGAAGTAGGGAAACGCCCCGGTCCGGTTGTACCAGTTGTTGGTCGCCCCCGGACGGTCCGGGTTCGGCACTAACGCCGCGATTTTGGCCGAGACCGGGCTGATGCGGTTGCCCGGGATGATGTTACCGGGAAACTGGGTGCGCACGAAGCTCCCGCTGCCGTCGGGCTGGGTACTCTCCGGGTCAAAGATCGGAATCTGCGTGCCGTTTGCAGCCAGAAGTCCGGTGAAGTTGCCCGCTCTGAAATCAGGCGTCGGAATGGTTTGCAGTCCTCCTGTGCCTCCCAGCCGGGCATAGTAAAGGCCCTGTCCAAAGAACAGGAACGTCTTGTTACGGCCGTCGTAGACCTTGGGGATATAAACCGGGCCGCCGAATTGGAACCCGCCCTCATTCTGGCGCAGCTTCGTCTGCACGGGCCCTTGAAAGAAGTTGCGGGCATTCAACGCATCGTTGCCGAAATAATCGTAAACCTTTCCATGGACCGTGTTCGTGCCGGATTTCATAGTGACCGTGGTGAACCAGCTTCCGAAACCGCCATATTCGGCATTAAAGGCGTTCGCGACCACCGTGTATTCCTGCACCTGCTCGACAACGGGACCATTTTCCAGCACGGCGCCGCGCCGCGTGCCCCATTCGCTGGAGGGGGCGCCATCGATGAAGACCTCGGTACTGCCTTGAACCGCCGAGTTCACGCGGCCAGACCACGATTCGGCCGGTTCCCCGCTGTTGAGGGCGCCATTGCTCGAAGTGTCTCCGGGCAGGAACCGCAGGTTGTCCGTGATGTTGCGCTTCTCGCCAAAGACGATCATCGGCAGATCGTCGATGAATTTGGCCGAGAGATTGGTTGGGTTGGCGGTGGCCGAGACATCCAATAGCGGTGCTTCGCCGCTAACGGTAATGGTGTCGGTAAGGGCACCTAGCTGCAGCGTGAAATCCAACCGCCAGGTTGTTCTGCGCCGAGACCAGGATAGGCTCTCGAACGATGGTGCGGAATCCCTCTTTCTGAACAACCACGCGGTAGGACCCGACCGGCAGACTGGATGCCAGGTAGTAACCGACGTCATTGGTCGAGAAATCGAATTTGTTGTTCGTGTCGATATTGACCACCTGGACTTTGGCCGCCGGAACAATCGCTCCATTCGGATCCTTTACCGTTCCTTCGATGCTTCCGCGGTCGGTTTGCGCAAAGAGGATACACGTTGCCGTCATCAACCACGCGACTGAACAAAGCTTTGCCACACTCATGTCGTTCTCCTTCGTCAGAATTCATGGGGCGCAGGCGCCCAGTAAATGTCGATATCCTTCGGGTCCTGGACGACAATCTTTCCTTGGGTCACCACTGCATCCGGACGTCCCTGGGAAAATGACTTGAATCGCAGTCCTTCGGCGAGGTGCAAATCGTCCACCTCAATCTCCATGGGCTTGGCAGCCGCGGCGCGATTGAGGACCACCAGCACGTGTTCCCCGGGCGAACTTCGCAGATAAATGTACAGGTCCTTGCCGGCGCTCAACTCGACCAGATCGCCCCGGCGGAGCGCAGGATGATCGAGGCGGAAATGGAGGAGGTCGCGCATCCAATTAAACGTGGTCGCGGGGTCACCGGTTCGGCCCTGCGAGAGAAAGGCGTTCACCGGGTCGCCCGGGAAGCCGCCGGGAAAGTCGGCACGAATGGATCGGTCTGTCCGGTCGGTTCCGGCACCCATTGCGATCTCGTCGCCATAGTACAAATGGGGAATGCGCCGGGTGGTCAGCACGAATGTCTGGGCCATGAGGAGCTTGGACACATTGCCTCCGGCTACCGTCAGGAAACGCGGCTGGTCGTGGTTCCCGGCAAACACCACCAATTCTTCCGGCCGTTGGTAGAGCGAATCCTGCGCCAGGATGTCCGTCAGGCCAGTCATCGGCGCATCCTGGGCGAAAACCTTCCTTAGGGCGGATTCCAGTGGAAAGTCCAAAATCGACTTCAGTTTCGTATCGACACCGTATTTCCGGACGCCTCCCTGGAAAAACGACAGGACCGCGGGCGTCCCCGCCGTGACCTCGCCGGTGACCACGAAGTCGGGATATTGCAGGTCGATCGCGCTCTGCCACTTCTCCCAGAACGGGCGGTCCACATAAGGATATGTGTCCTGCCGGACCCCGTCGATTCCGCTCATTCCGATCCACCACAAGGCGTTCTGGATCAGGTAGTCGCTCACCAGGGGATCGGACTGGTTGAAATCCGGAAGGATGCCGGCGAACCACCCGTCAAGCGGCACCTGCCGGCGTTTGGGCCGGGCATAGGGGTCTGAAAGCGCGGCGATATCGAAGTTGTTGCGAAGTTTGGGTTGGCGCGCCAGATCGTGCCACCATGTTGGCGTGGGCGGGTCGGCCACGAAAGGATGGCGCGGACCGCTGTGGTTGGCCACTTGATCCTGGACTACTTTCAGCCCCATCCGATGGGCGGCATCCACCAGGTCGCGAAGATCCTGCATGGTGCCCAAGCGCGGTTCGACAGCGTAGAAATCGACGGCCGAGTACCCGTGGTAACTGGACAATCCCGGTAGCGAGTTGCGGTAGATCGGTGTCATCCAGACGCCCGTAACGCCCAGGTCCTTGAGGTATCCGAGATGGTCGCGGATGCCTCGCAGATCCCCGCCGTGGGTGGCTCCCACCACGGAACGATCGGCTGGGCGGCCAAGATCCGGCGGACTGTCATTGGAAGCGTCTCCGTTCGCGAACCGGTCGGGCATGATCAGGTAGATCACGTCGTCCGGCGAGAATCCCTGAAAACGACCTTTCGGGTCGAGCGGAGTGTCCAAGGAAAACGGGAACGTGGCCGTCCCGCCGGCGCCCTTTACTTCAAAACGGTAAGCGCCTGCCCTGGTGGAGGGATCGATCGTGACATACGCGAATAGATAATGGCCGTTTTCCGAGATGCGCCGGACCTCGACTCTGAAACCCTTGGGAGCGGTGACCGACGCACCGTTTAACTCGCGGCCGGTCAGCAGCACCTGAATGGGGTTCCTGGTCTGGTGCACCCACCAGTTGGGCGGTTCGACTTTCGTGACGGACGGCGCGGCAGCAAGCGTCGCTTCAACGAGGCAGAGAAGCAGCCATCGGAGGTTTACGGAACCGACGAGGTTCTCCATACAATTCACCCAGCATTAAAAAAGACCCGGCGAGCGAGACCAAGCACATCGGATTACTGGCAAGCATACTCGTTCCCGGCGGATTTACAACCCACCGTCTATCGTTTGTTGTTCAAATCTTGTTCATCAGCAAAACCTTTCAAAAAATTAGAGTTAACAGCCCACGACAACAGCCCGGCGAGATTTTTCTAAAACATTCCGGGTTGTGATACTCTGTTGACGTTCCATGCTCGAACAGATCCCAACCCATTTGGGCAGAATCCGGTTTGGCGTATTTGAAATCGACCTTCGAGCCGGTGAGTTGCGGAAGTGCGGAATCCGCATTAAGCTCCAAAGCCAGCCTTTCAAGTTGCTGGCCATCCTCCTGAGCCACGCAGGAGAAATCGTCACCCGGGAGGAACTGCAGCAGCAAATATGGGGCGCGGAAACGGTAGTTAACTTCGATCACAGCCTGGGCACAGCGGTAAATAAGGTTCGCGAGGCCCTGGGCGACTCGGCGGAGAATCCTCGCTATATAGAGACTCTGGCAAAACGCGGATACCGCTTCGTCGCACCGATAGAACGGCTCGAGCTACCGGAGTCGCCCGCGCGTGCAAAAACGTCGGTGGTTACCTCCGGACCGCAAATGGAAGCGCCTGTCACGAAACCGGCCGCTTTCCGTTGGATCCGCTGGCAAACTGCCGTTTCGGCTGTTGGTGCGGCCGCCCTGATTGTCTTCGGTCTTCGTTTCTGGGAAAGCACGGATGCGACGAAGCCGCAACTCCTTCCGTTCACCCAGATCACCTCGTCGGATTCCATTTTCCCCGGCGATATCGGAGTGGAACGATTCCCGGCCCTTCTCACGGACGGCTCGCGTCTGTACTTCTCGAAGATTGAGAGCGGCCGGGTCGCCCTGGCCTACTCGGCGATTTCAGGCGGCGATGCCCACGCTCTGGTCACACCACCCGAAATTGGAGCGCCCAGGTTGGCGGATATATCGCCGGACGGCTCGAATCTGTTGGTTTTCGGTGAGATCTTCTCCGAGTTGGAACGAACCATGTGGATCGTCCCATCGACAGGCGGTGCAGCACGTAAAATCACCAGCGGCCTCGGCCATGACGGCACGTGGATGCCGGACGGAACTACGGTGCTTTATGCTTCCGGGCGCAATATCCTGATCACTCATAACGACGGTCAGGAGCCTCGGGTTTTGGCGTCGGTTCCAGGGCGGGCATTCTGGCTTCGTTGCTCCCCGGACGGCTCCCGCGTGCGCTTCACGGTTGTCGATTCAGCCACCCGTGCCACTTCACTTTGGGAGTTTACCTTCGCGAACAGGAAGCTTCGGCCTCTCCTGCAGGGCTGGTCCAATCCCGCATCGGAATGTTGTGGAAACTGGACCCCGGACGGGAAGTACTTCATCTTCCAGTCGAATCGGGTGGAAGGAAGCAACATCTGGATTTTGCCGGAGAAGAGTTGGGTCGGCGCGCCGGCGCCCTCGCCATCGCAGCTTACCGCGGGTCCATTGAACTTTATTGGACCGGTGCCGGCCCGCCGCGGGAATCGGATCTTCTTTACCGGAGCACACAGGCGGAGCCAACTCCGCCGCTATGACGCCGCCACGCACCAATTCGTCCCGTACTTGCGGGAGATCAGCATGGCGGGCCGCACAGAGTTTTCGCGAGACGGTACCCGGGTAGCGTGGGTCAGCACCAGTGATGGGAGTTTGTGGCAGAGCCGGTTGGATGGCTCGCAGCGCCTGCAACTCACCTCCCGCCCCATGCGGGTCTTCATGATGCGCTGGTCTCCGGATGCGCACACCATCGCTTTCATGGGCAAGGAACCGGGCAAGACATGGAAGATTTACTCCATCTCCACCGAGGGCGGCAAACCGCAGATCGTCTCGGAGGAGGCTCGCAATCAGGCGGACCCGGACTGGTCTCCGGATGGGAAAACAATCGTCTTCGGCCGGTCGTCGGAGTACATGGCCGAAGATTCAACCCCAAAGGCCATTCAGATGGTGGATCTGACAACCAGGTCGGTATCGACCGTGCCCGGGTCGGAGGGGCTCTTCAGTCCGCGGTGGTCTCCGGACGGTCGCTACCTGGTTGCCATGCCACTCGACCAACGCAAGCTGCTGCTCTACGAGATAGCCTCGAAAAAGTGGACAGAGATTGCCAGCGGAAGTTTTAATAACCCCGTCTGGTCTAAAGACAGCAAGTTTATCTACTACCAATCGTACGACGAGGGAAGCCCGATTCGCCGCATGCAGGTCGCCGGCGGCCGCATCGAAGAGATAGCCGACTTTCGAGATCTGCAGCCCGGCGCGACGGTCGGTTATTGGGGCATTGCGTCCGAGGACGCGCCCATCGTGTCATTCCACTTTCTCACCGCGGACATCTATTCGGTCGAGTGGACGCACCGCTAGACTGCTTGCCTCGCGCGATCGGGCTGAAGGTTCACCCTTCCCGTGCCACATCGAAAGGTTCGACCTCCGCTCGGCTGCCTGCCCTACTCTCATGCGTGCGCCCTCCTGACGATTTCTTTTTTTGCTACCCGAATGCTACCCGCCATCCCGGCACACCCCGGCAGCACCCAACACGTAAAGGCACTCTCCGCAGTAGAGATTGAACGGCACCAATCACTTAGTTACTCCACGACACTACTAGGGATAACGACCCGAGCATTGCTAAACCGTCCTAGGGGGAAACTTCTACCGGGGGTTCGAATCCCCCCTCTCCGCCAGACTCCATCGCGTCAATCGCGTCAAGGGGTCAGCGACACACAATCTCCTTCACCGGGGCTTGCCTGCGGCATCCGGCTTGGGGAGCATCCCACCCTTCAGACCGGCAAGCAGCCGCTCGTACTCGGTAGTCACCGCGTCCCAGGAGTATCGTTTGCGAGCCCGTTCCATGGCGCGCTCCCGCAAGCTCGCTCGCTCCTGTCCGGTCATCGCCAGCACGCGTTCGAGTTTGGCGTTCAGATCGGTCCACTCGAAGGGAATGCCGGCGTCCCCGGCAACCTCTGCGTTCTCCGGCGTATCGCGATACAACACCAGCGCGCCGCGGCCCATGGCTTCGATCAGAGCCGGATGGGAGCCGCCTACTTCGGTGGCGTGGATGTACGCGAAAGAGTGCGATTGCAGTTGGCGATACCCTTCGCCGTAGATGGCGCCGGGCATCACGATGCGCGGATCGATGGTATCGCGGATGCGGCGAATATATTCCGCCGCGTACGGCGCATCGCCGACGAGCGCGAGTTTCAGCGGGGTCGCCAGCTTCTCAAAAGCCTGGCGCACTTCGAGCGGATGGTTCTCCGGCTCCAGGCGGCTTACATACAGAAAGTAACTCTCCGACGCGAGACCGAGTTTCTCGATTATCGCGGTGCCCGGAACCTTGCCCAATTCGGCGCCGTACGAAATGAACCGGCTCCCCTGGCCCCACTGGCGGAGATAGTATTCCTGAATGGTCAGAGCGTCGGTGACAATCACCGACGGGCAGAAGGTCGCCAGCCATTCGGAGAAGTAATACCACGCCTTGGCGAGCCGGTTCCATTTTTTGCGCTTGCGCTCGATGCCGTCCACGTTGAGCGCCACCGGTATCCGGGCCACGCGCGGCAGCCAGGTGAAGATCGCGTTGGCGCCGTTGCAGTAGAGCGCGGCATCCACGCGATGAGCCAGCAGGTGGAGCGTAGACAGGCAGGTATGCGCCAGCGTATCGAAGTATTTGTGACGGATGGTGGGCAGATATTGCAGCTTGACGCCGCGGTACCAGGGCTCGGAATGACGCTCGCGGCAATAGACGGTCACCTGATGGCCGCGCTCGACTAACCGCACGGATAGTTCTTCCGCGAACGTTTCGAAGCCGCCGTAGTTAGCGGGGATTCCCCGCGTTCCCAGGAGGGCGATGCGCACTCTTTCAGGTTCTCGCAGTTTCGGAGCGTGAAAGCATGCGAACCATTTTCTTAGGCGCCTGCTTGCTTACCGGTGCGTATTGAAACCAACTCGCCAGGTATTGATTATCCACCCGCTGGCTGGCCTGAATGGCGCGCCGCTTGGCCAGCGTGCGCTTCAGGTTCTTCGCCAGAAACCAGTAAGCCTTCAGCGACGTGTGCTCCCATAGCAGGCAGCACATCACCACCATCAGATCGCGCGATGTAATAGAAAACCAGTTGCGCCGGTACAGATCCGGAGAAATATTCTTGATGCGCATCAGGAAGCGATTCTTCACCGAGTGCATGTTGATCTCCGGGGGCAGCGCGCGGCGATTGCCGGGCAGCACCTTGCGCACGTGATACCCGCGGGCATACGGCGCGTAGAGACACTTCCAGCCCATCAACTGAGCGCGCCACGCCACATCCGCATCTTCCCGGTAGACGAAGAAATCGGAATCGAAAAATTCCCCGTCGAGCGAAATGTCTTCGATCATCGAACGGCGGTAGAGCGCCGCCGCGGCGGTGGCGCCGAAGACGTATTCGTACTGCAGGTAGTGGCCGTTATCCACTTCCTGGCTGCCGCGGTCCAGGTGGCGCAGCATCGGGTTGAAGTAGATTCCGGTGGAATCCACCACGGGCTTGGTCGGGAATCTCGAAGTGGCTGGTCATGGTCAGCAGCTTGCCGCAGACCGCGCCGATCTTCGGATCGAACTGCCCGGCATCCACCATCGCCTGAATGAAGTTCGGCAGCAGCAGAACGTCGGGATTCAGGGTCAGCACCCAATCTCCGCTGGAGAGTTTGATGGCCTGATTCTGCGCCGCGGCGAATCCCAGGTTGTCGTCGTTGTAGTAGACCTGGCAGCGGTCTTCAAACTGTTCCAGGATGTCGATCGTGCCGTCGGTGGAAGCGTTATCTACTACGATGATTTCCTTATTCGGGTACTTTTGCGCCAGCACCGATTCCAGGCACCGTTTGATGAAACGGCCGCTATTGTAAGTAACTATCGTGACAGATACGAAGTCGTTGTGCGCCATGAACAAGAACCTGAGTAACCGACCCTTCTGTACATCTGAGTTCCCCGGAAATCCCCTGGGTTGAACCTGCACTACTCCGTCGCGCCGCACCAGAAACAGCGGCCGGCGAGCCGCACCACGCTCGCGTTAGCTGCTATGGGCTTCAGGCTCCGTTGCGTGGACGATTCCACAATCGCCCGCAGTACCGCGCCTGCCGCCACAGCCAAAGCGACCATCCGGAATGCAAGTGGACGGAAGTGCCTGGCTGAATACCTCAGTAGACTACGATACCAATAAACTCGCCGCTTCTCCATAGACAACTGCGTGATCGAATGGCTACCCGTGTGTTTCGCAACAGCTTCAGGGATGTACTGTAAGACGTACCCCCGATCCGCCGCCCGCCGGCAAAAGTCGACATCCTCAAACCATAGCGGACGGAAACCTTCGTCGAAACCGCCCAATTCCTCCCACACCTCGCGCCGTATCATCAGGAACGCCCCCGCCGGCTGTTCCACCGTGGCGCGCCCATTCGGATCCAGATCCAATGCGCGATATTTCCGGTTCACGGGGTTACCCGGCCAGACCCTGTTTAGCAGGAGAGCTTCCAAAATCAAAGCGCCGGGAGTGGGGAACCGGCGCACCATGAAGCCGACCTGCGGACGGCCCTCGCGGTCCAGAAGCTTGCCTCCGGCACCGGCTGTGTGCGGCAAATCGCAGGCCTCGCACAACGGCTCCAGACTGCTTTGCACCACGGCATCCGGATTCAGAAGTAATACATGTGTGGAGTTCAATACCAAAAAGCCCTGATTGACCGCCGCTGCGAATCCGCGATTCTCGGTATTGGCGATCAGACGCACGCCGCGGCGCGCGACTTCCGCGATGGTACCGTCGTGTGAGGCGTTATCCACCACCACCAGGTCGGCACCAGTGGCCACCGCGGCATCCAGGCAGGGGCCGATCTCGCTCCGCTGAATTATAAGTAACGATGATGATGCCGATGGCCGACATGTGTCACTTTGCCCCAGCACCAGTTAGAAGAAGATACAGCCGCCAATACCAATCGGCATCCTCCTCGCGCTGTAACTCGGCGATGCTGCTTTCCTGATCGGATAAGATACGTTCCAGTACTTCCGGCTCCCACATAGTCCTATTCGCGCGGGACACAGAGTACTCGCGGACCCCTTGCAGTTTGCCCCTCCACCAAGCCCGCGGCGCGCCATGCCGCCACGCCACTGCGCCCCATAATGCCTGTGCCGCGACGATGCGCCACATCCACCCCACCAGCAGTTTCTCCGGATAGTGGCGCGCCAGCAGCAACACCTGATTGCGCGCGATCAGCCGCACCGTTTCCGGATGCCAGCGCCCCAACGCCGCGCTGCCATGATGGCGCGCCACGGCATCCGGCAGATACTCGCCTTGGCAGCCCGCGCGGGCGCAGCGCAACCCGAAATCGACATCTTCCAGATACGATTCGAAGCTCTCTTCCAGCAGTCCGATCTTGCGGAACAGCGCGGCGCGAAACAGGGCCGCCGTCCAGGGCGCGGACCAGATGCGGCGCGGCACGCGAAAGCGAGGCCCGTCGAGCCAGCCGTTTCCCACGCGCCAGGTGGTGCCTCCGCGGCAGGTGAGGTCGAAGGTGCCGTCGATCCGGCTCTCGTCCGCGGCACGCAGGATTCTTGCCGGTGGCGAACCAGCCGTGCGCGCCGCTGAGGCGCTCGAAATAATCCGGCGCCAGTTCCACGTCGCTGTTCAGCACCGCGATCCACTCGCCGCGGCTCTCGCGGATGCCGCGATTCACGGCCGCCGCGAAGCCCGCATTGCGGCCCATCGGAATCACGCGCGCTCCGGCGTTCCGCGCCAGTTCCGGCGCGCCATCTTCGACTGCCGTTGTCCACCACCAGCAACTCGCCGGCCGGACAGGTCTGCGTCGCCAGGGTGGCCAGCAGGCGCTCCAGAAGCTCGCGGCCGTTCCACACCGGCACCACGACGCTGATCATCGGAAGAAGCGCTTCCGGGCCAGGAACGCCAGGTTCTGGAAGCCATCGCGCCACGCGTTGAGCTTGGTCTCGCCCAACCGCGAGGAGTATTGAATGGAAATCTCGCCGAAACGGATCGCCGGGTTGCGCACCGCTTCGATCTTGATTTCCTCGCAGAACGCCATGCCGTCCGACTCCAGTTTCATCTCCTTCAGAATGGAGCGCCGGAACACCCACATGCCCGATTGCGAATCGCGCACCCAGCGAAAGAACAGGATCGACATCCACAGGGAGAGAATCAGATTGCCGAACTTGTTCTTGAAGCTCATGGCGCGCCGGTCGCGCGCCGGAAAGCGCGACATATTCAGAAAATCGACCTCCAGGTGGAGGAACGCTTCCAGCAGGTACGACAAGCGCGTCCACCGGGTAGCTCTGGTCGCCGTCCAGCGTCACGATCACATCGCCGGTAGCGGCGGCGAATCCGCGCTTGTAGGCGCGCCCGTACCCGCGCACCTCTTCGCGAATGACTTTCGCGCCCAGAGAGGCCGCCACTTCAGTGGTACGGTCGGTGGAGTTGTTGTCCACCACGATGACTTCATCGACGAACTCGGGCGTGGCCCGCAACACCTTTTCGATTCCCTGCTCTTCGTTCAGGCAGGGGATAATCACGGTGATCGACTGTCCTTTATACATGTCCAGACTTTTTCCCGCAGCCGCGCGTCACTACTATACAAACGCGGTTACCATGAAGCCAATGAAGCGTCTGCTGTGCCTTCTCCTTTTTTCCGGCGCGCTCGGGTGCGCCGGAGATCTTTCCACTGCCAAGACCGTCTACGTGCTCTCGATGCCGCGCGGCATGGACCAGTATCTTGCCAATCGATTAACGAACAGCCATATTTTGCAGGTAGTTACCGACCCCAAGAAGGCCGATGCATTCTTCACCGACCGCATCGGAGACGCCTTCCAGGCGCAGATGGATGTGATTTTCCCGCCGCCGGAGCCGGCGAACGACAAGGCGGAAGCCGATGAAAAGACCACCCGCAAAACGGCTGACAAGGCGGACGTCAAGAAGCCGGCCGCCGAAGATGCACAGTCTCCCAACAATTCCGTCGCGATGTTCGGCCCCACGGTCAATAAGCTCTCCAATCCGGCACTTATGTCCAGTTTCGCTCGCAATAAAGGGACCATCTTCCTGGTGGACGCCCAGTCCCGCGAAGTGCTCTGGAGCGTGTACGACCCACCCAAATCTTTCGATAGCAAGGACCTCGATCGCACAGCAAACGACATTGTAAGCCGCCTCAAGAAGGACCTGAAGAAATAGCCCGCTTTTTCCGGACCATCTCGCCGTAACCAGCCGCCAGTTTGCTGGTGAGCACGGCCATATCCCAATTTTCTACCACCTCCGCGCGCGCCCGCCACGCCATGGCAGCGGCTTCCCCAGGATCTTCCAGCAGCGCCAGGACCCGCTCGGCGAACCCCGTCGCGTCGGTGGCCAACGCGCAAAACTCGCCATCTTCTATCGCAAGGCCTTCGGCGCCCACTACCGTGGACACGGCTGGAATGCCTGCCGCGAAAGCCTCCAGCAGTTTGACCCTGCACGCCCGATCCGCTGAGAATCGGGCAGACGAAAACGGAATATCGCGAGAGCGGCTCGCGCACATCCTCCACATAGCCCAGCATATCCAGGTTGTCGGAATAATCGGCGTAGGTGTGCGCCGGAGGCGGTTCGCTGCCGGCCACTATCAGCCGGGCTTCCGGCTGCCGCCCCAGAATCAGCGGCAGCACCTGGCGCACAAACCAGTCCATGGCCACCCGGTTGGGTTCGTGGCGGAAGCTGCCCACGAACAGCATGGTCAGCGGCTCGCGCCCCTCGGGCCGGAATTCATAGCGCGAGGTGTCGATGCCCGCGCGCAGTCCGTCGCGCACCCGGGAGGCGAGGCGCGGCAGATACGACAGCAGGTAATCGCGATTCGCCGGCGTGCACACCTGCACCTGGTCGAACCGCGGCAGCATGCGCAGTTCGTAGCGCAGCGCGCGCAGATATTCGTAGCGCGCCTTCAACTCCTCGGTGAGTCCGATCATGTGGCCCAACCCGCGCCGGATCGACTGGAAATAGATATCGTGCTCGAAGAGGGCGCAGGCGATGCGGCGGTACTCGCCGCGGTATTGCGCCAGCGGGGTGTATTCGAGCTGCAGCACGTCGATGCGCTTCTGATAGATCTGGCGGTGGATCAGCCAGTCCAGATCTTCGTTGGCGAATTCGTGCACCGCGTGCGGCAGAAGCGCACCCGCATCGCGTACACTGCCGCCGGGCCGCACCAGCCACTCGGCGCTGGCGCAGAAACGGCGCAGTTCTTCGTTGTCCTTCTCCTGCCACTCCCAATCCAGCAATTCCACCACGTGCACTTCGGCCAGCCGCGCCAGTTGCCGCAGCGTCTGGTACATGAAGACGCCGCCGCCGTGCACCGGCGGGCAGATGGGATACGGCGAAACGAACAGCACGCGCAAGGCTTCGGGCGCGGTTTCCATGGGCGCGAAGCGATCGCGGAAATAGCCGCCCAGCGGGCGCCGGAACGCTTCGGTATCGCTCACCACGCCAGCAGGCGCGCCCGCCACCGCGAGCGGCAGGCCCGCGGCAATTGCGTGAAGGCGCGCCACAGCGCCCGGAAATTCGGCCGCAGCGGGACGTCGCCGAACAGCACCGCCAGCAGCGCGCCGGCCCAGGCGAACAGAAAATGTGCCAGCAGCTGCGCCACTCGTGAATGTTCTTCCAGCAGAACAGCAGGAAATTCTTCTTCAGCACGGCCTGAATCTGTTCTTCGCGGAAGCGCTTGCCGATGGTGCCGCGGTGCTCGTGATACACGATGCTGCGCGGCTGGTAGAGCACCTTCCAGCCGCGCTTCCAGGCCATGTAGCCGAGGTCGGTATCTTCCAGGTAGAAGGGCGCCAGCAGTTCGTCGAAGCCGCCCAGCTCCAGGAATTTCTCGCGGTCGAAGGCGCAGGAGCCGCCGCCGCCGTAGAAGCACGGAAACAGGTCGCGCACTTCCGGATCGATGCGATGGCGCACGCGCAGGCCGCCGTCCTGCCACCAGCCCTGCGTCAGGCCGGTCTCTTCGCGCAGCTTGGCCGGGTCGCTGAAGAAGATCTGGCAGGAGACGGCGAACACGTCGGGGTCGTCGAAGCCTTCCAGCAGCGGCGCGAGGAAATCCGGGCGCCACCCGCATGTCGCTGTTCAGCAGGACCACGATTTCGTTTTTCGCGGCGCGGAATCCGGCGTTGGAGCCGCCGCCGAAGCCCAGGTTGCGCGGCAGCGCCAGCAGCTTGACCTGCGGGAAACGGCGCGCGGACAAACTCCGCGCTGCCGTCGGTGGAGCCGTTGTCCACCACCACGATTTCGTTGCTCGCGTCGCCCGCCAGGGCCGCGACGACGGACGGCAGATACTTTTCCAGCAGGTCCCTGCCGTTCCAGTTGGGAATCACCACGGAGGCGGAGCGCGGCCGTCCGGCGCGCTTCGCACCGCCGCGCGGCTTCGTGCGCGGCAACAGGTCGGTGAGCGCCAGCAGCAGAATGCTCAGGGCCAGAAAACGGCGAGAGCAGCAGCAGCGGGAGCGCGCGCAGGAAGCGCTTCAGCAGGGTCACGACAGGACTCCGGGCCTGCCGGTTGAGGGGTCAGACAGCTCTGCCCACTGCGGCGCAAAAGCAGCGCCTTCGGGGCAGAGTAGTCTGACCCGAGGCGGTGCGAAACTGCCCCTTTAGGGCAGAGTAGTCTGACCCGGAGCGCCATGTCAACTGGCAGGGACAACCGGACCCAGTCCCACCTTGCGGCCCAGTTTCACCCAGCGCGACCCGCGGAACAGCGCTACCTGCTCGCCCAGCAGGCGCGCTTCCTCCTGCAACCGGAGCGCCCACTCCGTGCGTTCGTGCAGTTCCTTTTCCGTCGGCGTGCAGCGCCTCCACGGCTTTCACCAGTTCCGCCGTCTGCTTGTCCACTTCCGCTTTCAGACTGGTCTCCACGTCTCTGGCCCACTGGGTTTTTGCGCGGACGTCTTCCTCCAGGTCGCGCACCTTGGCGGCATACTGTTCGGCCATCGCGCGGGCGGCCTCCTGTTCGGCGCCACTTCCGCCTGCAGCGCCTCCACGCGCGCGCGCCGCTCCTGTCACTTCCCGGTTCAACTCTTCGGCCCACCGGTTGCTGCGCTCCAGCGCCTCCTTCTGCTCGCGGAACATGGCCAGCAGCTTCTGATGCTCGCGATCGAATTCGGCGAGATCCCGCTGCACCTTGTCCAGCCACTCGTTCTTGGTGGCCAGCTCCTTTTCCAGCAGCAGGATGTGCCGCTCGCGCTCGCGCAGCACGTTGGCGGCGCGCGGCACGTACACGAAGGTCGGATTGCCCATCTGCGGCCGGTGCGCGCAGACCGCCACGAAGAAGTGCGATTCGTCGGGCGCCGGCTCGCCGGCGTCCACCCGCACTTCGACCGTATTGCCCGCTTCGTGCGGCTGGAACGTGACGCCCTCCACGTGATTTTCCAGGAACAGCGACACGTGCGGAAAGACCGCCTGCAGCTCGCTCGCGGAACTCCTCGAATTCGAATTCGTGCACGTGAAACGGATTGGCGCCCTGCGCCGCCGCGCGATTCGGTGTAGTACAGCTTGTTGGGCGTGGAGACGATGAACTGTCCGGCGGGCGCGAGCACGCGCCGCACTTCTCCGAGGAAACCGCGCCAGTCTTCCAGGTGCTCGATCACCTCGAAGCCGACCACCAGGTCGAAGGCGCCATCGGCAAAGGGCAGGGCGGTGCAGGATGCCGCCTCGAAGCTCAGATTGGGCAGCCGGATAATTCTGCGCGGGCGAACTCCACGGCCTCGGCCGCCACGTCCACGCCCACCACGCTCGCCGCGGTCTGCGCCAGTTCGGCCGAGCCGTAGCCCGCGCCGCAGCCCGGCATCCAGCACGCGCTTGCCGCGCGCCAGCCGGGCCGCGAAGGCGTAGCGCGCCATGTGCTCGTTCAGCAGGTCGACGTCCACCTGGCCGGGAATCAGCCGTTCGCCCGTGAACTCAGCCAACGTGCTTCTCCCTCTGCGGCGCGTCCGGTTCCGCGCCCAGACGCGCGTTCACTTCCACGCGGCACGGCAGGTGCAGGTATCCGTAGATCTCGTTCTTCGCTGCCGGCTCATCTGCAGCGCCACGGCGTTGTCGATCCAGTCGCACATGGTGTATGCCGGCAAGCGTGCCGTCGGCAATCGCCGGCGAGAAGGAAAACGACGCCGGATACAGTTCCGGCAGGTCGAGGTGAAAATCCACCGTGGAGATATCGCCCGGCTGCATGGGCGGCAGTTCGTAGCCCTCGCGCGCGCGTGTTGGTGCCCGAAAAATCGATGCCCAGTTGATTGCGCAGCATGAAGCCCACCATGGGCAGCGCGCACGTCCTCCTTGGCCCGCACGCTGATCCGCACCACGATGCGCGAGTTGGGCTCGAGCATGGGCAGCGCGCCGGCCCTGTTCGTCGAGCACCGCGATGCCGAGGATCTCCGCGCGCCCGTCGCCGTAGCGGTGGTCGATGTTGGGGATGGTCTCGACGATCTCCGGCGCGCGCACCGGCCCGCAGCGCGCCGCTGGGGCACGTCCGTGGCCGCGCGCGCCCGCAGGTAGGCGGAATCCTTTTCGGTCATCGCCGCCAGGTAGCGGGAGATGACGGCATCCGGCTCGCCGATCTCGCGCAGCCGCCCGTGGTCCAGCCACAGGACGCGGTCGCCAATGGCCTTCACGTCGCTCACCGCATGCGAGACGAACAGAATGGTGACGCCGCGCGAGCGCAGTTCGTGCACCTTGCGCATGCAGCGCTGGCGGAAGTAGATGTCGCCGACCGCCAGCGCTTCGTCCACCAGCAGGATCTCGGGGTCCACGTTGATCGCCACGGCGAATGCCAGGCGCACCACCATGCCGCTCGAATAGGTCTTGACCGGCTGATTGATAAAGTCGCCGATCTCGGCGAAATTCTCGATGTCTTTGTAGCGCTCGTCGATCTCCCGCGTGGTCAGCCCCAGAATCGAGCCGTTGAGGTAGACGTTGTCGCGCCCGGTGAATTCCGGATTGAAGCCCGCGCCCAGTTCGAGCAGCGCCGAGACGCGCCCGTTCACCGTCATGCGTGCCGGTAGTAGGCCGGCAGAATGCCGGCCACCATCTGCAGCAGGGTGCTCTTGCCGGAACCGTTTTCGCCCACGATGCAAAACGTCTCGCCCGCGCTTCACCTCGAAGGAAAGATCGTGCAGCGCCCAGAAATCGCGGTGCCGCTTCAGGCGGTTGAACGAGAGTAGTTCCTTCAGCCGGTCGCCCGGAGCGTCGTAGATCGCGTAGCTCTTGGAAACACCCTGAAATTCAACGGCTGTCACAATGATTTCGAGGAAAGCTTCAGTGTAACCCCAGTTGCAAGGCCTCGCGCAGACCGGGATCGTGCCGCACGCGCCAGATCCGGCTGTCGAGATAGTAATGCGTCAGGCCAAAGCCGCTGAACAGTCCAAACGCCAGGTCCGAAACCTGTCCCAGTTCGAAACCGGGGATGCGGTACAGCGCGCTGAAGAGCAGCCCCACTCCGGCATAGGCGAACAGGCTGCGGCTCACCGCCGCCGGAATCGCTCCATGATCTTCGCGGCCCCCATAGCGGTTCCGGTTGTGGAACCAGATCAGCGCGTGATACTGCAGGTTGTGGACGATGGTAACCGTGGGCACCGCCGCCTGCCAGCTCATGTATGCGAAGGTGAGCCAGTGGAGCGGAATCACCGCCGCGAACAGCAGGTACTTGGGAATATCCGGCGCCGCGCCAGAGCGGTACCGCTGCACCTGCCGCGCCAGGTACACCGCCACCGTCGCGCCCAGCAGGATCCACATCGGCGTTTCCGCGCGGGGGAACGAAAACGGGATGCCGAGTTCCCGCGGATGGTGAATGAAGAAGCGATGGAACGGCGGCAGCACCATGGTGACGCCTAGAAAGACGCGGTCGAGCAGGTTGTCCACCGGCGCGAGGTCGCGGTTCTTGACCTTGTACAGCACCATGAAGCCGTAGTGCTGCCGGATCACGTGATAGTAGGCCCAGACCCCGACCAGCAGGTACAGCCAGCCTTTCCAGCCGGCCAGCACCAGGGCCGGACCCAGAGTGAAAAAGAAGACCAGGCTGCCGTAAAACAGCTTGCCGTTCCGCGCCCGCGCGTCACGATCGAAAAACGTCCGCGACGCCATCCCGAAGATGTGGGTTCCATCGAAGCCCACGCTCCAGAACCACCACAGATAGGTGATGGGGACGTGCAGCCCGGCGTACAGCAGCAGGTAGACGTACCCCGCCGCCGCACTGCCGATGACCAGCGAGAGGTCTACGGTCCGATTGATGATCCAGCGAGGTCGCAAGGCAGCGCGTTCGGGCGCTGCCGGAGTGGCAACGGCGGCCATGAAGCGCCGTTATACGAAATGATACTTATTGGCGGCTTCGTCCCAGACGATCTTCTTCTGGTTCTTGAAGCTCAGCGTGGCCATGTGGCCGCTGATGGCGGCCTGCTGCCCCGCTACCGGCGGCGCGATCGGTTTCTCCTTGCCCTTTATCGATTGCAGGAAATTGCGGAAGTGATTGATGGCGCCATCGCCCTCGTTGAAATCCTCCCTGCCGTTCAGGTGGACCGGCTTGCGCGCCGCCACTTTGGCGGGCGCCTTGCCGCCGAACGTTTCGGGAGTGAAGTACATGTCCTTGCGGTTCATGACCTCGATGGTGCCTTCGTTGCCGCAGATCTGCTCGCCGTAGCCGTAGTGGTCGTTACCGAAATAGCAGCTATAGTTGATGTGGAAATTGTCCGGATACTCGTAGATCGCGCTGAAGGTGTCCGGCGTATCGCGATCGTCGTGCCAGCGGTAAATGCCGCCCGAGGCCACGCAGCTTTTCGGCACCGTCCGGTCCAGCATGAAGTTGATGATGTCGGTCTGGTGCACCAGCAGATCCGTGGAGATGCCGCCGGAATAATCCCAATAGAGGCGCCATTGGAAGTAGCGCTCCGGGCTCCAGGGGCGCTTCGGCGCGGGGCCCAGGAAGCGATTCCAATCGGTATTCTGCAGGTTCGCTTCGGGCGGAATGACGTAGCGCCACGCCGGATTGTCCGGCAGCGAGTTGCGATACCAGAAGGCGCGCGCGTAATGTACGTCTCCGATCATGCCCTGCTGGATCATCTCCTTGGCCTTCTTGTAGATGCGTGGAGCTGCGATTCTGCGTGCCGACCTGGATCACCTTATCGGTTTTTTCCGCGGCGTGCACAATGTCGAAGCCCTCTTCGATGGTGTGGGCCAGCGGTTTTTCGGTGTAGACATGCTTGCCGGCTTTGATGGCGGCGATGGCCATGTTGTGGTGCAGATGCTCGGGCGTCATGATGAACACGGCATCGATGGACTTGTCGGCCAGCAGGTCGTTGTAGTCCTTGTAAGCCTTGGGAGTGGTGCCCCAGACCGTCTTCATGCGGTCGTTGGCGCGAGCGATGTACCCTTCGTAGGTGTCGCAGATCGCCGTGATCTCGACATCGTTCGGAGCGGCCGTATGCATCCAATCCAAGGATGCATATCCGCGGGTGCCGACGCCAATCCAACCAATGTTGATCTTTTCATTGGCGGCGCGGCCAGAGACAACGGCCGGACCTGCGGCGATGGCAGCGGCCTTCAAAAAATCGCGACGATTGAATTCGTCGGCCATGGGGACCTCCTGATTTTCGATTGCGCTTCCATCATATCAAAGGGTCCGATTGCGGTTTCTGAAAAGCTGCCGGTCAGACATCCGCCGGGGCCATCCTGACGCGGGGACCGCCGGCGTCAGCGGCGGAGATACCCTTTGCCGAGCGCCATTGGATCTCGGGACAAATCAACAGCATCACGCAGTTCCACCCTGCATTCCGCTCTCCGTACGCCGGGGAAAACAGCTTGCGGGCATCGCCGGACAGGCCACGTCGCGGGTGATGACCCTGTACACGGGCTTTCGGGTGACCAGGTCCACCGAAGTGCTCCTGGATTTCGAATCGGCCGGCTTGTGGAATACTACGACCGGAACTGGGCCATTCGTTTCATGGAAGCCACGATGCCGCCGTTGCCAACGGCCTGGAGTTGGGTCTGGACCGGGACGAGGCCCGCGCGGAGAAACTGGAATGAGAACTGAATCGGGGCCTTCTTCCCAAACGGGATGGCGCCATCCGCGTGCTGATGTTCGCCAATCAGGCGAAGATGAGCTCCTGCTTGCTCCTGGGAGACGGGAGGCTCAATTACGCCCGCGAACGGATCGTGGAAGGCTATTACAACTGGAGCCAGCGGCGGGGAATGCCGCTGGAGTTCGACTTGCAGCGGATTTTCAATCCGTGGTGCAACCGCGACCGCTGTCCCATTCTGGTTCCTTCCCTGTGGGCACACATCGATATCGATCGCAACACCTTTAGGCGCGCCCAGTGAGTGGCCATATGCAATGCTGGTATTGAGTATGGTATCTTTAGAGATCATGGAAGCGGCACGGAAAATTACTGTCGAAGTGCCCGCTGAGCTTCTCGACAAAGCGCAACTGGCGAGCGGCAGCGGTATCACGCAAACCGTTCGTACCGGTCTGGAACTGGTAGCGGCATCGCACGCCTACGCGAAGCTTCGCCAACTCCGGGGAAAGGTTCGCTTCGGGCGCACCCTGGCCGACCTGAAGGCAGACCGGTGATCGCTGTCGATACCAGCACCTGGATCGCGTATTTGCAGGGAGATAAAGGGCGTGACTCAGAACTCCTCGACCGCGCTCTTAGTGACCGCCAGGTCTTAATGGTGCCTGCTGTGCTCACCGAGGTGTTGAGCGACCCAAAGCTCTCAGGCGAAGTGGCGGAAGCGCTCTTGGATCTGCCCCTCATCGAAGTCCGGCCGGGGTACTGGAAACGGGCCGGCGAACTGCGGGCGAAAGCACTGGCGAAACGCCGCAAGGCGCGCCTGGGCGACGCTCTGATCGCCCAGAGTTGCATCGATCAAGGGCTTCCCCTCCTCACGCGAGACCCGGATTTCCGGGCCTTCGCGGATGCGGCCAGCCTCGACTTGTTATTCGGGTTCGCAAGCGACTGAACGGGCCTCGCGCAGGACATGCGAAACTGAAACGTGACCCTGGCCACGATTTCCGCGGTTGTCCTTTTGGGATCGTCTCTGCACGCGCAGGCTCCCTCCGCCGAGGCGCAGAAGTTGGCCATCGAGAATGTTCGCAAAGCCGCCATCACCTACTCGGCGGGCCTGCCGGATTTCCTTTGTGCCGAAACCGTGCGCCGCTATCGCAACTCCACCAGCGTCCCCGACTGGACGCTCATGGACACCCTCACGGTCCAACTCTCTTACTACGACCATCGTGAGGAGTACAAACTGCTCCTGGTCAATGGCCAGAAAACCAAACTGCGCTATGACGAGGCCGGCGGATCGGTCTCCCAGGGCGAATTCGGCAGCATGTTACAGCAGGTCTTCACGCCTGCCGCCGAAGCCGCGTTTTCCTGGGACAGCAGCAGCACCTTGCGGGGCCGCGAGGTGCAGGTGTTCCGGTACTCGGTGAGCGTGGACAAAGCCAACTACCAGTTGACTTTCAACTCCAACGACCGGCGGTACTCCGCCGTCGCCGGCCGCCACGGCCAGGTCTACGTTGCTGCCGGCAACCAGATCCTGCGCATCACTTCGGAGGCGGACAACCTGCCTGACAGCTTCCCCATCTCCAAGCTCCATGCCACGCTGGACTACGACTTCACCGACATCGGCGGCCGCTCTTTCCTGGTGCCTCACACCGCGCTGGTGGAAATGCAGGCCGGCGTTTTAGGTTCGAAAAACGAAATCGAATTCCGCGATTACCGTAAATTTTCCGCCGACGCGGGAATCAATTTTGATACCCAAATTAAGAAGTGAACGCGACTTTGGGGATTGTCATCGCCCTTTTACAGGGCTGCTATAATATTTGATAGATGGTTTTTACCCCGCCCGCGCAAGCGGGTTGTCGAAGGATACGCTTCGCCCCCATCCAAACGAATTTTTTTGTCCCTGTTTTACCGGAGGTACCCAGCACCCACTCAATGAAAGCCAGCGTGCGTATTAACCGAGGCGTCGAAAGCCTGTTCGGCACCCGCGACGAAAATATCCGGTTGATCGAATCCGGTTTGTGTGTTCACACTCAACTGGTCGATAACAATCTGGAAATCGAAGGCGAAGCGGACAGACGTCTCCCGCGCCGAGAATATCCTGGAAGACTACAACACCCTGGTCCGCGAAGGCCACGTTTTCAACAACGGCGACCTGAACAGCTACCTGCGCGTGGTCACCGACGATCCCGAAGTGTCGCTGCGCGCGCTGGTGCAACAGCGGCAAGTCAGCGCAATTTCGGCAAAAAGATGCTGGCGCCGAAAACGGTCAACCAGCGCCGCTACCTGGAAGCCATCGAGCGCAACGACCTGGTATTCGGCATCGGACCGGCCGGCACCGGCAAGACCTATCTCGCCGTCGCCATGGCCATTCAGCGCGCTCATCAACAAGCAGGTGGCGCGCATCATCCTGACGCGCCCCGCGGTGGAAGCCGGCGAGCGGCTCGGCTTTCTGCCCGGCACTTTGCAGGAAAAGGTCGATCCGTACCTGCGCCCGCTGTACGACGCGCTCTACGACATGCTCGACACCGAACGCGTGGAGAAACTGCTGGAGCGCAACGTGATCGAAGTCGCGCCCATCGCCTTCATGCGCGGCCGCACGCTGAACGACAGCTTCATCATTCTGGACGAAGCGCAGAACAGCACGCGCCGAGCAGATGAAGATGGTGCTCACGCGCCAGGGCTTCAATTCCAAGATGGTGGTGAACGGCGACATCACGCAGATCGATCTGCCCACCGGACGCCGCAGCGGCCTGATCGACGCGGTGGAAGTGCTCAAGGGCGTGGAAGGCATCAGCTTCGTGCAGTTCGACGAGCACGACGTGGTGCGTCACAGCCTGGTGCAGCGCATCGTCAAAGCCTACGAGCGGTACAACGAAACCATCGGCGCGGCCCGGCAGCTTGACTCTGAAACTGAGCCGATCCGGAACGCCGTGGCGATCCCCGCTCCGGCAGCCTCGGAAACCGCTCCGCAGGCCTGAGCCGGCGCCATGTCCTCTCCCGAAGGCAGTACGGTCACATTTCGCCGCGTTCCGGCGAGCTCTGCGCCGCCGCTCCATCGAAAACTTCGCGCGCAGGCTCGCAGGCCGAGGTCGCCGCAAGGCCGCGCCTTCGACATGCCTCATCACCGGCGACGCCGAACTGCGGCGTTTGAATCGCGATTTCCTGGGCCACGACTACGCCACCGACGTGCTGTCGTTTCCCAGCTCGCCGCGATCGCCCGACCGTCGCTCGGCGACATCGCCATCTCCCTGGCCCGCGCCCGCGCCCAAGCGCGCCAGTTCGGCCACTCCACCGAGGAGGAAATCCGGATCCTGATGCTGCACGGCGTGCTGCATCTGCTCGGCTATCGATCACGAGACCGATCGCGGCCGCATGGCTCGCGCCGAAAAGCGCTGGCGCACGCGCCTCGGCCTGCCCGACGGCCTGATCGAGCGGGCAGCGGCAATGATGCTGGCGGTCATACTCGCGGCGCTCCTGGCCGTGCCTCTGCTGGGCGCTCGTCACCTTCGTGCAGTTGCTCTACCTGGAAAGCCTGCGCCTGCGCACGCGCGACCTGCCCTCGCTCAAGTTCTTCAAAGACACCCTGGAAGACAAACTCGGCCTGAAGACCGAGGACGGCGCCGGAACCTTTTCGCTCATCAAGCACACCGCTCATGGTGCTCATCGGCGTCTTCTACCTGGCATGGCTGGCGGACGGCAATCCGTGGAACGCGGCCAGTTTCTGGCAGGCCGTCGCTGGCGGCCTGGCTCTCCATGGTGGCCATCTCCTACGCGCTGCCGCAAGTGCTTTACCGCCGCACCACCGGCCACTGGCTTCTGCCCCTGGTTCCGCTGCTGCGCGGCCTGGCCCTGCTGGCGCGGCCCATGGTGGCGCACGCTGTCCTTCTTCCAGTCGCTCATCGACCTGGCCGACGACCAGAGCGGCGGCGAAGAAGAGCCCACCTCCGCCGAAAACATCGAAGCCTTGATTTCCGCCGGCACCGAAGAGGGACTCATCGAAGAGGAAGACCGCAAGCTGATCCAGTCCGTGGTCGAGTTCGGCGACAAGGTGGTGCGCGAAGTCATGACGCCGCGGCCCAACATCGTGGCCATCTCCGCGGATGCCACGCTCGAAGAATTGCGCCAGATCGTCATCACCGAACAGTACTCGCGCATTCCCGTTTACGAAAGATCCATCGACCAGGTGCTCGGCTTCGTTCACGTCCGCGATATGTTCGAACTGGAAGAGGAAGAGCGCGCCCGCCGCACCGTGCGCGAACTGGTGCGCCCCATGCTGTTCGTGCCCGAGACCAAGCCGGTCAACGACCTGATGCGCCAGATGCAGCAGGAGAATACCCACATGGTGATCGTGGTCGATGAGTACGGCAACACCGCGGGCCTGGCCACCATGGAAGATCTGCTGGAAGTCATCATCGGCGAGATTCGCGACGAGCACGAGCCCTCCAGCGATGTCACCGAAGACGGCCACGGCGGCTACATCGTCTCCGGCAATTTCGATTTGGATCGCGTCGCCGACCTGGTGCGGAATTTCCACCGCGAAGAGGACATCGAATCCACCACGGTGGGCGGCCTGGTCAGCGAGTGGCTGGGCCGCGTGCCGAAGGCCGGCGAATTCGTGGACCGCGACGGCATCCGCGTCGAAGTGCTGGCCAGCGATGAATTCAGAGTGGAGACAGGTGCGCATCAGTAAGTCGCAGACGGTCGCTCATGAGTGAAAAATTCAAGTCGGGATTCGTATCGATCATCGGCCTGCCGAACGCAGGAAAATCCACGCTGCTCAACGCGCTGGTGGGCCAGAAGGTCGCCATCGTCGCGGATAAGCCGCAAACCACCCGCACCTCCATTCAGGGCGTGCTCACTCTGCCGGACGCCCAGATCGTCTTCGTCGATACGCCTGGCATTCACAAGGCCGATACGCCGCTCAACAAGCGCATGATGGAGACGGTGCGCAACTCGCTCGAAGAGCGCGACCTGCTCCTGTTCGTGGCCGACGCCGCGCAAGCATTCGGCGAACAGGACCGCCGCGCGCTGGACCTGGCCGGCAAGACCGGCACTCCCGTCGTCCTGGTGCTCAACAAGATCGACCTGGTGAAAGACAAGGCTCACCTGCTGCCGCTGATCGAAGAGTACCAGCGCCACTTCGCCTTCGCCGACTACGTGCCGGTTTCCGCGGCGCGAAAAAATGGCCTGGACGACCTGCGGCGCGTGATCCTGGCGCACCTGCCGGAAGGGCCGGCCTACTTTCCCGAAGATTACATCACCGATCAGCCGGAGCGTTTCCTGGCGGCCGAATTGATCCGCGAAAAAATTCTCCTGGCCACCCGGCAGGAAGTGCCGCATTCGGTCGCCGTGGTGGTGGACAAGTGGGAAGAGACGCCAAACCTGACGCGCATCTTCGCCACCATCCGGGTGGAGCGCGACGGGCAGAAGGCCATCGTCATCGGCAGCAAGGGCGCCATGCTGAAGAAGATCGGCACGCTGGCGCGCCAGGAAATGGAACGTCTGTTCGGAATCCGGATCTATCTGGATCTGCATGTCCGCGTGCAACCCGGTTGGCGCGAGAAGCCCGCCTTCCTGAATAGCCTCGACTGGCGTACAATGGCCGAAGAGAGATGAGTAATAAAATCAGCGCTCTTATCCTGGCGTTTTTGCTGCTCGCAGGGGTGTGTTTTGCGGCGTCAAAACCGATCACCGACGACTCCATTGTCGATCAGGTGCGCCTCAAGCTTTCCGGCGATCCCATTGCCAAGGGCGGGGGATTCACGGTGGACTGCAAGAATGGCGTGGTCACCATTGAGGGCAAGGCCGAGAGCAATCAACAGAGGGACGCGCCACTATGGTCACCAAGAAGGTGAAGGGCGTCAAGCAGGTGATCAACAACCTCACCATCGGCGATAGAAAATCGGGTAAATGAACCGGGCTTTCCGATTCTGTTGCGCCGGCGTGGCTCTGGCCCTCCTGCTTGCCGCGCAGGAATACAAGCTGGATAAAGTCGAACTTGCGGGGCGCGGATATACCTTCACCGAAGGCGCCGCCTGGAACCCCAAAGAAGGCTACCTGATCTTCAGCGACACGCCCAGCGACCGGCTCCTGAAGTGGACTCCCGGACATGACGTGGAGGTCTACCGTACGGACGCGCACGGACCCTGCGGCAATGCGTTCGATACCCAGGGCCGCCTCTACACTTGCGAGACCCGGACCCGCCGCGTGACCCGCACGGACAAGAGCGGCAAGATCGACGTGCTGGCGGCCGACTGGGAAGGCAAGAAGCTGAACGCGCCCGCCCACGTGGTGGTGAGCCGCAACGATCACGTCTATTTCACCGACCCGGCCTTCGGCGCCCAAAGCGACCATCGCGAGCTGGATTTCTACGGCGTCTATCACATCCCGCCGAAAGGCCCCATGAAACTGGTGGCCAAACTCACCACCCGCCCCAACGGCATCGCGCTCTCGCCCAACGGAAAGATTCTCTACGTGAGCAATTCCGACGAGCACAACGTCCGCGCCTACGATTTGGATCACAACGGCGATACCACCAACGAGCGCGTGCTCATCTCCGGAATCGCGGCCGTGCCCGGCGGCATGACGGTGGATGAGAAGGGCAACCTCTTCATCGCCGCCAGGGGCGTATCCATTTACACGCCCGGATGGCAAGCCGCTCCCCGGCTTTCAGACCAAGGACTTCGTTTCCAGTTGCGCTTTCGGCGAGGCCGACATGAAGAGCCTGATGATTACGGCTCGCGGCAATCTGTACCGCGCCCGCTTCGTAGAAGTAGACAAGGAAGCCAAGTGAGCGGTGGGGCGACGATCGCCGCTACCCCAAGCATCCGCTGGTCGGCGTCGGCGCCATCATGCTGCGGCGCGACCGCATTCTGATGGCGCAGCGCGGCAAGGAGCCGCTGAAGGGCTGGTGGTCGCTGCCCGGCGGCGCGCTGGAAACCGGCGAATCGCTGGCCGATGCGCGTCCGCCGCGAAGTCCGCGAAGAGACCGGCCTCGAAATCGAGCCGCTGGGCGTGCTGGAAATCTTCGAGCGCATCATGCGCGACCAGGACGGCACGCCCGAATATCACTACGTGCTGATCGACTACGTGTGCCGCGTCACCGGCGGCACGCTCTTCCCGGGCGACGACGTCTGCGCCGTGGAATGGGTCCGCCGCGCCGACCTCCCCAAGTTCCAGATCACCGAAGGCACCCTCGGCGTGATTGAAAAAGCCTTCCGCGACCGCCGACAATATAAATAACTTGAGAACCAGTGCCGAAGTCTTGGAATTCGAACCGCTGCGGCGGCTGCTGGGCCGCTACGTCTCCAGCCCCGCGGGCCGCCGCGAGCTGGAGAAGGTCGCAGCCCCACACCGACCTGGCCAGGCTTACCGAAGACCTGGCCGAGGCCGGGGAAGCCATGGAGTATCTGCGCCTGGCCACCCGTCCGCAGCCCGCCACGCGCGGCGCCGCCATCCGCATGGACTTCGGCGGGCTTCCCGATCTCGAAGCCGCCGTCAACAAACTGCACATCGAAGGCGCCAGCCTGGAGCCCAAGGAGATCTTCGACCTGTTCCAGCTTGCTCGACCGCGCCGCCGACGCCAAGAGCGTGCTCACCGCCGCCGCCGAGCGCTTTCCCGCGGCTCGGCCGCCGCGCGCAGACCATCGGCGATTTCCGCGGCCTGCTGCAGGATCTGGACGGCAAGATCCTGCCCGATGGCAGCGTCGCCGATCACGCCAGCGTGGCGCTGGCCCGCCTGCGCCGCGACATCGAGCGGCAGAAGAAGGCCATTCAGGATTCGCTCGAGCGCTTCCTGCGCGCGCACCGCGAAGAAGGCGTGCTGCAGGAGGAGTTCGTCACCATCCGCAACGAGCGCTTCGTGGTGCCGGTGATCGCCGGGCAGCGCCGCAAGCTGGATGGCGTGATCCACGGCGCCAGTTCCAGCGGCCACACGCTGTTCGTCGAACCGCTCGAAACCATCGACCTCAACAACGAACTGGTGCGCCTCACCGAAGAGGAGATGCGCGAAGTCCACCGCATCCTGCGTGGAAATGACCGACCGCCTGCGCGGCTACGCCGATTCCATCCGCCAGACGCTCGCCACCATGGCGGAGCTGGAACTGATCTTCGCCAAAGGCCGCTTCGCCGCGGAGTTCGATTGCGTCATCCCGCGCTTCGCCGACCGCCTGCTGCTGCGCGACGCGCGCCATCCGCTGCTCGAAGACGTGCTGCGCAAGCGCCGCAAGACGCGCCGTCCCGGTCAGCCTGGAACTCGACGCACGAACGCCGCACGCTGCTGATCAGCGGCCCCAACACCGGCGGCAAGACCGTCACGCTGAAGACCGTGGGACTGCTCAGCCTGATGGCGCAGGCCGGCCTGCCGGTGCCCGCCGCCGAGGCCGAGTTCCCGCTCTTCGAGCAGGTGCTGGCCGATATCGGCGACTACCAGTCCATCCAGGAAAACCTCAGCACCTTTTCCGCGCACGTCTCCAACATCCGCGAGATGGCGCTCGACGTCACGCCCGATTCGCTGGTGCTGCTGGACGAACTGGGCGCGGCCACCGATCCCGAAGAGGGCGGCGCGCTCGGCGTGGCCATCGTCGAGCACTTCCGCGCGGCCGGCGCCTTCACGCTGGTCTCCACGCACCTGATGGCGCTCAAGATCTACGGCGCGTCCACCGAGGGCGTGGTCAACGGCTCCATGGGCTTCGACGAGGAGACCTTCGAGCCCACCTATCATCTGCGCCTGGGCCTGCCCGGCAAATCGGCGGGCCTCGAGATCGCCACGCGGCTCGGCATGCCCGAAGACATCATGCGGCGCGCCCGCCACTCCATGAGCGATCGCGAGCGCGACGTCACGCGCTTCCTCGGCGAACTGCATCACCGCATCGAAACGACCGCAGGCGCTGGAGCAGAGCCTGCGCGAAAAGCTGGCGGAACTGGACCGGCGCGAAAAGGAAATCGCGCGCGAATGGGAGAAGCGCGAGACCGCCAAGCTGAAGGAACTGGAGCGCCGCACCGATGCCGCCCTGGCGCGCTTCGAAGAGCAGGCGCAGGAGACCATCGGCAAAATCTCGCAGGGCGGCGACCGCCGCAAGGCCGATCAGGACGCGCAGCGCCGCGTCTCCAAAGCCAAGCGCGAGCTGCGCGAGGATTTTCAGACCACCGTGCTCTCCACCCAGGACGATTCGCGCCAGGACCGCATTCAGCCCCTGCGCATCGAAGAGGGCGTGCGCGTGCGCCTGCAAGGATGTCCGCGACCCGGCCCGCGTGCGCCGCGTGCTGGGCAACGGCCGCATCGAAGTGGAGGCCGGCTTCATGAAGATGCAGGTCTCGATCGACGACGTGATCGAGGTGCTGCCCGATACCGGCGCGTCCATCCGGCAAACTGCCCAAGAACGTGACCTTCAAGCCCGCGCCGGAACTGGCGCCGGTGCATCAGGAGATCAACGTCATCGGCCAGCACGCCGAGGAAGCCCGCGACGCGGTGGACGAGTTCCTGGATCACGCCGTGATGGCCACCGCCAGCCGCGTCCGCATCGTGCACGGCCACGGCATGGGCATTCTGCGCAAGGTGATTCAGGAAATGCTGGCCAAGCATCCGCACGTGGCGCGCTACTATCCCGCTCCGCAGTCGGAGGGCGGCGCGGGAGCCACCATCGTGGAACTGCGGGAGTAGTTTGAAAAACGCTCGCTGACGCGCGCGGCTCCGATCAGAGACGCGACCGTTAGGGAGCGGTCTTCGACTACAGCGCTTCCAGCACCGCCGCCGCGTGGCCCGCGGCCTTCACCTTGCCGTAGATCTTTTCGATCTTGCCGTCCGCTCCGATCACAAAGGTGGTGCGCTCGATGCCCATCACCTTCTTGCCGTACATGTTCTTCTCTTTCCACACGCCGTAGGCGTGGGCCGCGGCCTTGTCCGCGATCCGCCAGCAGGGTAAAGGGCAGATCGTACTTCTGCTTGAATTTCGCCTGCGCCGCGGACTTGTCCGGAGACACTCCCACAACGACCGCGCCCTTCTTGGCGAACTTCTTGATGTCGTCGCGGAACTCGCAGGCTTCCACCGTGCAGCCGGGCGTGTCCGCCTTGGGATAGAAGTACAGCACCACGCGCTTGCCCTTCAGATCGGAAAGCCGGAACGCTTCTCCGCTCTCCGTATGCAATTCGATGTCGGGAGCCTGATCGCCTTCTTTCAACATTTGGTCACCCCAGCCTCTTCTTGAACAACTCCGTCACCGCCGCCACATTGGCCTGGCCGCGAGTGGCCTTCATCACCTGCCCCACCAGGAAGTTGATCACCGTGGTCTTGCCGCCCTTGTACTGCTCCACCTGTTTGGGATTGGCGGCGATCACATCCTCGATGATCTTTTCCAGCGCGCCGGTATCGCTGATCTGTTTCAGCCCTTCCCGTTCTATGATGACGGCCGGGGCATCGCCGGTCGCAAACATTTTCGGGAAAACCTCCTTCGCCAGCTTGCCGGAGAGTTCGCCCGCGGCGATCAGTTTCACCAGTTCGCCCAGATGCTCGGGGCTGGACCGGCGATTCGCCGATCTCCTTGCCTTCGCGCCTTCAGCATACCCATCAGATCGCCCATCACCCAGTTGGCGGCGGTCTTGGCATCGCCGGAAATGTGCGCCGCAATCTCGAAGTATTCGCTGACGGCGCGCGTCTGCGTCAGCACTTCGGCATCGTATTCGCGCAGCCCTAACTCCTCCACGAAGCGCGCCCGCTTGCGTGCCGGGCAATTCCGGCATGGCAGCCTGCACTCGCGCCAGCCACTCTTCGCCGATGCGCAGCGGCACCAGGTCCGGCTCGGGGAAATAGCGATAGTCGTGCGCGTCCTCCTTGCTGCGCATGGTGACGGTTTCGTCCAGGTCGGGATTGTACAGCCGCGTCTCCTGCACCACGCGGCCGCCGCTTTCGATCAACGCGATCTGCCGCGCAATTTCAAAATCCAGGGCCTGCCTCAGGAAGCGGAAGGAATTCAGATTCTTCACCTCCGCCTTGGTGCCGAACTTTTCCGCGCCTTTGAGCCGCACCGAAACGTTGGCATCGCAGCGCAGGTGGCCCTTCTCCATGTCGCAGGTGGAGACCTCGATGAATTGCAGCACCTGCTTCATCTCGGTGAGATACGCGTATGCTTCGGCGGAGCTGCGCATATCCGGCTCGCTGACGATTTCGATCAGCGGCGTGCCGCTGCGATTCAGGTCGACGTACGAGTAGCGGTCCGAATCCTTGAAACCGTCGTGCATGCTCTTGCCGGCGTCGTCTTCCATGTGGACGCGGGTCACGCCGATGCTGCGTGCCGCGCCGTCCACCACGATGTCCACGAAGCCGTGCTCGGCCAGCGGCTCGTCGTATTGCGAAATCTGGTAGCCCTTCGGCAGGTCGGGATAGAAGTAGTTCTTGCGGGCAAACCGCGAATGCTCCCGCACCTGGCAGTGCAACGCCAGCGCGCCCTTGATGGCCAGTTCCACCGCCGCGCGATTCAGCACCGGCAGCGCGCCCGGAAGTCCCAGGCACACCGGGCAGACATTGGTATTCGGCGGCGCGCCGAAGCTGGTGGGGCAGCCGCAGAAGATCTTGGTGGCCGTGGCAAGTTGCACGTGCACTTCCAGCCCGATCACAGGTTCGTATCGCGAAATCACCTCGGCTGAGGGTGCGACGGAGGCGGATGAAGACATGGTGTCTTTTTATTATAGAGGCGTCAGCGTGACGGTTTCGCCCTTGCGCGTGGGGAACCGCAGCACATCGCCGCGCAGAGTCTCCGCCTTCGCACCGTCCCGCGCCAACCCCACCGCTCCGCCGAAGGGGTTGCGCATCCGGCACTCCGCGCCCGCGCGCGAAACGATCTCGACAAACTCGATCCTTCCCTTTTGCATGGACGCGCTCACCTGGAAAGCTCCGCGCGCCAGCAGCGTAAAGCGCGCATTCCACTCCTTGGGCCACGCCGGGAACAGGTGCAGAATGGGATCTTCTCCCGGCGCCGGCGGATTGCTCTGCAACAGCGCCAGGTGCAGCGCTTCGGACGCGCGCCCGAGCCGCTGCGCGTCCAGCGCCTGCGGACCTTCGCGCAGCGTCATGCGGTTGGCCAGCACGCCGCCGTTCTTGTATGCGGTGGAGCGCTCCGGCGTCAACACCCGCATCTGGTTGGGGATCAGGTAGCGCACCGCGTCCGCGCGCCCCAGCGAGGCCGCCGCGATCGCCAGCTTGGAGAGCACAGAGCACGGCGTCTGCGGCCCGATCCCATTGCGAAACGCGGCGTTGAACGTCGCGTTGGCGATTTCCAGCGTGGCGCGGTCGCGCGCTTCCACGTTGCACAAATCGAAGAACCACATCGGCAGGCTGTTGCCGTCCGGCAGCAGGCCGCCCGATGGCTTCACCGCCGGCTTCAGCCCGCGCACGAACACGCGCGGCCCGGCGTAATTCGCCGGCTTCAGCGCCTCCGGGTTGTCGCTCAGCGGCAGCGGCGCCAGATTGTCCAGAAACTCGCGCCACACCGGCCGCATCGCCGGTTCGGCTGTCCAGGATCTCCGCCGCTCGCAGCAGCGCGCGCCGTCACGCCGCGCATGGCCGACATGTCTTCATCGGTGTCGCGCGCGCCGTACACGCTTTCGTTGCTGTTGGCCCAGTGGATGTGATACTTTCCGTCGGCGCCCTTCTTCACGTTGGGATGATTGCGATAAAACTCCACCGCGCCGCGCAGCATCGGGTAGGCCCGGTCGCGCAGCCAGTCGCGGTCCAGCGTGAATTCGTAGCGGCGCCAGAACAGGTACGCCACTTTCGCCGTGGTGCCATAAATATGGCTCACCGCGCCGTACGGCCCGCTGCCGCGCTCGGTGATGGTGTACTTTCCGTTCACCCAAGCTGGCCGCCTGAATCCAGTTCCACCGGCTGGAGTGCGGGTGCTTGTTCATGGCGTACTCCATGAACGCGCGCCGACCGTTGCTCCCACGGCTTGCGCAAAAGATATAGGTCCTGCATTTCGGCGCGCGATCTCGTCCGGCAGTTTCTCCAGGCCGTCGAAATAAGTGGTCTCCGGAATGTACATGCCCTGGCTGCCCCATTGCTGCCGCGCCGCGGTGGCGCAGTTGTCGTACATGCCGGAATACATGTCGGAACATGGGATCCATCAGTTCCAGCCGGCCCGAGGCCGGCAGCGCTTCGTAGTAGCAACTCAGGTTGGCGAACCAGTGCTGCGCGCCCCACGTGCGCAGATCGCCGCCGGTGTTCCAGATCATGCCGTTGAATTTCGGCGGAAACTTGCCGCGTGAACTCGACGCCATGATGTACAGGTAGTAGTGGTAATTCTGCGCCACGAATTCGGCCGATCCGTCGGCGCTCTCCAGTTGCATCAGGCCGCGCGCCCAGAAGTGGTGCCACCAGTCGCGCGCTCTCCTGCTCGAATCCGCCCGCCGCGGCGTCGATCTGGCGCATCGCCGCGCCCAGCACGTCTTCTTGCGGATCGAAGCTGGCGGCCGACGCGATGAGGATGGTGAACTCGCCGGCCGCGCCTGCCACCGTCAGCGACACGTCGGTTTCGTTCAGATAGCGCGCCGCCGCCTCCCGCCCTACTACCGCGATCGCTACCGCCGACTGGCAGTAGAAGCCGCCCTCGCGGAATTCCTGCGTGAGCGCAATCCGCTGCCCGCGCACATGCAAACGCGACGCCGCCGTGTGGTTGCGATTCTGCACCGTCACCACGTGATCGCGCACCATGTTTTCCAGTTGACCGCCGTAATACTTGGTCTCGCTCCGCAGCATGCGCAGCGTGACCGTCACCGGCCGCGAGCGCAGACGCCATCGCGATCACGTCCTGCGAAGGGTGCGCGTAGACGCGGGCGGCAATATTCTGCCCCTGCATCTCGAGCACGCCGTCGTAGACCGAGAGATGCTGCCGGAGGTCCGCCACCTCCGTACCGAAGTCGATATCCACATAGCCGCAGCCGCCGCAGTAATCGTTGTGCCGCTCGAAGAAGCTGTTGGTAGCGCAGTTGTTGGCGTACACATCCACGCGATTGATCTGCATGCGCACCTGCGTGGGCGTGGTCCACACCAGGGTGCCCATGCGGCCATTGCCGATCGGGATGCCCTCTTCACTGCGCGGGACGGGTTTGTCGTAGATCAGGTCGGACGCCGAAATCAGCTTCCGATAATCGACCGGCGCCCGCCCGGTTTGCTGGGCGAGGGCGGGCATCGCCATGCTGCCGGCCAAAAAAGCGCGGCGCGAAAAACCAGAATCATCCATTCGCGCCTATTTTAACGCTAAATTAAACTTTCTATCGGCGTAATCCGGCGTTCATCCGCGGCATCCGCGGCCGTCGTTGTCTTCGCGCTCAAATCCAAACTTCGAGCGGCACGCCCTTCTGGCACCACTCGCAGTGCGCGCTGTCCACGGCATGAGTGTGCATCGAGCTTGGCCAGGTAATACAGCGGAAGATTGCCAAAATCCAAAGTGCTGGGATTCGGCTGATAGACCACCACCGCCAGTCCCACCACCTTGGGCGCCCTAACTTTCCAGCAGCAGTTTCAATTCCGCCAGCTTGCTGCCGGTCCGGCAGATATCGTCCACCAGCACGCCCTGTTCGCCTTCAACGTCCAGAAATTGCCGAAATGGGTCTTTCGTTGTCGTCTCTTCTCCGACCAGTACACCTGGTTGGCGCGCACCGTCCACACGCCGTACGCCAGCAGGCGGAGCCATTGGGCGGACGTTCGGTCGGGGGGTTCCTGAAGAGACGGTCCGCAACACTTGACAGGAAGGATGTCACACAAGTAGACTCTTTGCAGACTATTCTAACTGCGGAAATCTGATTTCCGCTGTATCTCGGGTACTCGGTATCAAGCCGCTTATCCTTGCCCATTTCTCACCGGTTCAATAACCGAAATAATCGACAGAGCACATGACTGTCGGCGGTGCTGCCATGTTCGGGGAAAGTATCTCAACCATCCTCCTGGTCCGGTACTGAAACCTCACTGAGCGAGCTTCGCAGGAGTTACATCCATGGACTTTGTTGAGCGTCGGTCAGGGTATCTCCTGACGGCCCATCAGGCATTCTGGAACCAACATCTGTTCATGATCCCCTCGATGGTGGTGGGTGCGATTTGATTTTGAAACGCCCGGAATTCGAGTTGTTCATGAAGCCGGCCAAAATACCTTTTTGTTCGGATTTCGCGAAGATGGCCGGCGGAACCGTTGCACGCTACGGTTAAGCCGGTTAATGTCTGGCTATTGATCGAACATCGCGGCCGGTGGGACCGCGATGGCATCGCAACCCTTCCCGAGGTGGTCCGAACTCACATAGTGGCAGTGCAGGCGTCTAACCCGCGGATGCGAACGGTTTTGATCCGCCAGCCCAGGCGGCAATCCGGCCCCTTGGCTGTTTTCGTTGCACGCCCCGGCATGTTGAATTCCGTCTTGGGACACTTTGAGATTGAGTGCTACGAGGATCTGCTGTCAATCGATCTCGGGAGCAGTGGAAACGGAGCCGAAGACAGGCAGTTATTTGCCGTCTGCACTCACGGGACCCACGACTTGTGTTGTGCCAGGTATGGAAATGCCATCTTCGAGGCAATGGACCGTCTCGTGTCCGACGCTGTGTGGCAAGGTTCGGCACCGTGGGCGGCTGCCGCTTTGCCCCTAATGTGTTATGTCTGCCGCACGGACTTGTCTACGGGAGAGTTGAGCCGGAAGATGCGCAGGCTATGATCGAGTCATATCAGGCCGGCACTGTCTACCTTTCGCGGTTTCGTGGCAGGTCTTCGTATTTCAGAACTTCCGTCCAGGCCGCCGACTATTTTGTTCGAGCAAGATACATGATCGTGGGAATCAACGACCTGCAATTGGTGGAATCCGCGGAGATGTATCCAGGGTGTTGGAGAGTCGTTTTTCAATCGAGTCCATCTGCGGTGCGTTATGAAGTCGTGGTCTCAGCCGAGGCGTCGAAGGTCGCCACTTACAAATCCTGTTCCGCAGTCGGAGTTTCCGTTCGCGGAATTTTCAAGTAATGGAGAATCATCATGGCGTGCGAAGATCTTCAGAAGCAATTTAATGCCGCGGAGCAGGGCCCTCTGGACCTTGCAAAACAACTCAAAGACCCGACCCTGAAGGACCCCCAGGAGAAGGCGAACTTACAAAAGGCATCTCAGGCCGCGGGCGCTGCGCTTTTCAAGGCTCGCCAGGAACTGAGCGACTGTCAACTGAGGTTCGGACTGATCCCGCCGACTCAGGCCGCTCCTCGCGAATCCTGGAGACGGATTATGTAAATCCGAAATTTAGCCCGGCGAATCCAAAAAGTTGGAACCAGGAGTTTCAGACGGAAAAGTGTGACGCTGCCGATAGTTGGAACGGTAACCGGGTTTCCTTATTTTGGAAAGGAATGGACCCGCAGGTTCTCGCCGCTGACAACGAGTACGACTCACCGTCCACGCTGGTCGCAGCATCCGGCTGGGTTATCAATCCCGGTCTTGCCGAAGCGGATTTTCCGTTCGATCACCCGTTTGGTGACAAGGTTTTCGAATTCGATTACGAGTTCCAACTGGCCACGGATGTGAAATACACGGACTCCTGGGGCCCGAAACAAGGGATCGGGCGACCCTTCGGCGGGATCGGACCTGTTTACTGAGTTCATCAATGAGCGGCAAGCGGACGCCCTGAAGCCTGCGCCAGCAGATGGAAGTATTGATACCTCCCAAGGGCTTCTTGGCATAGAATGGGAAAAACACAACATTCCCCAGAGTTTTCAGGACAACGTAAACGCTGGTGACCGGGCCGTGGTGGCGGGGCGCTGGATCGTCGATTGCGGGCACGACATTGCCCGGACTGAGATCCATCCTCCTTTGCTCATGGCTTGTGCGTCTGCCCTTGACCCGGATACGACGCGAGTGCTATTCACCTCCCGCCCATATCTCGTCGGCCAGACGTTTACCACCGACTTCCCCAGCATCTACGTCGACGGGGAAAAGGACGATGGCGAGTTCATGGTGCATATGCTGAAAGAGATGGCGAAGATTAACGATGTTGTTCTCGGTATCCCTCTCAAGTCAACGGAGGTCGAGGCGCATCCCAAAATCAAAAGCCGGCCGTTCAAAGGTAATCCGCAAGTACGGTTCATCATTCGGCCAAGTTCCTTACAGAACCCTCCGCCGAAGGTTGGGGTGGTCGCCCATCAGCAGCGGCGACTCGCTGTCTCATTTCAATTCACGGTACGATCGGGCGTGTCGGTGCAGGTCACAAACCCCGAGGCCGACCGCGTCGACATCGTTATAACCATGAATGAGGCCGCCTGACCAGCCGCCGCCATTGCCACCTTGTAACCACAAGCGTGTATACTCGAAAGACGAACTTGCCGGGTCGACAACGCCGCATCGTCGGCGATTTTTTGGGGGTGAAATCGTCAGCGCGGTAGCTCAGTTCCTGCACAGTCCCTTTCCGCTCCTCGGTGTGTTATCCGCGGCGGAGGTCGCCCATTTCCTCAGTAAAGGAATCACGACGGACCACTACGATCCCCTGGACAACACGGTAAATGTTCTCGATTCATCCCACCAGGCGGTGGAGCTACTTTGGAAGTCCGGTTGCCGGGATCGTGCATAACGACAATCAGCCTTTTCCCGTTTTTGGGTGGATTCAAGTGAAGTGGGTTGAGGCCGGATCAACCGTTCAGCATTGATTACGATTACTGGCCGGCGAACTCGCTGACGATCTCGAAGCGCAGGTCCAGGATCCCCTTCTCGACCTCGTGCATGTCGGACTTCGATTCCTACCGCATCCGATGACCGGCAAGTTCCCGAACTTGTCCCGAGATCGGCACGCGCCGGGTCAGGAGATACACCCTGCCCCTCTCTACCTGAAGGTCCGTGACTTTCCGGGAAGCGTGCGTGACGCTAGGTAGACTGTCCCGTTAAGTTCAGTCAGGCGCCGGAGGGGCCTGATCGGGAAATCGGGAAAGCACCTACGCGATTCCTGAAGCAATTCTCCGACTGCAGCGCCAGTTGGATCAGTTTCGCAGCACTCAACCACGCCGGACGAAGCTGCCGGAGTCGCTGTGGCAGGCTGCGGCTTTGAACTGGCCCGACAATACGGCGTATATCGCGTCGCGCAGCCACTGCGGCTCGACTATACGGGCTTGAAAAAGCGACTGGCGGGAGTTCCCGTCGTCCGGCGCAAGGGCTCAGATCATTCGCTCATGTCGGCTCCATTGCGCCGCGCGATCTCGGACGGCGATGCCTATTTACCGAACGTTCTTGTCGGCTTGAAAAGTGCGCTCAGATCCACACCTTTTCCAGCGGCACGCCTTTCTGGCACCACTCGCAGTGCGCGCTGTCCACGGCGTAGTGCGCATCCAGTTTGGCCAGGTAATACAGCGGCAGATTGCCGAAATCGATAGTGCTCGGGATTCGGCTGATAGATCATCACCGCCAGCCCCACCACCTTGGCGCCGTGGCTTTCCAGCAGCAGCTTCAGTTCGGCCAGTTTGCTGCCGGTGCGCAGAATGTCGTCCACCAGCACCACCTGCTCGCCCTTGCGCGGCTCCAGGAACTGGCGGAAACGCAGCGGCTCGTTGCTCGTGCTCCTTCTCCGCCCAGTACACCTGCTTGGCGCGCAGCGCTTCGCACACGCCGTACGCCACCGGCAGTCCGCCGGTCATGGGCACCACGATGGAAAGTTCGCTCATGATCGCGCGGATCTCCGGGTTGGCGCGCAGCAGGCGGCTCAGGCCCACCGACAGCATGCGCTGGTGCTGCGAGTAGCGCAGCGCCAGCGGCACCTGCAGGTACTCGTTGGAGTGCAATCCGGTGGGGTATTCGAAATGGCCGTCGCGCAGAGCGCCGGTCTCTCGCAGCACGGCGACGACTTCTTCTTGAGTGGGAATCAGGTGCATGTTTGTAGTTGGCTCCGTGGCCGGTGAGCACGCGCGGAATGGTTCGCAGCAGAATCTTCCAATCGAGCGCCAGCGACCAATTATCAATGTACTGCATGTCCATCTTCATCCAGGTTTCAAAATCCACGTTGTCGCGGCCGGAGACCGCCCACAGGCAGGTCAGGCCGGGACGCATCCGCAGGCGCCGCCGCTGCCAGCGCTGGTACTGCTCCACTTCGCTCGGAATCGCCGGACGCGGACCCACCAGCGACATGTCGCCGCGCAGCACGTTCCACAACTGCGGCCACTCGTCGATGGAGAATTTGCGCAGATAGCGGCCCAGCGCGGGTGAGCCGCGGATCGTCCGGGATCTTGAAGGCCGTTTCGCGCGTGTTCAGGTGCGCCAGCGCGTCCTTCAGCTCCTCGGCGTTCTCACACATGGACCGGAATTTGTAAAACACGAAGCGCCGCCCGTTCAGCCCGCAGCGCACCTGCCGGAAAATGGCCGGACCGGGCGAACGTCAGCCGGATCAGCAGCCGCGATCGCCGCCATCAGCGGCGACAGCACCAGCAGCCCGGCCGCCGCGATCACCACATCGGTGAGCGCGCTTCACCAGCAGCCGGATCTCGTCGTAAGGCGCGGCCGAAAACGTGAGCAGCGGCGTGTCGCCGAAGCGGTCCAGCGAAACCGTGCTGTTGACGTGCGGGAAGAAATCCACCGCCACGCGCGTGCGCACGCCTTCCTCGTCGCACAGCAGGAAGACTTCTTCCAGCTCCGCCAGGCTCTCGCTGCCCACCGCGAAGATGATCTCGTCGACCACGTGCCGGCGCAGAATGGCCGGCAGATCGCCGACCGGAAGCACCTTGTGTACCGCGCCCAGGGCGATCTCCGGCGGATACCCCTCGGCCCGCTCGCTCAGGAAGCCGCGCAGCCGGACGCCATAGTTGCCGGATGCTTCCAGCGCCGCGGCCCATGCGCTGCGCCCGCTCGCCGGTGCCCACCACCATCACATAGTGCGGAGCGGCGAATTCGCGCCGGATCACGCCCACCACGCGGCCGGCGGTCAGCCGGAACAGCAGCAGCAGCACCCAGGCTAGGCTGGCAAACAAGACCAGGAAGAAGCGGCTCAGGTCGAGCCGCATGGAATATTCGAAAATCACCAGGCCCAGCGCGCCGTACACGCATTGCCGCGCTGTATCGCGCAGAATGACCACGGGATGCGCCGAATCCAGCTTGTCGTAGATTTCCAGCCAGAGGCCCAGCAGCACCCAAGCCAGCAGAGTCACGCCCAGCACCAGCGCCTTCCGTTCCAGCGTCAGGTAGAAGAGGAAATGAAGGGGAAGAACGGCGCGCGTCCGGTACGCCGTCTCGAACGCCAAGGTAACCAGGATGATGTCGGATAGCCCGAACAAAACACGGGCTTTACGCTGGCGGCTGAACATCCGTGCCCAGGATAGCATGGTGGCGCAAGCGGCGTTTACAACACCAGCCGCTGGTCACCCTCGCGTCTGGTCACGTGCTCCCGATCCAGGAATTCCAGCAGCGGTATGGCGTACTTTCTGGAGATGCCGGTCCACTCTTTGAAGGCGCCCACCTGAAAGCGCGTACCCCGCCGAGGCGCCAGCATCCGACGCAGTTCCTCCAGCGCCGAGCAGTGGAACACCAGCTCTTCGTTGACCCGAACCAGCCGCCTTTCGCGCAGCAGGATCTCCAGCAACGACCGGGCCCGCTTCGGCTCGACGCCCGATTTCGCCAGCACCTCCGCCATCGCCGGCGCCGCCAGGCCAGCCTGCTCGAAAGCGCGTTCTATCGAACCGCGCGCCTCCTCCTCATCCTCCCGCAGCACCAGGGTGTGACCGCGCGATCGCACCGTTTCGCCCTCCACCACCAACTCCTTCGCGGAGGCCAGAAGCGCATCCAGCAGGAAGAGTGGAGCCCCGGGCACCTCGCGGCTGCGCAGATCCTGCCGGGCCATTCCCGGCAACAGCGGATTGGCGCGATGGAACTCCTTGACGGCGCGCACCAGCCGTTCCCGCGAGGATTGGAACCACCCGCGGTCCACATACCACGGTTGCGGCTGCGCAACGGCCAGAAGGGGCGCCTGCGCGGCTGCGGCAGCAATCTCGCCCGGCAGTCGCCCGGTGCGCGCCACCAGTTCCGCGGTGCCCATACCGAACTTCGCCTCGCGGACCAGCCGGCCGATCCCCAGATTCCCCAGCCGCTCCGCCACATCATCGGTTTTCCGATAGCGCCGCTCGCCGATATCGATCACCACACCGCCCCCGATCGTCACTACCGGTGAAAACATGCGGATGATGAACCGGTCGCCGGGCAGCAGCAGCGCCGGCTCGCGCAGCACTACCCGGGCATACGCCGTAGTGCCCGGCGGCAACGTCGCCGCACCGCCAAAGAGCCGGACCTCGGCTTCGATTTCGGCGGTTCCGGAATGAAAATGCACCGGAGCGCGATGTTTCAGAGGTTTGGCGGAACCTAGGAGTTCCAGGCGGCAGTCCAGATGCTGGACCGGTCGAAAAACCCCCGGCTCGCTCAGCACGTCCCCGCGCTTCAGGCCGGCCGCTTCGATATCGGCCAGGTTCACTGCCGTGCGCTGCCCCGCCACCGCGCGGTCGGCTTTCGACCCGTGCACCTCCACGCCCCGAACGCGCAGCCGGCGCCCGGCGGGATACACTTCCACTTCGTGCTCCTTCTCTACGGAGCCGGAAATCAGTGTCCCGGTGGCCACCGTGCCGAAGCCCTTCACCGAGAAGACCCGGTCGATGGGCAGTCGAAAATGGCCGCCCGCGTTCTTCTCCGGCACGGTGGCAGCCGCGCGTGCGAGCTCCTTGCGCAATTCCTCCAGCCCTGCGCCCGTGACCGAACTGACCGGCACCATGGGCGCGCCTTCCAGAAAGGAGCCCGCCACCAGTTCCTCCACCTCGAGCTTCACCAATCCCACCAGGTCCGCGTCTACCAGGTCGGCCTTGGTCAATGCGATGACGCCACGCGGAATCCCCAGCAGGCGGCAGATGTCGAAGTGCTCACGCGTCTGCGGCTTGATGGATTCATCGGCGGCAATGACGAACAGCACCAGGTCGATCCCGCCCACCCCGGCCAGCATGTTCTTGACGAAGCGCTCGTGGCCCGGCACGTCCACAAACCCCAGCCGCAGGGCCGCGCTGAGTTGCAGGTGCGCAAAGCCCAGATCGATGGTGATCCCGCGACGCTTTTCCTCTTCCAGGCGATCGGCATCGATGCCCGTGAGCGCTTTCACCAGAGCGGTCTTGCCGTGATCGATATGGCCGGCGGTGCCGACAATGATGTGCTTCATTGAGACCTGACAGCTATCAGCTTACAGCTTCGCCACTTGTTACATTGAGTACGTGCTCGCCGTTTTTTTTCTGGTGCTGGTGGTTGCCTCGCTGGTGTACTGCGTGCTGACCGTCATCGCCGCCCTGCGCTATCGGGCAGTGGTGCCGATGCCGCTGAGCATGTCGCCGCCGGTGAGCGTGCTCAAGCCCCTGGCGGGCCTGGACGATGGCCTGGAAGACAATCTGCGCACCTTTTTCGAGCAGAGGTTCGAGCGCTTTGAGCTCCTGTTCGCCGTGCGCAGCCCCCAGGACCCGGCCGTTCCGGTGGTGGAACGCCTCCGCTCCGAGTACCCGGCTGTGCCCGCGCAATTGTTGATTACCGGCGAACCGCCCTACCCCAATGCCAAAGTCTTCAGCCTGGACCGCATGCTGGCGGCTGCACGATACGAACTGATCGTGATGGCCGATAGCGACGTCCGCGTCACACCGGACATGCTGGCCACGCTGGCGGCGGAGTTTCAGGATAAGCGCATCGGCCTGATCACCTGCCCTTATCGCGCCGTTCCCGGCGATAGCTTCTGGAGCACCCTGGAAGCTGTCGGCATCAATACCGAATTCATGGGCGGAGTGCTGGTGGCGCGTTTGCTGGACGGAATGAAATTCGCCCTCGGTCCCACCATCGCGGCACGGCGCGAGGCGCTCGCGGGCATTGGCGGGTTTGACGCCGTCAAGGACTTCCTGGCCGAAGACTACGTTATGGGTAAACTCATGGCTGGCGGCGGCTACGGCGTGATTCTGTCATCCTACGTGATCGAGCATCGCATCGGCTCGCAAAAGCTCGTGGCCAATCTGAAACATCGCCTGCGCTGGAATCGCAGCACGCGGCGCTCGCGGCCACTCGGCTACGCCGGTCAACTCTTTACCCATCCGATTCCGCTGGCGCTGCTCCTGGTGGCCGTGAGTCCGGCGTGGTGGCCCCTGCTCGCCGTCACGGCGTTATTCCGCGCCGCTGCCGGGTGGGCCACCGCCGGTCTGGCCTTGCGCGATACCCTGACCCGCCGCCTGTGGTGGCTGCTGCCCTTGCAGGATGTAGCCAGCTTCCTGGTATGGATGGGCGGATTTTTCGGAAACACCATTTTGTGGCGAGGACGGCGCTACTACGTGCTTCCGGACGGGCGATTTGAACCGGTACCATAACCTTCTATCGCTGTGTACGAAATAGTAGTAACATAACACACATCAGTTAGCGCCATTTATACCAATGCCTCGGAATTTCGCGCCGTCAGTTGGGGTCGCGCCTGCGGTATATGCTCATCCTACTGCCGGCTATGTCGCTCCGTTCCTTGCATTTATTGCCGTCATAGCAATAGAGCGATGGCTGGGGTTGCCGCTCGTCTGGTCGTACATCTTACGACTTATGCTGGTATCCGCTTTACTGGCGCTGTTTTCGCGCCCGTATTTGTCTTTCCGTCCAACCGCACCGGCAGCCAGCATTGGAGTCGGTATCGCGGTATTCCTGATCTGGGTCGGCCCCGATCTTCTGTTCGGCTACCGGCATTTCTGGCCGTTCGAAAACCTGTTAATGGGATCGGCTGTAACATCCATCCCTCCCGAGGTGAGAGCCAACCTGCTGTTTCTGGCCGTGCGCGTCCTGGGGACCAGCATCCTGGTGCCGATAGTGGAAGAGTTGTTCTGGCGCGGTTGGCTGATGCGATGGCTCATCGACCAGAACTTCCTCACCGTTCGCATCGGAACCTACGCGCCCTCCGCATTCTGGATTGTGGCGCTGCTCTTCGCTTCCGAACACGGGTCCTTTTGGGAAGTCGGGCTGGCTGCCGGCATCATTTACAACTGGTGGGTCATCCGCACGAAAAACCTTGCCGACTGCATGCTCGCCCATCTGGTAACGAATGCAATATTAGCGGCTTACGTGATCGCTGCCGGCCAATGGCAATACTGGCTATAACCGCACGGCGGCGCGGCGCGTCCAACATATTGGCAGGTGTTCAGAAGATTTCCTTCTCCCTGTCTCGAAGCTCCGGGTCAGCGGCGAGTCGGGCCCCGCGATCCGGAGCTTTTTTGCTTCAATAGAAATGACGAATGATTCAACTCACCGGGGCAGGCAAACGGTACGGCCCCAAAATCCTTTTTGAAGCGGTCGACTGGCTGGTCACATCCAACGAACGCGTCGGCATCGTCGGCGCCAATGGCACAGGGAAATCCTCGCTGCTCAAGGTCCTGGGCGGGATGGAGGGCCTCGATTCGGGCACCATCTCCACGCAGAAAGCTGTCACCATCGGGTACCTTCCCCAGGAAGGGCTTTCGCTCTCCGGCCGCTCCGTCTTCGCCGAGTGCATGACTGTGTTCGCGGGCCTGCGCGCACTGGAGACGGAGCAGGAAGACCTGGCGCGCCGCATGGCCGAACTCGACCCCGGCAGCGCCGAATACACGCAGGTGGCCGACCGCTTTCATCGCGCTGAAAGCGAGTTTCGCGCCCGCGACGGTTTCGCTATCGAGGCGCAGGTAGGCGCCGTGCTGTCCGGACTGGGCTTTCCGCAGCGTGAATGGAAAAAGCACACCGAAGAGTTTTCAGGCGGCTGGCAGATGCGCATTGCGCTGGCCAAACTGCTGCTCGAAAAGCCCAACCTGCTTCTGCTGGACGAACCCACCAACCATCTCGACCTGGAAGCCCGCAACTGGCTGGAAGACTACCTCGGCTCCTACCCCAATGCCTTCGTCCTGGTTTCCCACGACCGCTATTTCCTGGATGTCACCGTCCGCAAAATCGCCGAGCTGTGGAACAAGGGCCTGCACTTCTATACCGGCGGCTTCACGCGTTACGAGCTGCAGAAAACCGAGCGGCGTGCCCAATTGCAGGCGGCCTACGAGAACCAGCAGGACAAGATCCGGCAGCTCGAAGCCTTCATCAGCCGCTTTCGCTATCAGGCCACCAAAGCCAAGCAGGTGCAAAGCCGTATCAAGGAGCTGGATCGAATCGAGAGAATCGAAATCCCGCCGGAAGAGAAGACCATCCACTTCAGCTTCCCCCAGCCCAAGCCCAGCGGCCGGATTGTGGCGGAGTTTCAGAAAGTGGCCAAAAGCTACGGCGACCACCTGGTCTTCTCGGATGTCGATTTCATTATCGAGCGCGGCGACCGGGTGGCCCTGGTCGGCGTCAATGGCGCCGGAAAGTCCACGCTCATCAAAATCCTGGCGGGAGCCGAGCCGGTGACCGCCGGCGAGTACACTCCTGGGTCACAACGCTCAACCGGATTACTTCGCGCAGGATCAATACAAAGAGCTCGACCAGTCCGCGCGCCTGATCGACGATCTGGGCACCGTCGCGCCCCGTGCCGGCAATACCGAATTGCGGAGCATTCTGGGCAGTTTCCTCTTTTCCGAGGACGACGTGTTCAAGCAGATCGGCGTGCTCAGCGGCGGCGAGCGCAATCGGTACGCCCTGGCCCGCATGCTCATGGTGCCGTCCAATTTCATGCTCCTGGACGAGCCCACCAATCACCTGGATATGCGCGCCAAAGACGTGCTGCTCAGCGCCCTGCAGGACTACAACGGCACGGTGGTGTTCGTCTCGCACGACCGGTATTTCATCGACAGGCTGGCCACGCGCATCATCGAAGTGGAGGACGGGAGGGTCCGGGTCTATCCCGGCAACTACGAGGACTACCAGTGGCGCAAACAGGGTGGCGGTCAGCCGGCGGCAATTGACGAACCTTCGACACCGGTTGTCGAAGAAGCCGTTGCCGCGCCCGCTGCCGGCGAACCGGGAAAATCCTCAGACCGCCGCCTCAACCCCATCAAACTCCGCCAGATGAAGGAACGGCGGCACGAAATCGAAGAGGAGGTCAGCCGCCTGGAGGCGGAAATTGCCGATTACGAGGCCTCCCTCGCCCATTTCGTGAGCATCGATGAAACCCAGCGCGTTAACGATCTGCTCACCGCCAGGCGAAGCGATCTCGAATCGCTGTTGTCGGAATGGGAAGAAGTGGCGCTGTCGATTGAAGCGAATTCCTGAGAAACGCGTTATTCCTGAGCCGGCATCTGCTGCTCGATGTCCTTCCAGGCGCTGATCTTAAGCCTCCGGCAGACCCAGCACAGAGGCTCTTCTTCCGCGCCCGAGGCATCCGCGCCGCAAACCGAACAACGAACCGGTTTCTTCAGCAGATCCGCGGAGACAGACCGCTTCGCCTGTTCCAGCAGTTCCGCCGGAATCACCGGCTCGATCTTCGCTTGCGGCTTGCGTTTCATTTCATTCACCCAGCCTGCCTCCACTATCGCAGATCCCGATTGCCTGTTACAAGTCATCCTATTGTTAATTACGCCGGTACTAGGCCGCCTCGGGAACCTGGATCACAACCGCGACATCCAGGGAAGAACCGCACCGCAGGCATTTCTGTCCTGCCGCTACACGGGCGTACTTGCCCCTCAGATCGATATCCGCCGGCACGGTGTGGGTACAAATCGGGCAATGTGCCTCGCCCATGACGTGGTTTTGATTCGTCGTCTTCATAAATCTCACTCCACTTCCTCGGACGCAGTTTCCAGTGCACGGGTTGTACCAAAATCGTAAAACTTCTTAAAGATTTCGGTCTGCGAAGAAAAGGATCCGGGCTCCTCCTCCCCGTACCCGGTGCTACTCTGTAATCTATGACTCAGCCGGCGCCTCCTCGGATTCAACTTGTGAATACACCCGATTACCGTGAGGGTTATGCCAACAGCGTCCAGGTGCGCGTCAATCTCTGGGACTTCTTTCTCATGTTCGGCCGGGTCAATCAGACAGCGCCGGACAACGTCTCCATCCATAATTTTCAGGGCATCTACGTCAGCCCACAGCAGGCCAAGGCCCTGCTCAACGTCCTGCAGCAGAACGTGAGCCAGTACGAAACCGCATTCGGCGAGATCAAGTTGGAACCGCAGGCCGGCGGCATCGGAATCGTCCAGTAGCCGCTCATGCAGATGGATGGGCCGCCCCATAGCCGCGTCCGCGGCGAGACCTATGCTTTCTTTCTGCTGCTGTTCGCGCTTCTGCTGTTTCTCAGCCATCTCCCTCTGATCGGCCTCAACTATTTCTGGGACGAGCTCGAGCAGACCATTCCCTCCGCCCTGGATATTTACCATAGCGGCGCTTTGATTCCCTATTCCGCCGCGCCCATCATTCATCCGCCCGGCGTGCTGGTATACCTCGCCGGTTTCTGGAAACTGGCGGGCTACCATCCGGCGGCCACGCGCTCCGCCATGCTGCTGCTGTCCTCCTTCGGCCTGCTGGCGGCATTCCTGCTGGCTATCGAGTTGTCCAAGGAAGTGCCGCGCGGCGCGCCGGCCTTTCTTGCCGCGGGCCTGCTTTGTTGTTCGCCGATATTCTTCGCGCAGTCTCTCATGGCCAACCTGGATGCGCCGGCTATGGTCTTCACAACGCTCGCACTCCTGCTCTTTCTGCAGGACCGCATCCGGGCCTGTGCCGCCGCCTGTGTGGTTCTGGTACTTGTAAAGGAAACCGGTCTGCTGGTTCCACTGGTCTTCTCGGCGTGGCTGTTGTGGGAGCGGCGCTGGCGCGATGCCGCCTGGTTCGCCGCACCGGCCGTGGCGCTGGCTGCCTGGCTGGCGGCTCTCTTCCACGCCACCGGGTACTGGACCGGCACTCCCGGATTCGAGCAGTACAACCTGTTCTTCCCGCTTCATCCGGTGCGCCTGACCGTGGCTCTGCTCCGCCGCGTCTATTCCCTGTTTTTCGCGAGTTTTCAATGGATCGGCGCGTTCGCCATCGCTTTTGTTTGGCGCACTACGCGGCTCTTCCGGAGCCGCTCCTGGAAGATCGCCTGGTCGGTCGCGGGCGCCCATATCGCGATGGTCACCCTTTTGGGCGGGGCCGTGCTGACGCGTTACCTCCTGCCCGTCATGCCCATCGTGTATGCGGCCATGGCCCTCGGCCTCGCGACGTTTCCCACGCGTCCGCAGCGCATCTGCGGCGCCGTGCTGATAGTCGGTCTGGCGGCCTGCAATTTCATCAACCCGCCCTATCAGTTTCCTTACGAAGACAACCTGGCATTTGCCGATTTCGTGCAGTTGCAAACCAGCGGCGCGGCGTTTCTGGACCACTGGTATGGAGACGCGCGCATCACCACCGTCTGGCCTCTGACGCGCGAGTTGACCCGGCCCGAACTCGGCTTCGTGAGCCGCAAAATCGAAGTGCGCACGCTCCGCAATCTCACGCCGCAGACCCTCCAGCCGGTGGACTGGAACAACGTGGATGTGTTTGTCGGCTTTTCGCGCACCTGGGATCCCGCGTTCAGCTTCACTCACTTCGCCCCGGTGCGCCGTTTCTGGCAGCGCTTTTACGGCTTCTCGCCCAATACCACCATGGAAGCTCTAAGGGCGCGGGTGCCGTTCCCTGTCGTGGCCCACTTTGAACGCAGGGGCCAGTGGCTGGATATTTACGTGAATCCGCGCACGCCGCTTTCTTCTCCCGCCGTGCGCGCCATGCGCTAACCCGCGCGCAGTGGCTGCATTCCGCTGCGGCAGAGAAATTCCAGCAGCAGAATCATTTTGTGCTCCTGATCCGCCGAAACCGTACGGCCCTGCCGCACCTGCCGGAACTCGGCAATCCACCCCGATTCCAGAATGCAAGAGCCCAGGTAATCCGCAATGAACTCGAGTTCGTCGCAGGACAAGCCACCCAGGAAGTCGCGGGTTTGCGATTGCTTCTTCCTGTCCACACACGAAGCCAGTGCGGCTACCAGAGTCGGTCGCACAGTAGATCTCCTGTCGGGTGATGAACCATACTGTAATACGAATCTGAGCCGTATTATTACCAAAACTGAAACCGTGTGCAAGGGGGGTTAAATCCGTCAGCCTGATCTGCGCGATTTTCCAGAAAAATCGCGCAGATCAGGCTGACGGATTTATTAACTATCGCTGGGGATTGTGACCGCCGCCCGCGCCTTGCGTACGGGGCTGCTCCTCTGCTGCTGGGCCGAGCCGGCCTTCGTCCGGACGGCTGCGCAAGTCTGGCGATGCTTTTCCAGGTCATTGCGGTTGCTGAACTGCTGACCGCACCCGTCACATTTCAACTCGTTTTGATTCTGCACGGAATCTCCTTTCATTCAGTTGGAGTGGCGGTTCTTGCTGAAACTCATAGAGCAATCACCAGGCCGGAGTCTGCAAAATGACGGAATAAAAGGAATTTGGCTGGTTGCTGCGGATTTTGGCGCCTGCCGGGCGGAAAAAAGTTCAAAGCGCGAAGTGTCCCGAACCCTGCCCTTTGAATCGCGGCTCCTGTTGTTCGCGGCGCAGTTCCAGGATCAGGTTCATCACCAGCCGTTCGATCTCGTCGCGGACCTCGCAGTGCTCGTCGTAATCCATCGCGATCGGGTCGGCCACGTCCCAGTCCCGGACCCGGGCGCCTGGCAGCGCGGGCAGCAACGTGCCGCTCATGTTGACCACCAGGTCGAATTGCGCGCGGCCAATTGCCGGATACTCTTGGGAAAGTGATCGCGCAGGTCGATATTCCTCTCGACCATGGCGCGCATCGTGTCGGGCGCCACCGCAAAGGCCGGACTGAGGCCGGCGCTGGCGGGGATCAGCACATCGCTGCCCATAGGTCCGCGCGAAGCCTTCGGCCATCTGGCTGCGGCAGGAATTGCCGATGCACACGAACAGAACGCGTTCTTTTCGACGGCCTCGCGCTTCACAGCTTCTCCAGAAACAGAGCGTGGACGCGCGAATCGGCGGTCAGTTCGGGATGAAAAGTGGCCACCAGGTGCCGGCCCGCTCCACCAGGACCGGATCGCCCTGGTAGCGCGCCAGCACCTTGCTCCGGCCCGCGCCGAATGATGGGAGCGCGAATGAAGACGGCCTCCAGCTTGCCGGGCGCGGTCCGCTCCTCGAACTCCGGCTCCGGCTCGATCTCGGCCACGCGGCTGTCGATCTGCCGGCCGTAGGCGTTGCGCTCCACCGCCATATCCATCAGCCCCAGGCTCTCCTGCGCGGGACTGGACACTTCGTTGGCCATCAGGATCGCGCCGGCGCAGGTGCCGAAGATCGGGTTTGCGCGCCCGAACTCCGCCAGCGGCTCCATCAGAGCCCTTCGTAGCTGCAGCAGCTTGAGCATGGTGGTGCTTTCGCCGCCGGGGATGATCAGGCCGTCGATGTCGCCGAACTGCTGCCGCTGCGCGCACGAACACCGGCTCGGCGCCGGCGCGCTCCAGCGCCGCGCCGTGCGCCGCGAAATCGCCTTGCAGCGAGAGCACTCCGACCTCGCTTCATCTACCAGCCCCGCGTCTGCAGCAGCTCGCGATTCCGGCAGTCTTGGAGATGTCGAGCCCCGGCATGGCCTCGCCCAGCGCGCGGCTGGCTTCCAGCAGCTTCTCGGGATTGTTGTAAGTTCTTGGCGGCCTTCACGATGGCCTTGGCGCGCGCCTCCGGATCGGACGACTTGAAGATGCCCGAGCCGACGAACACCGCCTCGGCGCCCAGTTGCATCACCAGCGCCGCATCGGCCGGCGTGGCGATGCCGCCGGCCGAGAAGTTCGGCACCGGCAGCTTGCCGTGCTCGCGCCACCCATTCCACCAGTTCGAGCGGCGCCTGCAGCTTCTTCGCCTCGTGCACCAGCTCTTCCTTGCCGAGCACCGTGAGCTGCTTCATCTCCTTCACGATGGTGCGCATGTGGCGCACCGCTTCGACGATGTTGCCCGAGCCGGCTTCGCCCTTGGTGCGGATCATGGCCGCGCCTTCGGCGATGCGCCGCAGCGCCTCGCCCAGATTGCGCGCGCCGCACACGAACGGCACTTTGAAGTCGGTCTTGTCGATGTGGTGCTCTTCGTCGGCCGGCGTGAGCACTTCGCTCTCGTCGATGTAGTCGACGCCCAGCGCTTCCAGAATCCGCGCCTCCATGAAGTGGCCGATGCGCGCCTTGGCCATCACCGGAATGGTGACCGTCTCCATGATCTCCTCGATGATCGCGATGTTGGCCATGCGGGCCACGCCGCCTTCTTTGCGGATGTCGGCCGGCACGCGCTCCAGCGCCATCACCGCGGACGCGCCGGCATCTTCGGCGATCTTGGCCTGCTCGGCGTTGGTGACGTCCATGATGACGCCGCCCTTCAGCATCTCCGCCAGGCCGACTTTCACTCGAAACTGTTCGCTCGAAAACTGAAACATGTGCTCTCATCGCTCCAATCAGAGTCTCAAACCATCGCCGGCGCCGGCTCGTAACTTTCGCGATCGCCGCTGTCCACCGCTCGCCGCGCAAATACCCGTCCCAAAATCGCCAGGCCCTTCCCGGATCTCCTCCGGCGGCGAGCCCCGCAAAACTCAACCGCAACGCGCCCGGGTCCAACCGCGACACCGCGAAATACCGCCCGGGCAGGTACGCCACGCCTTCCTTCTGCGCGCGCGGCAGCAAGCTCGCCGGCATCCAGCGGCTCCGGCAGCCGCACCCACACGTTCATGCCGCCTTGCGGACGCGTCCAGCGCGTGCCCGCGGGCAGGTACCGCGCGGCAGGCTTCCAGCGTCGCCGCCAGCCGCTCGGCGCCGGCTTCCAGCACGCGCGCGCGATGCGCCTCCAGCCGTCCCGATTCGGCGAAATCGCAGCAGCACGGCCTGCGAGAGCTGATCGGTGTGCAGGTCGGCCGCTTCCTTGGCCTGCCGCAGCCGGTCGATCAGCGGCCTGCGGGCCGACCACCCAGCCGACGCGCAGGCCCGGAAAGCTGATCTTCGAAAAACTGCGCAGCAGCACGGTGCCGCCGCGTTCGTCCAGTTGCTTGAGCGCCGGCAGCGGCTCGCCGTGGTAGCGCAGCTCGCCGTAGGCGTCGTTCTCGACCACCGGCACTCCCGCCGCGCGCGCCGCATCGCAGCAGCGCCCGCCGCGCGCCAGCGGCAAGCGTGGCGCCGGTCGGATTCTGAAAATTCGAAGTCACCACCAGCAAGCGCGGCCGCTCGCGCTCCAGCACGCGCTCCAGCTGCGCGACGTCCATGCCATCGGCGCCCACCGGGATGCCCACCAGCTGCGCGCCCATCCCGCCCAGCAGGTTCTTCAAGCCGGTGTAGACCGGGTCTTCGACCGCCACCGTGTCGCCGGGGCGCAGCAGCACGCGGCCAATCAGATCGAGCGCCTGCTGGCAGCCGTTGGTGATGATCAGGTCGTCGCCCGGAGCCGCCAGCGCCCTGGCGGCGCGCCTCGTCGAGCAGGTGCCGGCGCAGCGGTTCGTAGCCGCTGGGCGAGCCGAGTTGCAGGATGTCGGCCAGGTCGCTGCGCGCGCCAGCACCGCTGCGCAACTGGCGCGAAAGTCGTCCAGCGGGAACAGATCCCGCGACGGCCGCGACATCGCGAAGCTGATGCTTCGCGGCCCGCCGCGGCGCCGAGGAATCGCCGACGCCGCCATCGCCGCGTTCCAGCAGCGTCGCTCCAGTCCACGCCGCCGCGGCGCAGCGGCCGCGCTCGCCGGTGACGAAGCTGCCGCGGCCCACCTGGCCGGCGATCAGGCCTTCGGATTCCAGCAGTTCGTAGGCGGCGGAAACGGTGGTCCGGTTCAGTCCAAGCAGGCCAGCCAATTCGCGAGTGGCTGGCAGCCGCTCGCCCCGGGCCAGCTCGCCGGACCGGATCTTCGCCGCAATCTGCTCAAAAAGCTGCCGATAGAGCGGGACTTCGGAATCGTGCCGTAGATTGGGAGAGAACTCCATCTCATCCATACCATACCATATTGGACTGGCCTGGATCTAGCGTTACTCGATAATTATCGCTGAAAAGCCCCCGGCGCGTGGATGACATGCGGCGTGGCCGGCCGCTGTAGTCGCTTGATCTCGATCAGCAGACCCACGTCCGCCAGGATCCCCAGCAGGACGATCACAACCAAAAGCCATGGACGGCGCCGGAAGAGCTCACCGAGACGCTCCTTCCGGCTGCGCATAGGAGAAGGTGCGGACATAACTGGTAGCGGCGTTTTTACTCTTTTCTTCGTCTGATACAATCCTAATTCTATGCGCTTGCCCGGCCAAATGGCGCGGGCGGGCGCTTTCTGGCGATTCCGGCTGGTAGCGCTCGTCTGCGGGTTGTCTCTTCTGGCACTGCCTGCCCAAAGGAAGAAGAAGGACGAAGAGACCCAGACTCTGCAACTGCCCAAGGAACTCCCGAGTTCCGTGACCGGGGAGACCCGGCGCCTGACCTTCTACGTCACGCCGCTCACCAACAAGGGCCTGCTTTCCCCGCAGATTCGCGAGTCCCTGAAAGCGCTGGCGCACGAGGTGGGCAGCGATACCGTGCTGAAGATCCGCGCCTTCGTAGCCGGGTCCGGAGATGTGCGGCGGGTGCGCGATCTGGTGAGCGAAGTCTTCTCGGACCGGCGCCTGCCGCTGCCCGTGCTGAGCCTGGTCCGCTCCGGCGGTCTGCCCCTGGAAGGCGCCCAGGTGGTGCTCGAAGCCATTGCCCAATCGCAGGAAAGAGGTCAATCCCAACGGTCTGGCCTTTCTTTCCGGGCAGGCGGCCGGCGATCCCGATCCCGACCCATCCTGTAGCGCCGTTGATGGAGCAGTCTCTTGCCGCCTTTCGCCAGGAAGTCAAGGCTGCCGGCGCCGAACCGGCCGACGTGCTGAGGGTCACCTGCTTCCTCAGTTCCCTGGAAAATCTGGCCGCCACCCGGCAACTGGTGGAGACGGAATATCCGCGAGCCGCGCATGACTATGTGCAGACGGAGCGGGCGCCCGGACGCGCCGTGGCGGCGTGCGAAGGTGTGGCGCGGCTGCGCTCCGCTCCCGATACGCCATTGAGCTTTGTGCCCGCCGAAGGCTTCAAGAGCGAACCCGGCCAGTCTCCCGTGGCTCTGGTGGGCGCGCCTCAGGTGGTGTTGACCGGCACCCAGATCTCCTTCGGTTACCAGGAGCAGGATTCGCGCCTGGCCTTCGAGCGTCTGAAGAAAGAGCTGGATCAGTCCGGCGTCTCCCTGCGGCGACGTGGCTTTCGCGCATTACTATCCGCTCTCCCGCGGAATCGGAGCGCAGGTTCGCAAGATCCGCGCAGAGGTTTTCGACCCGGCTCATCCCCCGGCCGGCACCATGCTGCTGTTCGAAGGCCTCCCCTCCATGGACGCCGGTTTCGCGGTGGACGTGGTCGCGGCCAAGTAACTACTCGATCAGGTACGCGCCTCCCGAAGCGCCGCCGTTGGAAAAATAGCTGGAGGTGGCCGGCTGCGAAATATTCCCGCCGCTCATGTTGATGTTGTAACAGATGATGGACTGCTGCACGGCGGTGTTGCTTCCCGAGTAGTTGATGGTGGTATTCGGCATGTAAATGATGCCGTTGATGGTGGTGTTGGACCCGCTCATGTTGAAGCTGCTCAACCCGGCGTAAGTGGCGTCTTTCCAGATGGCGAACCCCGCGTAAGTCCCCGATGTCGGAGCGGTCAGGGTAACGTTGCCCCCCTGAGACATTGAAATCACCGGCGGCGTTATTGAAATATCGCAGCTTGCCCCCGCCGTCGCAAATGCGCTCGAACAACGCGACATGGCGGCAAAATGAGAACGAACACAGTGTCGAATTAATTTACTTGGTTATCAAGGAGTGATAACACTACCGTGACCAAAGGTCTAAACCCCTGGACCCGCTGCTCGCGCCGGTCGGTAATGCCTCCAGAAAACGGGGAGGCCGACGAGGGCGTCGGCCGCGGACCAGGGGTCCGCCTCCGCCGTTTAGTGCGAGCCGATCAGGTATGGAATCGCGCTGCCCGAACCTGTCAGGGTCCCCGCCGGATCGGGCGTGAAGACGTAGGTGCCACCGTTGAATACCGCTCTCTTCACCACCACCGAACTTCCGGTCTTGATACTGGTGCCGTTTCCAAAATCGACTTCGCTGTTCGGCATATACAAAATGCCTGTCAGATTGGCGGTAGTGCCGCCTTGAATGTTGATTCCCACCTGCGTGGTGGGATTGGTAAGGGACCGGTCGCCGTACACCAGACACGTCGGCCAGGTCGCCGGTCGTCGGAGCCGTGAATGTAGCCGTCGCGCCGTTGGCGATACTGAGGCCGCCCATGGTGGCATTCGTCCCGGTGAAGTAGAACACCACGTTGCTGCCGGTGTTTCCCGAACCGCTCATGATCGAGACGCTGCCCCCGTTGATGACATACATCCCGGAATCGAAGATCGCGCTGTTCCCGTTGCTGATACTGATGCCGCCGCAGTAGATACCCGGACTGATATGCGTGTAGGGTGCGCTCCACGAGCCCGAAGTCACGCCGAAACTGGTGTGATCGCAGTGCGTCGCGCTCCCGGAACAGCCCGTATACTGGCAGTTGGTGGTCGCACATCCACTGCCGGTGCAATTCGTCCACGGAACGTCCAAACTGCCGAGCGGATCGGAAACGGCGGTGCTTCCGCTTACCGGGGTAGGGTGGAACGAACCGTTGTTGTTATAGGCATACCCTCCCACAATCTGGATCGGCGGCTGAGGAGTGCCCGATGTGGTGACGCTGGCGCTCCCGACGGCCAGCGCAGCCTCGGTATTCGTGGAATTTACATAAACGCCGCAGTTTGGTTGAATCTGCGCGTTGTTGCTGGCGTTGAGTGCATCTTTCGCGCTGGGATCGAGCACATACACGCAACCGCCGGTCACCGTGCTAACTACCCCCGCCGTCGCGCTCGCGCTGGCCACGCCGAAATAGCCCCGGCCCAGAGTCGCCAGAAAGGTTAGCGGAATCTTCTCCGCCACCGTGACCGTAATGTAATAGGAAGGCGACACATTGGGCGCGTCCGACGTCGAGCCGTTGTTCGCCGCCACCTTCACCACCTGGCCGGAATTGCCAGGGCTGAACCCGTTGGCCTTGGCGTACAGGCAGGCGGTCTGGAAATTGTTCACCGGCGGATTTGCCGGGCTGGCATCGCAGCTCACCGCGGTAGCGCTGCACCATAGAGCCGAACTGGTGTTACACGTCGCCGGGTAAGATGTGGTGCTCTTGGATGCGGTCATCGCCGCCGCGAACGCCCCCGCCTGCGCCGCCGTCAGGCAGGCTTCTTTCCGCCAGTACATCCACCCTACGTCTACAACCAGCCCCAGCAGCCCGAGCATCACCGGAATCGACAACGTCACCAGCAGAATAGCCTGGCCCCTGCTGCGGGCACGAACGCGCGCGGTAGAAAATGCCATGTCTACCGGCAAAACGAATATTCCGTTGAGTTTATTTACCCCAGCGAGCGTAATTCATTGCAATTTATCGAGTCATAACCTTCGGTATCGGCGATTGACCCGATGCCCCGCTGTGCCTGATCGCACCTACAAAAATTTTTGATGCAAGTTTGGGGTTGCGATCTTTGACATCCGTGATACACTTACGCAAATTACCAGGCTACTTTCCAGGGGATCATGCCTGGGAACACCACGCTGTGTGTGCCGTCCCATGAGGGACCTCCTCTCTCTGTGCGAGCGAACCATCTCGTAGAGTGACCCAAAACAGGAGAATCTCTCATGACGACTTCGCGGCCCAGCCCGGCATTCAGAAGAGCATCACTGTTCATGGCGCTAGGAGTGTTCGCGACTGCCACTCTGGCACTCCCCGCCTACTCGCAATCCTATTACGGTGGCGTGCGCGGCACCGTGCTCGATCAGAACGGCGGCGCCTCGACGGGCGCCAAAGTGACGCTGCTCAATGAGGGCACCAACGCACAACGGGCCGCCGTTACCGGCGTCGGCCGGCGAGTTCGTCTTCAGCGAAGTGGTTCCCGGCACCTACTCTGTTGACGGCGGAAGCGCCGGGCTTTAAAAAGTTCGAACAGAAGGGCATGATCGTGGGTACCCAGCAGCAGGTTTCGGTGGACGCCAAACTTCAGGTGGGCCAGGTGACCGAGAGCATCGAGGTGAGCGGAGTCGGTCTCGCTGGTGGAGGCATCGAACGCCTCGCAAGGCCAGGTGATCGACAACCAGAAACTGACGCGATCTGCCGAACCTGGGCCGCAATCCCGTTCATGCTGTCGAAGCTGGCGCAGAACGTGGTTCCGGTGGGCAATCCGGCCTACAACCGCATGGAGGACCAGAGCGGCTCGTCGCAGATCTCCATCGCCGGCGGGCCGGTACGCGGCAATAACTACCTGATCGACGGTGTGCCGATCACCGATGCCACTAATCGCGCCATCATCATCCCGTCGCTCGAAGCCGTTCAGGAAGTCAAAGATTCAGGCCAACACGTACGACGCCGAAATGGCTCGCACCGGCGGCGGCATGTTCAACACGCTGATGAACTCCGGCACCAATACCTATCACGGCAGCCTCTACGGCCATCTGCGGCGCACCGCGTGGGATGCCAACAGCTTCTTCAACAACGCCGCCGGCGTGCCCATCACCGATCAGCCCAACGACACCTGGGGCGCGAGCTTCGGCGGCGCTGTGAGAATTCCCAAGGTGTACGACGGCAAGAACAAGACGTTCTTCTATCTGGGTTTCGAGCATTACGACGACACCCAGTCGTCGTCCTCCGTTTTCGCCACCCCGACGGCCCTCGAAAAGACGGGCGACTTTTCGCAGAGCCTCAATTCCAACGGCACGCTGCGGACTATTTACGATCCGCTCGAACTCAGTCGACGGCGTCCGCCAGGCGTTTCCCGGGCAACATCATTCCCACCTCCCGTCTCAACCCGGCGGGCCTGGCGATGGCCTCGCAACTTTCAGCCGGCATCGAGCGCACCGTCCTATTACGGCGCCAACGATCTGAATGCCCCCGGCCGGCTGCCGTGCCGCGCGGCGCAATACACCGGCAAGGTCGACGAGGATTTCGTGAGCTGGTGGCGCGGCCAGCCTGAGCTACCTGCGGTACTTCTCGCTCGAACCGGGCAACACCGAGTTCCCCACCGTTTCGAGTCCCGACCAGTGGCGTCTGCTGCGCCGCGTCGACACCACCCAGTTCAACAACCTGTTCACCCTGAATCCGACCACGGTGATCACGGTCCGCTACGGGTTCAATCGCTTCCCGAATTACAGCTACGACGTCAGCCAGGGCTATGACCTGAACCGCCTGAATTTCAGCCCGGCGCTGGTCAACCAGATGCCCAAAGCGCTCTCGCAGTTCCCCGATGTCCAGATGAGCAACTTGTACACCTGGGCGTCTCCGACAATAATTCGTTTTACGTGCATGCTTCCGACAACTTTTCGGCCAGCGTGTCGAAGTATATGGGACGCCACAGCCTGAAAGCCGGCTTCGACTACCGGCGCATCAAGGCCGCCGGCAACGATGCCAACGACGCCGCCGGCAATTACAACTTCAACGGCATCTTCACCAAGTCCGCGCCCACCAGCGCCGGCAGCGGGCGGTGCGGATCTGGCCGACATGTTGCTGGGTTATCCGTCCTCGGTCGCCATTTACACTTCCACCAAGTTGACCGATATCGCCAATTACTACGGTCTCTATGTGCAGGACGATTTCCGCGTAAGCAGCAGGCTGACTGTGAACCTCGGCCTCCGCTGGGAGCACGAGCCCGGCCTTCGCGAAATCAACAACGGCATGGTGGTGAACTTCAACGGCGCGGTGGCCAATCCGCTGGCCGCCAATGTCACCGGCATCTCTCCCATGGGCGTAGTGGAGTACGCCGGAAACGGCAGAAACAACGTGGGCCTCCAGACCAGCAGCAAGATGGGGCCGCGCTTCGGCTTCGCCTATAAGCTGGATTCGAAGACCGTGGTGCGCGGCGGATACGGAATCTTCTGGGCGCCGCAGTTCGCCATCGGGTCGCCCATCGCGACGGTTGGTTATAACCAGACCACCAGCCCCAGCGCCTCGGTGGACAACAACCAGACGCCGGCCCTCAACCTGACCAATCCGTTCACCGCCGGCATCCTGCAGCCGGTCGGCAACAGCCTGGGCACTCTGACCGGCATCGGCCAGAGCTTCTCGCTGGTGGACCCGACCGCGCGATCGCCCTACGTGGAGCAGTATTCGATCGATATCCAGCGCGAACTGCCCGGGCGGAGTCGCCAGCGAGGTCGGTTTTGTCGGCTCGAAGTCCAACCACCTGACGACCGACACGGCCAGCATCAACGAGAACGCCCTGAATCCCGCGCTTCTTTCCATGGGCTCGGCGCTGACGCAATCGGTGGCTAACCCGTTCTACGGCCACGGCGGCTCGGGTGTGATCGGCACGGCCACGGTGCAGGCGTCGCAGTTGTTGCTGCCTTATCCCACTTACAGCGCCATCAACCAGTTGTTCGACGACAACAACAAGGCGAAGTACTACTCGCTGGTGCTGAAAGCGCAAAAGAACTTCAGCAAGGGACTGAGCCTGCTTTCCACCTTCACCTGGTCGCGCAACTGGGATGAAGCCGGCGGCGGTCCCGGCAACACTCTGAACAGCGGCTCCAAGGGCCCGCAGAATCCTTATAACATGGCGGCCGAGTACGCGTTCTCGAATATCGATACGCCGTTCCGATGGTCCACTGCGGTCAGTTATGAGCTGCCGTTCGGCAAGGGCAAACCCTTCGCCAACCGCGGCGGCGCCATGAACTACCTTGTCGGCGGCTGGGTAGTGAACGCGGTATCCGTTTACCAGACGGGCTTCCCGCTGCAGATCTCGCAGAGCACCAATTTCAACTCCGCCTTCGGATATGCCAGCCAGCGGCCCAACGCCACGGGCACCTCGCCGGTGACCGGCGGCAGCCTGGAACAGCGCCTGAATAATTACATCAACCCGGCGGCCTTCTCCGCCGCGCCCGAGTTCACCTTCGGCAACCTCAGCCGCACCATCGATATGCGCGGACCCGGTCAGGTCAACTGGGACCTCTCGGTGTTCAAGAACGTGACCATCAAGGAGACGTTGAAGGCCCAGTTCCGCTGCGAAGCGCTGAACGCCATGAATACGCCGCTGTTCTACGGTCCGAGCGTCTCGTTCGGCAGCAGCACCTTCGGCAAGATCACCAGCCAGGCGAATTTCTCAAGGCAACTGCAACTGGCTCTCCGCTTCTCCTTCTAAAAAGGGGACAGTCCCATTAGGAAGCAAAGGCTCAGCCGCAAGGATGAAAAGGGGCGTCTGTTGAGAGCATGACGGTTTGCGTGATCGTAGACCGTCAGGAGGGTAGCGAGCCTTTGGCGGCGGTCAGCGGTATGCGACAGATATCGCGACCGGAGCTGTGCGCTTGCGAATACGCCAGACGATGCCCTTCGCGGGAAATTGCCACCGAAGTTGCGTCTTCGCCGGCGCCCTTCAACCGAGTTCTCCCAGAGCCAGCGCGCGCATTGCAGGATAGCGTGCGGAGGCGAGTGGCACTGGCTGTCCGGCAATCGATGGCCGTATGTTGAATAGTGCGGGATAGGGTGAAGATGGTTCATGATCAGCTTTCAGTGCAGGACCAGGCCGATTCAGGTTTGCGTCCTATCCGTCGCGCTGAGCACCCCGTTTGGCACCTCCTGCGAGCGCCGTTCGGCGGGCGTGATGTCCCGGCGGATGGCGGACGGCAAACAGTGGACCATCCACAATCTGGGCGTCAACACTGCTCCGTCCTACTGCTACGGTGACGCGGAAACGAATTGCCGTCAGTACGGCCGTTGGTACACCTGGGAGTCGGCGCAGCGGGCATGTCGATCGCTGGGAGAGGGCTGGCGATTACCGACGGACGACGAATGGCGGCAGATGGCGAAGCGTTACGGCGGGGTGAGTGTGGATTCAGACGACAAGGGGAAAGCGGCGTACCAGGCGCTCCTGTCCGGGGGCAATTCGGGCTTCAATGCCTTGCTCGGGGGCGGCCGTGGGGTCGATGGCGGGTATGCACGGTTGGAAGCCCATGGATTCTACTGGACGGCATCGGAGATCGATCCGGCGAGCGGCTGGTCCTACAACTTTGCGCGAGGCGGGCAGGCTCTGCATCGTCAAGCCGGCCTCGAAAAGCCGAGAGCTCTTTCCGTTCGCTGTATCCGGGAGTGACGACCGGAAGCGCGCGGCCACTCAGACCGGGCGGCACTCGACAATGGTGCGGCCAGTGGGCTGCCGCCCCACCGCACTCACCTCCAGACCGGCCGCGCGGGCGATGGCCCGGAACTCTTCCAGGCTTCGCCCCTTGCCGCCTACCAGGACGAGCATCAGCATCTCAGGCCCGCCTTTTTCGCCCGTGAACACCACGACGCGTCCCGCCGGCCGGGCCGCTTCCGCGCAGCGCTGCAGGATGGCCGTGGCTTCGCCGTCCGGCCAATCGCCAATGACGTTTTTCAAAACGTAGAGGTCGCCGCCGGCAGGCAGGGGGTCGAAAAAGCTCTGCCCGCGCACCGTCGCCCGGTCTGCAACTCCCGCCGCCGCGAACACCTCGCCGGAGCGCGCCACCACGCGCGGCAAGTCCACCAGAATGCCGCGCATCGCCGGGTGCGCGCGCAGCACTTCCGCCAGCAGCGACCCGGTGCCGCCGCCTACATCGACCACCGTTCGGATGGACGCCCAGTCCGCCGCATTCACCAGGATTTCCGGATCCGGCGTGCCGTGTCCCGGCCCCATCAAGGCGTCGAAACTCGCGGCCACCTCCGGATGCGCGTCCAGGTCCTCCCAGAACGGACGTCCGAACGCTTCGTGATACGCCGGCCGGCCCGTGCGCACGGCCGCAAGCAGCGTGGCCCAGGCGCCGGCCATGCGCCCGCCGATGCCATCCAGGCTCAGCCCCAGGCGGTTCGGCTCCGCCAGGAAGCCGCGCGCCAGGTCATTGAGCGCGAATTGCCCCGTCGCCGGCTCTTCGAATACGCCCTTGCTCACCAGGTGCCGCATCATGCGGTGCAGCGACTCGCGGTCCGCACCCGCCGCTTTCGCCAGCGCGCCGATCTCCGTCTTGCCCGCCTCGATATGGCCGGCAATCCGCAAAGTCGCGGCCACGTGCAGGCACCACGGCGTGCACAGGTCGGCCATCTCAAAAAGCTCCATCTATCGCCCTCCCGCAACGTCGCCACTTCTTCGAGCCGGCCTCCGCGTTGCATCGGCACCAGGCTCTTCACGCGGTCCACGCGATCGGACTCGCCGCCATCGCCATGCAACTCCGTGTAGATGTGGCCCGGCCGCACTCCGTTCACGTGAAACCCTTTTGGCTCCGCGCCAGCCCCAGCGTGAAAGTTTCCAGCGCGCCTTTGGTCGCCGCGTAGTCCACATACTCGCCGGGCAAGCCGTAGCGCGCCGCACCGGACGAGACGTTGACGTTGCTACCGCCCGCGCCGCCAATCACATTGGTCGCGAACATGCGCTGTAGGCGTGCGGCGTCCATGGATTCGACGCGCAACTGCAATTCCAGGCGCGCCGCATTGTTCACCAATGCCGCCGGCCGGCCGAGCTCCTGCTCCACCCTGGCAAATAGTGCGACCACCTCGGCTTCCACGCCGACGTCCGCCTGCGCCGCGATGGCCGTGCCGCCCTGCCGCTGAATCCCGGCCACCACGCCCGCAGCAGCCGCCTGGTTCCGCAGGTAGTTGACGCACACCGCGTATCCGCGCGCCGCCGCCAGGCGCGCCGTACAAGCGCCGATTCCGCGGCCGCCGCCGGTGACGATCAGGACTGGCGGAATCACAAGGCGAAGCGCACGTCGATTTCCGTAGCCACCTCAACCGGCCTGCCGTTCACTAACAGCGGGCGATAGGCCCAGTGGCGCACGGTCTCGAGCGCCGCCTCAGCCAGCCGCGCGTCCCCCGAGTGGACGGCAAGCGTCTGGATCGTGCCATCTTTGCCTACCACTGCGTCCAGCGTCACGGTGCCTTCCACGCCCCGCAACTCCGGCTCCGCGTACGCAATCCGAAACTCGCGCTGATACGCTTCCGCGGTCAGGGTCCGCGGGTGCGGCGCGCGAGGCAGGCGAATCCTCTCGAATGGCAGTCCCCTCATGTGCATAGTATAGTGCTACCGCACCCACGCCATGCCGTCCGGACCGGTGCCCGTCTGGAGGCGGTCCACCAGGTCCAGCGTCTTCAGGTCGATCACCGCCACGTTGTTATCGCCGGTCACCGCCACGTAGGCCCGCGCGCTATCCGGTGTGATCAGAATGCCCGCTGGCTGCCGGCCCAGCGGCATCCGCTTCAGTTCCTTCCGCGTGACACGTTCCAGGATTAGCAACTCGCCCGCGTCCAGGTCCGAAATCAACACCAGGTGGCCATCGGGCGTAAAGCGCAGGCGATTGGACCGCTTGGTCTGCACGCTGAAGGTGTGCGTGACTCTCTTGGTGAAAAGGTCGATGATGGAAACGCCGCCATCACGCGAGTGCGCCGCCCAGATCTCCTTGCCATCGGGAGTGATATCGAAACCTTCCGGCCCTTTGCCCACCGGCACCACGGTCTGCTCCCAATCGATGGCCCCGGTCCGGTCGAAAATGCTGATGCTGTTGCCGCCGATATTGGCCGTGTAGATCTGCCGGCGGTCCTTGCTCAATTCCACCATGTGGGTGCCGGTCTGCCCGGTGCCCAGCAGCCAATCCACCGTGTTGGCGGCCGGGTCGTACCGTCCGATAATCTTGTTGGTCTCGCAGGTGAAGTAGAGCTTGCCATCGGCAAAGGCCAGCCCGTGGGGCCGCCGCAGGACGCCCAGGTCCACGCGATGCAGTTCTTTGCGCGCGGCCAGGTCGATCACCGAGATGGTGCTCCCGGGCGTCGCGCCGCCGTAGTTGCTGACGAACGCCAGTTTGCCGTCGTCGCTGGCCACCGTCTCGTGCGGCGTGTCACCCACGCGCACCCGGCCCACCACCTGTTTGGTGGCCGGATTCACAATCGCCAGATTGCCTTCCTTATTTAAGACCAGAAGGGCGGGGGAAGGGATATCGGCGGCGGCCAGGCTGCCGGCCATCCACAGCGCTCCCAGGGCGGCTATGCAGCGGGCGGGCGTTTTGTTCATAGTAGTAAGTTGATCGCGAGCGGAGACGAAATGCAAGAGCGGCAAGGAATAGTGACTGCGCCGGGGCGGGTGAACCTGATCGGCGAACACATCGATTATCACGGGCTGGCAGTGCTGCCCATGGCGCTCCAGCGCTCGATTCGCGTGGCCTTTCGCGCGCGCGCCGATCGCCGCATTCACGCCGCCAGCGCGGGCTACGGCGAGCGCCAATTCGAATGGTCGGACGACCTGCGTCCTGTCGCGCCGGGCGATTGGGAGAATTACCTGCGCGCCGCCGCCCGCGTGGTCTCCGGGCGCTGGGGCACCGGCGTGGGGCTGGATGCCTCCATCGAATCCGACCTGCCACCCGCCGCCGGCCTCTCCTCATCCTCCGCGCTGATTGTGGCGTGCACCCTGGCGCTGCTGCGCGCCAACGGAATCGAAGCCTCCTTCGAGGAGTTGATGGAGGTGCTGCCGGATGGCGAACAGTTCGTGGGCACGCGCGGCGGGGGCATGGACCATGCGGCCTGCCTCTCGGCACGCCCGGGCTACGCTTCGCTGATCGAATTTCAGCCGCTCTCGGTGCGCCACATCGCCGTCCCCGCGGGTTGGAGTTTTCTGGTGGCGAACAGCGGCGTGTCGGCGGAAAAATCGGGCGGCGTCCGCGAGCAGTACAATGCCCGCCGGAAGGCCGGCAGCACCGCCCTCGCGCGCCTTGGCGCCGCCAGCTACCGCGAACTTCTGGACGGCGACCTGGACGCGATGGCTCAATCCCTGCCCACGCTGGAAGAGCGCGACGCCTTCGCGCATGTCACCAGCGAGGCCTTGCGCGTGCGCCGCGCCGCGATAGCCATGGAGACCGGCGACGCCGAAGGCTTCGGCCGCCTGCTGCGCGAATCCCACGCCAGCCTGCGCGACCGGCTCCACGTAAGCTGCGACGCGCTGGACCGGTTGGTGGCCCACGCCCTCGACGCAGGCGCCTTAGGCGCGCGTCTCACAGGAGCCGGCTTCGGCGGCTGCGCCGTGATCCTCTGCCATGCCAAAGACGCAGGTGCAATAACGAGCGGCCTCGGGGAATCGGGCTATCGGCAGGTGTGGCCCGCCGGACACGGCAGTTGAACTCCGTGGCAGAAGTTCAAAAGAGCGCTTACTAACGTGCGCGCCTCTGTTAGCGGTATTCCGAATACCAGTTGCGCGACGCCCACTTTGGGCGATAGGCGGCCACAGGCAGATCGTCCTGCGTGCGGATGGTCCAACGCAGCAGGTCGGCCATCAACTGGTGCTGCATCTCCAGGCTCTCTTTCCTGCCGTAGAGAATTGGCGAGTTCGTACGGGTCGCGAGCGATATTATAAAGCTCGCCGTTACCCATCATGTCGAACGTCAGCTTCCAGTCGTCGCGGCGAACCATCTTGAGCGTACCGCTCTGCGTTACCGGATTCAGCTCGTCGTAGGTGGGAATCGCAGCGGGATCCACGCGGCCGCGGCCCCAGTTATCCGGAATGTTGTCCTTCGGGCCGTAGTACATGCCTCCGAAGCCCACCTCGGAATAGATGGTCTCGAACTCCTCGCGCGGATACGGCTTGCCTTGCAGCATGGGCCACAAACTGCGCCCCTGCGCCCCCGGCGGAATCCCCACCCCGATGGCTTCACACAGCGTCGGCAGGACATCGGCGGTCGAAACGAATGCGTCCAACTTCCGCGGTTGGATGTTCCAGCCGGACCACACCATAGGGATGCGTGTCAGCACTTCCGGCAACCCGGCGCCCTTGCGCTCCAGGCCGTAATCGCAGAAGTAGTCGCCGTGGTCGGCCAGGTAGAGGACGATCGTATTTTGCGCCTTGCCGCTGGCTTCGAGCTGGTGGATCACGCGCGCCACCTGGTCGTCGATGAGCCGCAGCATGCCCAGATAGTTCGAGCGCGTGCGCCGCCAGCGGTCGCGGTAGCCGGGGTACGTCCTCTCTTCGAGGCCCTGCAGCCACTGCCATTGGAAGCCCTTCGTGCTGAACGTCTCCGGGCCCGCACCGCGCGGTGGAATCGCATCGGGCGGGAACATGTCGAAGTAAGGCTTGGAAACCTGGTACGGATTGTGCGGCTCGGCGAAACTCATCCAGAGTGCGAACGGCCGGTCGCCTGATTCTTTGATGAAGTCGATCGAGTTGGACGCGATGCGGTACGGGAACTGGACCTTCGCGGGAAACGGCGTGGCCGCTTGTGCGGTGCCGTGGTTGAGGTGGCCCATCCAGCGGTTGAACTCCGCGTATTCGGGCGGAGACCCGTCGGGGGTCCAGCCATCCAGGTGGCTGTACGGCCGCCACACGTCGACATTCTCCGGCTTCAGATAAGTGTGGTTCTTGCCGATGAGGGCGGTGCGATAGCCGTTGCCGCGGGTCAACTGGAACAGGTCGGACTGGAACACGGCGGCGTTCGGCGCGCTGTTCTGGCGCACGCGGTGGGCGTGCGGCCAGCGCCCGGTCAACATGCTGATGCGCGCCGGCACGCACAGGGGCGCTGTGGTGTAAGCGCGGTCGAAGGAGACTCCGCGCGAGGCCAGGCTGTCCAGCGTGGGTATGGTGTCGAGCGGGAATCCGCCGGCACGCGTGAGGCCGGCGCGATGCTGGTCGGCCATGATGATGAGGATGTTGGGCTGCGCGCCGGATTGCTGCGGCGTTTGCGAGGGTGCGGCTGAGGCGGTCGCGCCGGCGGATAAGAGTTTGAGGATGTCCCTTCGTTTGGGAGTCATGATCGTTTGCCTGCATTGGCCACAGGGCTTGGCCCAGGGTGCGGCATACGCTGATTGTACAGTGCACCAGCAATTTGCGGCTGACCGCGGAGGTTCACTTATCCATAACCCGTGGTTCGGCCATTACTGATGGCCGCGTCTTCGCGGACTGTAGAATGGTGGTGCTTGATGCGAACGTGGAAAGGTCGAGGCGAGCAGATCCTAGGCCTAGGCGGCCTTGACGGTCAACCTCACACCAGCTCTCTTCTGCAACACCTGGAGAATGGCGAAGAAGTTGGCCGTGCTTGGGTTGCCTCGGGGCCCCAACATCCGGTGCAGGCTCTTGCCTGGCTTACCCAGTTCCGCTGCCAATCTTTCGAAGCCAACAGTGGCGTTAATGACGTCGCGCAACACCGCTTTTCCCGTCGCCGCATCTCCGGCAAGGTAAGCGTTCACCGCCTCGGTGAGCAATGCGTTACGGAAAGCCCTGTCCCGCTGTGCCCGAACGTAAACGGTCTCCCGAAATGCTTTTGTTAAGGCCATTTGCTCTACTCCTCACCGCTCTTGCGGCGGCGCTTGTACTCGGCCCAAGACGCTTGCGCTGCCGCAATCGCGACGTTCTGCCGCTTCTTCGAACTCCCACCCAACAGGATCACGACCCGCCGGCCATCCTTTCCGAAGTAGACCCGGTATCCCGGACCGAAATCGATCTTAACTTCGTAGACTCCAGCGCCCACGCCCTCGACATTCGAAAAGTTTGCCTGGCCTAGCCGCGCGAGCGCAATCGTCACGCGCGCCGCCGCCAGTGCATTCAAGCCCTCGAACCAGCGTGCAAACGGCGACCTGCCCGCGGCGTCCAGGAACTCCCCGATCTCGATTTCACCCACCGCACCAATAGTAACGCATACGTTACCATGTCGGGTGCCACGTCGCCGGGATTATGAATTAGCGGGCGGTATCGCTGTCGATCCAATACTCACTTCGCGACTTAATCACCGACCCGGGGCGGTCCTTGATCTGCAGACGCAGCGCGTGCAGGCCGGGCGCGAGCGAGGTTGGCCGGAAACTCAATACATAGTAGTTGGGCACGTCGTTGGAGAACGCGATGAGACCTGCCTTCAGGTCCCTGGCATCGTGAAATCGAAAGAACTCGCCTCCCGTGAGCTGTGCGATGGATTCAGCGGTGTTGCGCCGCAGAGCGCCGCGAGCGGCCAGAAAAGCCATGGTGGCCAGGCGGAGTGGCGGAGCAAGCTGGCTGATGCAGTCGAGCACCTGCTTGGAATAGTGGCCTTCGTACTCGGCATCGGCACCATCGCGGCTGAAGCAACCGTGCGGGGGGCCCGGCTCGGTGGACTTAAGCTGGATGCCCGCCCCGTCGCCTCCTGAAGTCAGACCCGCAGCGCCAAACTTGGATGCCTCATGAGAGACTGCCGACTTTGTACTCGAAAAGCCGAAGCTGTACATAGTCGTGTTCGTGTCGCTGATGAGGCGCAGGGCTTCACTGAGTGTGGTCTTGCTACCCTGATCGACCGTTTCGCTGAGTAACAGGATGGCGCGGCGATATCGGGAAGGCTCCGCCCGAAGTTGCGCGACGGCGAATGCCACCCCGTCTAAAATGGCCGCCCCGGAGTCCCCTTCCTGGAGGCTCGCCAATTGCCGGGAGGCATCGGCTGTGTCTGGCGTGAAAGGCCTCAGCAGATGGGGCGCACTGTCGAAGCCAATCGACCGCCACGCGGTGCTCCACACCGCCGACAAAGGCGTCCACGATGGCACCCAGTTGCCGGTAGTCACTGAGGTGACTCGCTCCAGCGCCGCCGGTCTCTACGACGATGGCCAGCGCCAGCGGCTGCGAATCGGTGTCCTGATCGAGTATCAGTTCCTGCGCTGCGCCGTTGTCGGTGAGGAGGAAGTCGTGAACCGTGAGATTGAAGATTACGTGTCCCGCTTTCGTCTTCACCAGGACAGGCACCTCAACCAGCGTGGAGCGCACTGTTAGAGTGGGTTGGCCGGCATCGCCCTGTTGCGCTCGTACGCCCACAGCCGCGAGGCAGAACAATAGAGAGAAGATACCAGCCGATCTCATCCTTCAGATCTCTGTCACAGCAGCAGTGTACTACTTTTGGCCGCATTACTCCGGGAAAGCCGACCGGCTCGCCGCCCCGAACGGCGTCTCGAAGAGCAAAGGATAGACCCTGGCTGGACCTTGTTTCAGCACGCGCACGCGGCAACTCACCGTCAGCGCTCCGTTGCGGACCATCTCCTGTGTAATTCGGATGCCGCGGGCCTGGTCGAAATCCAAACCTAGTACGGTGGGCACATCGCGGCCGCAGAGCAGCCGTATGCGGTCCGGGGTGTCGTTCACCAGTAGCAACTGGGGCGCGGAGGCGTCGAGGTACCGGTGCGCGTGGAACGGCCACAGGTGGCGGCCCCAGAGATCCAGCCTCGGCACCCGGACCGTAAGAGCCGCTTTCGAAAGCCGCACTTCGACCTGGACGAAACGCAGCGTGAGGGAATCTCCGCGCGCCGTCAACACTCGCGAGCCCACTGCCGGCGCCGGATCCCGCAGAATCACCTGCGCAGCGTTCCGCGCCAGCACCATTGCCGGCAATCCGCCGATCCGAAACTCCCCGCGGAAATCCGCGAGGTCGGGTCCAATCGTCAACAGAATGGGGTCGCCGGTCTTTCGGAAGTGGTACGCCTCGCTACGGGGGAACCCGTTCGCCAGGTTCGCCTGCCTCCCGGTCTTCTGGCTGAATAAAGAGGGCTGCCATTCGCAGAGTCTCTGGCCGCTCTCCGAAACCAGCGCCAGCATGAGTCGTTCGCCGGCACGCGGCTCCAGATGCAGCGCCGCGCCGTTTTCCACCGCTACAAGCTCGCTGCCCGATTGCATAAAAAGCTTGTCCGCGCCCGTCGCGGATGTTTCCATAAATACGGTGGTCGCTCGTCTTACGATAGACGGCATGGTCACGGTGACGGTGCGCGAGCCAGCCGAAAACCGGCCTGTCACCACCCGCCACTGCTGTTGTTCTTCGACTGTACACGACTGCGGCGCGCCGGCGCCCGCCACCACGCGCAGCGCCAGCGTCCACGCCAACGCCAGGCGAAGCCAATAGCTCACAGCTCTAAAGAGGTACACTCTTTCTTTACTCCATGCAACTGCACACCATCGACTGGATCATCGCGCTGTTCTCGGTGGCCATCTGTTTCATCCCGGCGCTGTTCTTCGGAAAACGCTCGGGAAAGAGCACAGCGGAGTTCTTCGCCTCTGGCCGCAGCGTCCCCTGGTGGCTGGGGGGACTCTCCATGGTCGCCACCACCTTTTCGAGCGATACGCCGAACCTGGTAGCCAATTTCGTGCGGACGCAAGGCGTCGCGGGTAACTGGCAATGGTGGGCTTTTACCCTCACGGGCGTGGCCACGGTCTTTTTTTATGCGCGCCTCTGGCGCCGGTCCGGTGTTCTGACCGACCTGGAGTTCTACGAACTGCGCTACTCCGGCAACGCAGCCAAGGCGGTACGCGGATTCCGCGCCGTCTACCTGGGGTTCTTCTTCAACTGCTTCATCATGGCCAGCGTCAACCTGGCCGCCTGTAAGATTGCCGCCATTCTGTTCGGCTTCGAACGCTGGCAAACCCTCCTCGCCGTGGGACTGCTGAACGTGGTCTTCGCCGCCCACTCGGGCCTGTGGGGCGTCCTGGTCATCGACATGTTCCAGTTCTTTATCAAGATGTCCGCGGTCATTGCGGCGGCCTACTTCGCCGTCGAACTGCCGCAGGTGGGCGGCATGAGCGGCCTGGTGGCCAAGCTCTCCCACGTCTCCGGACCCGGCGGCATCAATTACCTGAACATGCTGCCCGACTTCACCAAGAACTGGGACCTGGCCGTCGCCGTCTTCATCATGCCCATTGCGGTGCAGTGGTGGGCCGTGTGGTATCCCGGCGCGGAACCGGGCGGCGGCAGCTACATCGCGCAGCGCATGCTGGCCTCGAAATCCGAAAAGGATGCGCTTGGCGCCACCCTCTTCTTCAACGTGGCGCATTACGTCCTGCGGCCGTGGCCGTGGATCGTCACGGGCCTTGCCTCGCTCATCATCTATCCGCAACTCTCGGACATTCAGAAGGCATTCCCGCACCTGGATCCGCAACTGCTCGGCCACGACATTGCCTTCCCCGCCATGCTGCGCTTCATGCCGGCGGGATGGATCGGCCTGATGCTCGGCGGCCTTGTCGCCGCGAATTCCTCCACCATCCTGACCCACCTTAACTGGGGCGCGTCCTACCTGGTCCACGATTTCTACCGGCGCTTCCTGAACCCCGGCCAGCCGGATCACCACTACGTCACCGCCGGACGCTGGTGTACCATTCTGCTGTTCTTCGCCTCGTCGGGCACCGTCTTCCTGCTGGTCACCGCGCAGGACAATTTCAATATTCTGCTGCTGCTGGGCGCGGGCACCGGTCTGTTATACCTGTTGCGCTGGTTCTGGTGGCGCATCACCGCCTGGTGCGAAATTGTGGCCATGGTGGTCTCCTTCGCCGTCGGCATCACCTTCCTGATTCTGCACAAGAACGGCGTGGAAGTACACACCGCGCGCGAACTGATCGTGGGTATCGCTATCACCACCTTCTGCTGGGTGCTGACGGCATACATCGGGCCACCCAACGACGAGAAGGTGCTCATCAGTTTCTACCAGAAAGTGCGGCCCTTTGGCCCGGGGTGGGAGCACATCCGCGTGAAATGCGGGATTTCGGCGGCCGAGGCGGCCATGGATAGCGAGGCCTCGAATTTTCCGCGGGCGCTCCTCGGCTGGTTCAGCGGCTGCATCATGATCTGGTCGGCGCTGTTCACCGTGGGCAATTTTCTTTACGGCAGAATGGGATATGCTTTTGGCCTGCTGGCGATTTTCGCGGTAAGCGGCACCGTGCTTCTGCAAATCGTCCGGCGGCTTTGGAGGTAGATGATGAAAGACGAACCAACCAACGCTTCACGGCGCGACCTGTTGCGCTTCGCATCCCTGGCCGCCGCCGGATTGGGACTGGCTCAGGCCGATCCCCCGCAGCGGGCCGGCGCCACCAGTATGGCGGGCATGAAGTTCGAAGCGCGCGACAACGTCCGCATGGGCTTCATCGGCATCGGCGGGCGCGGGAGCAGCCTGATCGACAATTTTTCCGCCATCCCGCAGGTGCAGGTGAAAGCCCTGTGCGACGTGGTCCCCGCCAAGGTGACGCGTGTGCAGAACAAACTGGTGAAAGCCGGGAAACCCTCGCCCGCCGCTTATACGAACGGCGATCACGCCTTCGAAGAGATGGTGAAACGCGACGATCTCGACCTGGTGATCGTTGCCACGCCGTGGATCTGGCACGTCCCCATGGCCGTCGCTGCCATGAAGGCGGGCAAGCACGTGGGTGTCGAGGTTCCGGCGGCCCGCACTATTGAAGACTGCTGGACCCTGGTGGATACCTCGGAGAGTACCCGCCGCCACTGCATGCAACTGGAAAACTGCTGCTACGGCGAAAACGAACTGCTGGTGTGGAACATGGTGAAGGCGGGCGTGCTCGGCGAATTGATCCATGGAGCCTGCGCCTACAATCACGACTTGCGCAGCATCCTCTTTTCCAACGAAGGCGAGGGCCTCTGGCGCCGCTTCGAACATCTCAACCGCAACGGCAATCTCTATCCCACCCATGGACTCGGACCGGTGGCCCACTACATGGACATCAATCGCGGCGACCGCTTCGATTACATGGTCTCGATGAGCTCCCTGTCCATCTCGCTGCAGGCGTACCGCAAGCAGCACCTCAAGCCAGACGATCCGCGGCAGAAGGAAGTCTATCGCGAGGGCGATCTGAACGTCAGCCTCATTCACACCGTGAAAGGCCGCGTCATCAGGCTGGAGCACAACGTCAGCTCTCCCCAGCCCTACGACCGCATCAACCTGATCGCCGGCACCAAGGGAATCTTCCGCGACTATCCGCCGCGTATCTACGTGGATGGCTCGGCCAAAGAGGATTTCGGCCCGCTGGATCCGTACAAGAAGGAGTTCGAGCACGCTTACTGGAAGCAGGTGGGCGAACTGGCGCGCGAACTCGGCGGCCACGGCGGCATGGATTTCGTGATGGCCTACCGCCTGATCCAGACCATGCGGCAGGGCGAACCGCCGGATATCGACGTGTACGATGCGGCCTCCTGGAGCGCGCCCGGTCCTTTGAGTGAAGCCTCCGTGGCCGGCGGCAGCGCGCCTATGAAATTCCCCGACTTCAAAAGAGGAAAGGCGTAAATGCGAATTGTAATTCTGGCCGCGCTGGCGGCCGCGGCGCTCTTCGCGCAGGATACTCCCACCGAACGTGAAGCGGCGCGCGACGTCATCAAGAAGATGGACACGCTGGAGAAGTCGCTCGACGTGCCGGGCATGGTGAACCGCCTCGCCGCGCCCAACACCGCGCGCGACCAGGTGGTAGCGCGGGCGAAGCAGTTGATGGATACCGAACTGCTCGCCATGTGCGACGACATCACGCGCCACCCCGAGATCGGCTTCAAGGAAGTCCGCTCGGTGGAAGTGCTCACCACCTACCTGCGCAAACATAATTTCGAAGTGACCATGGGGGTCGCCAACCTGCCCACCGCTTTCGTGGCGCACTGGAAGGGCAATCGCGGCGCTCCGAACCTGGGCGTGATTCTGGAATACGACGCGCTGCGCGGCACCCATGGCCCGTTCCATGGCGATCAGCACAGCGCCCAAGGACCCGTCGGGATGGCCGCGGCCATCGCCATGACGGAGTACCTGGAACGCACCCATGCGCCGGGCAGCGTCGTCGTGTTCGGCACGCCGGGTGAAGAGATGATGCCGCCCGTCGCCAAAACCGACATGCACAAGGCCGGGGTCTTCAACGGCATGGATGTCATCATCCGCAGCCACTCGGTGAGCACCACCAATCGCGCCGCGCCTGGCTTCGGCACCTGCTGCCTGAATATCGACGGCGTCAAGTATACCTTCTCCGGCGCGCCCGCGCACCAGATGACGCCGTGGGCCGGCCGAAATGCTCTGGAAGCGGTGATCCACCTGTTCAACAATATCGACACGCTGCGCGGCACCCTGCGGCCCGAGGCGCGCGTGCAGGGCATCATCACCGAAGGCGGCAGCGCCCCCAACGTGGTGCCCGACCGCGCTGTGGCCGATTTTTACATTCGTTACCCCGATGCCGTCTACCTCGCCCAGGAGCGCGAGATGGTGGATAACGCCGCGCGCGCCGCCGCTCTGGCCACCGGCACCAAGGTGAAAATCGATAATTATGGCCAGGACCGCGACGGGATCTCCGAATCCGCGCTGAACGAGTTGGCGTTCACCTATATGAAGCGATACGGCGCAACCAATGTTTGCGAGAGTTATGGCAAGCCCCAGGGATTCGAGGAGACCGGAAGCGTTTCCAGTGATATTCCGGGCCTCGAAGTGGTGTCCCAGACATCCACCGCCGCCAACCATACCTATGAGATGGAGACCGACGCCCTCGCCGAAATCGGGCACCATGGCTTCGTCGTGGATGCCCAGGCGATGGCCGCGGTGCTTTTCGATTTCGCCACCCACCCGGAATACCGCGCCGCCGTAAAGCGCGAATTCGACGGCATCAAAGTCCTGTTTGGCGAATACCAGGATGACCTCAAGAAGGTATATACGACACCCAAAGTGCCTGATCCCAAATGAACGCCGGCATCGCCGCGCTCTAGTGCTTTCGGCGATTCCTGCCGATATGTTCGTTGTATGAAGTCCCTGAGTATCGGGCGGAAGTTCTTCCTGACCTGCGGCATGGCGATGGTCGTCACCCTGTCCGTCAGTGTTGTTTCGCTCTACAGCTTGAGCAGCCTCGGCGCCAGTATGCAGCGCCTGATCGACAGCGATGGCAGAAAACAGTTTCTGGTTGGGGAGATCGATGTTGCCCTGACTGAGTTTCTGGCCGAAGAGCGCGGCATAATCCGGCGGGCCGCCATGCAGGACAAGGCCAGCGTCGAAAAATACAGCAACGATTTTCACGAAAGCTCTTTGCGTATCGGGAAACGGATGGATGAAATGGCGCCTCTCATCCGCACGCCTGAGGAGCGGGAGTTGTTCTCCCGGTTGCGCGCCGCTTCCGCGCAGATCGTTCAGAATCACGCCGAATTCATGAGCCTGCTGACCGCCCACGGCATTTCCGCTGAAGACATCCCCATCGCAGACCGCTTCCTGACCGGAACGGCAACTCCGCTGCTCCGGCAGATCAAACCAACTGCCGAAAAACTGGTGGCGCTGCAATCCGCGTCGATGGCGGCCAGCGGGAAAGCCGCCACCGCCTCGGTGACATGGAGTCGCACGCTCACCATCTTCCTGATTGTGTTGTCGATCGCGCTCGCTGCCGGTGTTGCCTTCATCGTGCGCCAGATCAATGCCACCCTGCGGCGGGCCGTCAACGAATTGACGCAAGGCACCCGTCAAACCGCCAGCGCCGCCTCTCAGGTCTCCGCTTCCAGCCAGTCCCAGGCACAAGGAGCTTCGCAACAGGCGGCATCCATCGAGCAGACCTCGGCTTCGTGCGAGGAAGTCAGCTCTATGGCTTGCCGGAATACCGAAAACTCCCGCGGCGCGGCCGAACTGATGACCCGCGCGCACCAGGAGTTGATCGAGGCTAACCAGTCCCTGGAGCATATGGAACTCGCCATGCAAGAGATCGGCGGCTCCAGTCAAAAGATCTCACGGATCATACGGACGATTGACGAAATCGCTTTTCAGACCAACATACTGGCGCTCAACGCGGCCGTCGAGGCCGCCCGCGCCGGGGAGGCCGGCATGGGATTCGCCGTGGTGGCCGACGAAGTCCGCAGCCTGTCGCAGCGCTGCGCGCAGGCGGCTCGGGACACCGCGCCGCTCATCGAGGAATCGGTGGTTAAGTCCAGTCAGGGTAAACTGCGTGTGGATCAGGTGGCGGCCGCCATCCGCTCGGTCGCGGAAGATTCTGCCAAAGTAAAAACCCTTGTCCACGAGGTCCAATTGGGCAGCCAGGAGCAATCCCAGGGAATCGAACAGATAAGCCAGGCCATCGCGCAGATGAGCCAGGTGACCCAGGAGGACGCCGCCGCCACCGAGCAGTGCGCGGCCGCGGCGGAGCAACTGACAGCACAGGCGGAGGCGACGCGCGAAATCGTTGATCGCTTGTCCGCCATGGAGGTAGGGTAAGGTCACCTGACCGCCCGGAGTCTAAAGACGTTGTTCGGAATCGAAAGAATTGTTAATCGCCACCCCCCCGATTGGGTGCCGGCTTTAACCTGCGGAGGCTATCGAGTTTAAAAGCCGGTGACGGCATCATGGAATTGTAAGCGGGCAGAGCCCGCAGGGAGAAAAAAAGACCATGAAAAAGACGATTCTTGCCACCATCGCTCTCGCATTTGCGACGATGCCTCTGACGTTTGCGGCCCAGAAGCCGGCCACCACTTCGCAAACCACCAAATCGACTACCAAGACGCGGAAGCACACGTCGAAGAAGGGTTCCACCAAGAAGGGCAGCAGCACCACGAGCCCGACTGGCGGCAAATAGTCCCGCGAGAGCTCTGCTTCCTTCCAACGGGCGACCGGCGACAAACCGGCCGCCCGTTCTGTTTTTCAGGCCAGACGGCTGAGTTGCTTTTGGGCCAGGCGGCTCCAGCGGGCGGTGAGGCGGCGGCGATACCGGGGGGCGGTGCGGGCGGATTCCACGGCACGTTCATAGAGAGCGCGCGCGGCGGCAGGGTCGCCTGACCGCTCCATCACCTGCCCGTAATGGTAAAGCCCCTCGGGATCGTATTCGCGCCTGTCGGTGTACATGGCGAGTTCGCGGCGCGCCTCGGGCAGACGGCCGGCCGCGAGGTAGGCGCTGCCCAAATCGCGATGAATTTCGCTGGAACTGTGCCGCTCGTCCTGCTTTAGCACCGTTTCAAAGCGAGCGATGGCGTCGCCGGTGCGACCCTGCTCCATGGCGATGCGGCCTAGCTGAAAGTGGGCATCCGTTTCGGTGGGGTCGATGGCGACGGCATTCTGAAAGCGCTGGATGGCATCGGAATAGCGCCGGCGCTGCTGGAAAATGAGGCCGAGTTGGTATTGCGCGTCGCCATCGTGCGGATTGATGGCGGCCGCTTCCAGCATGCGCTGGAAGTTCTGGCGGCTGCGGAAGCCCGAGCCCAGATTCTGAAACTCGGCACCCAGGTAATACCAGGCAAAAAAGAGGAAGAAGGGCGATGCCACCCAGCGGAGAATCATGCTGAGCGGTCCCCATACGAACGCCAGCACCACCAGCGGCAGCCACGAGAGCGAAACCACGCCAGCGGCCACACCGTTTCCCGTGCCGAACACGGTTCGCACCGCGAAGAACATCAGAACCGCGAAATAGCCCAGGCAAGCCAGGGCGGCCCAGATCAGAATCTGCGGCGGCAATACTGCGCCTGCCACCACAAGCGGGATCTGCGATGCCGCCCACGCCATGGCGGCGCAGGTGAGCAGGGTGGAATAATCCCGGGAAAATACCATGCCGAGACCGCCCAGGCGCCCGAGGAGAACGCTGAGCAGCAGAACCCCGGGGACGTAAGCGATGGCCAGCACCAGCAGCGGCGTGTAGAAACTGAAATGCAGGCCGGGCACGCCGGCGAACAGCCCCACGGCGAGGGCGGCAAGGCTGGCAAAGAGCAGGCTGCCGCGATCCAGAATCCCGCTCATGGCATCGGCTGGAGCGACCACCAGCCGGAGCAGCAGTTGAATGTTCCTCAGCAAAGTGTCATTGTACGCCAGACATCCGCGCCGCCCATTTCAGATAGCGAATCAGTTCCCGGCGATAGCGCCAGGAAAACTGCCAGAATTTCACGAAGGTGATGTCGTCCGCGTGCACGCCCGAGAACGTTTCGATGCGCCAGCGCAGGTAAGGACTAGCCCACGGGCGCAGCCGGTAGCCGCGCGTCAGACGCCAGACCATGCGCCACATCAATGATTGATGAGACTGTTGGAAGTCTTGGGCGGATTGATCGCGTCGGGCGTGGCGTAGTAACCGCTGCGCGTGCGCACCTGCAGTTTGCCGGGTGCATTGACGACGCTGATCTGGATCTTGCGGATAGGTGCCGTCCATGGCGGTATTGGTGGGCGAGTATTCGATGGTGTACTGGCTGCGAATATCGTGCGCCACCTGGTGGGCGATGCGGTCCACTTCGGAAATATCCTTGGGGAAGAAGGGCTCGCCGCCGGTGGCCTCGGTAAGCACCGTCAGGTCGCTCTTGGCGCGCGCCGCTTCGCGTTTCTCCTCGTCGCTGAGCAGGCCGACGGCGTAGATCAGAACTTCACTCTGCTGCGCGCCCTTCACCAGGTTTTCCAGGTTGATGACGCTGGAATTATCGTTGCCGTCGGTGACCACCACCAGCACTTTCTTGCTCTTGTGGGCTTTATCGCGGAGATGTGGTCGACGGACATGCGGATGGCGTCGCGCATGGCCGTTCCGCCGCGCGAATCGATGCGGCTCAGGGCCTCTTCCATCTCGCTGATGTCGTTGGTGAATTCCTTATTGTGGGGCAGGTCCAGAAAGGCGTCGTCGTTGAAGTTGACGACGAACACTTCGTCGTCCTTGTTGGAATCCTTCACCAGCGCCAGTGCCGCCGCCGCCACTTTGGCGCGTTTGTCGCGCATGCTGCCGCTGTTGTCGATCACCAGGCCCATGGAAACCGGGACGTCCTCGCGCTTGAAGACGCTGATGGTCTGCGGCTGCCCGTTCTCGCTAGACCACGAAATTGTTCTGCCTGAGGTCCGTTACCAGGTGGCCGTTCTTGTCCACCACGGTGGTGTTGCAGCACCACCAGGCGGGTGTCCACTTGAAGACCTGCCCGATGTCTTCCGCCGACTGAGCCGCGGGCTTTTGGACTGCTGCTGCGCGTACAGCGCCACGGCAGCGAGCGATAGCGCGAGAGCCGTGGTAACGGCTGGGAATCGATTATTTCGATGGAGCATAATAGCCCAGTCTCCAAAACGGACGCAGACGGAGGCAGGCCGCGAGGCTGCACTAATGTTACCTTAACATGCCGGTACTTGCCGTCGTGATCCTGGTTCAGCGGCGAGTAGCCCAGTATGTACTGGTTGCGGAGTTCGACTCCGATCTTGGCAGCGATATCCGGCAGTTCGTTCAGGTTCTCCACGGAATACTGGCGGCCGCCGGTCTGCTCGGCAATCTCTGTGAGCAGCGCCGGACCGGAGGCTTCTTCGGGGGTGCGTGCCCGGTTCGAGCCGCTTTCATAGATGCCGATGGCATAGATCTGGACGTCCGCTTCCTTCACCAGGTTCTTGATTTCACCTTCGGTGTAGCGGCTGTTGTTGTCGCCGCCATCGGAGATCAGCAGCAGGGCTTTGCGCGGGTTCTTGGCCTTCTTCATTTCGTGCAGCCCCAGGTAGATCGCGTCGAGCAGGGCCGTTTCGCCTTTGGACTGGGTGAAGGTAAGGCGGTTCTGAATCTCTTCCAGGTTGCGCGTGAAGGGCTGAATCAGATTGGCGGTGTCGTTGAACTGCACGAGGAAGAATTCGTCTTCGGGATTGGCGGTTTTGAAGAACTGCGAGACGGCCTGCCGGGATTTTTCCAGCTTCCGCCCCATGCTGCCGCTGCAATCGAAAATCACACCCACGGAGAGCGGCGCGTCCTCGCTGGAAAAGGCGCTGATGGACTGTTCCTTCTTATCCTCGAACAGTTTGAAATTCTCTCTTTCGAGGCCCGTGACGAACCGGTTCATGGGATCGGTGACGGTGACCGGGATCAGCACCAGGTTGCTGTCCACGCGAATGTCGGTACGCGGAAGGGCATCGACCTTGGGGGCCGGTTTCGGGCGCGGAACGATGGTAGCGGGAGACTGTCCCAGTTGCTGGGCGGTCAACAACAGACCGGTAGCCAAGACAATGGCGCTGAGCGTGAACAGCTTTTGGCAGGAGGTCAGCATATGGCCGGCCAGCCTTTCTTTCCCAAGTCTATCACAGGCCGTTTTATGGTATGATCGCGTGTGCCGCGTAAAATTTTGGGCGTAATTCCCGCCCGGTTTGCCTCCACTCGTTTTCCCGGAAAAGTCCTGGCACCCATTTCTTCCAAACCGATGCTGCAGCACGTGTATGAACGTGCGTCGCAAGCGCGGTATCTGACAAGCACGATCATTGCCACCGACGACGAAAGAGTCTACGAAGCCGCCCGGGGCTTCGGAGCTCGTGTGCGTATGACGCGGTCCGATCATATTTCGGGTACAGACAGGGTGGCGGAAATCGCATCTTCCGATACTGCTGAAATTATCGTCAACATTCAGGGCGACGAACCGCTGATCGATCCGGCGGCGATCGACGCGGCGATCCTGCCGCTGGTGCATGAACCGGAAGTGCGGATGGCGACACTCAAGAAGCGGATCGAGGACCCGCGCGAGATCGGCGACCCGAACGTGGTGAAGGTGGTTACGGACCATGCGGGCGATGCGATTTACTTTTCGCGCTGTCCCATTCCGTACGACCGCGAGGGCAAAGGCGGCGCGGCCGTATTTCAAACACGTCGGTCTGTACGTTTATCAACGGGATTTCCTGCTGGCGTATCCGGCGCTGCCGGTCGGTCCGCTGGAGACGGCCGAACGGCTGGAGCAGTTGCGGGCGATGGAGAACGGATACCGGATCCGCGTGACGGAGACGGAGTACGAGTCTGTGGGTGTGGACACGCCGGCGGACCTGGAGCGGGTGGCGCGAGTTGTTCACAAGTTCTTTGACGGGGGTGAAGTAGCGATGGCGAAATACATTTTCGTAACGGGCGGCGTGGTTTCCTCGCTGGGGAAAGGGATCGCGGCGGCCTCGATCGGGTGCCTGCTGGAGAGCCGCGGGTTGAAAGTCACCTGCCAGAAGTTCGATCCGTACCTGAACGTGGATCCCGGCACCATGAGTCCGTTCCAGCACGGGGAAGTTTTCGTCACCGACGACGGCGCCGAGACGGATCTGGACCTGGGCCACTACGAGCGCTTCACCCACGCCCGCCTGACGCAGAGCAACAACCTGACCAGCGGCCGCATCTACGAGCAGATTATCGCGCGCGAGCGGCGCGGCGACTACCTGGGCAAGACGGTGCAGGTGATTCCGCATGTGACCAACGAAATCAAGGCCGCCATGAAGAAGGTGGCGGCGGACGTGGACGTGGTGATCGCCGAGATCGGCGGCACCGTGGGCGACATCGAATCGCTGCCCTTCCTGGAGGCCATCCGCCAGATGCGGCATGAACAGGGACGCGAGCAACTGCCTGTTCGTGCATGTGACGCTGGTGCCGTGGATCGCCGCCGCGCAGGAACTGAAGACCAAGCCGACGCAGCACAGCGTGAAGGAACTGCGGGCCATCGGTATCCAGCCGGATATTCTGGTGTGCCGCGCGGAGCGTTTCATTCCGGAGGAGATGAAGGAAAAGATCGCGCTGTTCTGCGACGTGGACCTGGATGCGGTGGTGACGGCCCGCGACGTGAAATCGGTGTACGAAGTGCCGGTCACGTTCGCCGAATGAAGGGGTGGACGATATTATCGTCCGGCTGCTGAAGATCGACGCGCCGCCGCGCGATCTTTCGCGCTGGACGGCCATGCTGGAGCGGATGCAGAATCCGCGCGACGAAGTGACCATCGGGCTGGTGGGCAAGTATGTGGAGTACGAGGATTCCTACAAGAGCCTGAAGGAAGCGCTGCTGCACGGCGGGCTGGCGCACGAGCTCAAGGTCAACATCGACTGGATCGAGGCCGAGGGCGTGATGGGCGACGAATGGGAGAAGCAGCTTCACGGGTATGACGGAATTCTGGTGCCCGGCGGCTTCGGCAAGCGCGGCATCGACGGCATGCTGAACGCGATCCGGTACGCGCGGGAAAAGAAGGTGCCGTATTTCGGCATCTGCCTGGGCATGCAGACCCTGGTGATCGAGTACGCGCGCAACGTGGCCGGCCTGGAAGGCGCCGATTCCACCGAGTTCAACTCCGGGACGCCGCATCGCGTGATCTTCAAGCTGCGGGAACTGAAAGGCGTGGACGATTTGGGCGGCACCATGCGGCTGGGCAGTTGGCCGTGCCGGCTGAACGAAAACAGCTTCGCTTATAAAGCTTACGGCACACGCGAGATCAACGAGCGCCACCGGCACCGCTACGAATTCAATCGCGAGTACGAAGAGCGGCTCAAGGCGGCGGGCCTGCGCATCACCGGCGAGACGCCCGACGGCACGTACGTGGAGATCTGCGAGATCGCCGGGTCACCCGTGGTTTTTGGGGTGCCAGTTCCACCCGGAATTCAAGAGCAAGCCGATGGAACCGCATCCTTTGTTTAAGGCGTTCATCGGGGCGGCGTACCAGCACCGGTTGAAGCGGCTGGAGACGCAGGTTCGGGAGGAGCCGCAGTACTCGCGTGCCGATTGAGTTCAGCGCGTTCCGGGGCGGCAATCCGCTGGTCCTGATCGCCGGGCCGTGCGTGATCGAAAGCGAGGAGCATGTGCACCGCATGGCGCGCGGGATTCGCGCAGCGGTGGGCGCGTTCGTTTTCAAGGCTTCTTTCGACAAGGCCAACCGCTCGAGCGGCGGCGCATACCGGGGGCCGGGACTGCGGGAGGGGTTGCGCATTCTGGCCGGGGTGAAGGCGGAAGGCTTTCCGATTCTGACCGATATCCACGAGCCGGCGCAGGCGGAGGCGGCGGCAGAGGTGGCGGACGTTCTGCAGATCCCGGCGTTTCTGTGCCGCCAGACGGATCTGCTGCTGGCCGCCGGGCGGACGGGCCGGATCGTCAACATCAAGAAGGGCCAGTTCGTGGCGCCGCACGACATCCACAGGGCCGCCGAGAAGGTGGCGTCCACGGGAAACAGCCAGGTGGTGCTGACCGAGCGCGGGTCGAGCTTTGGTTACAATAACCTGGTGGTGGACATGCGCGGCTTGAAGATCATGCGCGATGCCGGCTGGCCGGTGGTCTTCGATGCGACGCATTCGGTGCAACTGCCGGGTGGCGCGGGGAGCGTGTCCGGCGGGCAGCCCGAGTTTATCGAGCCGCTATCGCGGGCGGCGGTGGCCGCGGGGGTGGACGGGATCTTCGTGGAAGTCCACGATGAACCGGAAAAGGCGCTCTCGGACGGCCCGAACGCATTGCGGCTGAGCCTGCTGCCGGCGTATTGGCGGCGGATGACTATGCTGAATGCGATGGTAAAGTCCGATAGTTTCTTGCACGCCGCGTCACCGGGCGGCGTCATATCATAAAGAGAAGGTAACGTATGTTCAATCGAAGAAGGCGCCGGGGGTTCTCCCTGATCGAGTTGCTGATCGTGATCGCGATCATTCTGATCATTATCACCATCGCCATGCCTAAGCTCACCAACGCCAAGAAGTTCGCGCAGGAGACGGCGGCACTGCGGGCGATCCAGACCATTCATACAGCCGAAGTCCAATACAATTCCCAGTACGGCCGTTATGCCATATCGCTGACAGAGTTGGGGCCTCCGGCGAGTGGGGCAGCGAGCGCCGCGGCGGCGGACCTGATTCAGAATGATCTGGCCAGCGGCACCAAGCAGGGTTATAAGTTCACCGTCACGGGCAACAATGGCGGGTACATCGTGAACGCCAACCCGATCAATTACGGCACCGACGGCAACAAGACCTTCTACTCCGACCAGTCGATGGTCATCCACGAAAATAACGGGCCCGAGCCGGCCACCGCCACCAGCAAAGAACAAGGCATGCACTAGGGGTTCGCAGAGATATTTGGCCGCCAATGAACGCCGATAAGAATCCTGCGCTATCTGCGTTCATCCCGTTAGCGAGGTCCGCTTTGCGTGGTGTCCTGGTGTTCGTCTGCGTTTTCGCGGTGTTGGTGGTTTGCCCTCTCCCCGGACCGGTGACCACTTTCGGCCCGAGGGAATGGTAATCCGGGTGATTCAGACGATCCACACCGCCCAGGTTCAATACAACTCGCAGTATGGACGCTATGCCGCGTCGCTGGGAGAACTGTCCGCACTCCTGGAGGACGATCTGACGCGCGGAACCCGGGTCGGCTACCGATTCATGGTCACGGGGGATGGTGACAGCTACATCGTGACGGCGACGAATGGTAACAAAAGTTTCTGCTCCGACGAGAAGATGATCGTCCGCAGCGGCGTCTGCACGGAACTTCAAGACCTTCACTGACAGATTTTGCAAAGTGATTACATAAGGGCGACAAACCGCCGCGCTTTGCTGTTTTAGGATGGGGACGTGACCTCAGTCGAACACTCGCCTGCCGATGGAATCAGCCGTCGCAATTTTTACGTGGGAGCCGTGTACGGGATGTGGGCGGCCATTTCGGCGGCGCTTGGCATTCCAGCGCTGATTTATCTTTTTTTCCCGCCCAAGGTCCGCAAAGCCGAAGAGTGGGTGGAGGTCGGCGATGTCAGCAAGCTCGCGCCGGATTCGCCGGTTGAAATGGTATATCGGCGCAATCGCGTGGACGGATGGAAGGTGATCAGCGAGAAAGGCACGGCCTGGGTTGTAAAACAGGCCGATCACAGCATTGTGGCATTCGGGCCGCAATGTACCCACCTGGGCTGCGCCTATCACTGGGAAGAAAGCAAGAACGACTTTCTGTGCCCGTGCCACTCTTCGGTATTCGGGATTGACGGAAAAGTGGTTTCCGGGCCGGCGCCGCGCCCGCTGGATCGCTTCGATATTCAGGTGAAGGGCAGCAAACTACTGCTGGGCAAGCTGCGGCAGAGCAAGGAGCAGAACGGATGAGGCCGCTCGCCGATTGGCTCGACCATCGCACCGGTTTGCAGACAGCCATCCGCCAGTTCCTGTACGAAGAGATTCCGGCATCCAGCGGCTGGCACCAGGTGTTCGGCAGTGTGGCGGTGTTTCTGTTCCTGACGCAGGCATTTACGGGTGCGCTGCTGGCCTTCAATTACGCGCCCACGCCGGGCGACGCCTACAACAGTCTGCGCTACATCCTGACGGAATTGACGGGCGGGCGGCTGATTCGCGGGCTGCATCACTGGGGCGCCAGCATGATGATCGTGGTGGTGGTGCTGCACATGGTCCAGGTCTTTCTGTACGGCGCTTATAAGAAGCCGCGCGAGGCCACCTGGATAGTGGGTGTGGTTCTGCTGCTGCTGACCCTGGCGTACGGATTGACGGGATACCTGCTGCCATGGGACAACCGGGCCTACTGGGGCACGGTGGTGACCACGCAGATTGCCGGGCAGGCGCCGTTGCTGGGGCCGTACATCCAGCGGTTGATGGGCGGCGGTGGGCCGGTGGGCGTGGTGACGTTCGCGCGATTCTACGGACTGCACGTGCTGCTGCTGCCGCCGGCCACGCTGGTGCTGATCGCGACTCACATTTACCTGGTCCGCAAGCATGGCGTGGCGCCGGCGCCGGGTGACGAGTTGCTGCCCAAACAGCAGTTCTATCCGCGGCAGGTGTTCAAGGATACGGTAGCGATTTTTGCGGCGTTCGCGGTGCTGTTTGTGATGGCGCTGGTGGCCCGCGTGCCCCTGGAGCAGCTTGCGGATCCCACGGACACTTCGTACGTTCCGCGTCCCGAATGGTATTTCCTGTTCCTGTTCCAGACCCTGAAGGCGTTCAGCGGCCCGCTGGAGGTAGTGGGCAGCGTGGTGCTGCCGGGCCTGGCGATTCTCACCCTGATTCTGGTGCCGTTTATCGATCGCGGTCAGATGATCAAAGTCACGAAGCGCACTTTCGCATTCTCCTTCGTGCTGCTGGGCGCGATTGGCTGGACGGGTCTTACGCTGGCGGCCGTGAAGAGCACTCCCAAGGAAGCGGAGGTGGCCGTGGATTACTCCGCGCCCACGGACTGGATGCAGCTTTCGCCGGAAGAGATGGCCGGAGTGGCGTACTTCCGCGAAGAGAACTGCATCAGTTGCCACGCCATCGGCGACCGCGGAAATTCGGTCGGGCCGGACCTCACGCGCATCACCATCCACAAAGACGCCGCCTGGATGATCCAGCATTTCAAACGTCCCAGCATCATGCGTCCGGGTAGTTCCATGCCGCCCATCCAACTGAGCGATTTGCAATTGAACGCCCTGGCCGCATTTCTATTGAAGCTCAACCCCGACAATGCCACGGCGCTTTCCAACGCACCCGAATTCGCCACCCAAGGCGCGCTGGTGTATCTGGCCAACCATTGCGGGTCGTGCCACATGGTGAATGGAGTGGGCATGAAAGTGGGGCCGCCGCTGAACGGCCTTTCCAAACGGCAGAGCCGGAGCTGGGTAGAGGAGCATTTCGCCGACCCGCAGAAGCTCTCGCCGGGATCTTTCATGCCGCCGTACAGGCTGTCACCCAAGGATATGGAGAACCTGACGTCGTATCTGTTCGCTCTGCCGGAATAGGTTCAGAACGCTTCCGCCGAGTGAATGCCTTCGGATTCGAGCACTACCGCCATCTTCTTCAGAGCGGTCTTGTGAATCTGCGAAATGCGGCTTTCGTTCACGCCGAGCATGTCGCCGATCTCCTTCATGGTCATGTCGTTGGTGTAGTAGAGGAAGACGACTTTCTGGTACCGTTCGGGCAGGCTGCCGATGGCGCGGGCCAGAGTGGTTTGGAGCTCTCTCTGTTCGCACATGCGGTCCGGCTGGAAAGTGGGGGCGGCGGGAAATTCCTGGGTACGGTCGCGCTCCTGGTCGGGACGCGGTGTGGAGGAGACCAGCCCTACGGTGCGGAGTTCGAGCTGCATACGGCGCCAGCGATCCATACTAACGCCCATACCCTGCGCGATTTCGGCGTCGGCGGGTGCACGATTCAGTTGTAAAGACAGTTCGTGGGTGACGGCATCCACCTGCTTCTGGCGTTTGCGGAGATCGCGCGAGGCCCAGTCGAGCTGGCGCAGGCTGTCGAGAATGGCGCCTTTAATGCGGTGCTTGGCATAGCTCTGAAACGCCACGTTCTTGGCGGAATCGAACTTGTTGACGGCATCGAACAGACCCAGCACGCCGGCATGGATCAGGTCATCGAGGTCCACATGGACGGGCAGGTTCTCGTGAACGCGAATCGCAATCGCTTTCACCAGGGACAGATGATCCAGTACGATCTGATCGCGCACTTCCTGCGAAACTCTCTTGCGCCGGCGAGTAGACACACGTTGCACCTGCATTGTTTTTGTCCTCTTTGTTTGTTTTTTTGGAGCCGCCGGATCAAACGTCCGACGTTCTTTAAGGATGCAATGCGAGTGCCAGGATATTAAGAGCTAAATGCCTTATTATCAGGAGGATATTTGCCCTAGAAACGTTCCGGAATGGAACGTGTTTCAGATTGGAACAACAGATGTTTCACTCCGGCAGAATTAAGGTTGCTGGTTGGCTTTATAGGCGATATACGTCTTAGCCGCGAAGCCGGCCATGACGATCCAGATTACGTTGCGCAGGGTACCGCCATCGAGCGTAAAGGTGGCCAGCACGGCGATGATGGCGTATGTGGCCATGGCGGAATAGAAGCGCTTCTGCATGGAATTAGCGGCGCGGCATGTTGTACATGAAGTTGAGACGGAGCACCACGCGGTCGCCTTTGAATTCGATGGGCAAGGGCGGCAGGGGGTTGGAGGCGCTGATGCCGGCGACGGCGGCGCGATCCAGCGCGTCGGCGCCTGAGTGTTCCTCGAAAACGACCTTATCCACGACGCCATTCGTCTTGATCTGGAACTGGACTACGACCTTACCGCGGCTGCCCATGCGGACGCTTTCCGGCTGTACGGCCAGCCAGTTGCGCTTGATGGTCTGGAGAATCTGGCGGATGTAGGGGATGAAATCGGCGCCGCCGGGGTCGCTGAGCAACTGCATGGCGGCGCCCGGGACGCCCTTGCCGGGGGACTGGTTGATGCTGCCGTAACCCGAGCCGAGGGCGCCCTGATCGCCGATGGTGATCCCTCCGCCGCCGTTGCCGCCGCGAATCACGTCATTCATTACGTCGTTCACGTTGGTGCTGGGAATTGGAATGCGGCTGTGTGCGGGCGGCGTGACCGGCTGGGACGAAGGCACATTCTGCAGGGGCATTCTGGGGGCTTCCGAGGTCTGAATCTGGGGCGGCAGTTGGATGCCGCTTTGCGCCACTGCCGGCATCTCGGGCTTGGGCGTCTCTTTCGGCGGCTCGAGTTTCGGCGGCTCGGGCATGGGCGGAAGGGACGCCGCCGGCTTGGGAGAGGGCGGAGCCGGGATCACGGCGGGACGGGGCGTGCGCGGTTTGGGGGCCACGGGCGGCGGGGAAGGGGGCAGGTTGAGAGCTTTACGCGGAGCCTCCTCGCGGGCGTCGAATTCCTTGGTGATCTTGCCTTTATTGGGCGCCTTTTGGGTCAGTTCGGTCGGCAGCACCAGGGGCGTGACGATATGCGGCGGCTCTTCGGGGGCGGGCGGTTGGTTCGATCCGGCGGGCAGGTACATCAGCGTCGTGATGAGCGCCACATGGAGAAACAAGACTGGCGACGGCCGCCCGCGGGCGTGCGGGTACGGGCGTTCGGGTCGCCCCACTCCGTCAGCAGGTTCAGCTCTTCTTCTACCGGAGGTGGGCCTACGGGTGCCATCCAGCGTCCAGGGATTTTGAGACTATTTCCGAGTGCTCCCTGATTTTATCAAGAATCGCGAGAGCACCTCCGAGAGTTTGACGTGCTGCGCGGCCGGAACATTTCGGGGAATTGCGGGTCTCAATAGAGTCCAGAAAGGCGTCGAGTTGGAGTTTGAGCGGTTCGCCTTTGGCGGTAGCGGCCTGTTCGAAGCCGATCTGCCGGCCGGCTCCCACCGAGAAGATGGCCAGCTCCTGGCGCGTGTAGTCCAGCGAAAGATATTGATTCGGTTGGAATAAGCGCAGTTTTCGGACGCGTTCGGTGGAGACCCGGCTGGCGGTAAGGTTAGCCACACATCCGTTGGGGAACTGCAAACGCACGTTGGCGATATCCACTTTCTCGGAGAGGATGGAGATGCCCGCCGCGCGGATTTCCTGGGGTTCGGCATGGGCCAGGGCGAGGACAATGTCCACGTCATGGATCATCAGGTCAAGAACTACGTCTACATCCAGGCTGCGCGGGCTGAACAGGTTGAGGCGGTGGATCTCGAAGAACAATGGCAGGGTGGCGCGCCTTTCGAGTTCCACGACCGCGGGATTGAAGCGCTCCAGGTGGCCCACCTGGAGAATGCGGCCGTGCCTTTCCGCCGTGGCGATGAGGCGGTCGGCGGAGGCCAGATCGATGGCGACCGGCTTTTCGACCAGCACATCGATGCCGGCTTCCATCAACCGGCAGGCGACCTCTTCATGGGCTGAAGTGGGGACGGCGACGATGGCGGCGTCCACCTGGCCGGCGAGGGCGGCGAGATCCGGCACGGCCTTTGTGGCGTACTGGGCGGCGGCTTCGGCCGCGCGGGCGGGGTCGGCATCGATTACGGCGCTGAGATCGGCGCGCGTGGATTCGTGGACCACGCGGCAGTGGTTGCGGCCGAACTGGCCTGTTCCGACGACTGCGAGGCGGAAGCCGGGGGTGGGGATGGGGGTTGGTGGGGTCTAGTCGGAGCCGCGGAGCCGCGGCGGAAGCCGCGGAGGAGCGGCCCTTCGGACGAACTTGATATTCTTTAGATTCCGACAATGGCGATATCTGCTTCGTTAGCAGCCTCCAGCATTTGTTGGCGATCGAGCATGAGGGTGCGGCCGGCTTCCACGGCGAGGGCGGTGGTTCCGGTCTGGCGCATTACGGGGATGGTGTCGAGCCCCACCACGGGGACATCGAAGAGCAGGTGCTCGCGGCGGCGGGCGACTTTCACCAGGGTCAGGCGGCGGCCGTTGACCAGGCCGGCGGCACGGCGGAGCATGGCGTCGGTGCCCTCCATGGCTTCCAGGGCGACGCAGGCGCGCTCGCAAATGGCCACGCTCTGGCCCACGTCGAAACCGGCGAGGGCGTCGGCGACGCGGCGGCCGTATGCGATGTCGGTGGTCTCGTCCTTGTCCGGTTTGCGGCGGGTCATGGCGCCCTCGGTGGCCAGAAGGGGCTTGAGGAGCGCGGTGGAATCGGTGAGGCGAATGCCTTCGTCGGCGAGCACTTTGATGACGCCGCCGATCAGGCCATCGGTATTCTTCGCAGGCAGGGCGAGCAGGAGCTTGGCGAGGCGCCAATCGGGCCGGATGGAGGAGAAGATTTTGGCGTGCTTCACCTGGCCGCACATGACCACTTCGGTGATGCCGTCCTCCTTGAGGATTTCGATCAGCTTGCTGAGGGCGCCGAGGGAGATCCAATGGCAGCGGGGCGCGAGCGAAGCCACGTCGGGGGAGGCTTCTTCCTGAATGGCGATGACGGTGACATCGTGGCCCAGGCGGCGCGCGTTCTCCAGGGCCAGCAGGGGGAAGCGGCCGTTTCCGGCGATGAGACCGTAGCGCATCTTACTTAATGACGCCTCGGGGCGAGGTGCGGATGAATTCGAGGAGGGCGTCGAGTTCGGCGCAGGGGGCCACTTCGGCGCGGATGCGCTCGACGGCTTGCGAAGTGTTGAGCTGCGCGCGGGTGAGCAGGCGAAAGGCGATCTGCAGCGATTCGATGACGGGCTTTTCGAAGCCGCGGCGCTCCAGACCGATGCGATTGGCGCCGAAGACGCGCATTTCGCGTTCGCCCACCGTGCTGGAGTACGGCATCACATCCTGAATCACGGCGCTGTGCGAGCCGACGAAGGCGTGGTCGCCCACGCGGCAGAACTGATGGATGGCGGTGTATGCGCTGATCTCCACCCAATCGCCGACGGTCACATGGCCGGCGAGCGTGGCGCCATTGACCAGGATGACGTGATCGCCGATGCGGCAATCGTGCGCCACGTGGCTGTAGGCCATCAGCAGGTTGTCGCTGCCGATGCTGGTGAGCAGGCCGCCGCCCGCGGTGCCGCGGTGAATGGTGACGAACTCGCGGATGCGATTGCGGTGGCCGATGCGGGTCTCGGCGCGCTCGCCTTTATATTTGAGATCCTGGGATGCCACGCCGATGGAACTGTACGGGAAGAAGATGTTGTCTTCGCCGATCCAGGTGGGCCCTTCCAGGTAGACGTGGGCCATGAGCCGGGTGCGGGCGCCGATCTCGACTTCCGAGCCGACGATGCAGTAGGGTCCGATTTCCGCGCTTTCGGCGAGGCGTGCCTGCGGGTCCACAATGGCGGTGGGGTGGATGGACATCGCTAGCCGGCAATTTCAGCGGGCTTGGGTTCGGGGACCTTTTCTTCCTTGTCGGCGAGCTTGCACATGACTTCGACCTCGGCGACTACGACGCCATCGACGGTAGCGACGCCCGCCATTTTGGCGACACTGGCCTTTTTCCGGAGGATCTTCATCTCCATGCGCAGCGTGTCGCCGGGCACCACGGGGCGGCGGAAGCGCGCATTTTCGACAGCCACCAGCAGGACCAGTTTGTTCTGCCGGTCGGGCATTTCATGCAGGACGAGTACGCCGGCGGTTTGCGCCATGGCCTCCACGATGAGGACGCCGGGCATGACCGGAAAATCCGGGAAGTGTCCTTGAAAGAAGGGTTCGTTGGCGGTCACCTGTTTGATCCCGACGACACGTTCGGGTTCCATTTCGACGATGCGGTCCACCAGAAGAAACGGGTAGCGATGCGGCAGGATCGCTCGTATTTGGTTGATATCCAAAATGGCCATGGAAGCCAGTATTATCGCACGGGGCGCTAACTCTGTGATTCCACGATGACGGAAGGGCGATTTCGGGCACGTTTGCCCCCCTTCGAAGCGATTATGGTAGCTGATTTGTTCGTAAATTCTAAACACGGTATAGTGGACGGAACCGTACGATCGCCGGTATGATCACCGCTGCCACTCGATGGGCCAGGTCCCCAAAGCTGGCTACCGCTCTGCTTCTCTGCACGATTTTCGGCGGCGTCGCCACGGACGCTTTGGCGAACTCATGGAGCCAGGCTGCGGCGGACGCCTGGGCATGGTGCGCCTACCTGATTCTGCTGTTCTATTCGAATGCCGTGGAACGCAGGGAACTGATCGCCTGCCTGCTGATTGCGACCCTCGGCGAGATCTTTCTGAGCTTCGGGTGGGGTTTATACGAGTACCGCTTGCACAACCTACCCCTGTTCATCCCGGCCGGCCACGGCCTGGTTTTCGCCGCCGGCAGGCGCATTAGCAAGGCCATGCCCGCCTGGCTGCCCTATGGCGTCGGTCTGGCGCTGGCCCCCATGGCCGTCATGGGACGGATTTTGGGATATGATACGCAGGCGCCGCTCTGGTTCGGAGTTTTCATTCTGTGCGTCACCATTTCCTTCGACAGGCGCTTCCCCGCCACCATGTTCCTTTTCGCGCTGCTGATCGAGACTCTGGGAACCAGCGCGGGCGCATGGCAATACTTCGGACGCGATCCGTGGTTCGGCTTGACCACCGTCACCAGGCCGCCGTTGTGGGCCGGGTCGTTCTATTGCGCGCTGGACACCTTCGTGGCCTTGGCGGTGGCCAAGTGCCGGGCGCCCGCATGGAACCGCCTGGCTCAATCTCTGCCGCCGGCGGGCTGAGCGGCGGGCTTCTCGAGCGCGGCGGCAGCCAGTTCCGCCGAAAGCGCAGCCGCCTCCACGCAACCAACATCGAAGCCGTTTCTGGTCCAATCGCCGGCCAGAAACAGGTTGGCGAAACCGGAATTGCCGGGATCGAGCCGATACCGGCAGCTTCCACGCGAACTCAGAACATAGCGTTCCGAAGGTTCCACGTTCGCGCGCCAGAACTGCGAATTCAGCCGTTCCACGCCGATTGCGCCGCCGGGGTCGATGAGCAGGCTCCAATCGAGCGCGTTGGGATTTGTGGCATCTACGCCGAGGGGGAACAGCGGAGCCACGTTCGTGGAGAGAAACTGGCGCATTTGCTCTTTGGCGCGGAGCTTCTGGACTTCGGGGAAATTGGAGGGCGTCCACGGCGCCGGAATGTCCGCAGCGTCTTCCAGCGGTCCGAAGATGTAATGGACGCTCTTGACGCCGTCGCCCCAGTGTTCCGTCGGCAGCACCTGGCTCATATCGGCCCAGGAATCGATCGGCTGAGTGTAGCCGGCCATCAACTCGAACTGACGCTCCGCCGGATTTTTCCGTTCGCTCACGTCCACCGGCCATCCCAGTTCCTTCGCTGTTTTTGAGAGCCAGATCTGGAAGGATTGCGTCTGCACCGTGTTTACGTTGGCGATCATGTCGCGCCACGCGGGGCTCGCGGCGATTAACTCCGGGCAGGTGGCCGGGAGCAGGCCCAGCGATATGCCGAGCACCACCTGGTCGAAATCTTGTCCCCGATGCAAGGTGATGGCTTTCCCAGTCCAACCCGACCAGACCGATTCCAGATCGATGCCGCGCTTGCTTAATTCGTCGCCTTCCAGCAGTTGCTCGAAGAACGGACGGTTCGGCCAGCAGTAGAGGCCTTTTACCGGCTTCAGTGGCTGGTACTCGCCGCCGCCCGTCACGGTAGCCTGCACGTTCACGTCGATCGAGTCGATTGCCGAATCTTTCACGTGCAGGTTGGTGACCTGGTGGAAGAAGCGGAACTTCACCCCGCGATGCTGCAGCGTCAGGTAGAGCGGGGTGAAAATGGTGTCGCCCATGCCGCTCTGCATTTTGTAGCAGTACGAGCCGTTGTACCCGAAGAAGAGCTGTAGCGAGCCGCGCAGCGTGGAACCGGCTTCCATCGACGCCGAAGCCGGTTTTTGCAGACCGTTCGCAGTGCCGGTGATTCCCTTTTCGAACGCGAAGCAAGTGTCGTACAGGCCCTGCACGATCGCCGACCAGGGCACGCGGCAACCGTGTCCCGCCAGCCAGTCCGAATAATCCTGATTGTTGATCGAGTCGAATCCGCGTTGCAGGATGTCATCGTCGAATATGCCGCGCAGATTGGCTGCGCCCAGATCCAGAATCGTCCACGCTCTGCGGATATCGGCGTCCTTCAGAAACGGGTGTGCTTCGGCATCCACCAGGTCCATGAACGAGCCCAGCAGGCCGGATATCGCGCGCCCGGCAAGCCGCTCGAGGATGGTGTGGCCTTGCGCATGAAAGACCTCGATATGGCGCAGGATCTGCACCGTTTCATGCAGCATGGATTGCTCTCCGGCGGCCGCAAGCTCGGCGGCTGCCGCGGGGTTGGCCACGCGCAGCGCGAGCCGATAGGCTTCTTCTATCGCCCGCGCGGCGAACGAAGCCTGCTTCAGAGTCTTCACCTCACCGCGGGTCCTGTCGCGCATGCTGTCGTGCGTGCCGATCAGCCATTCCACCGCGTGGACCAGTTGCGCAATCAGCCCGGCGGGTGGATCGCCCGGGCTGCCGGAGTGAACCGGTAGCTCCAGGTGCCAGGGCGACCATTTTCCGTCCGCGAACTCCATCACCGTGGAATCATTCTTCGGTTTCATCGCGTCCGGAATGCACTTTTGAAACGGGCTGCCCGGAGTGAGACTGTGCTCCTGGCAATACTCATAGCAGGTCTGGAGCATATTGAACGCCACCTGATAGAAGCCGAACCAGACGTGCGGCCCGTGTTCTTCAATGCGGTCGCCAATCGCCGCGTTGCGGCCGCAGGCGCCTTTTCCTCCCAGGCGCCAGCCGGATTGATACACGGTGATGTCGTACCGGTTCTGCCATCCGGGCTTGTTCGTCAGCAGGAAAGCCGTGACCATCGACCCTACCCCTCCGCCCAGCACGGCGATCTTCCGCTTTCCTGCGTCAGGCATGAGCCGCCGCTCCTTTTTCGCTTGGCGGCGCGGGATTATCCATCTCCTCCCAGCCGCCTAGAATCGTCGCCGGGTACCCCGAAATGCCCTGCGAGGCCTGCATTCCCGACATCACGGCCGCCTCCACCGATCCGGCGTTGATGCCGTTCCGCGTCCAATCGCCCGCCAGGTAAAGATTGCCGAATCCCGAAGCGTTCGACGGCAGGCGGAATTTCTTGCTGCCTGCGACCGATAGCACGTAGCGATCCGCCGGATCCACGTTGGCGCGCACGTATTGATCGCGCAGACGCTCCCATCCGGCGGCGTTACTGGGGCTGCGCATCAGATCCCAGTTGAACACGCCCGGCTGGTTCGCCGCGGCAGCCAGCGGCCATAGCGTCAGCAGATTCTTTTCCACGAACGCGCGCATGGTGTCGAACACCCGCTGCCATTGCTGGGCTGGAAAATCGATCGGCGTCCCTGTAGGCGGCGCGGGCACGTCCGCTAGCGGTCCCACGAAGTAGTGGACGCTTCCCGGCGGACCGCTCCACCCTTCGCGCGCGGACACCTGGCTCATGTCAAGCCAGGTATCGATCGGCTCCAGGAAACCCTCGGCGGTGGGCATTCCTTCGTCCGGCCGAAGTTCATTGCCGGCACACTTCATCCAGATCTCGCAGAACTGCGTCTGCACGGACTTGATCGCGCCCAGCATGTCACGCCAGGCGCTGCTGGCCTCGGCAAGCGGGCCGCAAATCGCCGGCAGGCTGGCCACACTGATGCCCAAGACCACTCTGTCGCAATCCAGTCCCGGACCGACCCGCAGCGTCCTGGTTCCCACGTGGAAGTCGCACCACGCCGATTCCAGATTGAGTCCCCGGCGCTTGATTTCCGCGCCCTCGGCCAACTGGTCGAAGAACGGCACATTCGGCCAGCAACGCAGTCCACGATAAGGCGGCAGCAGAGGTTGATAGGCGGTTTCACCCGCGGTCACCGTGGCCTGGACGGCCAGATCGATGGCCGCGATCGCGTCTTTGGCTTCATTCAATCGCAGGCCGCGCACGCGCTGGAACATGGCGAACTTCACACCGCGATGGCTCAGCGCCAGATACAGCGGCGTGAAGACCGTCTCCCCCATGCCCGCGTTCATGCGGTACGAGTACGATCCGCGGTAGCTGGCGAACATTCGTAACAACGAAGCAATCGCCGTTCCCGCGGCCAGATTCGCGGCGTCCGGCCGGACGTTGGGGCTGCCGCTGGTATCGCTGCGCCCGCCTTCGTAATGCGCTCCCGAATCGTAGACGCCGCGAATCAGCGGCGACCACGAATCGGAACAGCCGTTCCGTTCCAGCCAGCGCGACAGGTCCCAACCTTCGATTGCGTCGAAACCGTGGATCAGGACCCCGTCCCTGATGATGCCCCGCAGCATCGCCACTCCCGTGTCCAGGAACTGCCAGGCATGCCGCAGATCGTCATTGCCATCCAGCAGGGGGCGGATGGAGTCGAGCAGGTCGCGGATCAGCGTTCCGAGCAGGCGGTCGATAATCCAAAGTCCCAGCTTTCCGAGCCACACCGAGCGGCCGGACTTCACCCGCTCCGCTTCGGTCTTCGCCACCTTACCCAAACTCTGGAACGGATGAGCCGCCAGGTCGGCCGCTTTGACGACAGGGTCGTGGTCGAATTCCGTGAAGCCGGAATGCGTCCCATGTGCGCGCGCGGCAAGCTTGTGCACGCCGATCAAGGACCGCAGCGCTAGTCCGCGCGGCGGCGTGCGGCGAAGTGCGGGAACCGCGGCGTGCACCTCTGCGTGGCGCTCGTCGAGGAGGCGCAGCCCGCTCTGGAGCAACGACCAGAAATCCCCGCCCGCCGGTTCCACCGGGCTGCCCGGAAGTTCCGGCAGCGTCAGCTTCCACCAGTGCCAGGTCTTCCGGAAATAATCCAGAACCACGGCCTCATTTCTGGGAGTGAACGCGTCTTTCCACGATTCAAAGCCGCCGGGTGCCAGCAGTCCCTGCTGCACGCAGTATCGGTATGCCTCGTCGATTACGTGGAAGGCATTGAAATAAAATCCGAACCAGACGTGCGGGCCGTGCTCCTCAATCCGCCAGTTCTGCTCCGGATTGCGGGCACTGGCGCCTTTGCCGCCGACCCGCCAGCCCTGCTGGTAGATCGTAATGTCGTAGAGCTCCTGCCAGTTGGGAACGGTGGTCAGCTCATAGGCGGCCGTGAGCGCGCCGATTCCGCCGCCCAGGATCGCGATCTTCTCTTTGGCCATGCGCTCCCCATCACGCAAGGTGACGGTACATTATACTGGAGAAACCTCTTTTCGCCCAGGTCCATGTCCGAAACATTCGCTGGGACTGATCGATTCCGCATCGAACGGCGCCTCGGCAGCGGCGCTATGGGTGTGGTTTACGAAGCGTTCGACCACGCCTGGCGTTGCCGCCTCGCGCTCAAGACCATTCGCCGGATCGACCCGCGCATGCTCATGCATCTCAAGGAGGAGTTCCGCTCGCTCGCGGACATGAGCCACCCCAATGTGATCCAGTTTTATGAGCTGCTCGGCCACGGGGAGGAATGCTTCTTTACTATGGAGCTGATTGAGGGCCAGAGCTTTCTGGAGTACGTTCGTTCGCGTCCCGCGGCAATCGACGAGGATACCCCCACGTCTTCCATGGCGGATGTCCCGGCTGTCGCCGCCGCCGGCTCCCCCGCGCAGCAGCCGCTCGCGGGCAAGGCCGCCTGCGCCGCCGATCCCGAGCGCCTGCGCCACAGCCTGCGCCAGCTCGCCGCGGGTGTCTCCGCATTGCATGAAAGCGGCAAGCTGCATCGCGACATCAAGCCGAGCAACATCATGGTGGATTTCAGCGGCCGCACCGTGCTCCTCGATTTCGGCTTGGTCAGCGTCCTCGATCGCGCCGGCGCTTCCAGCTCGCGCGGGCGAATTTCCGGCACTTTCCAGTACATGGCTCCGGAGCAGGCGGTGGGAGGCCCGCTCACCCCTGCCGCCGACTGGTACGCCGTCGGCGCCACCGCTTTCGAAGCCCTCACTGGCCGTCCGCCCTTCCTCGGAACGATGCACCAGGTTCTGGCCTCGAAGCAGACTGCCGCGCCTCCGCGCCCGGGCGAATTGGCCGGTGGCGTGCCCGCCGATCTCGACGATCTTTGCGTAGCCCTGCTGGATCCCGCGCCCGGGCGCCGCCCCTCCGGCGAAGAAGTCCTGGCCCGGCTTGGCCGTTCGCGCGCGCACGCCCGGCGTCTGGGGCAGGGCGCTCGCCTGGACGTATTGATAGGACGCGAAGCGGAGGTTGGACTTCTGCGGAATGCCTTCGACGACGCCCGCCATGGCCGCCCGGTGAATGTCTTCGTGCGCGGCGATTCCGGCTGCGGCAAAACCGCCCTGATCAACCAGGTGCTCAACCGCATCGCCGACCGAGGCGACGCCATGGTGCTGCGCGGACGCTGCTTCGAGCAGGAATCGGTGCCCTACAAGGGTTTCGATGAACTGCTCGATGGCGTTGTGCGGGTCCTCGAAACCTGGGAGCCTCACCAGCTCAGCCGCGTTCTCCCCGAGCATATCGGCGAACTGGCGCAGGCGTTTCCCGTGCTGCGCCGGATCGTGCCGGAAGCGGCCACGGGTCCGGCCGCCGCTGATCCGGTGGCGGCGCGCGAAATCATCCGGTCGGCGCTACGGGAACTTTTCCGCGCCCTGGCTCACACCCGGCCGCTGGTGATCTGCCTCGACGATCTGCACTGGGGCGATCTCGATACGGCGGGCCTGCTGCTCGAACTGCTTCGCCCGCAAGGAGCCGCGTCCATGCTGATTGTCTGCGCGTTCCGGGGCAATCAGCCCAGCCTCTGCATGGACGCAATTCTACATGCTCCGGTCGATCCGAAAGTGGATCGGCGGGAGATCGAGGTTGGCCCCCTGAGCCTGGAAGAATCCCGCCGTCTGGCGGCCATGCTCCTGCCCGAAAATCCCGCGGCTGGGCGGCTGGCCGAGTGGATCGCCGGGGAATCCGGCGGCAATCCTTTCTTCGTGCAGGTTCTGACTCTGTTCTCCGTCGATCGTGGAGAGCACAGCGACGCTTCTGGCGGACCCGCCAGCATCGTCACCATGGAGGATGCCATCTGGGGCTGGGTTCAAGGTCTGCCCGAATCCGCGGTGCGCGTGCTCGATGCCATCGCGGTCTGCAGCCGCCCGCTGCGGCATACCGACGCTTTGGCGGCGGGTTGCGCGGAACGCGAACCGTGGCTACTCGCCAGCCTGCGCGCGGCCCGTATTGTCCGCAGCACCGGTCTGGGACCGGAGGATGATGTCGAAATCTATCACGACCGCATCCGCGAGACCATTCTGGTGCGTCTGCCGGAGCCCAGGCGCCGCGAATGCCATCGTCTGCTGGCGGAAACCCTTTCGCGGCACCCCGATCCCGACGCCGAACAAGTGGCCATCCACTGGGAAGGCGCGGGCGACACCGCCAGTGCCGCGCGTTGGTACGTGGCCGGCGCAGACCGCGCCGCCGCCGCCCTGGCTTTCGATCGCGCCTCCGGCCTGTACCGCCTGGCCTTGAAATATGCTCCCGCCGTTCCCGCCGAGCAGTTCCGGATCGAACGCAGCCTGACCGAAGCTTTATCGAACGCCGGCCGCAGCGCCGAAGCCGCCCAGCACTACCTGGCCCTATATGAACACGCACCCGAGTCCGAACGCGGCCGCTTCCTCGAACGTGCGGCCCACCACTTCTGCTCGAGCGGCTACGTGGACGAAGGCATCGCGGCCTATCGCACCGTGCTGGCAGGGATGGGCACCAGCTATCCATCCTCCACGAATACGCTGATGGCCGGTATATTGTGGAGCGAAGCCCGGCTGCGCCTCCGCGGCCTGGGGTTCCGCGAGACGGCCGCGGGGAGCATCGCTCCCGCCAAAGCGTCACGCGTCGACGCGCTTTGGTCCGCCGGCCTGGGCCTCGGCATGGTGGATATCGCCGCGGGCGCCTACTTCATCCGCTATGGGCTGCTGGCCGCGCTCGATCTGGGAGACCCCAGCCGCATCGCACGCGCTCTTTCCTGGGCCGCGCTCCACGAAGCTACCCGCGGCCCCAAACTCAAGAAACGCGGTATGGCGATGCTGGAACGCTGCCACGACGTGGCCGCCAAGACCGGCGATCCCCGCGATCTGATGTGGTATCAACTGGCCGCCGGCGCTTCCTGGATGCAGTTAGGCGACTGGCGGAAGGCCGTCTACACGCTCCGTAACGCCGAAAGCATGTTGCGCGATTACGGCCGCGATGTGGAGCGGGAACTGACCTCCACGCGGCTGTTTCTCCTCATGGTTTTGTACGCCGTGGGCAGCTACCGGGAAGTCAGCCGTTTAAGCGCATCGATGCTCGATCGGGAACTGGCGCGCGGCAACCTCTTCGGGGCGGCTTGTCTGACGACCTGGGTAATTCCGAATATGTGCCTGGCCCACGACGACCCGGACGGAGCGCGCCGCAACGCCGATCTGGGCCTGTCGCAGTGGTCGCGGCGCGGCTTCCACCTGCAGCATTTATGGGCCTGGCAGGCGAAAGCCTATGCCCTGCTCTATGAAGGCGAGGGACTGCGGGCGTACAGCCATTTGGAATCCGAGTGGCAGGCGGCCTCCCGGTCCCTGCTGTTTCGCGCGCACCTCCCGAAGACTTATGCGCTTCACGCCCGCGCCCGCGCCTGTGTGATGGCGGCGGAAGCTTCGCCGGAACGGGAGCGCTTCCTGCGCGAAGGGCTTTCCCTGGCGCGGCAGATCGAGAACGAGCAGGCACCGTGGTCGAAGGGCGCGGCGGTGTTGCTGCGGGCGGGAGCCGCTTACCTGCGGGACCAGCAGCGCGAGGCTCAGGCTCTGTTGCGGCAGGCGGAGCAGGAATTCATGCAGGCGGGTATGGAAGGCTTCGTCGCCTCGGTTCGGTGGCAACTGAGCCGGCTGTTGAGCGGTCCCGAGGCCGAACAGCGCCGGCGCGAAGCCATGGACTGGATGCGCCTCGAGGAAATCGGGGATCCGCACCGCTTCGCCCGTCTTCACGCACCCGGCTTCGAAACGGCCGGGGGCGGGGCGGCGCATTCAGCTCCCGCGCCAACCGCCTGAGCTCCGCCGGCCGTCTTCATGACCCCGCCGGATTGCAGCCGCCACGGCACAAATGCCCGCACCGGCAGGTACCGGTCATCCTGATGCCATACCATGGTGCTCTCCTGCGGCGGATATTCGATCGTAACCGGCTGATTCACTCCAGGAATCACATCTGCAATCCGGATATTGATCGTCGCCTGATCTATGTTCCAAGCTACGCCACGGTCGAAAAAGAAGCTGAACATGTTGTAGCGCAGTTTGCCCGACGGGTCGACTCCGATGATGTTGGGCGGCAGCAGTTGCGCCATTTTTCTAACCCGGCAGTTGGGCGCCGAAAGCCCCAGGTCCTGCTGAATTGTAACGCTGCCATCCAGGATCGGCTTTCCCAAAACCAGGCTCTTGACATCGAAGGTTTCGCGATTGGGAGAGATTTCAGGGTTGTTGGGATACTGTTGCAAGGTGACCCGCTCCCAGTGTTTCCGAAAACCGCTCAGGCGCCCCAGCGCCACGGGAAGGAGCCGGTTCAGGTATCCGCCGTACGGGTAGAGATAAGGGACGACTGCCTCGCTCAACACGTTGTCCACTTCCACCCCCGGAATGGCGGTGAAAATCTCGTAGTAGTTGAACCCCAGGCTCCCGCCGCCGCGGGGACGCGCGTCCTCTACGCTTCCAACCGACAACAGAATCGGATACTTGCCGCCGGCGCCATACGAGGGGTTCAACCTCAAGCCTTTCGGCAGCGCCGCCGCGGCGGCCTGGGTGGCGATTTCAAGCACGACTAAGCTGATGGTGTAGTATCCCGTCCAATCGTTCAGGGAAACCGGAGGGGCATCACCAGGGGTCGCCGGATTCACATTCGTCGCCATTGGTATCACGGCTCCTATTTCAGCGGCACGGTTGGCGGCGCAGCCGAATCCGGCGTGGGCGATGAGCCCGAACCGCCCGCCGAGTCCGAGTTCCCTTGAGAACCTCCTGCCGGAATCGCCGGCATGAGCGACGCGGCAGCCAAAGCGTTTCCCTTATCGGACTTCAACTGCCACGGCACGAAGGCCCGGACCGGCGCGAAACCACAATCCGGCCACACGATGCTGGATGCATCGCCTGTGGGCGGATAGGTAATGGTCACCGGCTGGTTCATGCCCGGAATGATATCGGGCACGCGGATGTTTACTTTCGCCCGGGTGATCTCCCAGGCGAGCCCGTGTTCGAACTTGAAATCGAATTTGGTGCGGACCGGATGGCCGAACAGCCCCATAGCCACGAGGTTGGGCGGCAGCAACTGTTGCAGCGTCTCAACCCGCAGGTTGATATAGGAAAGCCCGATCGATTGGCCGAATTCGAATTCGCCGTCGAGGATCGGCTGTCCCGCGAATAAGCTTTGGACGGTGAACAGATCGGTGCTGTACGGGGGCGACGACGTGGTGCTGCTCGTCGTCGCAATGCGCACCCGATCCCAGTACTTGCGGAGTCCGCTGACCCGTCCCAACACGGTCGGCAGGAGGCGGTTGAGGTAACCGCGATACGGGTAGATGAACGGCCCCAGCGGACCCTCCCCCTGGTTCAGTTCCACCCCGGGAATGGCCGAAAATATCTCGTAATAATTGATGCCGAGAAAGCTCCCGGCGCGAAGATGCGCGTCCTCAATATTTCCTACCGAAACCAGAATCGGGTAGAGCATCTCCGATCCGCCGCCTGGCTTCGCATACGTCTTGTTCAGAGTTAGTCCCTTGGGCAGCGCGGCCACGGCATCGCTCATCTTACAGCCGACCACTATAAAACTAATGGTGTAATAGCCGCCCCAGTTCGTCAGCGAGCTGTGCTTGGTGGGGGGCATTATCGGTGGTGCGGTTAGCGCGTTATCGGGCATAGGTATGTCGACCTCCTGGCGATTTGCCTTTGAGGCAACCAGCGGCAAAGCGCGGCTAATCCGGTTTGGTTTAGTGTAGTATAGTCCAATCTGCCGAAAAGATATCCGCTTTTTTAGGGCTGTCAGAAGGGCGTATCTTCGACGCTATAGGAGCACCCTCGATGCCGCGGAATTGTCGCGTGCTGTTTTTGCTGGCCCTCTTCGCCGGCGCCTTGCGCCCGCAAACCTCCACCACCGGCCAACTTAGCGGCATCGTACGGGATCCGGCCAACGCCGTGGTCCCCGGGGTTGCCATCGTTGCATCGAGCGAGACCGGCGTGGAACACGCGAGCCTTACCGATGACGGCGGCCGCTACGTGCTTGCCCTGTTGGCACCGGGGGTTTACCGGTTCGAGGCGAAGAAGAGCGGCTTCGCCAATGCTATCGTGGCCGCGGTTCCCATACGCATCACCGAATCCACGACGCTCGACTTGAAGCTACAAATAGCGGCCCACAAGGAATCGGTCGAGGTAGTAGCGGAAGAGCCGGCCGTACAAATCCAGAGCGCCGTACGCGGCGAAGTCATTCCCGGCGCCGAACTCCACAATTTGCCGCTCGCAACCGCCAATTATCAGCAGCTTTTGACGCTCACTCCCGGCGCCTCCGGAGCGATAAACAACTCATCCGACCTGGGCCGCGGAGATGCCGTCTTCTACGTAAATGGCCAGCGTTCCGTCTCCAACGCCATGCTTTTGAACGGCATCGACATCAGCTCGGTCGGCACCGGTTCCACCCCCAATCTGGCCGTGCCCGCCGCCGATTCGATCGAAGAGTTCATCGTGCAAACGGCTCTCTATGACGCCTCGATGGGGCGCAACGCCGGCAGCGTGGTCTCGGCCGTCACCAAATCCGGCACCAACCGATTCACCGGCGACGTCTATGAGTACCTCCGCAACACCGCGCTCAACGCCAACAACTTCTTTGTCAACGCCGCTGGTCTTTCGCGGCCGGTCTACCGGCGCAACCTGTTCGGCGGCGCAGTTGGTGGACCATTGTCGAAAGACCGCGCCTGGTTCTTCGTCTCCTACCAGGGAACCAGGGAAATCAACGGCACTTCCTTGAGTAACTCGATCGGCACGGCATTCGTTCCCGCCGATCTTTCCAGTGACCGCTCCACCGCCACGCTGAACGCCCTTGCCGCCACTTACGGCGCACCCGCATGCGGCGCCGCACCTTCCGCCACCGGCTGTTTCGATCCAACCGCGCAGTTCCTGCTTCAGGCGAAACTGCCCGATGGCCAGTATGTGATCCCTTCGGCGCCGCACCCCATGGCGATTCCCGCGAACGGAGCACCAGCCGCTCCCGTAGCTGTTCCGGTACTGGCAAACTCACGCTTCCGCGAAGATCAGTTCAACAGCAATTTCGATTTCAGCCTCTCTTCTGCCAACCGGCTCTCCCTCAAGGCATTCGCCGCCAATAATCCGGAGGTCCAGGGGCTCTACAATTCCTTCGGCACCGGCAACGCTCTGCCCGTCGCCGGCTTCGGCGCCGCCACCACTTTCAATCAGCGCGTTCTCGCGGTCGACGACACCCACACCATCCTTCCATCGTTGCTCAACGACTTCCGTTTCGGCCTGTCCAATATCCCCACCACCAGCACCCCGCAGGAACCGTTTACCGCGGCCCAACCCGGTATCAGTTCGCCTCTCGGCAACCTATTCGCGGGCATGCCCGAGATTTCCGTGGCCAGTTACTTCGACCTCGGTGCGTCGCCCTTCTCCGACAACCGCGCCGCCGAAACGGATTACACAGTTTCCGACATCCTGGCCTGGCATAAGGGACGGCACAACCTGAAGATCGGCGCCGAGTACAAACACCACGAGGTAAGCACTGAGTTCAACCTGTACACCCGCGGGCAGATTTTCTTTTTAGGCCTTTCGGGCAATCCGTTTGCCGACTTTGTTGGTGGATTCTACGACCTGAGCAGCCTCAGCATCATCGGCTCCGGCGTGAATAACCGCGACGCCTTGTCTTACGACCTGGCGGGCTATGCCACCGATACCTGGCAGGTGAGCAATCGCTTGTCTTTAAACTTCGGCCTGCGCTATGAATACTTCAGTCCGTACACGGAAGCGCACGGCCGGTATATCGGCTTCGACCCCAACCTGCTGACCACCGCCAGCATCGCGGGCCTGCCCGCCGGCGATAACGTCGCGGTAACCGGAGGCTTCGTACAGGCCTCCAATGCCAACCCTCCCATTCCCGGCATCCCCATGGTGAGCTCATCGATTACGGCGCCCGACAAGAATAACTTCGCACCGCGCCTTGGCTTCGCGTGGCAACCGTTCGCCGCCGCGAAACATACCTTTGTGGTGCGCGGCGGCTATGGAATCTACAACGACAAGATCGACTCCCGATATTTCAATTATCAACTGCTTGACTTCCCTTATTATCTGCTCGCACAAAGTTATGGGGCGCCCATCTCCAATCCGTTCGTGCAAGTACCCCAGCCCAGCCAATTCCCCTTGAACCCGAAGTCGGCTGCGATCTTACCTTACGGCGGTCCGCCGGCTTTCCTTCCCGGCCCGAATGGCGTTCAACCCGTCGCAGCTTCGGGAATCTATCCCGATATGCGCGACTTTCGTACGCCCTATGTTCAGGATTACAGCCTCGGCATCGAGGAAGAGATTGCGGATCGCACGGTCCTGGATATAAGCTATGTCGGATCTGCCGGCCGCAAACTGCTGCGATTGCAGGATGAGAATCAATCCACCGTGCCATCGCCTGCGGCCGTCGGACTTCTTAGTCCGGCGCTATCGAACTTAGCGGTCGAAGGCTTTGGGTTTCACCTGATACAAACTGCCGCGAACTCGAGTTACAACTCGCTGCAGGCCAGTCTTACCAAGCATCTGACGAACGCGCTGCAGGGCATGGTAGCTTATACCTACAGCCATTCGCTAGACGACTTCTCCGGCGACCCTAGCGGCACCAGCGACGTGAACGCCGTTCCCGGTCAACAGTATGTGCTCAAAAATTACGCCAGCTCGGATTTCGATCGCCGCCAGCGTTTGGTCCTCAGCGGTGTCTACACCGTGCCTAACCCGTGGGCGAGGCAAAGCGCCGTAGCGCGCCGCATCGGCGAAGGCTGGGCCCTGGCGGTCATCGCCACCGTACAGAGCGGCACACCGTTCTCTGTGCTCACCAGTTCCACGGCGTTTGTGAACGCGCGTGCCGATTGGAATCCCGCATTGCCCAGGTGCAATCCCGCCGGCAGCGACGGCGTAGAAGGCCGCCTGAACGGCTATTTCAACGTGTCCTGCTTCGTTCCAGCCACCGCGCCCGGCGACTTCGGCACCACCGGCCGGAATATCCTCCGCGGCCCGGATCAAAGCGATATCGATCTGTCCCTAATCAAGTCCGTCCGGCTGGCGGAACGAAAGGCCCTCGAGTTCCGTGCCGAGTTTTTCAATCTGTTGAACCACGCCAGCTTCGCCAACCCTGTGAACTCGCTGAGCAGCGCCAACGTTTCCCAGATCGTCGCCAGCACAACCGGGCCGCGTTCGATGCAACTCGCGCTGAAGCTAAAGTTCTAACCATAAGCGCCGACGCATGGAAATACCACCAACGCATTCCCCGCCGCTGACTCTCCTGTCTAAAGAGCCCAGCGAGCCGGTGGTCATTCATATTGTGGGCGGTATTAGCGGGAGCGCGACGGGCGGCGGAAGAGGCCCAATCCGACGAGAGCGCCGCCCAGCAGGGCCAACGTGGCGGGCTCGGGCGTGGGTGAGGGCCTGGGCTCGGGAGACCCGCCCAGGGTGCCGATACTGTCGAGTTGAATGTTGGCGGAACCTCCAGTATTGAAGGCGAAGCCATTGCTGAACCAGTAGCCGCTTCCGAACGAGAGGCCGAGCCGGGTCACGCCGGCGAGCGCGGTATCGAACTCGTTAGTGGTGTCCGGGTTTTGGGTTCCGACGTGGCCGTAATAATTGCTCCACAAGGATGGATCGAAGTCTATAGTCAGGGTCACGTCCTGGCCGTTCATCATCGAGGTGACGTAAGCTACCGCAGTGTCGGACCACCATTCGTTCGGAGTGCCGTCGCTCAGGTATCCGCCCATGAACATCAGCCGGATGCCGGCGTTGCTGCCGACTTGTCCGTCATAGGTATCGCCCACAATGCTTGACGCGGCGAAGGCAGCTCCCGCGGCGAGCACACTGTCATTGATGCGGAAGGTCGCGGTCAGGCCGGTATAACCGGTTAGATCTCCCAGCAGCGTGCCATCGTAAGCCGTGGAGGCGCCGTTCTGACCGATGGTACGGAAGTAATTGATCACATCCAATTCGGGCTGCGTCTGACTGGCGTCGGTGGGAATGACTCCGGCTACGCTGTTTCCAATCTGAAAGGCCACCGGCGAATTGGTGTAGTTGCCCGAGGAATCGGTCGTGGCATCGGCCCAGTACGCGGCATTGATGGTCGCGGCATGGAGGCAGCATGTCGCGGCGCCGGCAAGCACGAGGGCACGCAGAGAGGAATGGCGCGAAGGTAGCGGTAAGTGCATGGGTTTCTCCTCGATGATGGACCGGGCGGCGACGAACACCCGGGAGGCGGGTCGATCCGTGTGCGCGGCGGCTGCGAAGGCAGGCAGGATGATTACGGACTTAAAGTACCTATTATCCAGATATTTCCGAAGCCGTCAAACATCAGAACGCATAGTACGGCCGAGTCGGCCTGAAGTTAACAAATGCTTGATAACCAAGAGTTTAACGGGGTCAGAGAGGAAGGGGCAAGCTCAAACTTGCCCCGCCTGCGGCTGGTTAGCTAAAAGGAGTAACGGAGCTGGAATTCCAGAATGCGCGAGCCGGGATCATTCGTGGAATTGATGTCGTTATAGGCGTTGCGCGTCTGGCCAAACAGATTACTCATGGTGATGTTGCCGGAACTGTTGGGCACCAGGAAGAAGTTCGGGTGATTGAAGATGTTCAGCGCCTGGGCGCGAAACTCGATGGACTGCCGTTCGCCGATTTTGGTGCGCTTGGCGAGGCTGACATCCCACGTCTGGAACCACGGGCCGTACATGAACACCTGGTCGCCGAACTGGCCGGGCGTGTTGGCGGGGCCGATGTACGGCGCATTGGGATCGAGCGGGGTGGGCACCAACTGGAACGCGGCCAGGGTATTGGTGATGAGCGATTGCGGCAGGTAGTTCACGATTCCATTTCCCAGTTTCTGAATGCTCATCATGCTCTGCAACTGGCTGGTGGTCAGATTGTGCAACACCACGCCGCCATCGGCACCGTTGAACGTCTGGCGGCCGCTCAGCAATTCGGAAGGCGTTCCGGACTGAATGCGTGTGATACCGGAAACCTGCCAACCTTCCACCGCTTTGCGGAGTATGGGATTGCCGACAGAACTCAGGAACTGGCGCCCGGGTCCCCACGGCAATTCGTATACCCAATTCAACTTGATGGTGTGGCGTTGATCGAAGGGCGAAGGGTAAGTGACGCCTTCCATGTCTCGCAACGAGAGAATGTTCCCGGTATACAGCGAGTGGGACCATGCATAACTGGCGCCGGCCAATAATCCCTTGGCCAGCCGGCGGCGGAGTTCGACCTGCATCGAGTTATAAGTACTGCCGCCCTGGTTGGTAGTGAGGTTCGCCGCTGAACCGCCGGTCGCGGGGTTGGCCTGAAACAGGTTCGCGGAATAATTGGCGGCTACCAGGCGGGCCATCTGACCGGTATTACCGGCGATGCTGTTGGCCAAGGCGCCGGACTGTCCCTGAGCTACATAATTCGCCAACTGCGAGTTACTGGCACTGGCGAGTGCGGTGGAGATGATGGGAATGGCCTGCTGACCGGGCAATCCGGTATTGAAGAAATTGGTGCTCTTCAGCGTATTCAAAGTAGCCAGTTGCGGGACCGTGACTCCGTTGGCGATGGCGAGGTTATTCTGCGCGGCCAGAAACTGGGTATTGAAGCCGTTCTCGACCACGTTGATCTCGTTCAGATTGATGGTAGTCCAGGCGCGCGCCGAATGGTTGCCCACGTAGCGCACTTCGAGTACCGTGTCAGGAGTCAGGGACCGCTGAAAGCCGACATTCCACGACTCTACGTAGCGGCTCTTCAAGTCGGGATTGTAGTCGTAAATCGAATTACCCGGCCGCACAGCCAGCGGATAAGCTGGGGCTGGAGGGTAACTCGCCGCGGGAAGAGCCGGGTTGCTGAAAAGCACACTGCCTGCGGGACCGAAGGCGGCGGTGTTGGTGGAGATGGGATCGACGCTGGTGTTGAGACTGACGCCCTGGTTGCTGCTCCACGGAATGGTGAACTGTTCCCGCACGCTGGCGATAGCGAAACCGCCGCGCAGCACCGAATCGCGCCCCACCAGCTTGCCGAGCAGGCCCTCACGCTTGGGAAGTGACGTATGCCACGCCCACGGTGGGCGACGGGAAATGCGTGGGGGAGTAGCCGGTAGTATCGCTGGTAACCGGCTGGAGAACGGGGACGGCGCCGCCTGTCGCGCCGGGCTGGAAGAGGTTGTCCGACGCCCGAGATCCCATACAGGCCCGCATATCCGGGCCGTGTGTAAGTGTTATTAAAGACGTGGAACGGGAACTGATTCTCCAGCCGGAAGCCATAAGTCAGGGTCAGGTTGGGTTTGACTTTCCAACTATCCTGCACATACAGACCGAACTCTCTGACTCGCAGCCGGCCGATGGTGGCGTTGGGGCCATAGGTCTTATTCTGCTCGCCCAGGACGACGGAGCGAGTGATGGAAGAGACGCGCCCGGTGAGCAGCGCATAGAGATTCTCGGCGTTGGCGAGGTCGCTGGAAGCGCTGCCGGGAAAATTGGCGGAGTTGAACATGGAGAGAGCCGGATCGGTGCTTTGAATGCCGAAGGACACGCGTGGAATCACCTGCGTCCCGTCGCTGGAGGTCCATTCATTGATCTGGGAGAAGCTTCCGCCCATGTTCACCAGGTGGCTGCCGTGCAACCAGGTGGCGCTGCCGGTCAACTGCTTGATGGGATTGTTGCGCCGCGAAAAGCTGCTGGCGTTGTAGGGAACGGTGACATAGCCCGGCCATATTGGGCGCAAAGCCTCTCCAGGGCGAGAAGAGGTTGGGCGTGACATCGTTGAAGAAGAGGACGTTACCGGAAGACATGCCGAAGCGAATCTCGCTGGTCCAATAGGAGTTCCAGGCGGAGCGCAGGGCGGTGGAACCGGTCCAGAAGGCTTCGCGCTGTCCGGCGTTCACCTTCGAGCCCGAGCACGGTGCCGCTGCCGGGGAAGACCGGAATGACGCCGTTGATGCCGTCGGGAAACAGCCGGTAGGGATTGACGCCGCCGGTGGCTTCCCAGTGGTGCTTGGAGTTGATGACCCAGTCCAGTTTGCCCTGCGGGAAATCGATCTTGTGCTCGCCCGGCGCCAGGAAATTGAAGTAATTCCGGTTGTAGTCGTTGGCCGTGATGCGCGAGGTCAGGGTACCGCTCGGAAGAGATTGATTGATGAGAGACAGGGTGTTGGCGATCAGCGGGTCGGGCGTGGAGGCGAAACCATTGCCCGCAGCCAGGTTATACAGGTTGACGGTCTGCAACTGGCCGCCGGTGCCTTTATAGGTGAAGAGGCCCTGGCGAGCCGGATCGGTCAGCACCAGGAGTTGCGCGCCCTTATCCTGCGCTTCGTTCCAGGACTGCGGGAAGCGGAAGATCTCGTAGTTGAAAAAGATGAAGAGCTTCTTCTTGAGGATCGGGCCGCCGATGTGCGCGCCCCACTGGTGGAGGAGGATGCGGTCGCGCGCCAGGCCGTCGATGTTGTTGAAGTAAGTGTTGGCGTCGAAGTAGGTATTGCGTTCCTGCATGAAGGCTCCGCCATGCCATTCATTGGTGCCGCTCTTAGTGACGAATTTCACCTGGATGGCGCCTTCTCCGAGGCTCTCGGCGCCCGAGGCGGCGCTGGTGACGGACACTTCCTCGACGGCATCGGTCCTGCGGGTAGACGATGGGATAGAACGCGCCGCCCGAGCCGTTCTTCAGGAGGTTGTCCTGGATGTTGACGCCATCCAGGGTCATGTTGACGGTGGCTTGCGGGAGGCCGTCGAAGGTGGTGTTGCGAGGGCCGCCGGGCGTCTGGGTTCCGGGGAGGGTCACGATCAGGTCGGTCGCGTTGCGGCTGGGAATGGGGAGGTCGTTCACCTGGCGTCCGGTAAGGTCGCTGGAAACGGTGGCGCTGGCGGCCTGAACCACCTCGGCTGCGCCGGTGACTTCGACGGTTTCGGAGACCGCCCCGACCTCGAGTTGGAGGTTGACCGTGGCGGGAATGCCGGCATCCATCTTAATTCCGGCTTTGGTAACAGTCTTGAATCCTGGGGCAGTGGCCGTAATGCTGTAGGTGGCGGTGGGCAGCGACGGCACGGCCCAGTGGCCCTTGCCGTCGGTTACGGTTTTAAAAGTCTGAGTGGTGAGGGTATTGGTCACCACGATTTCGACATTGGGAACGAAGGCGCCTTGGGGGTCGGTGACCAGACCGTCCAAAGTGCTGGTATTGACTTGGGCCAGAGCCGCGGCAAGGCCCAGCAGAATGAGAGCTATCGTCTTTTGCATACACCCCTCCTCACACGTCATCGGCAGAGACGACTATCACCCAACGGGAGCGAACGGGGACCTACGGGTTTGGAGTATTATACGGGACTTCGGCCAAATGGTAAGTGCGAATTTACACGAGTTATCATTGTTACCGTGGATTTCATCCTTTCTCATGTGCAGGAGCGGCAGGCGGAGATCATCGGCCTGATCCGCCGGTTTGTAGAATGCGAGTCGCCCAGCGACGATGCGACGGCCGTCGGCCGCTTTATGGAACTGGTGGCGGATACGGTGGCGCCGTTCGCCACGGTGAAGCGAGTAGGCGGCGCAACTGGTGTGCGAAATGGACCTGCCGGGCCGCGGGAAGCGCGGGCAGATACTGGCGCTGGGCCATTCGGATACGGTTTGGCCGATGGGGACGCTGCGGAACATGCCGTTTCGCGAGGCGGAGGGGCGCCTGTGGGGGCCGGGCGTGCTGGATATGAAAAGCGGCATCGCGTTCTTCGTGTATGCCGTACAGGCGCTGCGCGAAATGGATATTCCGGTGGCGCGCAAAGTGGTGCTGCAACTCAATTCGGACGAGGAAACGGGCAGCGAGGCGTCACGGGCGCTGACCGAAAAGAATGCGCGGCGCAGCGTGGCGGTGCTGGTGCTGGAGCCAGGGACCGGTCTCACGGGAAAACTGAAAACGGCACGGAAAGGCGTGGGCGCGTTTACGGTGCGGGTGCGCGGGAAGGCGTCGCACGCGGGAGTGGACTTCCCGGCGGGGGCGAGCGCGGTGCTGGAACTGGCGCGGCAGATCGACCGGATCGCGGGTTTCACAAATCTGGATCGCGGGATTACGGTGAATCCCGGGGTGATTTCGGGCGGGACGCGGAGCAACGTGATTGCGGCGGAGGCGCAGGCGGAGGTGGATATCCGGGTGCGGCGTCTGAAGGATGCGGCGGGGCTGGAGAAGAAGTTCCGGAGCCTGAAGCCGTTCGACAAGCGCTGTGCGATTGAAATCACAGGCGGGTTGAACCGGCCGCCGATGGAACGGAGCGCGGGCATCGTGCAGTTGTTCCGGCTGGCGCAGAAACTGGGGCGCGAGCTGGGTGTGCAGGTGGAGGAATCGATGACCGGCGGAGGCTCGGACGGTAATTTCACGGCGGCGCTGGGCGTGGCGACGCTGGACGGGCTGGGCGCGGTGGGCGAGGGCGCCCATGCGGCGAACGAGAGCATTCTGACGGACCGGATCGCGGACCGGACGGCGCTGCTGGCCAAGTTGCTGGCGGCGCGTGTAAGTCAGGCGAGCGTGAGATTGGCCTGGGCGCTGAGATCGAGCGAGGCGAACTCCTGGCGGTACAGTTTGGGGAAGGCGGCGGCGGCGATCATGGCGGCGTTGTCGGTGGAAAGGCCGGGGGTGGGGAAGTAGAACCGGGTAGGGCAGGCGGGCGGCGTGGGCGGCGGCGCGCAGTCCGGAGTTGCAGGCGACTCCGCCGGAGACGATGAGGGCTGCGCGCGTCGATTTCCTCGGCAGCAGGCCGCGGCGCGCGTCAGCAATTCGTGAATCACCGCGTGCTGGAACGAAGCCAAAAGGTCGAGTGTGCGCTGCGGGGCGGCACGCGAGCCACTGCTCGATCGAGGCGTCTGGGAACGCGCGCTGCAGGTCGCGGCGGGCGGCGATTTCGTCCGCCATATCGTGGGCTTCGACCCAGCGCAGGACGGCCGTTTTGAGTCCGCTGAAGCTGAAGTCGAGCGCATTGCCTTTCATTTTGGCGAAGGTGAAGCGGACGGCGGCGGGATCGCCGTAGGGCGCCAGGCGGTCGATGACGGGGCCGCCGGGATAGCCGAAGCCGAGCAGTTTGGCCACCTTGTCGAAAGCTTCGCCGGCGGCGTCGTCGCGCGTCTTGCCGAGCAGGCGGTAGTGGAAGCCCTCGCGGACCTCGAAGAGGTGGGTGTGGCCGCCGCTGACCACCAGGGCGAGGGCGGGAAATCGCACCGGCGTTCCGGCGCGTCTGGCTTCCAGGACGACGGCGTGAATGTGGCCTTCGATGTGATTGACCGCGATCAGCGGAATGCGAACGCGCGAAGCTGAGGGATTTGGCGTAGGTGAGGCCCACCAGCAGCGAGCCGACCAGTCCGGGGCCGACGGTGACGGCGATGGCGGCCAGATCTTCGAGCCGGGTGGCGGACTCGCTCGAGCGCTTCGCGAACGACGGGCACGATGGCGCGCAGGTGTTCGCGCGAGGCCAGTTCCGGCACGACGCCGCCGTACTTGCCGTGGGTGGTCATCTGGCTGAGCGACGACGGAGGAGAGCACGCGTTCGCCGTCTTCGACAACCGCCGCGGCAGTTTCGTCGCAGGAGGATTCGATGCCGAGGATGCGCACTGATTTCAGGGTAACAGGAGTGGAATTCAGAGTAGCGATTCCAGGGACCTGCGGATGGGACGGATGCCCAGGCGGGCAGTGTAGTTGAGGAGCCCGGAGGCTTTCCAGGCGCAGCGTTGCGCGGCGCTGCGGGCTTCGAGGAGGAGGGCATGGGCCGGATGTCCGGGCTCGAGGCTGGAAATGGAATCGCAGACGCTGCTGAAGATGATGGTCAACTCTTCGTTGAAGTCGTGCGCGGCCGCGGAAACGATGGCGCTTGTTCGATCGATTTTGTTAGATCTCTCCACGACTTGATAGTAGCTGGCGAGTTTGCGGAGATTTGTCAGCGGGTGGCGGAAGTGGTTTGGGGTGAGGGAGATGTATATTTTCGAAGGGTGTGACCGCCGAAATGGACAACAATTAAAGTGAATCCAGATATGGTACGGAGGAGTGCATGGATCCGGGGCCGGGAGATGTCACAATCCTGCTGGGGAGGATCAGGAGCGGGGACCAGGATGCTCTGGCCGAGCTGATCCCACTGGTCTACAAAGAACTGCGGCGTCTTGCGGGGCACCTGCTGCGGGCAGAGCGCGCGGGCCACACCTTGCAGCCGACCGCGCTGGTGCATGAAGCCTACCTGTGCCTGGCCGGGCAGGACCGCGCCAACTGGCAGAACCGCGCGCAGTTCATGGCCATCGCGGCGCAGATCATGCGGCGCATCCTGCTGCAATATGCCGCGCCGGCGCAGCGCAGGGAAGCGAACCGCTCCGGAGCCGGAAAAAGTCGGGGGTGGCGCGGGGGCCGGCCGTTGGGACGAGATTCTGGCGGTGGACGAAGCGCTGAGCCGGCTCAGCGAACTGGCGCCGCAGCAGGCGCGGATCGCGGAGATGCGCTATTTCGGCGGCCTCTCGGTGGAAGAGGCTGCCGAGGCACTGAGTATTTCGCCGCGGACGGTGAAACGCGACTGGGCCGTGGCGAAGGGCTGGTTGCACGCCGAGCTTTCCGGAGGAGGACTGGAATAACCGCGGAGGGCGGCGTCAGGATTGGACGTCGATGACGCCCGCGAACGTGTATTCGTCCAGCGTCAGATCCCGAACGCGGGCAACGACCGCAAGTGTTCCAAGGCTTCACGCCACGCGGTCAGCATGCAGTTCCGATGACGGACATGGTAGCGAATATCCTCGCGGCGTACTCCCAACAATTGAGTCTGGAAGTGGACCCCGAAGTATTGGCGCGGTTCGGCCAGTTGGCGAAAGCCGAACAGGCTCTTGTAGACGTGCGCGTGCTCCACGCGCGGGCAGGCCACCAGCCAGCCCGTTTCGAAGACATCCGCCAGAGCGGCCATGTGGCCCAACAGTTTGACGAAAGCGTCGCGGCGCGCCAATTGTCCAAAGCAGAGACGGCTGGCTTCCACGTAGGATTCTGCCGCCATGGTCTCGAGCGCCGGATCGCCGCTAAAGACGCGCCGCGATGGCGCCTCATGCCAACTGAGATCGGGGCGCACGACGGAGATGCGCACGGTGGCCCTGGCTTCCATGTCCGGACACCGGGCCAGGAGACTAAAGCTGTTAGGCAGGGTGTCGAAATAATCGGAGAAGCCGGCCCTCGGGTTGGGGATCGATAGCCCCGTCGCGGCGGTAGGCGTCATGGCGTAACCGGTATACTTCGTCCCGCTCCCCGCACGTCCGGGCGATGATGCAACCGGGACACCAGCGGGCATTCTTCCCGGGACAAGGCGTGATTCGAGTGGTGCCGTTCATGTTGAGCCTCCTCAAGTGATTCTGCGTTTGCAACGCCGCGATTCCCAGGTGCGTAGACGGCAATTCCAGTTCTGCATTTTCCGGCCGGCAGAGTGCAGGTGACACGCCAAAGCAATTCCGGGTGTAAGTGACTCAGAACTCATGTAAGGTCGTCAAAGAGGACGGTGAGATTAACCGGATGGTTCGCGCGCATGAACCGGGCGGTTCGTGGAGCCCCGGCAGCCTCGTGTTGCGGCGCGGTAGACGCGGGCCGTTACAATAGTCCCGATGAACCGGCTTGATGAACTGCGCCGCCGCCATGCCGCCGCCGAGCAGGGCGGAGGACCCGAGCGCCGCGAGCGCCAGCACAAAGAGGGCAAGCTGTCGGCCCGCGAGCGCATCGAACTCCTGCTCGACGAGAATACGTTTGAAGAACTCGACAAGCTGGTCACGCACCGCTGCCGCGACTTCGGCATGGACGAACAGAATGTGCCGGGCGACGGCTTCGTCACCGGGTATGGCCGCATCGACGGGCGGCTGGTCTACGTATTCGCGCAGGATTTCACGGTTTTCGGCGGCTCGCTCTCCGAGACCAACGCGCAGAAAATCTGCAAGATCATGGACCTGGCTCTGAAGACCGGCGCGCCGGTGATCGGCTTGAACGATTCCGGCGGCGCGCGGATTCAGGAAGGCGTGGTATCGCTGGCCGGGTATGCCGATATCTTCCTGCGCAATACGCTGGCCAGCGGCGTGGTGCCGCAGATTTCCGCCATCATGGGACCGTGCGCGGGAGGCGCCGTTTACTCGCCCGCGATCACCGATTTCGTCTTCATGGTGGACCGCACCAGTTACATGTTTGTGACCGGCCCGGACGTGATCAAGACGGTCACGCACGAAGATGTGACCAAGGAAAAGCTGGGCGGCGCGGCGACTCACAATTCGGTCAGCGGCGTGGGCCACTTCACGGCGGCCGACGACGGCGACTGCCTGCGCATGATCCGCGAACTGCTCAGCTACCTGCCGCAGAACAACCGCGAAGACGCGCCGCGGCGCGCCACAGCCGATCCGGCGGACCGCATGGATGCCGCGCTGGACACGGTGGTGCCGGAGGAATCCGTCGCTCCCCTACGACATCAAGGATGTGATCCATCGCGTGGTGGACGACGGCGAGTTTTTCGAAGTCCACGAGCACTGGGCCAAAAACATCGTGGTCGGGTTCGCCCATATGGACGGCCGCTCCATCGGAATCGTGGCCAATCAACCGGCATTTTTGGCGGGCTGCCTGGATATCGCCTCATCCACGAAGGGCGCGCGTTTCGTGCGCTTCTGCGACGCCTTCAACATTCCCATTCTGACCTTCGAAGACGTGCCGGGTTTTCTGCCGGGCACGGAGCAGGAATTCGGCGGCATCATCCGGCACGGCGCCAAACTGCTGTTTGCGTATGCCGAGGCCACCGTGCCGAAGATCACGGTGATCACGCGGAAAGCCTATGGCGGGGCGTATTGCGTGATGGGCTCCAAGCACATTCGCACCGATATCAACCTGGCGTGGCCATCGGCGGAGATCGCCGTCATGGGGCCGGAAGGCGCGGTGAATATCGTATATCGCCGTGAACTGGCGGCTGCCGAGGACAAGACCGCCGTACGGCAGCAAAAGGTGGATGAGTTTCGCGAGCGGTTCGCCAACCCGTTTGTGGCCGCTGAGCGCGGCTATGTGGATGACGTGATCGAGCCGCGCGAGACGCGCCCGCGGGTGATTCGCGCCCTGCGCATGCTGGAAAGCAAGGTAGACACGATGCCGCGCAAGAAGCATGGCAACATACCTCTATGAGATTTTTCGTCTGCCTCTGGCTGCTGGCGGCATCTGCGAGGGCGCAGGAACGGTACCCGGTCGACTGGAACAAGCTGGCTCCCGAGATGGTGGCGCGCTTCACCGAACTGCTGCGCATCGATAGCAGCAATCCTCCGGGGAACGAAACCAAGGTGGTCAAAGCCGTGCAGGCGATGCTGCAGCGCGATGGGATCCCGTCGCAGATTTATGCGCTCGATCCTGCGCGGGCCAACCTGGTGGCGCGCATCAAAGGCGACGGCACGCAGCGGCCCATCCTGATCATGGGCCATACGGACGTGGTGGGAGTGCAGCGCGAGCGCTGGAGCGTGGACCCGTTCGCCGCCATTCCGAAGAACGGCATCATCACGGCCCGGGGCGCCAGCGACGATAAGCCGCACCTGCTGGCCGGCCTGATGGTTCTGGCGCTGTTGCAGCGGATGCACGTGAAGTTGAATCGCGACGTGATCTTCCTGGCGGAGGCGGGCGAAGAGGGCACCGCCGGCATTCGGGATCGATTACATGGTGAAGGAGCATTGGCCCGAAATCGACGCCGAATTCGCACTGGCGGAGGGCGGATCGGCGATCGAACTGAACGGCAAAGTCCACCACGTGCTGGTGGCCACCACAGAGAAGGTTCCGCGCGGCATGCGCCTGGTGGCGCACGGCACCGCCGGCCACGGTTCGAGGCCCACGCCGGATAACGCTGTGGTGCACCTGGCGCAGGCGGTGGCGCGCGCCGGCGCCTGGCAGACCCCCGCGCGGCTGAACGAGACTACGCGCGCCTACTTCGCAGGACTGGCCGCCATTACTCCGCCCGAGGAAGCCGAGCGATATCGCGCCGTCCTGGATGCCGCCCGCCGGCCCGCGAGCGACCGGTACTTTCGCCTGCACGATCCCGGGAATTATTCGATCCTGCGGACGTCCGTGGTCCCGACCATCATCAAGGGCGGATTTCGCAGCAACGTGATTCCGTCGGAAGCGGAAGCGACTTTGGATGTGCGCGCGCTGCCTGATGAAGATATGGTCCGTTTCCGGGCCGAACTGCGGAGAGTGATCGACGATCCCTCGGTGGAAGTCGTGCCGCCGCTGCCTGGAGGACGCCCGGCATCGCCACCGTCGCGTCTGGATACGGCGATGTACCGTGCGCTGGAGAAGGTGGCGCGCCGCATGTTCGACGCTCCCACCCTGCCCAGCATGCTCACCGGCGCCACCGATAACGCGCAATTGCGGGCAAAGGGCGTGCAGGCCTATGGCGTCGGGCCCATCTCTTCGGGCGAAGAGGGCGCGCTCGGCACGGCCCATAGCGACAACGAACAAATCTCCATTCGCGCGATGGAAAAGCTGGTGGAATACATCTGGGACGCGGTCCTGGAAGTGGGCACCTGAAAAATCGCGCAGATCAGGCTGACGGATTTTTGCGGCGCTGCAATACGACTGCCACGCCCAGGCCCAAGAGCAGGCACGCGAAACCGAAGTAGACCGTAAAGGGGCGGTATCTCATGACAACCTGGTGCCGGCCCGGGTCCACCACCACGCCGCGGATCACGGTGTTGACCTTCCAGATTCTGGCCGGCCGGCCATCCACTTCCGCCGTCCATCCCGGATACCAGTTGTCGCTCACCACCACCAGTCCTTTGCAGGCCATTGCGACGCCCACCTGAACATAGCCCGGCTTGTCCACGATACCGGTCACGTTGTCGGCGCCATCGCAGCGGTCCAGTTTCGGTGTCTCCTTCACCATCACCGCGATCTGGCGCAGGTCGAAGTCGCCATCGCGCACCATGGTGGCGCCGTTCCACTCGTTGGGGGCCACCAGCAACTGGTGAACCGTCCAGGCGCGCGGGAATACGTCCGTATTGGCGTACACACGGATGCCGGACGAGCCCTGGAACATTTCCTGCTGATGGGCCGCGCGGGTGGGAGTGCGGCTCACCATGTAGTTGATGCCATACATCCGAATCAGGCGATCCTGCCACCAGCCGCCCAGTTCGGAAGTCGCCGTCAACATGCTGGCGGTGAAAGCGTGCGCGGCGTCCAACCGGTACCAGTCGCCGAAGGTGAACTTGACGTCGTTGTCGTTCACGCCCACGCGCTTGATCCCGGGCAGCCATTGCAGGTAGTGGCCCACGTCCTGGGTCTCCAGCATCGGTTTGAGGAACACCGTCCGTTTTTCGTCGTGGACATTGGTCCAACCCCAGCCCACTTCATTGCTTTGTTCCAGCACCACCAGCAGCGCCAACAGCGCCATGGCCCAGTGGCGCCGGACATGCCCGGCGCTCCAGGCGTAGCAGAGCGCCGCCAGCAATAGAGCAAGGAACGCGATCATGTTCCATCGGGAATCGGTATCCGGCTTGAAGAGCGTGAGCGCCACCAGTGCCGCCGGCCAACCACAGCAGCGGCTTCCACGCGCGGCTTTGACGCAGCCATTCGACGCGGTCGAACAGCAGGTCCGCGCCGACGGCCGCCAGCATGGTCGCCGCAAAATGAAAGACACTCAGCGCCACAATGGGCGCGCGCGATTTTTCCACGAAGGGCAGAAACACGTAGAGCAGCCCGTAGATGGGGTTGTTACGAGAGATGGCATAGAGCAGGGCGCACACCGCCAGCACCGCAAACAGGCGCACCTCATACCGCTGGAAGCCCCCCAGGATAGCGATGGCGGCGAGACTCAGCCCCACGATGCCGAGGAACGGATCCGTGCGCAGTCCGTTTCCGCCCGGTAAGGCCACGTGGATCAGTTCACGCGCCGGCAGTCCGCTATCTTCGTGTTCCGGGATGCCGACTTTCATCTTCCAGGTCAGCGCCCCGGTCGCGGTCCAGCGCTTGGCCTGCCTGCCGTACTCCATGGCCGGCAGCACCTGTACCGCGCTCACCAGCGCCATGATTCCGAACAGCACGGCGAGCCGCAGGGCGACAGCCTTGCGGTCCGCGCTTTGTACCAGGGCGGCGGCGCCTGTGCCTATCACGGCAAGAGTCAGGATGAAGGCGGGCTCGTGGTGCCCGCATAGCCAGGAGGTCCCAAGCAGCACGCCGGCCCAGGCTGCGCTCTTCAGCGGATTGCGGCCGTGGAGCGAGCGCAGCAAAAACAGGAACACCACCGGAGCCCAGATGCCCGGAGCCAGTTGCTGCGGCCATTCGGTGTTGCCGCAGAACCCGGCCGTGGCGTAGAGCAGGCCGCCAATCAGCGAAGGCCAGACCGCCAGCTTCAAATCGCGCAGGAACCAGTACGCGAACAGCGCCGCGACGCAGTGCATCAGGACGAACCACAGGCCGACATAAAACGGCTGGATGTGCCCGTCGCGCAGCGGCGCCAGCGCCAGCAGAAATGTGAAAGGGCTGGCAACTCCGGGCTGCACCTGCCCGATCAGCGACTGCCCGAACCATTCGTAGGGGTCCCACAGCAGCACGCTCCAGTGGCGGATGGCGTATACCTGCGCCTGCAGCCAAGGCATCACCTGGTTGGCCAGGTCGGGACTCTCCAGGAACGTGTATTGCTTGGTGAGGGCCAGTTTCCAGAAGACCGCGATCACGCCGAAAAGCATCAGCGCCGGAGGCCAGGCGCGCGCCACAATGCCCGGCAGCCGCTGGGTCGGAGCGGGCGAAGAGTTGGTTTTCAGGCCTGGGGCGGACGCCATTCAGCCAATGGTAACAGCAGTCACGGAAGCCGGCGGGCCTTCTCGAAATCGTCTTTGAGACGTGCGGTGATCTTCTCGGCCACGTCCGCGCTGGCCCCATGGAATTTCGCGCCCAGGCTCTCCTGCGTGGTGGACCAGATGACGTCGCCGTCTTTGTTGACTAACCGCACCGCCGCGATGGCTTCATGCCGGCGCTCGGCGGAATGATCGGCTTCGTTCTCCCCGATGCCGAGGCCGGCCGAGTTGTTGCGCGAATTACTGGAACTGCCATAACCGCCGTTGCGCGTACCCATGCCAAGGTTGGCATGCGCGTTGATGCCATCGGAAGACTGGTGCACCTCAGTGAATACCAGGTCTTCGGAAGCTCCCCGCAGGATGCAATCGGCGCGTTCCTGATTTTCCGTGAGGATGAACAGATCCGCGCCGGCCAGGCTGCTGATCAGGATGTCGCGCATCTGCGCCGCGGTCTCGCCGCCGGTAAGCCGGTCCACGTAGACCCGGCGCACGGTGCGCAACTGGCGCAGACTGGCCTCCTGCAAAGCGGAGGGAGGCGGCGGCACATCCGCCGCGGCCGCCGTGGCGCACGCGGCCAGAATCCACATCGTCAGTTTGGTCATTGTCCCTTCTTTCGCGCGTCATCGTCCTGGTATTCCACGCGGCGCCCGCTCCGCGCCTCCAGGCCTGCGAGCACGCTGCGAATATCGCCCTTCTCGACCCGGAATACCAGCGCCTGCTGCTTGCCCTCGGCGTCTTCATACCCTAAGGTGACGAAATGCTGGTGCGACTTGCTGAGCAACAGCACCGGCGAAATCAGAATGGCAGCGGCGTACCTCCGGCTCACCTTCTGCCCGTACTCCAGGGTGCTGACCTTGTTGTACGGTATGCTCAATTCGTGCGTTCCCCAGGCGAACACCAGCTCGTCGCTACCGGTGAGGTTCAACCGGGCCGAGGTTTTCACCTTTATTTGCGGCAGTGTGCCGCCTACGAACTGTGCCCTGACGCCCGGCTCCGCCGCCGGAAGCGCCAGGGAGAGAATGAGGCCGCTCAACGGCAGCAGCCATTTACGGATCATAGGTTGTCAGCAGTAGTAGTGGCGGAGGAAAGCGAGACTTCTCAAAAATAATTATCCTGAATGCCATACGCCCGGTGCACGTCACCCAGGGTGATGACTCCGATGACCCGGTCCGGATCGGCGCGGCTGGCCACCTTCAGCATTTCGTTGCGGGACAGCAGGCGCATCGCCGAATCCAGCGGCACATCCGGATAAATGCGAGGTGTGCTGTCCAGAACGGCATGCGCCGGCACCGGTTGCATGGCATCCTCCACCCGCAGCACTTCGGTGGAGCGGTACTCTTCCGCCGACGGCAGATCGACTCCCTCCTGCTGCGCCAGCATGGTGAAAAACGGCACGGGATGCAGCCGCCGCGAAACGAAATACGCGAACGTATTGGCGATCATCACCGGCAGGATGATGGAATAGCTGGCGCTCACCTCAAACACCATGAAGATACTGGTCATGGGCGCGCGGAAGACGCCCGAGAAAAATGTCCCCATCCCCACCAGCACATACGCTCCGGCACTGCTGGTGGGAAAAGGCCAATAATGATGCGCCAGCCCGCCCAGGCCGCCGCCGATCATGGCTCCGATAAAAAGAGTGGGCGCGAACATGCCGCCGGGCACTCCGGTGCTGAAACAGCCCAGGGTCACCAGCAGCTTGGCGCCGCCCAGCAGCAGCAGCAGTTCCCAGGTGAAGCGGTCATGCAGGGCGAAATCGATGGCGTCGTACCCGGCGCCCATCACCTCGGGTAGCCAGAGTCCCACGGCTCCCACGAACAGCCCCGCCGCCAGCGCCTGCACCAGTTCCGATTGCTTGGGGAGTTTCTCCAGCCGCTCCCTCACCTTCTCGATAAGCCGGATAAACGCCGCGGAGAGCAGGCCGCCCAACACTCCGATGAGCGCGTACACCACCAGTTCGCTGGGGTGGGTCAGTTCGAACACCGGCACGCGGAACAGAGGCGCCGTCCCCAGAAACCAGCGGATCACCACCACGGCGGACACGGCCGAAAGCACCACCGAGCCGACCACGGCCGCGTTCCAGGCTCCCACCACCTCTTCCATCACGAAGAGCACTCCGGTGATGGGAGTGTTGAAGGCGGCAGCGATCCCGGCCGCGGCGCCCACCGGCGCGATGAGCCGCATATTCTTGCGGCCCAGGCGAAACATGCGTCCCAGCAGCGAGGCGACTCCGGCGCCCATCTGCAGTGCCGGATCTTCCGGCCCCAGCGAGTTGCCCGAGCCGATGGCGATGGAACAGGCCAGAAACTTGCCCACCACGGTGCTGGCCGGCACCATTCCATCGGAGATGTAGAGCGCGGCTTTGGTCTGATTGACGCCGCTGCCGCGCGCCGCGGGAAAGGCGCGGGTGGCCAGCCAGGTGGCCAGTACCGCGCCGATGCTCGGCGAAATCAGGCGCCCGAACCGGTAACGCCCGGAGAGCGCGCCCAGACTGTCCCAACTGATGAAGTCAATAACGATGTGAAAGCAGACCACCAACAGGCCGGCGAAGATTCCGATGAGAATGGCCAGAAGCAGGAATCGTTGCGCCTCGCTGAGATGCAGCCTCTTGCTGAATGGATCGTGGATCATTGCTTTTGCAGCTTCTCCATAACGGCCGCGAGCGCCGGATCGGGCTGCGTGGAACTTCCGCACAGTTCCTGCCGGGCTTGCCAGAGCTGCTCCGCCACCGAGAGCATGTTGAGAGTATCTCCGTCGCGCCGGCGGGTGGCATTTTCATCGATATCCTTCTGAGCGGTGGTGGCAAGGTCAGGATTCAACTGGCCGCAAGTCTGCGAGGACTCCATGGTGAGCCGGACCAGTTCCTGTGCCCGCTTGAAGCGTTGACCGGCACTGAGCCGGAGTAAAGTCGGGTCCAGGCGGATCACCGCCTCGCAGGCCGCGATGCGTTGCGCGATGGCGGGGTCCTTGAGGCCGCGACTCTCCGCCGCGCGATACACCCGCAGCGCTTCCAGGTAATTGCCCAGGGCGAACAATGCGTCCGCGCGGCCTTTCTCCGCCGCGGTGTCAGTCGGCTTATTGTCGAGAATCCCCTCGAACACTTCTTCGGCGTGTTGCGGCGACCCGTGCGCCAGCAGCAGTTCCCCTACCCGCTGGCGCGAAGTGTAGTCGGTCTCCGGAGTCTCATCGGCAAGATCCAGCAGTTCGGCCAGCACCTGCTTTTCCTGGCCCTGGCGTTCCAGCATCCCTACCAGTTCGAAACGCACCGCCGTGCGGTTCTCCGCGGGATGGTCGGGCCACAGTCCGTAGATTGCCCGTTGAAAAAAAGTGATGGCATCTTTATCGCGGCCGTCGCGGACGGCAATGCGCGCGAGCATCAAATTGATGGGGCCGCTGGTGGGGTCGTCCTCGCGCAGTTCCGAGAGGTAACTCTCCGCCTCTCCCCACCTGCCCAATGCGATCAGGGAGCGTGCCAGCGACATACGGTAGCGTGTGTCGTTGTGCACGTAGGTGAGGGCCGCGCGGAACTCTTCCACCGCCTCCGCATTCTTACCCGCCGCGGCCAAGTCCAGGCCGGAACGATAGAGCGACTCGGCGCGATTCTGCCGTGTGGAGTGATATGCGCCGTTCATTGCGGCAGTTATCGAGAAGAGAATTACCAAAACCAGGACGACCGGAAGCGTCGCGCCGCGAGTGGTGGCTGGAATCATGCTCTTTTCAGCTTAACGTGCCGGGCGGTAAGGATGCCTCCTGTGCCGGCAGTATTGTGAATTATCCAAACATCGCGAGGAACATACCAAGATGAATCAAGCGAGGGGAATTGCATGGTTCCACGCATTTCGTGCATATTGGCTGCGGCCGCCTTTGTGGTGGCTGCGCCGCTGGTGGCTCAGGATAAGCCGGCCCGGCTCACCTTCGAAGTAGCGTCGGTCAAGCCCTCTCCGCCTGGCGGCCGCGGCGGCGGGATTCGCGCGCAGCCGGGCGGCCAGCGTTATTCGGCACAGAACGTACCGGTCAAGCTGATGATCAGCCTGATGTACAAAGTGCCCATGCGCCAGATCACCGGCGGCCCCGCCTGGATCGAGAGCGACCCCTTCGATATCGATGCGAAGGCGGACCACTCCTACAGCCTCGACGATCTGCACATCATGTTTCAGAACCTGCTGGCGGACCGGTTCAAGCTGAAATTTCACAAGGAGTACAAAGAAGGCGCGGTCTACACACTGTCGGTGGATAAGTCGGGATCGAAGATGAAAGTCAACGACACGCCGGAGCCGTTCGACATTCCGATTAAGGGCAGCAAGGACGGAGTCACGCTCGGAACGCGCGTCCCCATGCAATACTTCTGCTGGTGGCTGGGGCAGATCCTGCAGAGAGACGGGCGTCCGGTGATCGATAAGACAGGTCTCACCGGAAATTACGATTTCACGCTTTCTTTCGTGCCGGACCTTCCGCCCGACTTTCCCAAAGAGAATCTCCCGCCGGGATTCCTGGATCGTCCGTCCCTCTTCGATGCGCTACGCGAGCAGCTTGGCCTCCGGCTCCAACCGGCCAAGGGGCCGGTGGAATATTTCGTGATCGATTCCGCGGAAAAACCCTCGGAGAATTGAGCAGCGTCGGCTGCATTCACGCTCCCTAACGGTCGCGGCTCGGATCAGAGCCACGAGCGTCAGCGAGTGCGAGTCCCGCTATTTGATGATATCGGCCGGGAACTCCGGAAAGCCCCGGCGCTGCTGTCTGGCGGCATCCACATTTCCCGAGAGCCGGGCATCCGCCGTGCGGAGATACATTTCGATTTCGCTGCCCTGCAAACGGGCATCGGCAGTCCGGACTTCGATATGTCCGGTGCCGCGCAGCAGCCCGTTCTTCAGATTCAGGCGGTCGGCGGAGAGGTCCACGGGCTTATCGGTCACCAGGGCGCTGGAGCCGTAGCGAAACAGGTTGTGATCGCTTCTCGCCGGTAAGGTCACGTGAACGCTGCCGGAGAGATCGAGTTCGCCGGTCTCCGAATTCAAGGTGCCCTCGCCGGCATGCAGCACCAGGAGGCCGAGTTTCACCTCCACGCCTTCCGTGCCGCGAAGTAGAGGTCCCTGGCGCACCAGCTTACCCGCCGTCATTTCGGGCTGTTCGGTCCCAGTGAAGGGGCGTGTTTGGGGCTGCGCCAGGACGGCAACAGCGAACACCGGTATCAGCAGGAGTTTCAAGACGTCCACCTCCCGGAATCATTGTACTCCCGGGACCGCCCCTACTTGGGCGCGGGACCTCTAACCACCTGGACAAAGGCTTCGGGGTGAATCCACTTCTGGAACGCCGCGCGGACCTGGTCCGCCGTGAGCGCATAATAATGCTGCGCGGCGCGCGTGAGCTCGTCCATCGGCAGTCCCATGAGAGCGTGGGCCACATAGCCCCCGGCGACGGCATCTTCACTGGATTCGCTCATGGCGATCTGGCGCAGCACCAGCGCCTTGGCCTGCTGCAGTTCGGCGGCAGTCACGTTGGTGGTGCGCATGGCGGCGAGATCTTCCTCCACCAGGAGCCGCGCCTTGGAGACATTTTCCGGGTCGCAGCCGTAAGTCACCGAGTAGCTGGCGCGCGTTTCCGATGCGCGCAGCGCGTTGTCTACGTTGTACACGTATCCGTGTTTCTGGCGGAGGTCGCGATACAGCCGCGTGGCGTAGAAACCGCCGCCCAGCACGTGATTGCCAAGCTGCAGGGCAAAGAAGTCCGGATGGAAGCGATTGATGTTCACTTCCAAAGCCAGGTCCACCGAATCCTGTACCTGGGTCGGGTCGGGCACGTTGACCGTGGCCGGTTTGTTGACCGGCACTGCCGGCAGGATCACGGTGGGCTTCGGTCCGGTAGCCTTCCAGGCGCCGAACCATTTTTCGAAGACGGGTTTGGCCTCTTCGGGAGTGATATCGCCGATAACCGCGATAACGGTCATGTCGGGCCGGAACACCTTGGTGTAGTAGCCCTTTACGTCGGCCAGGGTCAAGGACGAAACAGTTTGCGGCGTAGTCTCGCGCAGCGAAGGGTCGCCTTTCGGGAGCAGCGCGGTATCCAGGGCGCGGCTGGTACGATAGCCGGGGCTGCGGAGCGTGCCGGCGGCGAGTTGCGCCGTCTGGCCTTGCACGATCTTGAAGGCGTCTTCGGGCATAGCGGGGTGGAGTTCGTTATCGGCCAGCAGTTCCACGCCCTTGGAGAAATACTGCTTGAGCACTTTCAGGTTGAAGCCGGCGCCGCCGCTTTCCGAGGCTGCGATATCGTCCAGATCCTTCTGGAATGCGAGGCGGTCGCGGGTGGTGGTTCCGTAGTTGAACAGTTCGGCGAGCACCTCATCGACGCCATCCTTGCCGGGCGGAATCTGCAGATCGGGCTCATGCTTGAGCGAGCCGACGACGGTCACGGTGGGGCTGGCCTTTTCGGTCCTGACGATCAGGCGAATCCCGTTCGAAAGCGTCAACTCCGCGGGTTTGGGAGGCGCGTCCGGAACCTTCAGACGTTTCACCGAGGCCTCCGCCCAGTCGGGCAAAGTGACCGGCTTGGTGGGCGCAGCGGTGGTGGTTTCGGCGCCTCCGAATCCCTTGCCCGCGACGGCCTCCCCGGAGGCGGATGGTTTCAGAGTGGCGACCACGGCGGTCGAGAGGTTCAGATAGCTTTTGGCGACACGGTTCACGTCGGCGAGCGTGACCTTCTTCATGGCATCGACAATATCGGAGGGCGACTGGCGGCCCTCGGCGGCGAGGGCCTGCGACCAGGTCGCGGCCAGCTCGGAAATGGAGTTCCGCTGAAACTCGGCGCCGGCGATTTCGCCCTTCTTGGCGGCGTCCACCAGGTCGGCGGGCACACCCTTGTCCGCGTATCCGGCGAGAATGTTCTTCATTTCGGTAGTGATGGGCGCCGGATCGGCTCCCGAGGGCACGGCGGCGAGCGCGAACCCGACGCTGGCCTTGGGGTACGTTTCCGCCATTCCGAACTCGGTGCCCAGGGCTTTTCCGGCCGGCACCAGGCCGTAGAGGTCGGCCCGCTGGCTACTGATCACGTCGCCCAGAATGCGGGCCGCGGCATAGTCCGGACTACTGGTTCCGGGCATGCGGAAGGCCACGAACACCAGCTCATAGGGGAGATTGCTGTCCAGCGTGAAGCTGTCCGCCTTGGCGGGAGGCAGGTTGATTTCCGGATGCGCCGGCACAGCACGTCGCGGAATGGGCCCGTATAATCGCTTGACGGTGGCGAGCGTGGCGGCGGGATCCACATCGCCCGCAATCACCAGGATGGCGTTGTTGGGCGCGTACCAGTCCTGTGAAAACTTCTTGAGCATGGCGCCGGTGGTCTTTTCGAACGACTCCCGGGTGCCCAGCGCGTCGTGGGCGTAGGGCGTGCCGGAGAAGAGATCCTCGTTGAGGCGCGTGATGAATTTATAAGTGGGATTGGAGAGATCGCGGGAAACTTCCTGCTCGATGGCGCCGCGCTCTTCGTCCCACTGCTGCTGCGAATCCTGGACGTCCTGCATGCACGAAGAATCCAGGCGGAGCGCCACCTCCAGAGTCCTGGGATGGCAGGGTCACGAAATACTGCGTGATGTTCTGCTGCGTATCGGCATTCTGGTTGCCGCCCAGTTGCGCATAGATGGCGGCGATTTGATCCGCGCTCAGGCTGGAGCAGCCGCGAAACGCCATGTGTTCCTGAGCATGGGCCGTGCCGGGGAATCCGGCGGGCGTTTCGTTGCCGCCTGCCAGGTAGTTTTCTTCCACCGTGACCACGGGGGACAGGGGATCCCGCACGATCACCACGCGGAGACCGTTATCCAGGGTGGCCCGGAGCACGTTATCGCGACTCTGCTCCTGGGGCGCGGCGGCAACCGCGATGATAAGCGCAGTAACAGTTAATAGAAGACGACGCAGCAAGACAGCACCTCGCTATCTATACTGTAACGTCTGATGCCGGTTTTATGCCATCAGGCGATTTACTTCGCGCATGACCGCGAAGGCGTCGGCGACGTACAGGACATCGGCCTTGCCGCGGGCCCAGCCGCAATTGGCGTCCAGGTTGATAGCGCGCCGCTGGGTGATGAAGCGCCAGCCCACTACGTGCGGTTCTTCACCGTGGCAACACGTGGAAAGTCCCTTGGCGTGGCGCGGGGTGGCTCCGGTCTGGCCGATCTGGTTGAGGTGCGACATGAAGTTTAGGACCGCTTCGCCCTCGCCGCTCATATCGACCAGCGACTTGCTGGAACCGAGCGAGGCTTGGGATGCGCGCAGGAAACCCCGAATCAGGCTCTCGGCTTCGGCGCCATGGACTGCGCCGTCGGACTGCTTTTTGGTCCAGCCGGCGCCGGCCACGAAGAGCAGTTTGGCGTCGGGCCGAATGGTCTGTTCCCCGGTTTTCGGCGACTGGACGCCGGTGACCGTGGTTCGTGTGGCAGGGGCTGCGAGCGGCACGAGTTCGACTGTAGCGGTGCCCGGCGCTCCAGTCCACGGCTCGCAACAGCCGGCATCGAGGAGCACGAACCAGGGGCGCTGCGTGCGTGAGAGCACGGCTTCCATACGCTGGCGATAGAACCAGCGGTTGACGGCGGGGACTTCGTTGCGAATGGCGAGGCTGGTGGCGTGGGTATCGACGCGGCCGTTCAGGCGGAAGGCGGCGCCGGGTATGGCGCGCGCCCACCGCGAGGTGGATGGCGCCAGCACCAGGGCAGCGCCGGACGCGCGCGCCAGGGCCTCGGCGGCGGCGGCATCGGTGGCGTAACGGGGACCGGCAAAGGCATCGCCGCATACGGCAAGAATGCGGACCGCTCCCGCGCCGGCAATCTGAGCGGCGGCGGGTTCGATGGCGGCGCCTGTCAGGCCGATAGTGAGCTCGCCGCCCAGGGCGAGCGCGGCGGCCAGCGCTTCCAGCGCGGGCTTGGCCAGGGTGCCATCGGTTTCGGTGTGGGCCAGAAGCAGTATCTTTTCCACGGTCAGTCCTCCTTGACCCAGGCGACGATTTCGCGGGCGATTTCTTCCGGCGACAGGTCCTTCACGATACGCGTCTCGCGCTGCTGTTTCGGCAGGCTGACGGAGGCAAAACACAATCCCGTGGCGGGCAGTGGCGTGGGCCTGGAGCGCTGCAACGCCGGCATGATGGTCCGCATGTTGGCCATGCCGACCTGTGGATTATTGCGTGGCTCCGGCAGATGGCCTGTGGCCCAGCCGAGCGCGGCGGGCGGCGCGGTGCAAACGGAAACCTGGTGCTGTCCGCCTTCGATGCGCTCCAGGATTTCCAGGCTGCCATCGTCGCGGACGGTGAGTTGGTCCACACCCTGGAACTGCTCGGCGATGCCCAAACGCTCGCCGATCATTTGTAAGGTGGATCCGGCGCCCCGCGAGGCGGACTCCCAGCCACCGAAAAGGAGCAGGCGCGCACGGTCCAGGCCCGGAATCGCCTCGATTGCACCCGCCAGGGCCGCCGCCGTTTCGAAGGAGTCGCAGAAGCCCGAGGCGGGACCATCCAGCGACACTAGTTCAAAGGGCGCTTTCTGGGCCACCATCATCATCACCTGCTGGAGCTTGGCCTTGGGCCCCAGACTCACCAGCCAGACTTTGCTGCCGGGAGTTTTCGCGGAAAGGTGTGCGGCTTCGAACAGGGCGTGGCCGGCCCACGGGTCCAGCACCGCCGGCAGCATCATTTCATTTTTCAAGGAAGGCGCGCCGGAGCCAGTGACGGGTTCCAGCGTCTGGAGCGGGTCGGGCACAATGCTGCCGCAGACCACGATCTGGAAAGGGGTGCTCATGGAAGCTCCAGTATAATAGGAGTTCACGATCTGGTGGTAGTTTTCTCTACAGGTGTGGATGAATGGTCAGTCGGGACACTGAGGCGTGGACCAGCCCGCTCAGGCTGGCGGCGGTCGTGGCGGCTGGATTCGTTGCAAATAGCATGCTTGGCGCTACTTATGTATACAGCGCCACGTGGCTGCGTCCGATCCCATACTGGTTAACAAGCGCGCAGCGAGGTTTGGCGTCCCCGTGGGGCCTTCATGTATTCCAGTTCGTGGTGTGCCTTTTTGTCGTGGGCGCCTTCATGGCATTGCTTTCCAGAAGACACGAGCTATCGGCGTGTGTGGCCCACCTCGTCTGCCAGTTATTGGTAGGCGAAGTGTCTCACATCATGGCGCACCACATAGGAGCTATGCTTCCCGAAGTGCCATCTCTCGGGCACGGTGCGTGTGATGCGCGCGGGCGCCTCGTGGAATAGCTACCGCGCGGGAGATCGCCTGACCGATTCGGTGACCGTTTTCGTGCGCGACGAAGTCGCTCCCGGCATGCGCGTGACCAGCCATTTTGAAAAGCTGGCGCAAAGCGCCTGCCGGCGCGCTTCGGGGGATAAGCTGTGGTGCGGCACCTGTCACGATCCGCATACGGTGCCGGGTGCCGGCGAACGGGCAGCGTGGTTTCGCCGGAAATGCGAAAGCTGTCACGCGGAGGACGCCTGCAAGGAGACGCGCGCCAACCGGGCTCGCCGCCAGGACGACTGCATTGGATGCCATATGCCCAAGAGCGCGGTGACCGATGCGCAGCACGTGGTGTATACCGACCATTCGATTCCGCGCCGTCCGCGCCCCGCGGCGGAATCGCCCTCGACCGATTCGGCGCTGGTGGCCTTCGGAGGGGCAACTGCTTCGGCGCGCGATCTGGCCCTGGCGTACGGCATCGCGGGAGACAGTCGCCGTGCGCTGCCGCTGCTGGAAGAGACCGCGAAAGATTCGCCCGGCGATTCCGAGGTGTTGTTGTATCTGGCCGAAATCTACCGCAACAGCGGCCAGCAGGACCGGGCCATTCCGCTGTATCGCCGGGCCATGCAACTCGACCCCGCGCAGGTGACTGCCTCGGTGGGGCTGGGCGCGATTTTGTTCGAGCGCGGGCAGGATGCGGAGGCGATCGCCTTGTGGCAGGATGCGCTTTCCAAAAATGCGGGCCTGGTGCTGACGGCAACCAACCTGGCGATGGCGCAATGGCGCGCGGGCGACCGCCGGTCGGCGGAAGCGACCCTGCAAAGAGTGATCGCCCTGAGTCCCGGATTTCAACCCGCCAGGGATCTTCTGAAGCGCCTGCACTGATTCACTGCCTCATTCGCGGGAAGGGAAAACTGGATCGCACGGCCAGAATCAGGTCGTGCTCCTCGCCGGCTTGCGAAGCACTGTAAAAACCGACCGTCGCGTTCAGACGGATAAAATAAGCGTCGCCCTCGCGCGCCGGGTATCGTCCCTCGTTGCCATCCGCTCCACCGCCGGCCACCATCTCGCCGTGGCCTCTGAGCACGTAGTAAATCTCCTCCTCCATTTCGTGGTGATGCGGAATGTTGGTGCCGCCGGGGGCGAAGTCCATGAGGAAGAGGCTGGTCATCTGGCTGGCGGCGGCCAGTTTGTCGCGCGTGCTCCGGGTGGTCCCCATCAGTAGTTTGAATTGCGTGGTAGGCCCGTGACTGTCCAACTTTACCAGTGGGACGTCGTCCGCATTCGCCAGCATGAGCTTGGTCGGCGGGGTGACGACCGTCCCAATTGGAATTTTGAATCCCATCACCAGCACGCGCACCTCCGCGTCCGATGAGTTGACCACACCGTGCGCCACCCCAGGCGGAAGGTACACGAAATCGTTCTTCCGCAGCGGCGCTTTTTGGTCGCTGTAGAGCAGGGTGGCGGAGCCCGCCAGCACGTAGTAGATCTGCTCTTCAGCCGAATAGATGACAAGGGCGCTTTCGCCGCCCGCGCCAACCGTCAACTCGCCGTAACGCGCGATGCCCTTTAACTGATTGGCCTGCGCATCGCCCACGCCGAATACCGGACGGTAGGTGGCGGACCTGCCGTCCCGCGTCAGATCGTCGGGCCGCGGTTCGACGTTCGGAATGTACCGGTGGAGAAACGTGGGATCCGCCGCGCCCAACCGCAGCGCCGCCGCCAGGCAGAGCACCACACTACTGGTAGCTGACACAGTTACACCACTTTCCATTTTCGTCGAAGTGCGGCCACGCGCCGCCGGGGTGGAAGCCGGAAACAATGGGGTCGTCGAACATCGCGGTTGGTTCGAAGTACCCCGGGCGACGTAGATGCTCTTTGACAACGTCGTCATTCAGTTCGATCCCCAGACCGGGCCTTTCCGGAACCACGACGTACCCTTTATCGATGATCGGTTTCGGGACGCCGGTCACCAGGTCCTGCCACCACGGCATGTCCAGGGCGTGATTTTCCATAGCCAGGAAATTGGAGAACGTAGCGGCGCAGTGGTATCCGGCGAATCCACCGACGGGCGAGCCGGCGTGATGCATGGCCACCTGGACTCCGGCCAGCGCGGCGTAATCGGCGATGCGCTTGGTTTCCAGCAGCCCGCCGGAGGTTTCCATATCGGGATGGATGGCGTCCACGGCGTGATTATCGATCAAGGCGTCGAATCCGCCGCGTAGTCCGAAAACATCCTCTCCGGTCAGAATGGGGGTGGTGGTGGTGTTGCGAATCTCTTTCAGGCCCTGCCAGTTGGTCCAGGGCACCATGTCTTCGGCCCAGGAAAGCTGGTACTTCTCGAAAGCCCTGGCGTAACGGATGGCGTCCTTGACGTTCAGCGGCCCGAAGTGATCCGCGGCGAGGGGCGTGCCCCAACCGATGACATCGCGGATGGCTTCGATGTATTCGCAAAGATAACCCAGGCCCTTTTCCGTGGCAACGCCCCGCTCATTGACCGCGCCGCGGCGATCCGCCACCAATTCGGTGTGCAGATCCATTTTGAAAAAGGTGAGGCCCATCTCTTTGCGTTTGCGCTCGGCGTAGATGCGGATCCGGTCCCGCTGTTTGGAACCGACGAGGCGGTAGGCCGGGACGCCGTAAACCTTGCCGGCGATGTCGTGCAGGGCCATATCCACGGCGCTGTATCCGCCACCCATGCGGCCGTGATTGGCGAACTGGCGCCGCGCAGGTTAGCTTCGATGAGGAGCGGGTCCTTCCCCACGAGGTATGGCTTGAGGATCAGGGCGATGCCTTCCACTCCGGCGTCGCGCACTTCTCCCAGGCCATACACGTCCTGGTTGGTGAAGATTTTGATGATTGGATAATCGTAATTCGCCGCCAGACGGCACGCGCGCATATCGGTGATTTTCAGCCCGCTCGGCGCGGAATTCCGGTTCACACCAGACTGCGCGCTCACCGTTCCCCGGGTGGCCTGGAACAAGGGTCCCAACATGGCGGCGGCCGCCGCGTTCCGAAACATAGTCCGGCGGCTGATCCTGTTTGGCCTGGTCTTTTTCATAAGCAAGCTCCCCCGCATCACTATATGACAATGCGCGCGCGAGGAACTCAGTCGAAAGTCGGACTCGCGGGACGCGCCGGCTTAGTGGCCTGGCCGGACGGCCGCAGCGTCGCGCCGTTGCGCCTTGCGCAATTGGGCCAGGAGTTCCGTCGTGGTGTTGGTTTCGAACACCGGGCGCGAAGGCAGGCTCTGTTCGATGGAGAGGGCGTCATTCAGCAGCCGTTCGGCATCGGCGAACTTTCGCTGGCGCAGGCGGAGGATCGCCAGGTTGTCTTCCGCGGTCGCCAGGCGATACTCGCTGGACGGGCCCGCCAGGACCAAAGCACGGACCGCGCGCGACATTTCCTGTCCGGCCAGCGCTATCTCACCGTCCTCCAGCAGGGCCAGCCCTTCCTGGCTGAGGAGGGAGTCGAACGGCGGGCTGTCAGCACCCAGGGTGCGCTCGTAAATGAAGCGCGCCTTGCGAAATAGCGGCAGGGCGCGCTGGGGCCTACCCGCGAGACGGTGGATAGTGGCCACGTTCTCATAGGCCAGGGCGGCGTCACTGGTGAGTTCTCCGCCAACCCGTAACGCCGCGCTCAGGCCTTCTTCGCCGAGTTGCAGCGCTTCGTCCAGGTTCCCCCGCAACCGTCGCGATAACGAGAGCGATAGCAGCGTTTCCGACACCGCGCTATCGTCGGGATAGAGCTCTCTTTCTATGCCCAGCGCTTCGGTCAGCGTCGCATCGGCGCGATCGAGGTCGCCTGACTGCACATAAGCGTAGCCCAACAGGCTCAGGTTGCGAACCGTGCGTACGTGTTTCGCGCCGACGGAACCGCGGTTCAGTTCCAGGGCTTCCTCCAGAACATGGACGCCGTGACGAACATCCCCTTCGCTACAAAGAACGGAGCCCAGGTTGAAAAGCCCGGTTGCCGTGTGTGGCGCGAATGAGGGCCCCATACCGCGCCAGATTTCGATGGCTTCGCGGTACAGACGCTCGGCCTGCGCATAATCGAAGTGCGCGGCGGCTTCGACTCCGCGATCGTTCAGAATCATGGCCCGGTTGGTTTGCGCCTCCAGTTGGCGACCGGCGAAGATCAGGCCGGCGGCCCAAATCACCCGTTCCACAGTGCGCCGCGAGGGTGCGGATAGCATGCGTTCCCCTCCAGTTGGACTCTCCCAGCAGAGTCCGAAGTTTGGGAGACATTATCACAGCCTAAGAAGGAGGTGCAACTCGGAGATTGAATCCGCAATTTCAGCTATACTTGTCGTAAATTGCCATGGCTGCGCAACAGGCCGATTACGACTCCGTGGAACTCCGTTCCGGACGGCTACTCAAAATCCGGCGATCCGAGGCCCGAATGCTCGGCGAGGACGACCGGATGGTGCCCGTTGCGAAGTGCTATTGCCGCTCGCACGACGTGCTGACGGCGGCGGAGGCGGAATTCCAGCGGCGGCCGACCTTCGTATTTCCGGCACAGTTCTTCAGCGATCTGGAGGGCCTGATCGGCAGGGAACTGGAGGGGCGGATCTATGCCGACAGCCACGGACGCCGCGTAAAGTTCCACCTCGACTTGAACGAACATGCGGGTTTCCAACTGGAAGAAGGCGATCGCAGCTTGTACAGCCCCTGGTACGACGATAGCGTGCTCAAGGAATAGGCGCTGCCGGGGTTTCAGGCCGCCGCGCCCTGTTCAGAGGGGACCAGCGTCCGCAACTCCAGGCGCAGGCCGTCGAATACCGTCAATAACTCGCCGATATCGACAGTGCCGAGACCGTAACGGTAGCCCAGCAGCCGCAACTGAATGAGGGTCAGGCCGTATGCGAACGAGATCTGGTTGCGCAGCAGGACAGAGGCGAGATCGGGCCGGTCGTGCGCCGATTGGACCATGAGAATTTTGAGGGCCGCGCAGATGTTGCCAAAATCGTCTCCCAGATTCCGCAGGTACTCGTGGAAGAGTCTGGAGCGCTGTGCGCGATGGCGGCTCTCCATACCTGGCTTAAAGCCCGGTTGGGCGCGCAGGAAATCGAGTTCCGCCGGATCCAGCAGCCGCAGCATCGGGCGGTACCGCTCGATGGATAGCTCATCGATCCACCCGGCGGTGGCCGGAAGGGGCCGTGCCGTAGTAAATTGGCGCACCAGGTGGAACAACAGCGCCACCAACCCGGCGAATACCAGCGAACCTCCGAAGATGAACCCTATTTCCACGTTTGGACTCTCACCAGCTAAGACGCGCCCGCATTGGAAATGCGTTACAGTTCCGATAAGAAATGTCCGCGTGGCACTTATAGTGCTGCCGTTACCATACTATCCAAAGACAACCTCCTTTGACCCTATGAGTGTGGTTAGTATTTCAGTGTAAGCAGATGCCGAATCAAACCGCCCGGGGGCTTATGCGGATGCTGGAAAGGGAAATGACGGCAGCAGGTGACCGCCTGAGGCTGGCGATAGCGGTCGAGAACGACTTCAATAAGGTCAATCCGGGTGCCGAGCTTGCGGACCTCAGGAGACAGTGGTTCGCATGCCGCCGGATTGTCGACCAATTTGCAGAAGATTATGTCGAGGCGGTGCAACGCTGGCGGATAGCCGTCATCGACAACGTGGGAGCTGAGACCTTGCCGCGCAAGGGGACGCGTTCGACCGGAACAACGCTGTTCCATCGCTTCATGCGGCGGCCCGTCCCATAGCGGCAGCCGTGGGATTCCTAAAGTAATATTGACTATCTGGCGATATAGTTACGGAATGGCCGGTCAAAAAACTGGCCGCGCCTCCCTGGTTTTGGGCGTATGCGCTCTCATCGCGATCGCCTTCCTGGTCTGGTCATCTGTCAACAGAGACAGGGGAATTCAGCGTCGGCGCGTGCGTATTGGGGTGGATCAGGCGGCGCCCTACCAGAGTTGGATTCCGGGCCGGGGTCCTGTGGGGTTCAGCGTAGATACTCTGAACGAGGCTGCGCGCAAAGCCCATATTGAGCTCCAGTGGGAATTCCATCCGGAAGGCCCTAAACAGGCATTCGCCAATCACTCTGTAGACCTTTGGCCGCTATGGGCCAACCGGGCAGCCGCTCAATCGGGTGTCTATGCGTCGGAACCCTGGCTGGATAACCAGTACGGGATAGTATGGCAGGGCGATGGCTCCGGTGCTCACGCTGACCCTCCCACCTGGACCGGGCGAACCATTGCCATCGCGAGACTGCCTCTCGCCAGACAACTCGCCAGAACGTCCTTCCCCGGATCGCTTGAGGATGCGGTGCCCGATCGCACGATCGCCTTGCAACGCTTGTGCCTGGGACAGGCGGATGCCGCGTTTATGGAGGTGCGTCTTCTGGAGGCGATGCTGTTGCGCAGGCCGCACGGCTGTGAGACAGTCGATCTCCGCGTGCAGGTGATCGATGGACTGTCGACGAAAATGGCCGTCGCTTCGACCCCGGAATTTCGTAATGAGACCGACCGGCTCCGCGCACAGATTGAGCTCATGTTTCAAGACGGGCGCTTCGCCAAATTCGTAGGCCGGTGGTTTGTTTTTTCGAATATCGAAGCCCGCTCGCTGGCCAATCTGCGGCAGCAGCGGCGAGAGAACATTTATACCCTGGTTGCGCTGGGTGTGGTCCTCGTTTTCCTGGGCCTGTTGTTCTGGATGTACGGGCACGCCCGGTCCGCGCGGCAAACCGCCGAACGCGCAAACCGGACCAAAAGCGAGTTTTTGGCGAATGTCAGCCACGATGTGCGGACTCCGATGAATGGCGTCCTGGCCATGGCGGATCTGCTGTTGACCACCCCGCTCACCGGACAACAGCGCGATTATGCCCTCACCATCCGCCAATCGGCGGATCGCCAACTCGCTATTTTGAACGATTTACTGGATATTGCGAAGATTGAAGCGGGGAAGCTCGTGCTGGAAAATGCGGTCTTCTGCCCGGGCGATCTGTTGGAGCAGGTCCGACTGTCCTTTTCGGCGCCGGCGGACGAAAAGGGGCTCCGGCTCGTGGTGCAATGTACTGCCTTGCCGCAGGCGGTCGAAGGCGACTCGCTGCGGCTGGGACAGACCCTTGCCAATCTGGTCAGTAATGCTATCAAATTCACCGAGCGCGGGGAGGTGGTCATGGAGGCCGCCGGCAAGCCCGATGGCGGCCGGGCCGTCCTCAGCTTCTCGGTAAAGGATACCGGCATCGGAATCGATGCCAGGCAGCACACTCAAATCTTTGAGAAGTTTACGCAGGCCGATGGCTCCACCACCCGCCGGTTCGGAGGGACCGGGCTCGGCTTGAGTATCAGCGCCCGCCTGGTCCAGGCCATGGGCGGGCGTCTCGAACTGGAGAGCACCCCCGGTACCGGAAGCCGGTTCTGGTTCTCCCTCAGTCTGCCGGTGGCGGAACGGGTTGCTGGATCTTCGCCGCCGCAGGAATCGGGAGTCCGCTTCCACTCGGACCTGGCGGTTCTGATCGCCGAAGACAACCAGGTGAATCAGAAGGTCGCACTGGCGCTCTTGAAGAGCTTCGGACTCGTGGGCGATGTCGCCAATAACGGAATGGAAGCCGTGGAGAAGGCGTTAGCCAACCGCTACGCGGCGGTGCTCATGGATTGCCAGATGCCGGAAATGGATGGGTACGAAGCTACACGGCGAATCCGGCAGGCAGGTCAAACGGGCCTCCCCATCGTCGCATTGACCGCCGGAGCCTCCAGCACCGAGCGTCAACTGGCCCTGGACGCCGGCATGGACGCCTTCATCTCCAAGCCGGTTCACAGGAAGGAACTCGCGCGGGTCCTGGAGCAGATTCTGAAGCAGGCGCAACGGGCGCGGGTCGGGAATTGACGTTGCGTTAGCTAAGCTAAGCTAGCGGTCACTACCAACCCCGCCGATCAAGCCTTTCAATCGTACAGGCAATCCGCTCCTCTCCGGCGACGCCACGGGGGCAGCTTCAACAGAGCTCATTACTTTCTCGCGAGTTCATCCTGCGGAGACGTCCATTTTCATTCTTGCGGCTGAGGCTTGCCTCATGATGGGACTGTCCCCTTTTTTAGTATGATGAATGGTAATGACCCAGCGGGAATCAATGGAAGCCCCGCCGGCTGGATTCTCGCCAGAAATTCTCCCCAAGCTGGCCGAGTTGGAAGCGACGATCGGGTCGGCGATTCGCGGCAAGGCCGAGGTGGTGCGTCTCTCGCTGGTATGTTTACTGGCGCGCGGGCACCTGCTCATCGAAGACGTGCCGGGCGTGGGAAAGACCACGCTGGCGCAAGCGCTGGCGCATTCGGTCTCGTGCCGCTTTCATCGCCTGCAATTTACCAGCGACATGCTGCCCAGCGACGTACTGGGGGTCACCATCTACAACGTTCAGTCGGAGGTTTTCGAATTTAAGCCGGGACCCATCTTCAGCAATTTTTTGCTGGCCGATGAGATCAATCGCACTACGCCGAAGACGCAGTCCGCGCTGCTGGAGGCGATGAACGAAGCGCAGGTGACCATCGACGGCCATTCGCACTCGCTGCCGCGGCCCTTCATGGTGATTGCCACCCAGAATCCGGTGGAGCATCACGGCACTTACCCGCTTCCGGAATCGCAACTGGACCGCTTTCTGATGCGCTTGCGGATCGGCTACCCGGATGCCGCCAGCGAGCGGGAAATCTTGCGCAACTCCGACCGCGAATTGCCCCGTTCGGTCTCCTCGGGCCTGCTGGCGGACGACATTCTCCACCTGCAGGAGGCCGTGCACCGCGTGACGGTGGAAGATTCGCTGGTGGATTACATGCTCGCCATCGTGGAGAAGACGCGCAATCACGAGTCGCTGGCCCTGGGCGTGAGCCCGCGAGGCTCGCAGGCGTTGTATCGCGCGGTACAGGCACTGGCGCTTCTAGAGGGCCGCGAGTACGCCATCCCGGACGACGTGAAGCGGCTGGCCGCGCCGCTGTTTGCGCACCGCGTGGTCATCAACACCCGCACCACCCTGGTGCAGCGCCGCGCCGACGTGGGCGAGCGCATCATAGAAGAGATCCTCAACCAGGTGGAAGTTCCCCTGTAGATTGCCCCAAATATGAAGACTGCCATTATCGGCCTGCCCATGGTAGGCAAGACTTCGTTGTTCACGATCCTGACCGGTGTCCACCAGGAGACCAAGATCGGATCCACCAGCGCCCGCACCGGGGTGGCCAAGGTTCCCGACGAGCGCCTGGAAGCGCTGGGCCGGCTGTTTGAGCCGCCCAAAGTCACCCATGCCACGGTGGAATATGTGGACATGCCGGCCATTTCCAAAGAGAATCTTCGCGATGCGAGCTACCTGGCCAGCCTCCGCGTGGTGGACGCGTTCGCGCACGTGCTGCGCCTGTTCGCCGACGAAACGGTGCCTCACGAGAAGGGGTCGGTGGACCCGATCCGCGACATGGAGGATGTGGAAACCGAGCTCATCCTGAGCGATTTGGTGGTGGTGGAGAAGCGGCTGGAACGTCTGGATAAGGATCGCAAAAAGATCAAGAACCCCGAGCTGGATCGCGAGTTCGACCTGCTGGTGCGCTGCAAAGCCGCGCTGGAAGACAACCAGCCCCTGCGCCAGCTTACGCTCGATGCAGACGACGAAAAGCGCCTTCGCGGATTCCAGTTTCTTTCGCAGAAGCCGGTGCTCTACGTGCTGAACCTGGGGGAGGAAGAGGCCGCCAAATTGCACGCCCGGGAGCAGGAATTCCAGCAGGGTCCGCTGGCCGGACACGCGCATACGGCGGCCGCGGCGATCTGCGGCAAGATCGAAGCCGAGTTGTCTGAATTGCCGCGCGAAGAGCAGCGCGATTATCTGGCCAGCTATGGACTGGAAGATTCCGGCTTGCAGCGTCTCATCACCGCCAGCTATTCCCTGTTGGGCCTGATGAGCTTTCTGACCGCCGGCGAGGACGAGTGCCGCGCCTGGACCATTCCCATGCACAGCACCGCCGTGAAAGCCGCGGGGGCCATTCATTCTGACTTCGAAAAGAAATTCATCCGAGCTGAAGTGGTGAACTGGAAGGCACTGGTGGACCTGGGCGGCTACCCCGGCGCGCGTGAGAAGGGGCAACTGCGGCTGGAGGGCAAGGAGTACATCGTGAAGGACGGCGATGTTCTGGTGATTCGTCACAGCTAAGGTACAATCGCCTTCGTGGTCTTCAAGATAGTGCAAATCGGCGACCCGGTGCTGCGCGCCGAGTCGCGCCCCCTGGAGCGCGACGAAATTCGCAGCGCGGGCATACAGCAACTGATCGAGTGGATGCGGGCCACCATGTACGACGCGCCCGGGGTGGGGCTGGCCGCTCCGCAGATCGGACTTTCGCTGCAACTCGCCGTGATCGAAGACCGCGCCGACCTGCTGCGATCCATTCCGCCGGAGCACCTGGAAGAGCGCAAGCGCAGGCCGGTTCCCTTCCAGGTGCTGATCAACCCGCGCGTGCGGATGGAGGGGCAGACGGTGGAGTTCTTCGAGGGCTGCCTGAGCGTTTCCGGTTTCGCGGCGCTGGTGCCGCGCTTCACCGAGGTTCAGGTGGACTGCCTGGATCACCGGGGGGAACCCATCTCGTTTCGCGCCGAAGGCTGGCACGCGCGGATCGTGCAACACGAAGGTGGACCACTTGTCCGGCACCGTGTATGTGGATCGCATGCACACGCGCAGCCTGACGACTACGGGGCACCTGGGCAGGCACTGGAACGAGCTTCCCATCGATGAGTTGAAGAGGCGCCTCGCAATATGAAGGCGCTGCTCCTGCTCTCGGTGCTCGGCTTGGCAGCGGCCGCGCAGCCTGCGCCGGAGGTTTTCCGCGTGCGCCTGGAAACCACCAAAGGCGACATCCTGCTCGAAATGCATCGCGACTGGGCGCCGCACGGCGTCGATCGGGTTTACGAGCTGGTGCGCGCCCGCTATTACGATGACAACCGCTTCTTCCGAGTGATCAAAGACCGATGGGTGCAGTTCGGCATCAACGGCGATCCCGCGGTTTCCAAACGCTGGCGGGAACTCAAAATTCCAGACGATCCGCGCAAGGAATCCAACGTACGCGGGACCATCGCCTTCGCATTCGCCGTGCCCAACGGGCGGACCACGCAGCTCTTCATCAATACGCGCGACAATTCCGCCACGCACGATAAAGAGCCGTTCGTGCCGCTCGGCCGGGTGATCGCGGGGATGGAGGTGGTGGATGCGCTGAACTCCGAGTATGGCGAGGCGTCGGGCGGAGGCATTCGCGCGGGCAAACAGGGCCCTATGTTCGAAGAAGGCAACGCCTGGCTGGACCGCAACTATCCGCGGCTCGATGCGATTCGCCGCGCCACGGTTGTGCAACCTTAACTACAATAGTCCAAGGCAAAACCCATGAATCGACTGAAGCCCGTCCTGCTGCTGCTGGCGGTATCCGCCGCGCTGGCCCAGAACCCGGAAGCTGAACGTTGGGCCAGAGAGGCCCGCAACGTCACCATCATTCGCGACGACTGGGGCATCGCGCACGTCTACGGCAAGACCGACGCCGATGCCGTGTTCGGCATGGAGTACGCCCAGGCCGAGGACGATTTCAATCGCGTGGAGACCAACTACATCAACGCCATGGGCCGGCTGGCGGAAGCCGAGGGCGAGTCGCGATCTATCAGGATCTGCGCATGAAGCTGTTCATCGATCCCGAAGAGCTGAAGAAGGAGTACGCCGCGAGCCCGGCGTGGCTGCAGACACTGATGAACGCGTTCGCCGACGGTCTGAACTACTATCTGTCCAAGCATCCCGAGCGTGAAGCCGCGCGTGATCCAGCACTTCGAGCCGTGGATGGCGCTGACGCTTCACCGAGGGCAGCATCGGCGGCGATATCGAGAAGGTGAATCTGAACCAATTGCAGGCGTTCTACGGCAAGGACCCGGCCAGCCTGGCGCTCGCGGCAAGATGGAGCCGCGCCGCTATACGAGCCCGAGCCCAGCGGCTCGAACGGCGCGGCCATCGCGCCGTCGAACACCGTGGCGCATCACGCGCTGCTGCTGATCAATCCGCACACCTCGTTCTTTTTCCGGTCCGAACTGCAGATGGTCAGCGACGAAGGGCTGAATGCCTACGGCGCGGTGACCTGGGGCCAGTTCTTCATCTACCAGGGATTCAACGAGCACGCGGGCTGGATGCACACTTCGAGCGGCGTCGACGCCGTCGACGAGTATCTGGAGACGGTGGTGAAGAAGGGCGACCACTACGTTTACAAGTACGGCAACGAAGAGCGGCCCGGTGGCGGAGCGCCGATCACGGTGCCGTACAAGACCGATCAGCGGCATGGCGGAGAAGAAGTTCACCGTCTATCGCACGCAGCACGGGCCGATCGTCCGCGAGGCCAACGGCAAGTGGGTGGCCTTCCGGCTGATGGAGGAGCCCATCAAGGCGCTGGAGCAGTCGTACCTGCGCACCAAGGCGAAGGATTACAAGTCGTACCTGGCAGACGATGGAGTTGAAGGCGAACTCGTCGAACAACACGATCTTCGCCGACGCCGACGGCGACATCGCGTACTTCCACGGCAACTTCATTCCGCGGCGCGATACCAGCTTCGATTGGACCAAGCCGGTGGATGGCAGCGATCCGGCCACGGAGTGGAAGGGCCTGCTGACGATCGACGAGACGCCGCACCTGCTGAATCCCACGAGCGGCTGGCTGTACAACAGCAACAACTGGCCGTGGTCGGCGGCCGGGCCGAGCAGCCCGAAGAAAGAAGACTATCCGGCGTACGTCGAGACCGGCGGCGAATCGGCGCGCGGGCTGCACGCCGTTCGGGTGCTGCAGAACAAGAAGGATTTCACGCTCGATTCGCTGATCGCCGCGGCGTACGACAGTTATCTGACGTGGTTCGAGAAGCCGATTCCCGCGCTGATCAAGGCCTGGGACCAGACGCCGGACTCGAATCCGCTCAAGGCCAAGACTGCCGAGCAGATCGCGCTGCTGCGCGAGTGGGATCTGCGTTGGGGCGTGAACTCCGTGCCCACGTCGCTGGCGGTTTTCTGGGCCGAGGATGTGCGGCGGCGCGTGGGCGGCGGCAGACGCGGCGGAGGCGCGGATCGGGCGAGGACGCCATCGTCAACGCGCCTGCCGATCAGCTTCTGCAATCGCTGGTGGCGGCATCCGACAACTGCAGGCCGATTTCGGCACGTGGAAGACGCCGTGGGGCGACATCAATCGCTTCCAGCGCCTGAACGACGACATCGCTCCGCCTTTCGACGACGCGGGCGCCGAGCATTCCGGTCGGCTTCACGTCGGCGACCTGGGGCTCGCTGGCGTCGTTCGGCGCGCGCGCTTACCCGGACACCAAGAAATGGTACGGCACCAGCGGCAACAGCTTCGTGGCGGTGGTGGAGTTCGGCAAGACGGTGCGCGCCAAGGCGGTAACGGCGGGCGGCGAGAGCGGCAATCCGTCGTCGCCACACTTCAACGACGAGGCCAGCGCTACGCCACCGGCGACCTGCGCGACGTCTACTTCTACCGCTCGCAGCTCAAGGGACACACCGAGCGCGAGTATCATCCCGGGAGTTAGGGGACGGACTGACTCGACGACGAAGCCGAAGCGACATTGCGGCAGATCCGCTGAAGGAGGGGCTCCGATCCCTGCGACGGCAGGTCCGAAACGCATCGGGGCAGCGTCCTTATGACCTTTACGAGCGGCTCGATCTGGGTCCCGGTGGATATGCGATCGCGCCCTCCACGGAGACGCGGCGCGGCGTGGTGGGGGCGCTTCGTAAGAAGCTGCAGAAGTGATTCTGGTCGATACAGGGAACAGCACAAGCGACGCCGCGGGACTCTGAAGGAGATCCGTGAGCCCATATTCACCACAACCCCGGTGCCCGAGGTGTTTCACATGCTCGGGACCGGCCAGCATCGGCTCCGATCGTCTGAGGGAGTTCGTGGAAGCCGGCGGGTTGTCCGTGTGGTTCCTCGATCGAGCGTGGTTAGCTCGGCGCTTCGAACTCATGGACCTATACGCCGATCATCCGATGGACTTGGCGGACGCATCGCTCGTTACCGCCGCCGAGCGCTCGGCACGCGGAGAGTCTTCACCATCGATCGTAAGGACTTCGAAACTTATCGCGTACGCCGTGGGCATCGTCACTCGCCGGTGGAGATTGTCTCCTGACACATCGCTCGTCGCATCGTTCGTGCTGCTCCACTCTACGCCATTAGCGAGTACCGTCGGCTGGCCAAATCTCATCCTCGGGCGTTCGACGGGCAAATGTCCGGGGGACGCGATGGAATTGCCGTGGTCCGGTTGCACTGGGACGCGTAAAGAGATAAAACATTTATGCGTATGGATGATTCGTCAGCCACCTCGCCGGAAATGATTTTCGGGCTCGTCGGCCCGCTGGGTACTGATTTAAGTATGGTCGCGCAGGTCCTTGCGGATCGGCTCGCGCAAGTCCGCTATAGAGCCAAGGTCCACAGGCTCAGCAAGGCGATGAGGGATTTGGCTGGTACGCCTTGGAGCGAACTACCGGACCCGGAGGGGCCGCGGGACATCGCAATCGACGCCCACATGACTGCTGGGAACAAGTTGCGTGAGACGCTCGGGCGTAATGACGCAATGGCTATGTTGGGCCTCATGGCCATCCAGGAATTCCGACAAGGTGAGCATGGGGACGCCACTAAGCCGCTGGCACAGTATGCCCACATCCTACACTCGCTGAAGCGTCCAGAGGAAGTACGAAGTCTTCGCAGAATCTATGGCCCATCTTTTGTGGTTCTCGCTGCATACTCGCCACGTCCACGGCGCTTACAGGATCTAGCACGCACAATTGCCAAGTCACGTTTCAGCAACCAGAGCGGCGACTTCCTTACGCGCGCCGAAGAACTGTTGAGGCGTGATGAATCAGAGATCGGCGATGAGCACGGGCAAAATGTTGAAGAGACCTTTCCTATTGCGGACATCGTCATCAACTCCTCCGACCAGGGTTCGATGGCCAGTTCAGTTCAACGGGCAATCGAACTCTTGTTTGGAAATGTTTTCCTCACGCCAAATCGTGACGAGCAGGGAATGTACCTTGCTACGGCTGCCGCACACCGCTCTGCGTCTTTGGCCCGCCAAGTGGGCGCAGCTATCTGCCGACAGGATGGCACCCCTTGTTGCATTGGGAATGAACGAGGTGCCCAAGTCGGGTGGTGGTGCGTACTGGTGTTCTGATGAAAACGACGGTCGCGATTTTCGTTGGGGCTTTGATACGAGCGACCGAATGCGAGAGGACATTTTCGCTGAAATTCTTCAAAGGCTGCGAGATGCCAAGTGGCTGGCCGCCCACCCGGAACGCTCGATCCCAGACCTTGTCGCTGAGATGCTTCGCACGGGAGACCCAAGTTCGGGATGCCCACCGATTATGAAGGGCGCCCAGTTTCTAAGCACAATTGACTACGTTCGCGCCGTTCACGCAGAGATGGCTGCTCTGACTGACGCGGCCCGTCACGGTGTGTCGACAGACGGTTGCGCGCTCTATACAACTACGTTTCCCTGCCACGATTGCGCGAAACACCTGGTTGCCGCGGGAATTGCCCGAGTGGTGTACATTGAACCGTACCGGAAGAGCCTCGTACAAGAGTTGTACCCGGATTCTGTTGTGGTCGATCCGGTAGATTCCTGCGCAGGAAAGGTACGCTTCGAGCCATTTGTGGGAGTCGCGCCAAGGCGCTATTCTGATCTCTTCGGGCATTCAGGAATTAAACGAAAGGACAAGGATGGCGCTTTGCTCCAATGGAAAGGGACTGAAGCGGTTCCGAGACTTCCGGAGTACATGCCATTCGCTGTCGCGAGGTTGGCATCTGAGAATGAGGAAGTGAAGCTCTTCTTCGGCCAACTGCGGAATAAAGGGCTGGCGGAACCAAAGGACTGATGGACATGAGTTTCGAAAAGGGATGGATCAACAGACAGTTCGCGCGCGTCGAGCGGGACGCGAAGAATTGGCCTTCGTGGATGCGCCGCGAGATGGATATGCGAGCGGCGTCTGAACCTACTGAGGCGACGCGCGTAGAACCGGGCCGACGTAACGAGAATCAAGCCACCGAACCACCACCGCCGCAAAAGTAAACCGCTGGCTGCCAAACGCCCTAGCTTAGCTAAGCTAGCGCCGGTCGTCCACTTGGCCGGAATGTCCCCGACCTAGACCTTGGCTCCATAATCGCTCCAAATCCGGCCTTCCGGGCGACAACTCCGCAGGGAAGTGAGCGCGGCAGCGCGAAAATCGCCAGTCGATGGCGTGAGTGTGGTTCGTCTCATTTGCGTTCCCCGACAATCGCCGTCAATACATGCCGACGTTTTTCGGTTCCGTGTCCTGCCTGGTCACTCCCGCCGTTTACCGGAGCGATCGTTTCGGCATTGCGATCGACACCCGCGTCTATACGAACTCTGTCAACCTACAACCGGGCTGCCCCGGCTTTACCACCAGTCGGGGTGATCCAGCGCTCCAGTTGCACGGCGGGACGGGAGCGAGCCAGTCCATTCCGGTATCGCCGATGGGCGCTCCGGGAGGCGCGCCGGGGGCGGGCATGGGGCGAGCCGGATCCGTCGGGCGATCGAGAAAGCGATGGATATCGGCGGCCAGCAGGGTGTGCTGCGCCAGTTCGGCTTCGGCTGCGGGTGAGTCCGCCTTCAAACGAGCGGCCAGCCTGGAAAGCTTCAATGACGCGACGGCGCGCACCTGTCCGTTGGGCGCGCTGCCGGCCAGCCACATCACGCGGTCCACCAGCACGCGTTCTTCGGCGCGCCGCACTTCGGCTTCATACGGATTCGCGGTGGGCGCATCGAATACCGCCTTGGTGAGGCGATCGATCACCTCTTCCAGGCCGGGCAGCGCGGGCTCCACGGCGTGCTGCGCCACCATGCGCGCGGCGCGGTCCAGTTCCAGGGTGAAACCGATGGTCACGTCCGCGGCCACGGTCGCCGGGCTGAGCGGATCGAACCCGTCGCCGGTGGTGCGCGGGAACAGTTCGCGATGGCGGCCGTACCCCGGCGGGCGCGGCGGAATGGCGTCGAGCACCTGCTTGGGCACGGTGAGTTCGCTCGGTTTCAAGGTGGCCGCCAGGGCGTCGAGCGCCTTGCGCTGATCCACGGCCGGCTCCCATTTTGTGGGCGTGCGCCCGTCGCCGCGGATGCCGTAGATGTAGTCGATGCCGCCCACCATGCTCGCGGCCGCTTCCACGCTATAGCGGTGATACATGAAAATCGGCACCAGCGGCTCTTCGATGGTGGCCATGGGCGCGCCGTTGCGGATGGTGTGCTCGCCCAAACGGTTGAGCGCGGCGCGGCGGATCTTCATGATGCGGTTCAGCTCGTCGGCCTGATTGACCCCGTTGGACCATTGGTCCACCTTTGGATGCGCGGCGAGATCCTGATTGGTCAGGTAGCGGAGGTCCTTGGCCCAGGCGTCGTCCAGAATCTTGGTGAGCGGCTGCCTGCTCATCGCCGTGCGGAAGCTGCCGGTAGCCGTAGTTGATGGTCACCTTGTCCCACTCGCCGATGCGCGCGGGATAGGCGTGCGAGATATCGATGGTGCCGTCGGCGCTTCAACTCCTCCTGCGGGTGAGGGTAGTCCATCACGGAGATCCAACCCTGCGTGCTGTCGTAATAGTTGTGGCCCAGTCCGAGGGTGTGGCCGGTTTCGTGCGCCGCCAGTTGGCGGATGCGCGCCAGCGCGGTCTGGTACAGGATGTCGGGTTTTTCGAGGCCGGTGATGTACGGCGAAAGCAGCCCTTCGAAGATCATGTAGTCCTGCCGGTCGCGGAGCGAGCCGAGCGTGACCGTGCCCTTGATGATCTCGCCGGTGCGCGGGTCGCTGATGGTGCCGCCGGTGCTCCAGCCGCGCGTGGAGCGGTGGACCCAGTTGATCATGTTGTAGCGGATGTCCATCGGGTCGGCGCCTTCCGGCAGCACTGCCACCTTGAACGCGTTGGTGAAGCCCGCGGCTTCGAAGGCCTGGTTCCACCAACTGGCGCCTTCGATGAGCGCCTTCCTGACGTCGTCGGGAGCGCCGGGATCGACCCAGTACTCGATGGGTTTGACCGGGATCGCTCATGGCGGCGTCGGGATTCTTCTTGATCAGGCGGTGACGCCGGATGTAGTGGACCACCATGGGCTCGCCGATGGGAACGCTGTAATCCACGTAGCTGAGCCCGCCGTAACCGGCGCGCGGATCGTCCACGCGCGGCGTATAGCCGGGGCCGGGCAGTTCGACCAGGGAATAATGTTCGCGCAGAGTGACCGCTTCGGCCGATGGCGTCACGCTGCCCACGGTGCCGGAGAACATGCCGCCGCCGAATCCGCCGCCGCCGCGCCCGCCGCGTCCCGCCGCTGCCGCGCCGGGGGCAGCGACCACGATGGCCGGCGGTCCCTGCGCGGGTCCGGCGCCGCCACCGCCGCGCCCGCCCGCGCCTTCATTGGTGAACGTGAGGGTCACCTCCACCTCGGTATTCTTCGGGAAGGCCTTGGTGCGGGGCAGATAGACGGCGCTGCGCGTGCGGTCCACGCGATATGCCGCGCCGCCCGAGGCGAGCCGTCCCGCCGCGCTCATGCCGTCGCGCACGAAGAAATCCGTGGCATCGACCAGCACATGGCCGTTGCTTTCGGCTCCCACCGTGAAGCCCCACAGAATGGACCTGGCGAAAGAGTCTTCCACCGAGCGCCGCTCCGCCGGATTGGCACTGGACGAGCGGAAGGTCTCATTGCCCTGCACCATCAGAATGCGCGGACCAACGCGCTGGAAGGAGACGATGCGCCCCTGGCCTTCGATGCCGCGGTCGAGCCCGATATCGTTGGAGCCGAGCCCGGCGGCGAGACCGTCGGAGAGCAGGAAGTCCGTATCGAAGCGCGAAATCTCGAGCCACAGATTGCCCGTGCGCTCGTCCCAATAGAGCGGGAAATAGCCATCGATTTTGTGCATGCCGGCAACGCGTTCTTCGATGGTGGGTACGCGGCCGCCGGCAATTCCCGCGCCCCCGCCGCGCCCGCCTTGCTGGGCCTGCAGGGCCAGAGAGAGTATAGCGATAGAAAGGGTGAGTGATTTCAGCATCCTGATTGTTCCTTAGCGATCCATTGTACTAAGGACGCCCTTCGTTACAATGAGAGTTCCTCATGGCAACAGGCGGTCTGTTTATTACTTTCGAAGGTATGGACGGGTCTGGGAAGACCACGCAGATGCACCGTCTGGCGGCACGGCTGCGCGCCATGGGCCGGACCGTTCTGGAGACAGTGGAACCCGGCGGACCGCCCATCGCGCAGAAGATTCGCCGCATTCTGCTGGATTCCGCCAACCAGGAACTGAGTCCTACGACAGAAATCCTGCTCTACTTCGCTTCCCGCGCGCAGAACGTGGACGAATGGATCGGGCCGGCGCTGGCGCGCGGCGAGATTGTGCTGTGCGACCGCTTCACGGATTCCTCGCTGGTGTATCAGGGGTGCGGTCGCGGACTGGGAGCGGGCACGGTAGAGGCGCTCGACCGGATCGCCTGCCGCGGGCTCAAGCCGCATCTCACGCTGCTGGTGGACGTGGATGCGGAAGACAGCCTGGCGCGGGCGCGGGCGCGCAATGTGGCCGAGCCGCACTGCGAGACCCGCATGGACGACCAGTCGATCGAGTTCCACCGCCGGGTATACGACGCTTATCACGCGCTGGCATCGGCAGAGCCGGATCGCGTGAAAGTGGTGAACGGGCGCACCGATATGGATTCCATCGAACGCCAGGTCTGGAGCATCGTGAGCGCCTATGTTTGAAGATTTCTGGGGCAACGCCGCGGTCCTGCAGGCCCTGGAACAGATGCTCTCGCAGGGCCGCCTGGCGCAGACGCTGCTGTTCTCGGGACCGGAAGGGGTGGGCAAGGCCACCCTGGCGCGCCGCCTGGGAGCGTACCTGCTGGGTCACGGGGAACTCATCGAGCGCGACGACCTGAGCCTGCCGGAGAATGTGGACACCATGGCGGCGCGCGAGAAACTCCCGGCCGACAAGCGCAACGACGACCCCATGGTGCTGGCCACGCATGCGGACTTTCTGACGTTTCCGCCTGACGGGCCGCTGCGCCAGATCAGCATCCAGCAGACACGCCTCCTGAAAGAACGCGCGCAGTTCATGCCCAACAAAGGCAGCCGGCGCGTATTCCTGATCGACCACGTGGACCGGGCCAACGACCAGGCTGCGAACTCGCTGCTCAAGACACTGGAAGAGCCGCCGGATCACCTGGTGCTGGTCATGACGGCGGAGAATGCCTACGATCTGCTGCCCACCATCCGGTCGCGGGCGGTGCCGTTCCAATTCGCGCCGCTCTCGCGCGACGAGATGCGGGAGTTTGTACGGGCGCGAGGGTTGGACCAGCCGGACCGCCGGATGGCGCTGGCGGCGGGCAGTCCCGGGCGCGCCGTTTCGCTGGACCTGGACACGTACGACAAACGGCGGTCGGCCATGCTGGCGCTGTTGCGGGTGGCGGCGGGGGTGGCGCCCTTCGGCACGTGGATTCCCCAGTCGGAAGCCATCGCCCGTAGCAAGAGCGAGAAGCTGGATCTGTACCTGACCGTGCTTTACGGGCTGTTGCGCGATCTGCTACTGCTGATGCAGGGCGGCGGCGAGATTCGCAATGAGGATATCCGGCGCGATCTGGAAGCCCTGGCGGAGCGAGTGCAATTCGCCTGGATCCGGCAGGCGGTGGCCCGCGTGGACGAAATTGCCCTGCTGATCCGTCGCAATATTCAGAAGACCATCGCGTTAGACGCGCTGATTGCCGAATTGGCGGGACCAGCCGCGGGGCGCGGCACTAAGTTTTCTTAAACAGTTTGTCGAAGGCGCTACGGGCGTCGTCGGCATTCCTGGGAGCGGGCGGCCCTGAATTCACCGGCGGAGCCGACATGGGCGGCATGGCCGAAGCCCCGGCAGTGCCTTCGCGGGCGACGGTCACGCGGGGCGTGAAGGAAGCGCAGTCATTGGCCTTATCCTTTAACGGAATCCGTACCGGAATGGGCTTCAGGCATTGGAACCGTGTGGAAGGCTCGAATTGGGAACACTGCTTACAGCAATGTAACGGCGAGTTACATTTTGGACATGTGCCGGTAAAATCCACTCCGTCCGGAAGCGCCGTAGAGCAGTTGAAGCATCGGGCCGCCGCCACGTGTTGCACCAGACGGGGAAGGCGGGGACCGGTCACATCAATCGGAGGGCGGGGACCCTGAGGTTTGGGACGATCATCACGGGGGCCTCTGGAATCCCGGTCAGAATCCATGTACCCGTGTTGTCTATACTTGCGATCGCTGTCCATGGGGAAGGTTGCTCCGTAACTAGCAGGGAAAGAACGTCTCGAACAATCAAACTACGAAAAAAATTCTATGCGCCGGGGCATGGCATGCCCGATTGACCCCACCCGAGCCGCGCGCTATTCGAGGGGCACGACTGGTTACGTAGGGCTACCGGAGGGATTCCGCGGGAACGCCGTGGCGCCTGGCAAAGACTGGTACGTTCACCCGCCCCTGCCCAAATACCTATGTACCACGGAATGGGTACCGTTTGCACGCCCATCTTTAGGTTACCCCACCGAACTCCATTTCAGCAGGCTGGTACACGGCCGGGTCAGGGGATCGTCAAAGTGGTTGGGACTGACGCGCAACGCGTACCCCAGCCGGCCCGTCCGCTCCGGGACGATGTCTCTTCCGAAGACTGCCACCTGGTCCCTCTGTTCCACCGGAGGCAGTACCATCACTTCGGTATTTTCCAGGTGTCCGTTATTATCGATGCTGCCGATCACTACTTCGACTCGCACATCGTGAGGGGTAAGCCCGGCCAGGTCGATGGCTGCCCGCACCGCTACCGGCTTTCCGCTGACCACCGACGCGGCCGGACCGGAGCCGGACTCCACAAAGCGAATGCGATCCCACACTTCGCGGATACGGGAATTCCAGCGGGCTTTGTCGCGAACCATGGCGTAGTCGTTATCCTGGGCACGCAGGTGCTGTTCGTGCGCCGGTTCGTAAAGCTCGGTCATGTATTCGCGCACCATGCGCCGGCAGTCGAAGTGCGGGGTGATGTAGCTCAGGGACTGCTTGACGCGCTTCATCCACTCGCGAGGCGTCTGTTCCCGGCGCTCGTAAAACATGGGGACGATTTCATTTTCCAGCAGATAATAAATGGCCGAAGCGTGCAGATCGTCCTGATCTTCGGAGTATGGCTCGCGCTCGCCGATGGCCCAGCCGCCGGAAGATTCGTAGGCCTCATCGAACCATCCGTCCAGAATACTGAGATTGGGAACGCCGTTCATGGCGGCTTTCATGCCGCTGGTGCCGCAGGCCTCTTCGCCCCGGCGGGGATTGTTGAGCCACAGGTCCACACCCTGCACCATCTCGCGCCCCACCTTCATGTCATAGTCTTCCACGAAGACCACGTGCTTCCAGAGGTCCGGATCGCGCGACAGTTGTACCACCTCGCGGATATAGCTCTTGCCAGGCTGATCCTTGGGATGCGCCTTACCGGCAATCACGATCTGCACGGGCATATCCTTATGCAGCAGAATCCGCTTGAGCCGCTCGACGTCGCGGAACAGGAGCGTAGCGCGCTTATAAGTCGCGAACCGGCGGGCAAATCCAATGGTGAAAGCGTTAGGATCCAGCACTTCGCTGGCGCGGCGCACTTCCATCGCCGGCGCCTGGCGCCGCGCCGCCGCCAGAGTCTGGCGCGCCCGCACGAAATTCACCAGGCGGCGTTTGCGGCGGCGGTGTACTTCCAGCAGTTCTTCGTCCGGAATTTCTTTGATCTGATCCCAGAGCGATGGATCGTTAAACTGTTCCCGCCAATCCGGCTGCAGGTACTGATCGTAAAGGGCCGAGAGATCCCCGTTCAGCCAACTGGGCAGGTGAATGCCATTGGTGATCGACGTGATCGGCACTTCCCACACCGGCAATTGCGGCCACAGGTCGTGGAACATCTCCTGCGACACCTGCCGGTGCAGACGGCTGACGCCGTTGCGGTAAGCCGACGTATTGAGGGCCAGCACCGCCATGGAGAAACGCTCGTCGCGATCGTAATAGTTGCGGCGGCCCAGCGCCATTAACTGTTGAAAATCGATGCCCACCTCGTGGCAGTAGCCCGAGAAATAGTGGTACATCAGCCCCGGATCGAACAGATCGATTCCCGCCGGTACCGGCGTGTGCGTCGTAAAGACATTGCTGGCGCGCCCGGCCACGAGGGCCTCTTCGAAGCTCAGGTGATGATCGCCCAAGAACAGCCGGACCTGCTCCAGAGACAAAAAAGCGGAGTGGCCCTCGTTCATATGAAAGACCGTGGGCTTGAGCCCCATGGCCTTGAGCGCGCGCATGCCGCCAATGCCCAGTACGATTTCCTGCCGGATGCGGGTATCGATATCGCCGCCGTACAAAGAGTCCGTGATATCGCGGTCCTGCGGCAGGACGTTATCGGGGATATTGGTGTCCAGAAGGTAGAGCGTGATGCGGCCCACCTCGAGCTTCCAGACCTGAATGTACACATCGCCGGTGGGCAGCCGGACAGCGACTTTCAGGTCCTTGCCTTCGGCATCCTTCACCGGCGCCAGCGGCAGGGTATAAAAATCATTCATGGGGTAGCGCTCCTGCTGCCACCCGTCGGGATTCAGAAGCTGGCGAAAATATCCCTGCTGATAGAGAAGCCCCAGGCCGATTAAAGGGTAGTCCTGATCGCTGGAAGACTTCAGATGGTCGCCGGACAGAATGCCCAGGCCGCCGGAGTATACCGGCAGCGCTTCGGTAAGCCCGTACTCCGCGGAAAAATATGCGATGAGCTTGCCATCGCTTGGGGAAGAGTTCTTGCGCGTGCGGGAATCGAAGGTCTCGCACGCCTGCCGGTACAGCGACAGGTACCGGGCATCGCTGCCGGCCTTTTGCAGGGTAGCCTGCGGCACGCGGCCCAGCATCAATACGGGGTTGTATCCACACTCCCGCCATAAAGCCGGATCGAGGCGGCGGAAAAGCGCCCGCACAATCGGTTCCCAACTCCAGAGAATGTTATAGGCCAGCTCCGTCATGCGTGAAAGCGATGGTGGCAAGGCGGGTCGAACCAAAAACTCCCGGATCGGCTGAATGTGAAATGGCATACCTGGGAACTATCTTCCAAGATAACAAATCGGCGTAACCGCTTTCAGACTGTAGGGTACTGCTGAAATGGTACTGCTTTGGCCTGGCTCGCCGGAATTTGACTTGCCTTTCGGCGTCGCGCTAGAGTGGGCTTCGAGCGCGCAGGGCGCTTCCAGTCCGCGGGAAAGGGCCGAGCCCACCGGGCGCACACGGTTGCACAGATCGATCTTCTTTCCGCCCGTTATGCGGACACGGGCCCTTGAAAGGAGATCGTTATGCCGGATTCCGCCCGCCGCCTTCCCGCGCGACCCTCGCTGGAGCAATTGCAGAAACAGGCCAAAGACCTGCTCCGCCAGTTCCGCGCCGATCGACTCCGCCGCCACGCTCGCCGAAGCCCAGTTCGCGCTGGCCCGCGAATATGGTTTCGATACCTGGGCTTGCCTCAAGCATCACGTCGAGGCCATGGTGCAGCTTGAAACCATCACTCTCCACGAGCCCCAATCCCAGCAGGATTGGGACACTCTTTGCGCCCGGATGCAGAAGCACCGGATTCCAGGGCTGAACGCATCCGCCATCGATCTGACGGACGACGAATTGCTCCATCTGGACCGTCTCCCACATCTCCAGGAACTGGACATCGGCGGCTGGAAGGGCCGGATCACCGACCGCGGGCTCGCGGTTCTCCGCCGGCTTCCCGAACTCCAGCGGTTGCAGATGTGCTGGCAGCAGAACGTCACCGACGCGGGGATGGCCCACCTGTCCCACTGCGATCGCCTGCAAGATGTCAACCTGATGGGCACGCTTACCGGCGATGGCGCCGTCCGCGCGCTCGCCGGCAAACCTGCTCTGCGCCGCTTCCAGACCGGACAGCACGTCACCGACGAAGGGCTCGCGTTGTTCCACCAGTTCCCGGCCTTCGCGACCTGGCCCGGCGGCGAGATCCGTTACGGACTGATGCGGGCCGACGGCGATCCGACGCACCTTTTGTTGGACGGCCCGTTCACCAATGCGGGGCTGGCCAGGCTGGCGGGGCTGAATGGCCTGTTTGGGCTGGGCTTCTTCTGGCATTGTCGGGCATTCACCAGCGAGGGGCTCGACGTGCTCCCGCATCTCGAAAACCTGGGACTCCTGGCGTGCCAGGGGCAGAACTGCGACGACGAAGCCATGCGCCGCATCGCGGCCCTCCCGCGCCTGCGCATGTTGATGGGGCAGGGGACCGTGGCCAGCGACGCCGGCTTTGAAGCGCTCAGCCGTTCCGAGAGCCTGGAATACCTCTGGGGCCGCGAATGTCCCAACCTGACCGGCCGCGGATTCGTCGCGCTCGCCTCCATGCCGACACTCCGCGGCCTGGCGGTGAGCTGTAAGAATGTGGATGACGTCGCGCTCTCCGCCCTGCCGCGTTTTCCTGCGTTGCGCGAGCTTCTTCCCATGGATGTTCCCGACGAAGGCTTCCGCCATGTGGGCCGCTGCGAAAAACTGGAGGCGCTGTGGTGCATGTACTGCCGCGATACCGGCGACCACGCCACGGAATATATCGCCGGCCTGTCCCGTCTGAAGTCCTATTACGCCGGCAAAACGCAGATCAGCGACCGCAGTCTGGAGATTCTGGCCCGCATGGACACGCTGGAACGGCTGGACTTCTGGCAGTGTGCCGGCCTGACCGACGCGGGACTCGCGCACCTGGCTCGTCTGCCGCGGCTGAAGGAGATCAAGCTGGCCGATCTTCCCGGCGTCTCCGCGGAGGCCGCCCGCCTGTTTCCCGCGCACGTCAAGGTGACTGTGGGATAGGCTTCAAAGCGCGTGGACGCTAGTTCGCCGACGGCGGCTCCAAATGGTCCACGACCAGCACCGCAACGGGGCCTTTCTCCGAAACCAATTTCAAGCCGAGTTGCTCCTGCAGTGCCGTGAAAATGGAGGGTCCGGGAGAATCGGGCGCAGTGGCGGGTGGGCCGTCAGGCATCCACGTGAGTTCCACGTCAAAGCCCCCGGCCAGTGCGGTTTTGTCGACGGTGAACCGGCTGACGAACGGCGCCAGACTCGCGGCCAACTGCGCCATCGAGATGGCCTTGCCAGACAGAGCCCCGGGACCAATTCTGGTGGCGCAGTTGGGTGTGCGCCCGGGCTCCGGAGGGCCGTGCGGGCCGGCTAAGTATGCAGCACAGTCAAAAGCGGACTTACTCAACTGCGGCCCGAGTTTCCCATCGCTTCTTGCGACGGTCAGCGCAAATACCGGCAGGTCGCGCGTCTCATTATGAACTACCAGTTTGAAGCGATCTTACAGCAGCGCGCGAAGGGGGGTCTGTTGTGACGGCGCGGGAGCATCCTCGACTTTAGCCGCGACATCGTAACGCCTGGTAGAAGTCCAGGCCGGGGCTCCCACGAGCTGATACGGCTGGACGCGGTAGGCGATGCGGAGTAGAGAGGCCACCGTCACAGCCGTGGCGGTCAATCTGCCTCCGGCGGAATACTCAGACAATGTACGAGCGACCACGGCGTTGTTGGGCTTGACGGAAGCGACATAAGAGATTGGTTGGTCCGTCGTGGACGGCGGTTGTGCCAGGCTCGCGGCTGCATAGATGTGGCTGATCGCGATCAGCGCAGCCACCCTCACAGATCCGGTCGTGACGAATGAGAGCCGCGATGGTAGCGATTTTCTTCGGGAGGTCTTGTGCAAATCGCGAGGATGGGGAACCGCAGGCGGGGTTTCTAAACATGATCGCTCCTCTGTGCTGCATTTGCAGCACTTTTCATCCCGGCGGCTGATGCTTTGCCTCATAATATAAGACTGGCTCCTTTTGGCGTAGGTACAATCGGGGTATGGTGCGACCCCTCCTTGCGCTTGCTCTCCTCCCCATGGCGCTGAGTGCCGCCGATTTGCAGATCGATCACGTCACGGTCGCCGGCTCCAGTATCAAAACACTGCAGGCCAATCTCGCCGCGGCCGGCATCCACAGCGTCTACGGCGGCGCCCACGTCAACGGAGCCACCGAGATGGCCCTGGTGAGCTTCCCCGATGGCGCCTACCTGGAACTCATGGCGCTCCGCCCGAACGCCGACCCTCACGCCGTGGACGAGCACGTCTGGGCCAAATTCCTGCGCCAGGACGCCGGCCCGTGTGCCTGGGCCGTCCGCGAAAAGGACATCGCTGCCGAGGTCCAGCGGCTGAAATCTGCCGGCATTCCCGTTGCGCCGCCCGTTCGCAGCGGACGCCAGAGGCCCGATGGCGTGAAACTGGAGTGGCAGACTTCCGACGTGGGCTCCGAACTGCGCGGCACCTTCTTTCCGTTCCTCATCCACGACTTCACCCCGCGCACGCAACGCGCCTTCCCGCAAGGCCAGCCGGTCACACGCGACTTCAAAGGCATTTCGCGGATCGTGATCGCGGTCAAAGACCTGGATTCCGCCGTGAAACGGTACCGCCAGGCGTACGGTCTGCCGGAACCGCTCCGCCAGGTGGATAAAGAGTTTGGCGCGCAACTGGCATTTCTCGGCGGCTCGCCGCTGGTCCTCGCCCAGCCTTTGACGGCCGATTCCTGGCTATCGGCGCGCATCCAGAAATTCGGCGAAGGTCCCTGCGCCCTGGTGTTATCCGCGGCTCGCCCCGCCAAATATCACGCCGTGTCCAGAACAACCTGGTTTGGCGATCAGATTTCCTGGTTCGATCCTGAGCGCCTGGGCTGGCACCTGGGCTTCGAATAGAACTGAAAAAGGGGACAGACGCATTTTTAAAATGCGTCTGTCCCCTTTTTTGGAGCGGCGAAGCGCGGATCGTGGAGGAGTTCCTGGTCGGTGAGCGATTCCAGGAATGCCAGCAGATCCCGGCGATTCTGAGGGGTCAACGGCAAAGGCCTCACGTGCTTGTCCTGGTTCGGATTTTTGCGGCCTCCGGAGGCGTAATGCTCAATCACAGCCTCCAGGGTCGGAATACTCCCATCGTGCATGTAGGGGCCGGTCAGGGCGATATTCCGCAAGGTCGGCGCTTTGAACTTGCCGACATCCTCCGCCCGGTGCGTGAATTCGTAGATTCCCAGGTTCGGCGCTGGATAGGAGAACAGCCCTGGCAGGTTATACAGGCCGTTATTGTGGAAAGGGGCGGGCCCGGAGGCGCGCCCGGCGTAGTCCACCGCATCGCTGAAGTTGAACCCGCCATGGCAGCGATAGCAGCCGGCCAGAGTGTCGGTGAAAAACAAAACCTCGCCGCGCTTCGCCGCATCCGAAATGGCGTTCGGGTCGCCGCCGTAGTGATAACGGTCGTAAGGCGACCGGGCGGAAATGATGCTGCGCTCGAAGCAGGCAATGGCCTTGCAGACGTTGGCTATGGTGAAAGGGTCCGGCTCCCCCGGAAATGCCCGGCGAAACAGGATCCGGTACGCGTCATCGCCGCGCAGGAGGCCGAGGAACTCCCGCGCTCTGCCGCTCATGCCGAGTTCCGGCGGCTCCTCCGCAAGTAAAGGGACCAGCGCCTGCTGTTCCAGCGAATGCAGGTGCGGCCGGCTCCAGGTGAGGACGGCGCTATAGGCCACATTCACCAGGCTCATGGAACTTCGCGGCAGCGTTTGCCCGGTGGCGCCCTGCGATCTGGGCTTACCGTCGGTAAACGCCAACTCCTGGCGATGACAAGTGGCGCAGGAGATGGTATGGTTGACCGAAATGCGTTTGTCGTAGAACAGGTAGCGGCCCAGTTGCACCTTGACGAGCGACATGGGATTGTCCGCGGGAACGCGCGGCACAGGAAATCCCGGCGGCAGGTCCCAACGGTATTGCGCACTGGTGGCGAGTCCGAGGTTAATGCGGACCACGTTGGAAAGCCGTCCGCGAATGGAGCAGATCAGATCCACCTCTCCCCTGCCGCGCAGGCGCGATGGAATCCGCACGGTCAACTGGTCCACTCCGGCATCGCTGGCGGGTCCGAAAGCGAGCACGGGGACGCGAATGCCGGCAACGGTCACCTGAATATCCGAGAGGTCCGCGGCGTAGCGGAAACCGGTACCGAACAGCCGGACTACAGGGGAGCTCTTTCCCGCAAAAGGAACGGCGACGGAAGAGCATTTCCCCGAATGGCATTCATAGAGCTGCACGTCCCGCGGCGGTTTGCCGGACACAGCACGGCGCACCACGGCGATGACCGGCCCGCGTCCGTCGGCCGGGGCGGTCCAGAATCCCGGGGCCACGTCGGCGATTGTGACGCGAGCCGCTTCGGTGGTTCCGTCGCTGTGCTGTACGGTGACGAGCGCGGGACCGGGCACGCATTGGGGAGGCACCACGAAATTGGCCTGGCCCCAGCCGGACGAAACGTACAGCAGTTCCGCCTTCCGCGGCACTCCGGTACCGTCCGTGATCCGGACGGAGACCTTGCCCAACTCCGTGAGGGGCGGGTTGTGCCGGTTATGTATGTCCTGCTCGGCAAAGATGGCGCCATAGACGATGGCGACACTGCCGCGCGCAAGCGTGAAATTGCCCGCGGCGTTCACGGCAAAGAGTCCGCATGCCGGCGCCCCAAAGATGGAACTGCACCACCTGCCCGATACCGAATCCGACATGATCCGGCTGCCCGCAGGTCCATCCGTTCTCGAGCGATGTGGGAAGCAGACGATGATAGTCGCCGATCAGCTTGCCGGGACGGAATTCCGACGCCACCCAGGAGATGCCGTGCACGTCGAAATAGTCCAGGTTCGCTTCCACCAGGGCTTCGGCGTCGCTGGGATCGGTGGGGAGCGAGAGGCACTCGCTGGAAGTTGCGTCCAATTCCGGGTCGAGGCCGCCGGCGAGAACCGGCACTCGCTGCACCAGAGCCGCGAACAGGCGGTCCCGGTCCTGGCCGGTGCGCGTAGTGGCGTAGCGCGGAGATACCAGGTAGATCGCGTTACGATCGTCCACCAACCGCTCGCCCTGCCAGTTGACCAGGACAGGCTGCTGCGCGCCGGCGGTGCGAATCGCATGGATGAGTTCCTGCGTACCAGCGGCCCCGCCTGCGTCCAGTTGAAAAATCAAATCGGGGTAGTCGCGCAGGAAGGCGGAGCACTCACGCCAAAACGCGGGATCGGCGGTGGGGGCAGAGAGAATCACCGCCAACTCCAGGGCATTCGCGCGCCGGATCGCGTCTCCGAGGGCCTGCAGGTATTCCGGATCGGCGGCATAATCCGCGAGGCTCAAAGGGATGTGGACGGCATTCATATTCCAGCGCTGCCGGATGGTGCCGAACACAGTCGAGGAATACGGGCTGAATCCCAGCGGAGTTTCCGCGCCGCGCGTTCGAAACTCCGTCAGAGCAGTACCGCGAATGAGGAAGGGATGGCCGGCGCTATCCACCAGGCGATTGCCTTCCACGTGGATCGCCCCCTGCGCCACGGGAGTGAGTGTTTGGGGGCGGGGTGAACGCGCGTAAACAGTGAGAGCGAAGCAAGCGGCAAGCCAGGGGCCCAGGGGAGTTCGACACCACTGCACAGAGATATTATCGGCCACCCGGCCACTTCAGAATTGAAAATACACGAAGGGAATGGCCGACTCCGACGCGGTGAACAACTCGATGGCGAGAAGCACCAAAATCGCCGCGGCGGCGCGAACCCACGCAGGCGCTTCGCCCAGGCGGGTGAGCGCATTCCCATATTCCTCCGCGAGGCCGAGCAG